>CAYJPQ010000184.1:0-1650 GCA_964372085.1 uncultured Bifidobacteriaceae bacterium | reverse complement strand
GTTCATGTGGTGTGCCGTGCGCCTGGGGACGCGGCGAAGACGATGACGATCCAGACTACCACTCGGAACGCCATCGCGCCGACGCTCTCGGTGGCCGCGCCGCCCGTGGTCAGGCTCAGTGCCGCGATGGTGGCGAGCACGAGGCCATGGGCGCCGAGGATGCCCCAGGCCAGCCCGCGCGCCCAGGCGCGCTTGGCGAGCAGGGCCGCGCCGGCCGCCACCGACACCGCACCGGCCAAGACGTTGTACCAGACGAGCGGGATCACCACGAGGTAGCCGGGATCGTCGAGGGCGAGCAGGACTCGTGTTCCTGCGGCGATGGAGACGAGACCGATGACGATGGCGGCGATGCCGGCGGCGGTGGTGCGGTTCATGATCATGCCTGTGGGAGCCAGAAACGGGCGGTTGGGATTCACGAGGAAGGCTCAGATGGGTGTCGGCGGACTCCTGGCCCGGGCCTCGTCATCCGGTCACCGTGCTCCGCGCCGTCCGCGAACGCCGCGGCCCCCATCATCGGCGGAATCGGCGGCATCCCTGATGGCTGTCGGCCGGCGCGCGCCGTGGCGCATCACGACGTGCGTTGCAGCCGCTTGGCTGCGCGTTCGAGGTCGGTGTTGATGCGGGCCTGCCACCCGCGGCCGGTCCCACGATAGGCGTCCAGCACGTCAGGGCTAAGCCGCAAGCTCACCAGCCGCTTGGTTGGAGCCTTCTGCGGTCCCCGCGTCCTTCGCATGGCATCCGGCGAATCATCTACAGAAAATCGGATCGTGCGCGCGCTGAAGCCGCCGAACACCGGACGGCTCGACGTATGGGACGACGACCATTCCGGCTTCGGCCTGCGCATTTGCCGATATGCCAGTAGTGGCATACAATGAGGATGCCGAAAACGTCGCTGCAATCGGCTCCGAAGCCGGTCCGCTGGGTCGCCTCGAGCAAGGATGACCTGAGCGCATTTCCGAACGACGTCAAGAATTGCCATGCCGAAGAGCGAGCTGGATCTCATCGGAACGCGGCTCTCGCGCGCCAAAGAGGATTATGAAGCATGGCAAAAAAGCCGCTGATTCCCGTGACCGCCAGTTCGGGCAACGTGTTCGCCGACATCGGTGTGCCCGAGCCCGAAGAGGAGTTGGCGAAGGCGCAGCTCGCCAGCCGAATTCGTGAAATCGTTCGAGGTAGTCGCCTCACCCAGGTCGCTGCCGCCGCCGTGATGGGCATCGATCAGCCCAAGGTGTCAGCTTTGCTCACTGGCCGACTGACAAACTTCTCGAGCGAACGGCTGATGCGTCTCCTGACCAGGCTCGGGCAGGACGTGGAGATCGTCGTCAAGTCCACACCGCGTCGGCGACAGCGCGGTCGCCTCCGCGTCGTCCAAGACGCCCGCGCCTGATGCGCAATCTCGCGACTGTACGATGCCCGCATTCTGAGCCTCCTCCTCTCGTGAACTGACGACGGACCCAGACGACGGCCGCCGGCCCTCGTTGCGCCGGCGCCAGTCTCGGCCACTGTGCCTGCTCACCCCTTCGGGAACCTCACATTTGTCCTAAATATGCGTATTATTGCGGACAGATGATTGGCGCGCGCGGGCCGGCAATCGAACCGCCGCGAATGACTTGGGGCTGACCACGGCCGTGCCCGCACGGGTTACCGTAC
>CAYJPQ010000183.1:0-1667 GCA_964372085.1 uncultured Bifidobacteriaceae bacterium | reverse complement strand
CCATGTTCTTCTATTGCCTGCTGGTGCGAGGGGGGCTGCTCGACGGACGCGCCGGAGTGTACTACGCGCTCCAGCGCGCAGGCGCGGAGTTGATCCTGTCGCTGTATTTGCTCGAGCGAAGGCTCATCGAGCCCAAGGCCTAGGCCGACTTGGCGAGCCACCCGAACAGGGCTCGCCTGGCCGGCTGGTGCCGCAGCAGCGCCATGATGAAGTCGCGGTGCTGGTTGAATCGGGCCTTCTGACGCACGAGCGGCAGGATGCCGTCGGTCCTGGCCAGTTCGAACAGCGCATCGATGTCGGAATCGCGCATCCGCTGCGCGATGAAGCGCAGCGCGAACTGTGCCTTGAACTCCGGCTGGAAACGGCTCCGCCACTTCCGCTCGTAGTCCCGAAGCGCCCCTGCCGAGAGATCGCCGGTCGCCAACTGGGCGTGCAGCACCTCGGCCGCCAGCTCGCCGCTGACGACGCTGTAGTAGATCCCGCCGCCCGTCGTCGGCTTCACCAACCCCGCCGCATCACCCACCGCCAGCACCCGGTTCGCATAGGTGCGCCGCACGCTGCCGAGCGGCAGCATCTTCAGACGCGGCGCCGACTCGCCTGGCGCCGTCACGCCTAACCGGTCGCCAACCCGCCCGAGTATCCGCAGGAAGTACTCACGTGCGTTCGCCTCGGCCATCACGCCGACGCGGACGAAGAGGCCGGAGGCTCGCTGCACGGGCACGGCCCATGCGAACCCCTTGGGCGCGATCTCCGAGCCGAAATGAACCTCGACGTCGCCGATCCGATCGGCTGGCAACTCCATCTGCGCGGACTGCAGGAACGTCGAGGGCATGCCCATGCCCAACCGGCGTTGGAAGGTGTAGTTGGCGCCGCAGGCGAGCACGACGGAACGCGACTCGATCGTGGCGCCATCGGCCAGTGTCACCCTCACGCGGTTCGCGCCGGGCTCGACGTCGATGACGCGCCGCCCGCGGTCGATCCGCGCACCGGAGGACGCGGCTCGGGCCGACATCGCCAGGTCGAAGGCCTGGCGGTCAATTACCACGGCCTCCGTGGCGGCGGTGGAATAGTCGAAGGAACTCCCGGCCGGCGCCACGAAGCGCACCGTCGATAGCGGGTTCAGTTCGATGCCGGGCGGAAGCCCGAGCGAGGACACGACGCCGGCGGCGAGCACGCCCGTGCAATGCACTGGTGAGCCGAGGCTCTCGTGCTCCTCGAGCACGACGACATCACGCCCGGCGGTCGCCAGCCCATGCGCCACCGCGGACCCTCCTGGCCCGCCTCCCACGATGATGGCGTCGTGCATACCGGGCAATTATACAGGGCCGGCTGCTAGAGCTTGGGTTCCCGGTGTTCCCATCGGCCCCTCAGCGTGATCCAGAACGACAACAGGATCAGCCGCACATCCAGCCAGAAGCCGGCTCGGCGTTGATACAGCAGGTCGTAGCGAAACTTGCCGGTGCGGGGCAGGTCGCGCGGCGCGTAGACCTGCGCGAGGCCCGTCAGGCCCGGCCGCACGCGATGCCGGGCCTCGTAGCCGGGAATGGCCGAGAGCGGCAGGTGCCGCCCGTCCGCCGTGGTGTCGGCTTCGCCAGGGCGGAGGGGCCGGGGACCGACGATGCTCATGTCGCCGCGCAGGATGTTCCACAACTGGGGCAGCTCGTCGA
>CAYJPQ010000182.1:0-1702 GCA_964372085.1 uncultured Bifidobacteriaceae bacterium | reverse complement strand
TGGCAAGGCGCTGCGCGACCGGCGCGATCGCCTGCTGTCGCTCTTCACCAACACCCTGACGCCGTCGGTGGGCCGCGCCACCACCCGCTCCACCTATTCAGACTTCAAGCAGTTCGGCGCGTCGGCCAAGGTCGTGCCGCAGTGATGTTTACGGGGTGGCCCCGCCGTGTTGCCGCGGCCGGACTCGTGACCGCGCTGGGTGGCCGGAGCGCCGCCGACGCGGGCGGGCCAGCAGCCGGCACCCCCGGCAACGAGGCGGTGCTGCTTGAGACCGCCGGCACGGTGATGGACTCCCTGGGGCCGCAGGATGCGGTGGGCCTGATCGGCATCCCGGTGGGCAGCGTGGAACTGACGCGCGACCACGATCGGGTGCGGGCCGCGCTCCGCATGATGACGGGCACGCGCCCGCGCCAGAGCATGTACCAGGACCGCCGGATGACGTGGGACGAGGCCCTGGGCTACGAACAGCGCAACCCCCGCATCATCGCGGAGGTGATGGAGCGCGAGTGCACGAATGAGAGACAGCCGGAGGGGATGCGGTTCCTGTGCCCGGACGACCTCAAGATCCAGGCGCAGACGATGCTGGCCGAGGGCCGCGCCCACGTCCAGACCACGATGTCGGTGCTCGAGAACCTGGCGAGCCGCCTCGTGTCCCTCCGCGGTTCGAAGCACATCGTGTTCATCTCTGGCGGCCTGGTGTTTGGCCTCGACCTGCAGGCCTCCTTCGATCGGTTCGCAGAGAAGGTCGCGCGAGCGGGCACCAGGGTGTCCGTCGTCCACATCGACCAGCCCGGCTCCGACGTGACGGATCGCAAGAGCGTGGCCTCGGCATTTGGCGGCCGCGACCTCACGGCCGGCCTCACCTTCATGACCGGCATGACCGGCGGTGCGTACTACATGGGCGTGGGGAGCGCCGCGGGCGTGTTCGACCGCATCGCGCGGGAGCTCTCCAACTACTACGTGCTGGGCGTGGAGAGTGGCCCCGAGGACGTGACGACAGACCTCCGCGCGCTCGAGGTGTCGGTGAACCGACCGGGGCTCACGGTGAGGGCCGCACGCAAGGTGGCGGGCGTCTCCGGGGCGCCGGCCTCGAGCGACGCCGAAGCCGCCGTGGCGGCCCTGCTGCGGCAGCCGAGCGACGTGCGCGACATCGTGGTGAGCGTGGCGGCGTATTCCACGAGGGGCACCGAGGCGAGCACCCTGCGGGTGCTGTTGTCGTCGGAGGTGGCGGCCCCGGGTCTGCGCCTGCCCGTGGAGTGGGGGTTCGCGGTCTTCAACGAGGACAACGTCGTTTCCACGGGCCGCTATCGCCTGGAAGCCGGCTCCCCGGCGCCGTATTCGGTGACGACGTCGGCCAAGCTGGTGCCCGGCCGCTACCGGTTGCGGGCCGTCGCCACCGATGCGGACGGCCGCGTGGGCGTGACCGACGTGCCGCTGGCGGTGGGCCTGCGAGTGGCTGGTCCCTTGCAGATGAGCGACGTGATTGTGGGCGTGGCCGAGGGCAGCCGCCTGCTGCCGCGCGCGTCGGTGACCCAGGGCGTGTCGCTCTCGACGCTCGTGGAGCTGATGTCGGCCGACCCCGAGATGCTGCAGCGGGCCAGGGCCGCCCTCGATGTGTTGCCCGCCGGCTCGGCCGAGCCGGTGCGTCGTGTCCTGATGGCCGCGCGCAACGGGGGCTCGGATGCCATCCTGCTGAACGGCG
>CAYJPQ010000181.1:0-1710 GCA_964372085.1 uncultured Bifidobacteriaceae bacterium | reverse complement strand
AGGTAGTTGGCGGAGCAGGTGGGCCGCCTGCGCCGAAGGCTTCGGCGCCCTCACCTGGAGCCATCCCGCCGAAGCCGCCTCCGCTCTTGGGCCTGCCCAGCCGAAGCCCGCGCGTGTCTGGAGGGCGAAGGTTGGCGGAGAGGGTGGGATTCGGACTTGACCAGCCCCCCTTGGTTCAACAACTTACAGGGATTTCGATTCGATGGAACCGGTCGAACCGATGGAAACCTCGGCAGTAGGTACGTAATAGGTACAGTGAATTCCACCATGAAGACTGCGGACCTCATCGGCTACTGGAAGATCACCAAGCTGCGGTCGCGGTTGGGCACAACTGGAAGGCACGAAGTTGGTCGGACGTCTGTATATTCACTGCGGCGACGACTCAGCCTTTGAAGCGGAGCGACGTGAACGCCAAGTGCAACCCGCCCGGCGTCGATCGCGTTGACGTCTATCGCGCTCGACCAGACCTCGCGAGTCGCCGCCGGACTCGATGCGACGGCAGCGGTTCGTGGGGGCCGATGACCTTCGCCGACAGGCGGCCCTGCGGGAAGTCCTTCGTGTTGAGCGTCACGATGAAATCGGCCGCGCCTGCTTCGGCGCACGCCCAGAACGGTGCGTCACCAGGGTCCGGCTCGGCCTCGACGGTGCGCGGTGTCTCGATGAACTCGGCCTCCCGCCGCAGGAGGTTGACGATCCGGCCGATCACCGCTCGGCGCACGCCCAATCGAGCGAGCACCTCGGTGTATTCGTCGAGAATGTCGCGCGTGACCAGCCACGTGAAGGTGTCGTGCTCGATCCACTCGTGGAGGAACCGGGCACTCGGCGTGGTCGGCACAGACGGATCCTTGAGACCGGCCACGCCGGCGACGAGAACCGAGGTGTCAACCACTCCCTTACGCCGTCTGTGACGTGGCTTCGGCGACAACGGTCATTACCGATTTGACCCGGTCCCGGCGATAGGCGTTGACCGTGTCCGTGATCTGCTTGTCCGAGACGTCCGTCAGGTCCGTCGCGGCTGCCCGAACGGAGGCAAGAAACTCACGCTTCCACCCGAGGCGCTTGCGTCCAGGAGGAAGGTCTCTCGCGACATCCGCAAGCGGCAACCGGCGGCGAAGTTCCACAGCCAGAGCACCTAGAGGGATCCGGATCTCGACGGGAGGATCGCCCTTCCAGGCGCTCGCCCTGAGTCGCACGATGGCAGGCGTACGGGTCTCGAACCCGGGCAGCTGTGCGACCGCGTCGGCAAACTTGGTGAGGTAACTCGTCGAGGCCCCCAGCGATTCTTTGAGGTAGAGCGCGACGGTCGCCTGAAGCAGCAGGCTCGTGTCGAAATAGTAGAGGCCGAGGCGGCGTCGCGGCTTCAGAACCCGCGCTTGCACGAGGTTCTGCAGGGCCTTCTGCGGCACGCCCAACACGGCGCTGGCTTGCTTGAGCTTCAATTCCACACGTGGCATGGGATACCTCAAATAGCATCTATAGTTTAGACGATATTTCAGCCGGTGCCGCACTGTGATCCGCAAACCCGACCAAACCGAGGTGCGTCACGTGGGTTCCTGCGCCACCCTGGTGCCAAGATGTTGGGCTCTGAGACGTTACCGCGCTGGATATAGTGTCACCCGACACCGGTCGA
Source organism: uncultured Bifidobacteriaceae bacterium (assembly GCA_964372085.1). Classification (GTDB taxonomy): domain Bacteria; phylum Acidobacteriota; class Vicinamibacteria; order Vicinamibacterales; family UBA2999; genus 12-FULL-67-14b. The sequence continues at coordinate 80 of CAYJPQ010000181.1, read as the reverse complement.
GCGGTTCTGGCGGTTTCAGCGTTTCTATAGATTGGCGGAGAGGGTGGGCCGCCTGCGCCGAAGGCTTCGGCGCCCTCACC
>CAYJPQ010000180.1:0-1942 GCA_964372085.1 uncultured Bifidobacteriaceae bacterium | reverse complement strand
GGGTGCAGGGGTGCAGGGTGCAGGGGTGCAGGGTGCAGGGGTGCAGGGTGCAGGGGTGCAGGGTGCAGGGTGCAGCGGTGCGGCACCGTTGCACCGTGCACCCTGCACCCCTGCACCCCCCTTTATTTCCATCTCATCAATATCGTTTCCCGATCGAAGACCCTGATGCCCACCCAGGCCAGCAGCGCGTTCAGCCCCACGCAGCCCAGGCAGCCCAGCACCAGGGCGGGGGTGCCAATCACGTAGGCGCCGAGCATCTGGCCCACGAACAGCGCCGTAATCGGCAGGATCATCAGCGACGCCAGTTGCTGGGCCGACCGGGGATCGTTGGCCCGCGACGACACGATCACCGCCAACTGCAGCGCCGCCAGGCCCACCAGTGGACCGAGCGCGCCGAACATCAGCAGCGTGCGCCAGGTGACCATGGCTTGCCACACCCCGGGCTCGCCCACGACGACAATGCCCGCGATGTACAGGCCGATGCTGATCCAGGTGAGCGCCACGGCGAACACCAGCGGGGTCAGCGTCTTGGCCGCCAGCAACTCCACCGTCGATAGCGGCGTGGCCAGCAGCGGCTCGAGGGCCCGCGCCTGCTTTTCGCCAATCACCGCGTGCGTGGCCAGCGCCATGGCGCCCACCACCGGGATCAGCAGGAGGAGCAGCGCGAACTGGTGGAAGAGAAACGCCTGGATCTGCGCGTTCACGCCCAGGCCGGCCAACTCGGGCAGCACCGACAGCGCCGCCCGCGCCTCGTCGGCAAACTCCCCCGATTGCTCCAGTGACTCGCCCGCCAAGGCAGGCGCGCCGATCACCACCATGAAGGCCGGGATCAGAGCGCCGAACACCATGGTGATGGCCGGGAGGATGGCGCCCGGCCGCCGCGCCAGTTCGGCCGCGTCCTTCTGCGCGATGGCCAGGATGCGGGCGCGCGAGCCCGCCGACAGCAGGTCCATCACGCCTCCTTCACCAGGTCCAGGTAGACCTGCTCCAGGCTGCGCGCCGCCGGCGTGACGCGGACGATGCGCGCGCCCGCGGCGGCGAGAGCGGCCACGAGGTCGGGCACGAGATGTTCATGGGCCAGTGCGACCGACAGCCGCGACCCGGCCACGTCACACGCCCGGCTGAAGCCCGATACCACGGCCCCCCATCGTGAGGCGTCGCCCTCCACATCGATGTCCACGCGCGGGGCACCGGCGTCGCGCCTGAGCGCCGCCGGTGTGTCGAGCGCCAGCAGCCGCGTGCGCAACACGGCGATGCGCGTGGCCACCTCCTCGGCCTCCGCCAGGTTGTGCGTGGACACCAGCACCGCGCGGCCCTCGCCGCGCAGGCGGAGGATGAGGTCGCGCACGTGGCGGGCGCTCGCCGGGTCGAGTCCGGCGGTGGGCTCGTCCAGCAGCACCACGGGCGGCCGGTGGAGCAGGGCCCGCGCCAGCGCCGCGCGCTGTTTCAGGCCCTTCGACAACTGACCCGCGCGGTCGTCGGCCCGATCGGCGAGCTCCACCAGGTCGAGCGCCGCATCCACCGCGGGCCCGGGCGGCGTGAGGCCGTGCAGCCGCGCGTACACCAGCAGGTTGGCGCGCACGGTGAGGCCTTCCCAGAGCCCCGGCGACTCGGTGAGCAGGCCGATGGCCCGCCGCGACTGGTCGGCGGTGGCCGGCGTGACCACCACCTGGTTAATCGCCACGGTCCCAGACGTGGGAGGCATCAGCCCCGCCATCATCCGCATCGTCGTCGTCTTGCCCGCGCCGTTGGGGCCGAGCAGGCACACCGTCTCGCCGGCGGCCACCGAGAGCGACAGGCCGCTCACCGCCACGCGGGCATCGAACGCGCGCGTCAGGTTGCGGGCGACCAAGGGGGGCGGAGGCATGGGGATCAGACTAACAAAGGTTCAGGGGTTCAGGGGTTCAGGGGTTCAGGGGTTCAGGGGTTCAGGGGTGCATGG
>CAYJPQ010000179.1:0-2008 GCA_964372085.1 uncultured Bifidobacteriaceae bacterium | reverse complement strand
AGGAAGTTCACCTTGATCTGCATCGGGTAGCCCATCCACCCGACGATGTCGATGTTGTCCCAGCCTTCCTTGTTGTCGCCGCGCGGCGGGTAGTAGTTGATGCGGACGACGTGGGAGATGTCCTTGTAGAGCTCGGGGTAGAGGTGCGGCTGGAAGATGTAGTCGAGCGCCGATTTCTTGCTCTCTTCCTTGGTCTTGAACGACTCGGGGTCGTCCAGCACCTCGCCGTCGCGGTTGCCCAGGATGTTGGTGGAGTACCACCCCTTCACGCCGATGAGGCGCGCCTTCAGGCCGGGCGCGATGATCGTCTTGATGAGCGTCTGCCCCGTCTTCATGTCGTTGCCGCAGATGGGCGCCTTGGTCTGCGCGGCCAGCTCGATCATCGCGGGGATGTCGGCGGTGAGGTTCGGCGCGGCGTTGGCGAACGGGATGCCTTCCTTGAGGGCGGCGTACGCGTACACCATGCTCGACGGAATAGCCTCGTCGCTCGCCTCGAGGCCCTTCTCGAAGGCCGCGAGCGACTGGTGCACCGGGCCTTGCTTCATGAAGACCTCGGTGCTGCCGGCCCACACCATCACCAGGCGCGAGCAGCCGTGCTTCTCCTTGAACCCGCGGATGTCGGCAATCAGCTGGTCGGCCAGGTCCTTCTTGTTCTTGCCCTTCTTGACGTTGGGGCCGCTCAGGCGCTTCACGTAGCGCTGGTCGAACACCGCCGGCATGGGCTTGATGGCCTCGAGCTCGGGGCGCACCTGCTCGAGCAGCCCCCGGTCGAGCACGCCCGCCGTGCAGGCCGCCGCATAGCAGTCTTCCTCGAAGATGTCCCAGCCGCCGAACACCAGGTCGTCGAGCCCCGCCAGGGGCACGAAATCCTTGATTTTGGGCGACTTGCCCTCGGTGCGCTTGCCAAGGCGAATCGTGCCCATCTGGGTGAGCGAACCGATTGGCTGGGCGAGGCCCTTGCGGATGGCGACGACGCCGGCGATGGTGGTGGTGCTGACGGCACCGAGGCCGACCAGGAGGATGCCGAGTTTACCCTGAGCAGGAGCGATACGAGGAGGTTGCTTCACCTTGGAAATATATCACGCGAGGCCGTGGGCCCCGGGCGAGCCGCGCGAGCCGTCAGCGGGGGGCTTCCCCGCGAAATGCTAGGATGGCGGTCCAGTCTTCATGTCTGAATTCCGGGTCGAGAAACGCCGCGAGGCGGTTGAACTGACGCTCATCACCGGCGCCACACTGGCGGGTAACCTGTTCCTGGCGGGATCCAGCCACGTGCACGCCGGGCCCGAGCGCGTGGGCGACCTGCTGAACGCCGAGGGCGGCTTCTTCCCCTTCGAGGGCGCCGACGGCCACACCTCGCTGGTGAACCGCGCGCACGTGCTCACGGTGACGCTGCCCGCACTGGTGATCGAGACCGAGCTCGATTCGAGCTACGGCGTGGCCACGCGGCGCACGGTGACCGTGCTGCTGACGAGCGGCGCCACGATGACGGGCGTGGTCACGGTGCAACGGCCGCCGGGGCGCGATCGGCTCAGCGACTATGCCCACCTCGACGAGCGCTTCCGGTACCTCGAGCTGCCGGATCGCGCCGTGCTCATCAACTCGGCACACATCGTCTCGCTCGCGGAGGTGGTGACGTAATGGGCGCCGAAGCCGCCGACAACCTGCTCAAGACCCTGATGACCACGGGCGCCAGGGCGCTGCGCCTGCAGGCCGGCATGCCCGCGCGCGTGATCGACGCCTCGGGCACCGCCCAGACCGCCTCGAGCAACGCGCTTACGCGGCAGGAAATCCTCCAGCTGATTGGCCCCATCGTTCCCGAGCAAGCGCGCCGCCGCCTGCCGCAGGAGACATCGGTCGACTTCGACTACGTGACGGCCGACGGCACGGCCTACACCGTGACCATCCTGCGCAACGGCGCCGAACTGGGGGTCACGTTCGTGCCGTCCGAGCACGTGGCGGCCCGGCGGCCCGTGGCGCCGCCGCCCCCGCCGTTCGCACCGCCGCGGGC
>CAYJPQ010000178.1:0-2014 GCA_964372085.1 uncultured Bifidobacteriaceae bacterium | reverse complement strand
TTTGTTGGGCTTGGGGCTTGAGGCTTGGGGCTTGGGGCTTAGGGCTTAGGGCTTAGGGCTTAGGGGATAGGGGATAGGGGATAGAATTTAACGAGCATGTCGGCCCTCACTCGCGAAAACGTTGCGCGCATTGCCAGCCTGGCGCGGCTCGAACTCACCACCGAGGAACTGGATCTCTTCACCCGGCAGCTCGGCGACATCCTGAACTACGTCGAGCAAATCCGCGCCCTCGACACGACGGGCGTGCCGCCCACCTCACACGTCCTCAACCGTCCGGTTGACCGCGACGACGTGACGGGGCCCACGCTGTCGAGGGCCGACCTGCTGGGCAACGCGCCCGACGCGGCGCCCGAGGCGGGTTTGTTCAAGGTGCCGCGGGTGATGGCATGATTCACCGCAAGTCCGCGCGCGAGCTTGCCCGCGACCTGGCCGCAGGGGCGGTGACCGCAGAGGTCGTGTGCGAGGCCCAGCTCGCCCACATCAAGGCGGTGGAGCCCGCGTTGAGCGCCTTCAACGCGGTGATGGCCGACCAGGCGCTCACCCGGGCCCGCGCGCTCGACGCGCACCGCGCCGCTGGCGGCTCCCTCGGGCCGCTGCACGGCGTGCCGGTGGCGCTCAAGGACAACATGTGCACGCGCGGCGTGCCCACCACCGCCTCGTCGCGCATCCTCCGCGGCTTCGTGCCGCCCTACGACGCCACGGTGGTGGCGCGCCTCGACGCGGCCGGCGCGGTGTTCGTGGGCAAGACCAACCTCGACGAGTTCGCCATGGGCTCGTCCACCGAGAACTCGGCGCTCGGCGCCACGAAGAACCCGTGGGACGTCACGCGCACGCCCGGCGGCTCCAGCGGCGGTTCGGCCAGCGCCGTGGCCGCCCGCATGGCGCCGGCGGCGCTGGGGTCCGATACCGGCGGCTCCATCCGCCAGCCGGCCGCGCTCTGCGGGCTCGTGGGCGTCAAGCCCACCTACGGCCGCGTCTCGCGCTACGGCCTGATGGCCTTTGCCTCGTCACTCGACCAGATTGGCCCGCTCACCCGCACCGCCGCCGATGCGGCGCTGGTGATGAGCGTCATTGCCGGCCACGACCCGCACGACGCCACGTCGTCCACCGAACCGGTGCCCGACTGGACCGCAACCCTGACCGGCGACGTGAAGGGCCTGCGCATTGGCGTGCCGCGCGCGTTCGTCGGCGACGGCGTCGACCCCGCCGTCTCTGCCGCCTTCGACGCGGCGCTCGCCCTGCTCACAGGTCGCGGCGCGCAGGTCGTGGACATCGCGCTGCCCCACGCCGCCCACGCCATCCCGGTGTACTACCTGATCGCCACCGCCGAGGCCTCGTCGAACCTGGCCCGCTACGACGGCGTGCGTTATGGCCATCGCGCCGCCCTGGGCAAGGACGCTGGGCTGCTCGAGATGTACGAGCGGACGCGCGACGAGGGGTTTGGCGCCGAGGTGAAGCGCCGCATCATGCTGGGCACCTACGTGCTGAGCGCGGGCTACTACGACGCCTACTACCTGAAGGCGCAACAGGTGCGCACGCTGCTCAGGCGCGACTACGAGCAGGCGTTCCAGTCGGTCGACGTCGTGGCGACGCCGACGACGCCGACGCCGGCCTTCAGGCTGGGCGAGAAGACCAGCGACCCCATCCAGATGTACCTGAACGACATCTTCACGGTGAGCGCCAACCTGAGCGGCCTGCCGGCCATCTCGGTGCCGTGCGGGTTCGCACCAGGGAAGCTGCCCATCGGGCTGCAGTTGACGGGACGCGCCTTCGACGAGGCCACGCTGCTGCGGGCCGCCGATGCCTATCAGCGCGACACGGGGTGGCACCTGGAGGAGCCCCCGACGGGCCACCGATAGACCACCGATAAAACGGCCACAGATAGAACACAGACAACGCACGGGAGGCTCCGAAAAGTCGGCCATCTGTGTTTCATCCGTGGCCTACAGACAAAACGGCCACAGATAGAACACAGACAACGCACCGGCACGGGAGGCTCCGGAAAGCGGCCATC
>CAYJPQ010000177.1:0-2089 GCA_964372085.1 uncultured Bifidobacteriaceae bacterium | reverse complement strand
CGATGGCAATCTTGCCGCCGAGGGCGCGCACGCGCGCGAGGAACGCGGCGGCGCCCGGCAGCGGCGTGGCCTCGCGGCGCTTCACCCACGCGTCCCAGCCCTCGGGGGTGAACGGCAGGCCGCCCTGCCGCTCGCGCTCCAGCTCGTGAAGCGAATTGTCGATCACCGTCTCGTCGGCGTCGAGCACCACGGCCCACGTGCCGGCCGCGCGCGTCCGGGCCGCCGCTTCCACGTGAACGGCGGCCAGGCGATACACCTGCACGAACAGCGCCCGGAACTCGGCCGACTCGCGCACCCAGCGGACGGAGTCGGGGTCGGGCTTCGGCGCCGCGGCGGCGGGCGCCGTGGCGGTGACGGCCGGGGCGGCCGGTTGCGACGGCGGAGCGGCCGAGCGGCATCCCGCCGACAGCAGCAGGAGGAAGAGGAAGAGGAAGAGGGATCGAGAAGCAGTGGACATTGCGATCACCCACAGGCGACCCTGAAGGGTCGCCTCTACTGGCTAACCGGCGTTACGTACTTGTTGAACCAGTCGAGGTACCGCTGCAGGCGGTCGCGCTGATAGCTGGGGATGGTGAGCCCGTGGAACTGCCCAGGGTAGACCACGAGCTGTGTGTCGACGCCGATGCTCTTGAGCGCTTGGTACATCTGCTCGCTGCCGGCGATGGGCACGTTGAAGTCCTTCTCCCCACCCAGGAAGAGCGTGGGCGTCTTGATCCGCTCCGCGTTGAAGAACGGATACGACACCTTCATCCACGCGTCCCTGGCCTTCCACGGCTGCCCCATCTCCTGGTCGTACTGGAGCACATACTGATCGAGGCCGTACATCGAGAACTGCATCGAGCTGCCCGCGCCGCTCACGGCCGCCTTGAACCGCGGGTCGGTGGCAATCGTGTAGTTGGTGGAGATGCCGCCGTAGCTCCAGCCGCCGATGCCCAGCCGGTTGGGGTCGGCAATGCCCTGGCGCACGGCTTCGTCCACCGCGCCGAGCAGATCGACCACCTCGAGGTTGCCCCAGTCGCGGTGGATGGCCTTCTGAAACGCCTGGCCACGCCCCGCGCTGCCGCGGTAGTTGATGGCCAGCACCACGTAGCCGTTGGCCGCCAGGAACTCGCGGTCGAAGCTGAAGGCGTGCTGGTCCTGCCCGTTAGGCCCGCCGTGGATGTAGAGGATGGTGGGATACGTGCGCCCGGCCTGGTAGCCCGCGGGCTTCACGATGAGCCCGTGGACCTCGGCGCCGTCCTTGCTCTTGGAGGTGAAATCCTCGGTGGTCGCCAACTGCAGCTCGGCCTGCAACGACGCGTTGTGCTTCGTGATGGTGCGGAGGGCGCCCCCGTCGAGCACGGAGATTTCGGGGAGGGTCGTGGCGGTCATGGCCACCAGCGCGAAGTTGCCGTCGGCCTGCGTCCCCGCGTGCGCGACGCCAATCACGCGCCTGCCGTCCGTGACGCGTTGTATGCCTCTTGCCCCGAGCGCAGTCGAGGGGCCTTCGGCCGGCACGCTCGCCACCTGCTGCGCGCGATCGTCCTCCAGCAGGAACGAGATGCGGCTGCCGTCGGCCGACCACGACGGGCTCGATACCGCGCGGTCGAGCGATGCCGTGAGGATACGCGGCGCTGCAGGCTGCGGGGCGTTGGCCGGCACCACGGCCAGCTTGTCCAGCCCGTAGGCCGTGTGCTGGTCGTTGTCGCCCACGAGAATGGCGAGACGCGATCCGTCGGGGCTCCACGCCGGGCGGCCGCCCTCGCCCTCGGGCGTGGCGGTGAGCCGCACGGGCTCGGCGCCTGCGCGCGCCTCGATCACCCACAGGTCGTCGTTCGACGTCCGGTCGGGCTCGGCGTGCGCGCGCTTGCTGAGAAAGGCGATGCGCGTGCCGTCAGGCGACCACGACGGGCTCCCATCGTCGACGCGGCCCTTGGTGAGCGTGGTGGCGGTCTTCGCGGCGATGTCGAAGATGGCGATGTGCTTGTAGACGTGCGTGAGGTAGCCCTCGCGGTCCTGCTTGAAGTGGTAGCGGTCGATCACGATGGGCGGCGTGGTCTTCCGCTTCCAGCCCTCCTTCTTCTCGGGCTCGGCGTCGGGGTCTTCGTCG
>CAYJPQ010000176.1:0-2186 GCA_964372085.1 uncultured Bifidobacteriaceae bacterium | reverse complement strand
GGCTTGAGGCTTGAGGCTTGGAGCTTGGGGGTTGAGGGTTGAGGCTTGAGGCTTGGAGCTTGGGGGTTGAGGGTTGAGGCTTGAGGCTTGAGAACTGTCAACTGAAACTGAAAACTGAAACTGTGAACTGTCCACCATCGAACTGTTAACTTTCGCTAGTATTTGGTACCCCGGAGGGATGGCCGAGTGGTTGATGGCGGCGGTCTTGAAAACCGCTGTACCGGAAACGGTATCGGGGGTTCGAATCCCTCTCCCTCCGCCAGATCGTTCGCCTTCGGCTCACTCTCCCGGAGGGAGCAGAAGTCGGCCGCCCATCGCCAAAGCTCAATAATTGACGCTCCGGGTGATCGGGTGTAGAAAGGGGACGAGTTAGCCGGGAGGCTGACAATGTCTGACGCGCTCCTGCGGTCGGAACTCGCCGTTCGCCTCACTGCCCTCGCAACCAACCAGGGAGTCGCCAACGCTGCGACCAGCGGCAGCACTATTTCCGGTCAGCACGACGCGATCGCCGCCAAGTGGTTTCTCGGCGGACGCAAGGTAACCTACAGATTCAGCATCACCCTTGACGAGGGCACCCAACAAGCCCGCTTTCGCGAATCGTCTTCGGAATCGTCTTGGGGCATTCCGCCGCCGGCATTCACGGTGGAGAAGTCGTCGCAGCGAGGAACCCGCGTCTCACAATCGCGAACCGACACCGGCGTAGGGGGTGGAGGCACTCTCGAGTATGGCCGGCTGCGCGAGTCGGTTGAGCAAGCAGTTCGCGATGGTGGTTGGCAGTTCGTCTTCGAGGCGGGGAGGCAGCCGTAGCGACGACACCATGAACCGTACCATCGCCATCGTCGGCGTTCTGCTCGCGTGCGCCCCGCTTGCCCGCGCGCAATCCCCGGGTGCAGCGGTCCTCTCGCGCCCAGCCGATGGCTTTTCCGTCGTGGTGCCAGCCGGGTGGAAGCCGGGCGCCGACGCCGACGGCACCCCCGCGATTGTTCAGGTCTCCCAATCCGACGTCAGGGTGATCTTCTTCGTTCAGCGAGAGGCCACGGCTGCTGCCGTCACCGACGTGCTGGCAAGAGCCGCCGTCAGGCTCAAGAACGACACCACACGGAGACTGATCTCAAGCAAGTTCGACGTCCTGCTCGACCGCCCCGTCCTCATCGCGGTGCTCGAAGACGCGACCATCCGCTACAAGCTGACTGTTGTCCCTCGCGAGACTAACGACCAAAGCCAGATCCACTACGCGGTCATGGCGGCGGCCCCCGCGGGATGTTCGCCAAGGTTGAAGCGGCGCTGGATCGCATAGTCGCGGGCTTCACGATTGCGCCGCAAGGCACAGGCGCGCCCCAATCGGGGCGCCCCGGGCCGGCGTTGCCTGCCGTCGACCGCGCGAAAGCAATCGAACGAATGTTCGCGCCGCGTCCAAAGCCGTAGGACGAGCAAATGAGAGCTGGACTATTCGGAACGTGAATCCATGAAAGGACCGTCGAGATGGGCCGGGGCCAACTTCGTTTTTGCCTGCTGATTGCGGCCGCGTCTGTCGTGGCGCAGGCGGTCGCCAGCGATGCCGCGGCGCCACCGGCCGCCACGGCCCGGTGTGGCCCGTACGCGCTCGTCCACGTGTCGGGGCTCGTGCCGAAGGCCGGGGGCACATTGACTCTCGTCGACGGCCGCGACCGCCGCGTTTTCGAAATCCGTGAGCGCCAGGTCAACGTGGAACGCTGTGAGGACGTCACCGGCGACGACCAGCCCGAGCTCATTGTGTCAACCTTCAGCGGCGGGCAGCGCTGCTGCACGACGTTCCACGTGCTCGCGCTTGGGCCACCGGTTCGAACCCTGCTGCGGTGGGAGGCGGGATACGAATCGGACCTGGAGTCCACGGACTTCGCGGATGCGACCCGCGCGAAGGAGCTGGCCGGACGCGACGATCGGCTCAGTTTCTTTGGCGGCCTCCCGGCAACAGCGGCGCCCACCCTCCCGGTTGTTTTCTGCTACGAGCGGAGTGCCTTTGTGGAGTGCAGCAGGCGGTTCGATGATCCCCTTCTCGTGGAACTTGCGGAATCCAGGCAAGCCCTCAAAGACGAGAAAGACGCGGCCCGGCGCCAGGTCGCCGGCCTGAGCGCGCTGGTGTTGTCGATCATGCTCGACGAAGAGACGGCAGGATGGACGTGGCTCCGTGAGCTGGCGGCCGACGT
>CAYJPQ010000175.1:0-2205 GCA_964372085.1 uncultured Bifidobacteriaceae bacterium | reverse complement strand
CGCGCGGAGCTCGTGCTCCAGCGTCTGTGCCATGCCCTCGTCGAGGGGCCGGGCGCTGAACCCCAGTTCACGCACGGCCTTTTCGTTGGATCCGAAGTAGGTGGTGCCGGCCAGCACGCGCAGCGCCTCGGGCGACAGGCCCGGCGGCAGATCCACGAAGCGCCGCAGCTGTCCCATCAGTACGGCCATCGCCCTCATCGTGGTGGGCCCGGGGTGCAGCAGGGGGCGGCGCACGTGGGCCAGCCGCGCCACCAGGTCGAACGCGTCCTGGAACGTGTGGCGAGGGCCGGTGATGATGTACTGCTCGCCCGGCCGTCCCTTCTCCATGGCCTGGATGTGCCCGCGCGCGATGTCTTCCACGTGCGCCCAGCAGAACGCGGTACGCGCCGGCGTCGCCGGCAGCCGCCCGCGCAGCAGATCCACCAGCGCGGTGTGCATGCCGCTGGTGTCGCCCGGGCCATAGATGAGCCCCGGCATCACGATGGTGAGCGGCAGACCCTCGGCCATCTTGGGCAGCGCCACGCGGTAGTGCGCCAGCCACTTGGTGCGGTCGTAGTGGCTCAGGTGCAGGCCGTCGTAGCGGTAGGTCTCGTCGGGCACCGCGCCCCTGGTGTCGGAGAACACGGCCACCGTGCTCGTGTACACGCCCCGGGGGATGCCCAGCTCGCCCATCACGTTCAGCACATTGCGGGTGCCGTCCACGTTGACCTGGTCGGCTTGTGGACCGCTCACGCCCACCTTGTACCAGGCCGCCACGTGGAACACGCCGTCCACGCCGGCCATGGGCGCGCGCAGCGTGGCGTGGTCGGTGATGTCGCCGGTGTGCAGCTCGACGCCGATGGTCTGCAGCACGCGCGCCTTCCCTGGCGTGCGCACCAGCGCCACCACCTTGTGACCGCGGCTCACCAGCTGCTTGGCCAGCTCGCTGCCAAGAAAGCCCGTGGCGCCCGTGACAAAGTAGCGGCTCATCCGGCCCTCAGTTTAGGACGAAACGAGTCCCTCCAGGATGTCGGCCACCAGGTCGTCGGCGTGTTCAAGCCCCGGTGACAGCCTTACCAGCGCGTCCGAGAGGCCCAGCGCCGCGCGCCGATCGGCTGGAATGGACGCGTGCGTCATGCTGGCCGGGTGGCTCACGAGCGACTTCACCCCGCCCAGGCTCTCGCCCAGCGCGAAGAACCGGCGCCCCGACACAAACGCCCGCACCTCGTCGGAGGTGCCATCCAGTTCGAAGGTGACGATGCCGCCGAAGCCCTGCATTTGCGTGCAAGCCACGTCGTGACCGGGGTGATGGGCCAGCCCCGGGTAGTACACGCGCCGCACGCGGGGATGCCCGTGCAGCGCCTGGGCCAGGCGCGCCGCGTTCTCGGCGTGCCGGCGCACCCGCAGCTCCAGTGTCTTGAGGCCGCGCAGCGTGAGCCAGCAATCAAGCGGCGCCGGCACCGCGCCCACGGCGTTCTGCAGGAAGCGCACGGGCTCGAACACCGCCGGGTCGCGCGCCAGCACCGCACCCTGGATCAGGTCGGAGTGCCCCGCCAGGTACTTCGTGACGCTGTGCACCACCAGGTCGGCGCCGAGCGCGAAGGGCTGCTGCAGCACCGGCGTGGCGAACGTGTTGTCGACCACCACCAGGGCGCCGCGCGCGTGGGCCACCTGCGACACGGCGCGGATGTCCGAGACGAGCAGGCGCGGGTTGGTGGGCGTCTCGAGCCACACCAGCCGCGTGCGGCCGGTCACCGCCGCCGCCACCGCCTCGATGCTGGTGGTGTCGGTGGGCTTGATGTCGAGGCCGAGGCCGTCGAACACGCGCGTGAGCAGCCGCCACGTGCCGCCGTACACGTCGGCGGGCACCACCACCTCGTCGCCGGCCTTCAGGTAGGCCTGCAGCACCGCGTGCTCGGCCGCCAGGCCCGAGGCGAACACCGCGCAGTGCGCCACGCCCTCGAGCTCGCCCAGCACCTGTTCCAGCCGCTGCCGCGTGGGGTTGTTGGTGCGGGAGTACTCGTACCCGCGATTCACGCCCGGGCTCTCCTGCTCGAAAGTGGACGTCTGGTAGATGGGCGCCATCAGCGCCCCGGTGGCGGGGTCGCTGGGCTGGGCGGCGTGAATGGCTCGAGTGGCGAAGTGCATGGAGGGATCCTTGGGTTCAGGGGTTCAGAGGTTCAGGGGTTCAGAGGTTCAGGGGTTCAGAGGTTCAGGGGTTCAGAG
>CAYJPQ010000174.1:0-2263 GCA_964372085.1 uncultured Bifidobacteriaceae bacterium | reverse complement strand
GGGTGCTCCATCACTCGGAGCCGATCGCCATCAGCGCCGCGGGCGTGGCGCCCACAACGGCCCTCGAGGGGATGCTCCGATCGAAGGTCGCCAAGCAGCCTTTCATCTTGACGGCCAGCCCGAGCAGGTAGATGTCGGTCACCTGGCGATGGCCCGATGCCATCCCCAGGTTGAACAGCTTCTCATCGACCAGTGAGACGGCATCCGGCCAGAATGCGTGATGGCCGCTCGCGCGGAACTTGCGAAGCAGGGCGGCGGCAGCCTCCACCCGCATGCTCCCCAGGCCGTAGGCCGGATTGGCCACCACCCGCATGAACCCGTTCTCTGTGAAGGTGCAGGTCGCCCACCCGTGCGAACGATGGTCCTCGAACCAATCGTGCGCCGGTTCATGGTGCACGTGGTTGGAATCGAAGAGCGCCAGCAACACGTTGACGTCAAGCAGGGCCACACGCATTGGAGCCCCGCCTAGTCCTCGTCTCGCAGTTCGTTCACCAGCTTCATGGTGACAGGCGGCGACCCGGCAGGCCTCCGCGGCAACAGCGGCACGCCATTGCGCACGCGGAGAGAAGACTTCGGGGGCGCCAACCCCTTTCGGGCCAGCTCGCTCAGCACCTGTCCCGTGGTACGGCCCTGTATGTCCGCCAGTTCCTTCGCAGCCTGCAGCACGTCGACATCGATATCCAAGGTGGTTCTCATCTTTCTTCCCTGACCGTCAGTATCATCACGCATCACGCATCAGATGTCAAGGAACAGTTCACGGCTTACGGCTCACGGCCTGCGACTTCGCGGGTACGGCCAGCCCCTCGGTGGCGCGGCACATGCGCTTCGAGCCCGGCACCAGTAGTAGGCTAGGTAACCCATGTCACTCGATAAGTTGAATGCCAGCCTGGCCCGCGACGTGGCCGACGTCGAGCGCGAAGGCCGTGCGAAGGCGCCCGAGCGCATCATCACCGGATACGTCCCCGCCGCGGGCGCGCGCGGCCCGCGTTACCGGCTGCAGGGCAGCGTCGGCGAGTATCTCCGGATGAACGCCAACAGCTACCTGTCGCTGTCGCACCACCCGAAGGTGCTGCACGCGGCCGACGAGGCGGCGCGGGTGTTCGGCGCCGGGCCCGGCGCCGTCCGCTTCATCGACGGCACGTCGGTGCACCACGTGGCGCTCGAATCGCGCATCGCTTCCTTCACCGGCCGCCCGGCCGCCAAGGCCTTCAATTCGGCCTACACCACGGTGCTCGGCACGGCCATCACGCTCACCGGCCCCGACACGTTCTGGATTGGCGACGCGCTGAACCACAACTGCATCATCCGCGCGATGCGCATCGCCAACGTCCCGGGCGATCGCCGCTCGATCTTCACGCACAACGACCCCGCCGACCTCGCGCAGAAGCTCGAGGCCGTTCCTCCCGGCATCGACCGCGTTGTCGTCATCTTCGACGGCATCTTCAGCATGCGCGGCGATGCCGCGCCGCTCGTCGAGTTGCTGCGCGTGGCCGCCGCTCACGACCACCGCTTCCGCGACGGCGTGGTGACGATGATGGACGATTCGCATGGCATCGGGGCCTACGGGGCGACGGGGCGCGGGACCGAGGAGCACGCGGGCGCGAAGGCGGACATCCTGATCGGCACCTTCGGCAAGGCCTTCGGCGTGAACGGCGGCTTCGTGGCCGGCAGCCCCGAGTTGATCGAGGCGGTGCGGCAGAGGTCCGACACCTACATCTACACGAACCCGCTCGGCGCGGCCGACTGCGCGGCGGCGGTGGCCGCCATCGACGTCGCCGACGGGCCAGAAGGGCGCGAGCGGCTGGCCAACCTGGCCGCGCGCACGCGCCAGTTGCGGCAGGGCCTCGACACGCTGGGCCTCGAATCGATCCCCGGCCCGCACCCGGTGGTGCCGCTGCTGCTGAGGAGCACCGACAAGGTGCGCGCCGCGGTGCGCGGGCTGTTCGAGCGGCACATCCTGGCGGTGGGGCTCACCTCCCCGGTGGTGCCGAAGGGCGACGAGACCATCCGCTTCCAGGTGAACGCCGCGCACACGGAGGCCGACATCGCCGAGGTGCTCGACTCGTTGCAAGCACTGGCTCCAACACCAGGTTCTCGTCTGTAATTCAACGTCACCTTGCGCGCGCCCCGCCAGCGAAGTCATACTCCACCAGCCAGCCGGTGTCGCGTTCACCAATCGCGAATCCGTCGTCTGGTGCCCTTGGTTCTGCAACGGAGAGCCTCGATGACACGCCACAGACTCATCTCCAGCGTTCTTCTCCTG
>CAYJPQ010000173.1:0-2300 GCA_964372085.1 uncultured Bifidobacteriaceae bacterium | reverse complement strand
CTACGGGTTCTACGGGTTCTACGGGTTCTACAGGTTCTACAGGTTCTACAGGTTCGAAGCCAGGGGAGGCGTTCGATTACGACAAGGCCATCACGCCCGATCGGGAGCGGCCTGAGCCGCAGCCGGGCGCGATTCTGCGCGTGACGCTCGACCAGAACCACTGGCTCTCGGCCGGCCACGATGCCGAGACCCAGATCATCATCGAGGGCTCGCGCGTGTTCGCGCCGCTCAAGCTCGACAAGGGCCGTAACGTCGGCGTGTACGCCACCAAGGACACGCTGATCGCCTCTGGTCTTATCTGGCCCGAAGGGCAGGACGTGCTGGTGCAGAAGGCCTTCCTGATGCACCAGCCCTTCGGCCAGGGCCACGTGATCGCCTTCGCCGAAGAGCCCAACTACCGCGCCTTCACCGAGTCGACCATGCTGCTGTTCATGAACGCGGTGCTGCTCGGGCCGGGCTACTGACCACGGACGTACGGGCCACCCCTCGACTGCGCTCGGGGCAAGCAGAGACACAGAGGCACAGAGGAAATTGATCATGAAATACACAGGACACGTTCGGACCCTCCGGCTGGCATTGACCCCATTGGCTCTGTGTCTCTGTGTCTCTGTGGCCCCGTACGTGGCATCGGCGCAGACGCCGTACTTCCCGCCCGCCGGTGCGTGGGCGACGAAGGCGCCCGCCGAGCTGGGCATGGACCCGGCGAAGCTGGCCGAGGCCGTGGCCTTTGCCCAGTCGCGCGAGTCTCGGCGGGAGATGGACTTCTCCGACCAGGAGCACATCTTCGGGTCGCTGCTCGGATCGGTACCCACCAAGCGCGCGAAGACCAACGGCGTGGTGATCTACAAGGGCTACGTCGTGGCCGAGTTCGGCGACACGACGTGGGTGGACCCCACCTACTCGGTGGCCAAGAGCATGCTGGCCTCGGTGGCCGCCGTGGCGATGCGCGACGGCAAGATCGCGAACCTAGACGAGACGGTGGGCGCCACGGTGAAGGATGGCGGCTATGACTCGCCCAGGAATGCGCAGGTCACGTGGAAGATGCACCTGCAGCAGGAGAGCGAGTGGGAAGGCAGCATGTGGGGCAAGAAGGACGACTTCGTCGGCCGCGAGGCCTTCGGCCAGGGAGAGCGCAAGCCCCGCGAGCCGAAGCGCCCCGGCACGTTCTACGAATACAACGACGTGCGCATCAACCGGCTGGGCCTGTCGTTGTTGCGCATCTTCAAGAAGCCGGTGCCCGAGGTGTTCCGCGACGAGGTGATGGACGTCATCGGCGCGTCGAACCAGTGGAAATGGGTGCCGTACCACAACAGCTACGTCGACATCGACGGCCGCAGGATGCCGTCGGTGAGCGGCGGCACGCGGTGGGGCGGCGGCGTCTGGATCAACTCGTGGGACATGGCGCGCTTCGGCTACCTGTGGCTCCGCGGCGGCCAGTGGGGCGACAGGCAGGTGCTGCCGCCCGCGTTCGTGAAGGCCGCCGTCACGCCGAGCACGAACGGGCCCGACTACGGGTATCTCTGGTGGCTCAACACCCGGCAGAAGAACTACCCGGGCCTGCCGGCCACCGTGTACGGCGCGCGCGGCGCCGGCAGCAACACCATCACCATCTCCCCAGACCACGACCTGGTGGTTGTGTGGCGGTGGCACGCCGGCAACGAGGCGGAGTTCGTGACGCGGGTGATCGCCGCCATTCGCTGATCCACCCACACCAGTGATGCGGGCGCCCCAGGGCGGAAAACACTGACGTGTCCACCCAATTCCCGGACACCCTGATCGAGTTGGCGCTGGCGGTTGCCGGCGGGTCGACGCTCATCATCTTTGCCGTGGCGCTGCAGAACTTCTTCGTGCAGCCGCCCATCCTGACTCGCCCCCAGCGGCTGTTCCAGGACCTCAGCGTGCTGGTGGGCATCATCCATGGCATCAGCCTGATTGCGATGGAGCCGGCAAGCCAGGTGTGGGCCGGCGCAGGCATCGCGATGTACGCCGCGTCCCTTACCATCTTCCTGGCCTCGATCGAGGCGGCGCGCCGGGTGCCCCTCACGCGAACGTTCGTCTACGAACCACGCCCCGATCGCGTCTTGCGAACCGGGCCGTTCCGCTTCGTCCGGCATCCCCTCTACCTGGCGTATTCGCTGGCGTGGCTGGCTGTGCCCGTGGCGATGAACAGCGTACTGCTGGGCCTCACGGCGGCCGGCCTCATCGCGTGCTACGCCGCCTCGGCGGTGGAAGAGGAGCGCCGCCTGCTCGCCAGCCCGCTCGGGGCCGAGTACCGCGAGTACATGAAGTCCACCAGGCGC
>CAYJPQ010000172.1:0-2521 GCA_964372085.1 uncultured Bifidobacteriaceae bacterium | reverse complement strand
TCAGCACCGGCAAGCCCGATCTCCAGTCGGAGGTCGTGACCTCGGTCCGGGTGGTTGCGGTGATCATCGTGATGGCCATGGTCTGGGCGCTCTACAGGTCCGGGTTACTTGCCCTTGGCCTTGCCGCCGCAGTTGTTGCCCCACACGATGTTGTCGCCATCGGCGAAGCCCCACACGATGTTGTCGTCCCAGGAGTTACCCCAGACGATTGCTTCGCCCTTGGCCACGACGACGGAACTGGACCCCCACACGACGTTGTCGTCGGCCGACTTGGCGCTCGTGGCGGCACAGCTGCCCCACACGATGTTGTCCCAGTCGCTGCCCCACACGATGTTGTCGAGCTCGTCGCGGGTGACCGCGCCCCACACGATGTTGTCGTCCCAGAAGCCCCAGACGATGTTGTCGGCCCAGTAACCCCATATGATGTTTTCGGTGTCTCCGTCTACGATGATCTCGCCCGAGTCGTTGTTGTTGCCCCACACGATGTTGTCGTCCCAGGAGCTGCCCCACACGATGTTGTCTTCGTCAAAGAGGCCGTTGCCCCAGACGATGTTTTCGTCGCCGCAGCTGTCGTCACCCGGACCATAGCAGCTGCCCCACACGATGTTCTCGTCGAGGGTGTCGAAGCCCCACACGATGTTGTCGTCCCAGCGCATCATGTGTACCGAAGCGGCGGCGTCGGGCGCGAAGCTGTCGCCGTAGATCAGGCGCTTGCCCCAGCGGACGCGCTGCCAGTTCTCGTCGAAGTTCCACTTGGGCAGGACCCCCCCGGTAATCCAGTTCGTGCCGTGGTCCGCCGAGGGGTCCACCAGCGATGCGAACCGGATGGCGCCCACGATGTTGAGGGCGCCCGCGCCCTGGGTGAGGGCGTCAGCCTTCGGCAGCTTGCGAGCGGTGAATTGCAGCGCCATCTTGACGGCGTTGGCCGACAGGCCGGGGTTGACGGTCAGCACCAGGGCCGCCGCGCCGGCCACCTGGGGTGACGCCATGCTGGTGCCGGAGAGCGACAGGTACGACGCCGCCGGGAACACATCGTTCGTGCCGGCCACCCGGCGCTTCAGGCTCTTGCCGTCGTCGTCTTTGCCGTAGATCTTGCTGTTCTTGGCGGCGACCGAGGTCACGTTGACGCCGTCGGCCACCAGGTCGGGCTTGGCCAGGAAGTCGAAGCGCGACGGGCCGCGCGAGCTGAACCAGGCGACAAAGTCGTCGCCGAGGGCCTTGGTGCCGCGCGTATCGAGGGCGCCCACGCAGACGGCCGAGGGCGCGTTGCAGGGCACCATCACCCCGCCGTAGCCCGGCTTGCCGGTGGTGGGGTTGATGCCCATGTTGCCGGCCGCGGTCACCACCACGATGCCCATGCGCGACAGTTTCTCGACTTCCGCCACCATCGGGTCGGTGACGATCGACTCGAACACGGGGTGGCCGAGCGAGAGGTTGACCACCTTGATCTTGTAGGTGGCATGGTTGTCGGCCACCCAGCGGAGGGCGTCGATTACGGCGGTGGTGTTGCCGGAGCAATCGTTGCCCAACACGCGCAGCACCACGAGGCCGGCGGCCGGGTCCACGCCGTCGTACTCGCCGCCCGACCTCGAGCCGTTGCCAGCGACAATGCCAGCCACGTGCGTGCCGTGGCCGCAGCCGTCAACGGGGGTCGTCCCGACGGTGACGAAATCCTGGTAGTGCACCAGGTGCGACTTCGGCAGGTCGGCGTTGGGCGCGATGCCCGAGTCGATCACCGCCACCGTGATGGCCGGCACAAAGCCCCTCGCAGCCTTCTTCCTGGCCACGCCCCTGGCCCTGGGCTTCGCCCGGGCGGGTGTCTTCTTGGCCGCGAATACCGACACCTTCGCGTCGATGGACACCTGCGCGGCGTTGTCGACCTCGGTCATCAGGGTCGCGGCGCTCGACACCACGTTGAGCGCCGGGCCGCCCTCGGTGTCCATCGTGCGCACGGCCGCACCGCGGTCGAGCAGGCGCTCGAAGGCCGCATCGCGCTCGGCGGTGGACTCAAACTGGATGATGGTCCGGGTGGATTCGCCGGCGGTCACCGCCTTGCGGACGGCCTCGTCGAGCTTATTCGGCTCGGCCGACTGGGCCCCGGCCGGCGAGGCCAGCAGGGCACAGAACACAAGGGCGACCGCGGAACGGCCCCACACGGCCTTTTTCCGGACCGGGGAAGTGATTGGCAGAGATTTCATAACGTCAAGCCACATAGCAAGAAGCCAGCCATTGACGGGCGATTTCTGTCATTGCACGGAAGAATGCCGCTTCTTCTTGCGGTACAGAGACTTACAGGCGACAGCCAGAGAGGATGTTACTGGTACACAATATGTCACAATGGTCATATGGTCTATTAAAGACCAGTGAGTGAGAGGTGGACACATGTTAGCGTTGTAAACTATTGATTGACCTGGAGTTGCACGCTCGTAACGAAACGAGACATCGTTTCCTGATTTGGTACAAAAAACAGGCCCGAGCACCCCTGGAAATGCTCGGGCCTTACGGGGAGGGGGGGGGGGGG
>CAYJPQ010000171.1:0-2537 GCA_964372085.1 uncultured Bifidobacteriaceae bacterium | reverse complement strand
CCTCGGTGGACACCCAAATCCGGCCATTAATCGACACCGCAAAACCGGCCATTAACTGACGGCGGCCGAGACGTTGACGAGGGCGGCGGACCTATGGTCCCTCGCCCGGATGAGTAACGTCTTGGACGAAGAGAAGCAGCAACAGATCGTGGCGCTGGGTCGCCTGGGATGGTCGCTCCGCCGCATCGAGGCGGCCACGGGCGTGCGCCGCGAAACCATCGGCGGCTACCTGCGGGCCGCCGGCATCGGCGTGCGTGGGCGCGGCCGGCCAGGCGAACGGGCGGCAAAACCGGCCATTTCTCCGGAGGTGTCCACCGACCCGGCGTCGCCAAATCCGGCCATTTCGCCGGGGGTGTCCACCGACTCGGGGGGGCCGGCGCCCCCGCGGGCGCCCAGCGTCAGTGCGTGTGAACCGTATCGCGAGCTGATCGCGGAAGCGGTGGATCGTGGGCGCAACGCCGTCGCGATCTACCAGGGCCTCGTCGATGACCACGGCTTCACGGCGAAGTATGCGAGTGTCCGCCGCTTCGTCGTGCGCCTGCGCGGCGTGACGCCCGTCGAGGCCCGCGTGGTGATCACGACCGCGCCCGGCGAAGAGGGGCAGGTCGACTACGCCGGCGAGGGGCCGATGGTGCGCGACCCGCAGAGCGGCAAGTACAAGCGGGTGCGCCTCTTCGTCTTCACGCTGGGCTACTCGCGCAAGTCGGTGCGGTGGCTGGTGTGGCGATCGAGCGCGCAGACCTGGGCCGAGCTGCATGAGCGGACGTTTCGACGGCTGGGCGGCACCACCAAGATCGTCGTGCCGGACAATCTGAAAGAGGGCGTGCTCACGCCCGACATCTACGATCCCACCCTCAATCCGCTCTATCGCGACGTGCTCGCCCATTACGGGGTCGTGGCGCTGCCGTGTCGCGTGCGCGATCCCGATCGCAAAGGCAAAGTCGAGGCGGGCGTGAGCCACGCCCAGAAGGCCCTGAAGGGGCTGCGCTTCGAGACGCTCGAGGCGGCGCAGGCCCACCTCGATCGCTGGGAGACGCGCTGGGCGGATACGCGCATCCACGGCACCACGAAGCGGCAGGTCGCCGAGATGTTTGCCGAGGAGCGGCCGGCGCTCGGCCCGCTCCCGCTCGAACCGTTTCGCTATTACCGCTACGGTGAGCGCACCGTACATCTCGATGGCTGCGTCGAGGTCGAGGCGGCGTACTACGGGGCGCCGCCGGGCTGGATCGGTCAGCGGGTGCAGGTGCAGTGGAACGATCTGCACGTCCGGCTGATCGCGCCGAAGACCGGTCAGCTCCTCCGCGAACATCTGCGGGCGCCGCGCGGCTGGCATCGCATCCACGACGCCGACCGTCCGACCCGGACGCCGGCCTCGACGCTGGCGCTGCTCGCGCGTGCGGCCACCGCGGGTCCCCACATCAGCGCCGTGTGCCAGCACATCCACGCCCAGGCCAGCGCGCACGGCGTGCGGCAGATCCTCGGCGTCCTCCACCTCGCCAAGCGCCACGGCCCCGCCGTCGTCGAAGACGCCGCCACGGCCGCGGTCGACATCGGCGTCCTCACGTACCGCTTCGTGCGCAAGTACGTCGAGCGCCGGCCGCCGGTGCCGCTGACCTTGCGCCAAGTCGACCCGCTCATCCGCCAACTCACCTTGTACCGCGATCTGATTGATCGCACGACCGGAGATCCGACATGAATGTGACCGAACTCGATCGCGCCCTCCGCCAACTCCGCCTCTCGGGCATGGCCGACGTCCTGGAGGCGCGCCTCCGGCACGCCCAGACTGAGCGGCTGTCGCCGCTCGATCTCGTCGCCACGCTGGTGAGCGACGAACTGCAGCGGCGCCAGGACCGCCTCTTTGACCGGCGCCACAAACAGGCGCGCTTCCGCGATGCGGACCGGTCGCTCGACCGCTTCGATTTCGACTTTAACAAGAAGATGAATCGAGCCCTGCTGCACGAACTGGCGACGGCTCGTTTCGTCGGCCAGCGTGAAGACGTGCTCTTGCTGGGCCCGCCGGGTACGGGCAAGAGCCACCTGGCCCAAGCGATCGGCCGCGCCGCCATCCAGCAGGGCTACCGCGTCGCGTATCGGGAGGCACACACGCTGCTCGAGGAACTGGCGGACGCCACGCTGGACGGCACCCGCAAGATCGTCCTCGCCGACCTCACGACGGTCCCCCTGCTGATCATCGACGACCTGGGCATGCGCAAACTGCCGCACACCGCCGCCGAAGATCTCCTGGAGCTGATCATGCGGCGCTACGAACGGGCGTCCACGCTGCTGACGTCGAACCGGCCCGTCGACGACTGGGGCAAGCTGCTCGGCGACACGGCCGCGGTCACCGCGCTGCTCGATCGCCTCTTACATCACGCGCATGTGCTCAAATGTGGGCCACGGAGCTGGCGGACCAAGGTCCACACCGACTTGCGCGCCGAGGAGCTCCCGAAGTAGAACTGCACTGGTCTCGGTCGCTGGCCAGCAATGGCCGGTTTTGAACCGTCGATCAATGGCCGGATTTGAGGTGTCCACCGAGG
>CAYJPQ010000170.1:0-2560 GCA_964372085.1 uncultured Bifidobacteriaceae bacterium | reverse complement strand
ATGGGGGCGGCCGCGGTTGCGACGGGGCGTTTCACGCCGCAGTGGCCGCTTGCCGTCGTCGCCCTGGCGTGTGCGGCCTTCGGCGCCACTGCGATCGGCTGGAACGGTGTCTACCTCGCGCAGGTGGCGCGCCTCGCCCCACCGGGCAAGGCCGGGGACGCCACAGGCGGATCCTTGGTATTTACCTACGCTGGCGTCCTATTCGGTCCGCCGGCGTTCACTTTTCTCGTCGGAGGGGGCGTGAGCTATGCGTCAGCTTTCGTAGTGCTCGCTGTGCCGGCAGTTGCCTGTGGGCTGTGGCTGATTTGGCGGGACGGGAGTCGAAACGAGCCCGGGCGCGGCGCGCCCAGTAAACTGGAGAACGGATGATGGATCGGTCTTACCTGTTCGTGCCCGGCAACCGGCCGGAGCGATTCGACAAGGCGTATGGCGCAGGAGCGCACGCGGTGATCGTGGACCTGGAGGATGCGGTGGCCCCGGCTGACAAGGCGGCCGCGCGGGAGGCGGCGCGGGCCTGGCTCACGGCGGCGAAACCCGTGTGGCTGCGCATCAACGGCCCCGAAAGCGAATGGTTCGCCAGCGATCTCGACTTGGTGGACCTCGCCGGCGTGAAGGGCGTGATGCTTCCAAAGGCTGAGGACACGGTGGCCATCGCCGAAATCCGCGGCCGGGCCGGCGCGGGCGTACGCATCATCCCGCTCATCGAGTCGGCGCTGGGTCTGTGGCGGGCCGAGGCCATCGCCTGCGCGGAGGGCGTCGAGCGCCTCGCCTTCGGCTCCGTCGACTTCCAGCTGGACACCGGAATTGCCGGTGAGCGCGAGGAACTTCTCTTCGCGCGCTCGCAGCTCGTGCTCGTCTCGCGGGCCGTCTTGCACCGGTGGACGGCGTGACGGTCGCTCTAGACGACGAGGCCGTGCTGCGCGAGGACGTGGAGCGCGCGCGGCGCCTCGGTTTCGGGGGCAAGCTCTGCATTCACCCGAAGCAGGTGGCGGGCGTGAACGCGGGCTTTCGCGCCCCCGCCGCGGACCTCGCGTGGGCGCGTCGCGTTCTCGAGGCGGCAGATGCCGCTGCCAATAACGCGGTTCGCCTCGACGGCAAGCTCATCGACCGGCCGATCATAGACCGGGCGCGCGCAATCCTCGCCATCGTGGAGGGGCCGCGATCATGATCACGGTGCCGAAGGAGGTCATCATTGACGAGATCGAGCTACTGCGACGGCTGGTGCCGCTTGCTGGTGCGCGCGTGGTCGAGCTCGGATGCGGCAGGGCAGACGTCGCACGGCGTATGCTGGAGCGACAGCTTGTAGCCTCGGTGAGGGCGTTCGAAGTCGACGAGGTGCAGCACGCGCGCAACCTGGCCGACCCGCATCCGGAAGGCCTTCACTTCATGGCGGGCAGCGCCGACGACATTCCCTTGCCCGACGCCTCCTGCGATGTCGTGATCATGCTGAAGTCGCTGCATCACGTCCCCATCCCACGGCTCGACCGGGCGTTCGCTGAAATTCGGCGCGTGCTGGTCTCCGGCGGCTATCTCTACGTTTCGGAGCCGGTGTATGCGGGGGACTTCAACGAGATCGTGCGGCTCTTCCACGATGAAGGCAGCGTGCGCGCCGCAGCGTACGACGCGCTGCAACGCGCCGCCGCCGCAGGATTGTTCACCCATGTCGCGGAGACGGTCTTCAGTACACCACTCGCGTTTCGTGACTTCGACGATTTTTTTGACAAAATCGTGCGCGTGACGCACTCCACTCACATTCTCGAGGGTGAAACACTTGCCGAGGTCCGCCGCCGCTTCGATTGCTTCGTAACTCCGGAAGGCGCTCGTTTCGTGCGAGAGATGCGCGTCAATGTGTTGCGGAGGTCGTAGCGACTGGCCGAGCTGGACCTTACCGGGCACCTCGATGGCTTCACGCTGAAGCTGGCGCCCCCGATGTCGTTTGCCGCCGTCTCACGTATCCGTGGGCGAGTTGCCTCACCGGGCGCTGACGCCGATGCCAGGCGCATTTCGGCACACTGAACTGGTCGGTACAGTGGTTCGACGCAAAGCAGGGAACCTCGCGCGATGACCTGACCGATGCAGTGATGACGCTGTTGATGAGCAAGAAGTCGCGATAGCGCATGGCCCATAATCGGTCTCCGCATCAAGCCTTCGGCTGCCAGGTGGTCGTGGCCACCCCTACAATTTGTAGTGTGCAGTGTCTTGCGCTGCGCAGCCGGTCATGATCGACAGAAATACGAACCGCTTCAAAAATACTCACGGGAAAACCATGCCCACTTACCATGTCGAAATTCTGGGTGGAGCGCCGGATTCCATCGACGTCATCATCACCAATGATCAAACACGAGAACCGGGCCACCGGCGGGAGTCTCTGGTCAGAGCCAAGCTCCTGATGCATGGGTGCGTGGGCATATTGATGCAAAGCGCCCCATGAGCACCCCTTCCGCCCTTGATGAAATGCAGGCGCGCTACGGCCCGCGTTACCGCTGGCTCCTGCTGCTGTCGGTGATGGTGGGAACGATGGCGTCCATCATGTCCTCGACCATCGTCAACGTGGCCATTC
>CAYJPQ010000169.1:0-2616 GCA_964372085.1 uncultured Bifidobacteriaceae bacterium | reverse complement strand
CTACGGGTTCTACGGGTTCTACAGGTTCTACAGGTTCTACAGGTTCTACGGGTTCGGGCGCGGCCGGGTTCCGGATCTTACATCCGCATCAGGGGGCGGAGGCTGTACAAGGTGTCGCCACCCGGGAAGCTGTCGACGATGGCGGCGCCGCGGGCCAGGAGCCACTGGGCCACTCACGCCGCGTCGTCACGAAGCAGCAACTCTTCGACGAGCACTTGCACGATGGCGGCGGTCGGCACGGCGAGGAGGGCGCCGACGAGGCCGAGCAGGCTGCTGCCGATGGAGAGCGCCACGATGACGGTGACCGCGCTCAGGCCCACCTGCTGCCCCATCACCTTGGGCACGAGCACGTTGTTCTCGATCCCCTGCTGCACGAGGAAGAAGACCACGACGGCCAACGCGAGACCCGGCGACACGGTGAAGGCCACGATCACCGCGGGGATGGCCGAGAGCAGCGGCCCCACAATGGGGATGAGCTCGCCGATGCCCGCGATGACCGCAAGCACGTAAAAGTAGGGAACGCCCATCAGCGCCAGGGCGATGGCGGTGGTGATGCCGATGACAAGGCCGAGCAGCATCTGACTGCCGAGCCACGCGCTGATCTTCACCGCCACACGCGCGCTCACTGCCGAGACGCGCTCCCGTTGCCCTGCGGGGAACAGCCGGACGAACCCGTCGAACACGCCCTGCGATTCCACGAGCAGGTAGAACGTGAGCAACAGGATGCTGACGAAGCCGAACAGGCCGCCGACGAAGCCCCAGAGGGCGCTGAGCACCGCCGTGACCACGTCGGCGCCGCCAGACGGCGCGCGCTGCAGCATCTCCTGGAGCGTGACGGTCTCGGACAACAGGCCCCAGGCCACCAGTTGCCGCTCAATGGTCGCGACGCGGCTCGGCAGGTCCGCCCACAACTGGCGCGCCTGCGTCACGAGCGGCGGCAGCACGGCGGCGATGAGGCCGCCGATCAAGCCGAGCACCATGGCGTAGATCACCAGGATGGCCGCGGCGCGCGGCAAGCGGCGCCGGCCGATGGGCAGCAGGCGCTGCCGCTCGATCATCCGCACCAGCGGCGCCAGCCCCGTGGCAAAGAGCGCGCTCACGTACACGAGGAGCAACTGCCCCCGCACGAGGTACAGCGTCCACGCCAGCGCCAGCGCCAGGATGGTGGCGACGATGCCGAACAGGATCAGCTTGCGTGGTTCGTTCAAGCCGTAAGCCCCCGCCTCCGCCAGAGGCTTCGGCGCGGCAGGCCAAGCCCCAAGCCTTCAAGCCCCAAGCCTTCAAGCCCCAAGCCCCAAGCCTCAAGCCTCAAGCCCCAAGCCCCAAGCCTCAAGCCTCCAAGTACTCCGCCGTGAACGCCGCCATGTCGTCATAGATGGTGTTGAGCTCGGCGGGCGGGGCGAGGAACACCACGCGGAAGAAGCCGCCGTCGAGCGCGGTGCCGAAGCCCGATCCGTAGACGCACAGGATGCCCTTGGTGCGCAGCAATCCCAGCACGTAGTCCTGGTCGGTGTGACCGGGGCGCAGCGTCACGCGCGGCATCGCGTAGAAAGCGCCCTTGGGCGCCACGCACGACATGCCGGGCATGGCGTTGAGCCGCGTGGTGGTGATCTCGGCGCGCACGCGCAGCTCCTGGCGGAACCGCACCTGGTGCGACCGGTCGCCGGTGAGGGCGGCCGTCACGGCGTACTGCATGGGGCCCGGGCTGCACAGGCGTCCGTCGGCCAGCTTCTTGATGGCGGCGAGCGCCGCGTCGAGCCGGGGCGAGCGGCCCACGGCCATCCAGCCTGCGCGCCAGCCCGGTGCGAGGTAGGCCTTGGAGAGGCTCGAGTAGGAAATGATGGGCGCGTCGTTGTCGAGCGCCGCCATGGGCGGCACCGGGCCGTCGTACGCCAGGTCGCCGTACACCTCGTCAGCCAGGACCAAGAGCCCGTGCGCCTCGGCGATCTCGATGAGCGCCTTGCGCGTGGCCTCGGGATAGATGGCGCCCGTGGGGTTGTTGGGATCGATCACCACGAGCACGCGCGTCTTCGGCGTGATCAGGCTGCGCAGGTGATCCAGGTCGGGCAGCCAGTGGTTGGACGGATCGGTGCGGTACGACGCGGGCACGGCGCCGATCTTCGCCAGCACCGCGGTGTACAGCGGGTAGCCGGGCGACGGCACCAGCACTTCGTCTCCATCGTCCACGATGGCGGTGAGGGCCAACTCGAGGCCTTCGGAAGTGCCCGAGGTGATGAGCACCCGATCCGGCGACACGTCCACGCCGCGTGCCACGAAGTCGGCGGCCGCTGCCTCACGTGCCGCGACGATGCCGGGCGAAGGCGTGTAGCCGTTGTGTCCGTCGCGCATGGCCTTGGCCACGGCCTCGATCAAGTGCGGCGGTGTGAGAAACCCGAACTGGTTGGGATCCCCGATGTTGAGGTACCGCACCTTCATGCCGGTGGCTTCCACTTTCTTGGCTTCGGCGACGATGTTGCGGATGGCGTAGGTAAAGCGGTCAACGCGCTTGGCGGTGCGGATGGATGCGATGGTGGTGGGCATGACAAGGGAATGGTACCTCACGGGTGCATCGGGTGCATCGGGTGCATCAGGTGCGGCAGGTGCGGCAGGTGCGGC
>CAYJPQ010000168.1:0-2728 GCA_964372085.1 uncultured Bifidobacteriaceae bacterium | reverse complement strand
AGAACCTGTAGAACCCGTAGAACCCGTAGAACCCGTAGAACCCGTAGAACCCGTCCCTACTGCCCGGGCGGCGATTCGTTGTAGAAGAACGTGACCGTGAACAGCGCCTTGTCGTCGGGGTACTCGGGCGGCAGCGGCGTCGTGGGGTTCGATGCCAGCAGGGCGTTGACGGCGGCCGTGTTGAACGAGTCGATCTCGGAGGGGCGAAGCACGGTGACGTCGGTGATGGCCCCGTTGCGGTGCACGTTGAACGTGATGACCACGCGGCCGCGCATCGACATGGCGGCATAGGGCACGAACCAGTTGCGCCGCACCTGCGAGATGAAGCGGCGAATCCAGGGCCCGAACTCCACGCCCTTGGTGTCGAACTGCAGCGGCCCGAATTCCTGGACCTGGCCCTGCCGGTTGTCGAACGACTCGTTCTGGACGTACTTCTGCAGGTTGCGCAGCGCCTCGCCCAGTTGGCCGCCCGGCGGCGGCTGCGCCGCCTGCGGCTTCTGCATCATCGCAAACTGCGCGTCGTTGTTCTCCAGGCGCTGCTGCACATCGGCCGACGCCTGTGCCGGCGGCGCGGGCTGCGGTGCGGGCCCTTGCCCCCGCATGCGCTCTTCCGGAGCCGACTCGATGCGCTCCCGCGAATCGCCCTCGGCGTACGGCAGGGGGTTGGTGGGCGCCGGCGGCGTCTCCACCGAGCGCGCCACGCGGTCCATGTCCGACATCTCGGCGCGCGGCGGCGGCGCCGGCGCCGGCATGTCCACCCGCGGCTGGACGAACGCGAACGTCCGGTTCTCCTGCTCTTCGGGGCGCGGCTGCTGTACCTGAAACTGTTCGGCCGGCTTCCGCTCTGGCAGCAGGTCCGGGAAGAACAGGATCGCCACGAGGACAAGCACATGCAGCAGCACCGACACGGCAACGCCGTCGCGTGTGTTGATGGCATGCCCGACGGGTTCGATGTCGGTGTAGCGATCCTCGAAGTCGAAGTACATCAGTAGGTTACAGAACAGTATAACCGGCTCTGGGCTCTGGGCTCTGGGCCCTGGACCGGGCTAGAGCCGAAAGCCCAGAGCCCAGAGCCCAGAGCCGAAAGCCTAGAGCCCAGAGCCCGCCTTCTGCCCTGTATACAGATAGACGATGCCAAACGTTAATGGGCGGGCCTGGACCTGTGAAAATCCTGCGGCAGACAGGATCCGACCGAAATCGTCGCCCCACGGGAAGCTCCCCACCGACTCGGGCAGGTAGGAATAGGCGGCCGTGTGCCTCGACACGACGCGGCCGATGCGTGGCAGCACGTGGTTGAAGTACCAGAGATACAGGGGACGCACGGCCGGCACCACGGGCAGGCCGAATTCGAGAATGGCCAGGCGGCCGCCCGGCTTGAGCACGCGCAGCAACTCGCTGCACGCCACGTCGGTCTGCTGCACGTTGCGGATGCCAAAGGCGATGGTCACCGCATGTACGCTGGCGTCGGCCACCGGCAGCCGCATGGCGTCACCCCGCACCAACTGGACGCGCGGATCGAGTCCGCTTGCGTGCACCTTCTGCAGGCCCTGCTGCAGCATGGCACCGGCGAAATCGACGCCCACGACACGGCCGGCGCCCTTGGCACGGCTCGCCGCCCCGATCGCCACATCCGCCGTGCCGGTGCACACGTCGAGCAGGCGTTCGGTCCCGGTCAGTCCCAGCGTGCCGAGCGCCCGCCGCCGCCAGTAGCGGTCGAGCCCGCCAGACAGCACCGTGTTGAGCAGGTCGTAGCGGCCGGCGATGGCGTCGAACATCCCGGAAATCTTCGCCGGCGACTTGTCTGGTTGAGGGCGGGCGGAATCAGCTGGCATACAGGGCAAGGCCGGTCGTCAGGAAATAGAGGATGCCCACCCACCCATTGAGGTCGAAGGCGCGCTTCACTTGCGACAGGTCGTCGGCGCTCACGAGCGACTGCTCGTACACGAGCAACGCCGCCACGAGCGCGACGCCCGAGAGGTAGATGGGGCCGAGCGGTTCCAGCCACCCAATCGCCGCCATGCAGGCCACGGCGGCCACGTGCATGCCGCGCGAGATCCAGAGCGATGGCGCCACGCCGAAGCGCACGGGAATGGAATTGAGGCCGTGCGCGCGGTCGAACTCCACGTCCTGGCACGCATAGAGGACGTCGAACCCGCCCACCCACAATCCGATGGCCAGGCCCAGCAGCCAGGGCTCCCACCCGGCGCCGCCGCCGGCCGCCAGCCACCCGCCCACCGGCGCCACGGCCATGGCCAGCCCGAGGAAGGCCTGCGTATAGGAGGTGTAGCGCTTGGCCAGCGAGTACCAGAACACGATGGCCAGCGCCACGGGCGAGAGGGCCGCGCACAGCGGGCCCAGGCGCCACGAGGCCCACACGAACACCGCTGATGACACGAACACGAACACCGTGGCTTCGCGCCGGCTCATCGCACCGCGCGGGATCTCCCGAGATGCCGTGCGCGGGTTGAGCGCGTCGAGGCGTGCGTCCACCAGCCGGTTGAACCCCATGGCCGCGCTCCGGGCGGCCACCATCGCGACGATCACCCAGCCCACCTGCGACCATCCCACCTCCACGTGCCGGGAGGCCAGCAGGAATCCGGTGAGCGCAAACGGCAAGGCGAACACCGAGTGGCTGAACCGCACGAACGCGAGGTAGGTGAGAAGACGGTTCACGGGTTCAGGGGTTCAGGGGTTCAGAGGTTCAGGGGTTCAGGGGTTCAGGGGTTCA
>CAYJPQ010000167.1:0-2764 GCA_964372085.1 uncultured Bifidobacteriaceae bacterium | reverse complement strand
CTGAACCTCTGAACCTCTGAACCTCTGAACCCCTGAACCCCTGAACCCCTGAACCTCCGTGGTACCATCCCGCCATGGTCGCCTTGATCCTCGCCACGTTGCTGCAGGCCGCGCCCGCGCAGCCGCCGGTCCGGCCCGCCGCGCCGCGCCCGCGCGCCACCGCGGCCGCCACCACCACGCTGGCCCTCACCGTCACCGACGGCGCCGGCGCGCCGCTGGACGGCGTCACCGTGACCGCCACGGGACCGGTTGACCGCGAGGCCAAGACCGCCGCCAACGGCACGCTGAGGCTGCCCGGCCTCCGTGCCGGCACCTATCGGCTGCGCTTCGCGCGCGACGGCTTCTACACGTTTGAAAAGGAAGTGGCCTGGCGCGCGGGCCAGCCGGCCCCCGAAGCCGTGGTTACGCTGTCGGCCGCGCCGCCGCCGCCCGCCCCGCCGCCACCGCCGCCCCCACCGGCGCCCGTCGTGGTAGAACCCAGGCTGCTGCCGCCCGGCGCGCCCAAGACGCTGGCGCTGCCCGACTTCATCGAGAGCAACTTCATCGCCTCTCGCGACGGCCACAAAGAGAACATCGTCGGCTGCAGCGGCGTGGGCCAGGCCATCGTGTGGCAGATCCGCGAACCGTGGGAGGGCCGCCAGCACCCCTCGGCCGACGCGATGCTCTACGTTATCGGCGGCGAAGGGTCGCTCAAGCTGGGGGCGAGCGAGGTCACCGTCGGCGCCGGCAGCTTCGCCGTGGTGCCCCGCGGCACCACCTACGGCTTCGTGCGCCGCGGCCGCAACCCGCTGATCGTCCTGGCCGTCCTGGCCGGCGCCCCCTGCGCCATCGACTAGATCACGTACGGGCCACAGAGACACAGAGACACAGAGGAAATTCCAAATACTTCAAAATGCCTGCGGCTGGTAACCGGCACGGGCGTTTAGAGAGAATTGGCATTTCTCTGTGTCTCTGTGTCTCTGTGGCCCGTACGTGGCGTGTCTGAGATAATCTGTACGTTTCCTAGGTATGTCTGACGTGAATGAGAAGGTGGCCCCCGCGGCCCCGCAGGACTTTATCCGCGAGATCGTCGCCGCCGACGTGGCAGCCGGCAAGAACGGCGGGCGCGTCGTCACGCGCTTCCCGCCGGAACCGAACGGCTACCTGCACATCGGGCATGCCAAGGCCATCTGCGTGGACTTTGGCGTGGCGGCCGAGTTCGGCGGCCTCTGCAACCTGCGCTTCGACGACACCAACCCGGTGAAGGAAGACGTCGAGTACGTCGATTCCATCAAGGACGACGTGCGGTGGCTGGGGTTTGACTGGGGCGGTCGGGAATATTACGCCTCGGACTACTACGAGCGGCTGTACCATTACGCGGAGGCCCTGATCCTCAAGGGCGTGGCGTACGTCGACTCGCTCTCGGCCGACGAGATTCGCGAACACCGCGGCACCCTCACCGAGCCGGGCCGCAATTCCCCCTTCCGCACGCGCCGCATCGAGGAGAACCTCGAGCTGTTCCGACGGATGCGCGCGGGCGAATTCGCCGACGGCGAGCACGTGCTGCGAGCCAAGGTCGACATGGCGTCGCCCAACATCACGCTGCGCGACCCGGTGCTCTACCGCATCCGGCACGCCGAGCACCACCGCACGGGCAACACGTGGTGCATCTACCCGATGTACGACTACGCGCACCCGTTGTCGGATGCCATCGAAGGCGTGACGCACTCGCTCTGCACGCTCGAGTATGTGGATCACCGGCCGCTCTACGAGTGGGCCATCGCCCACGCCGGCACGGAGTGGCAGCCGCAACAGTACGAATTCGCGCGCCTGAACCTGAACTACACGGTGATGAGCAAGCGCAAGCTGCTGCAGTTGGTGGCGCAGAAGCACGTGGGCGGCTGGGACGACCCGCGCATGCCCACGATCTCGGGCCTGCGGCGCCGCGGCTACACGCCCGAGTCGATTCGCGACTTCTGCGCGCGCGTGGGCGTGGCGAAGAAAGAGAACGTGATCGACATGGGGCTGCTCGAGCACTGCGTGCGCGAGGACCTCAACACGCGGGCGCCGCGCGCCATGGCCGTGCTCACGCCGCTGAAGGTGGTGGTGATGAACTATCCCGAGGACCAGTCCGAGGAGATGGACGTCGTCAACAACCCTGCCGACCCGTCGGCCGGCACGCGCAAGGTGGCGTTCTCGCGCGAGATCTACATCGAGCGCGACGACTTCATGGAAGAGCCGCCGAAGAAGTTCTTCCGGCTGGCGCCGGGGCGCGAGGTGCGGCTGCGCAACGCCTATCTGGTCACCTGCACGGGCGTGGTCAAGGACGCGGCGGGCGCGATCACCGAACTGCACGCCACTTACGATCCCGCCACGCGCGGCGGCGACGCGCCCGACGGCCGCAAGGTGAAGGCCACGCTGCACTGGGTGTCGGCGGCGCACGCCGTGGACGCCGAGGTGCGCCTGTACGACCGCCTCTTTACGGTGGAGAACCCCGACGCGGGCGACCAGGACTTCCTGGCTTACCTCAACCCGGCGTCGCTCGACATCCGGCGGGGGTGCAAGGTGGAGCCCATGCTCGGCGCCGCCGATGCAGGCGCCCACTACCAGTTCGAGCGGCTCGGCTACTTCTGCGCCGACCCGGAGACCGCTCCGGGCCGGCCCGTGTTCAATCGCACGGTGTCGCTCAAGGACGCCTGGTCGAAGGTGTCTGCACGCGACTGACCTTTTTCACTTCTCACTTCTCACTTCTCACTTCTCACTTCTCACTTCTCACTTCTCACTT
>CAYJPQ010000166.1:0-2962 GCA_964372085.1 uncultured Bifidobacteriaceae bacterium | reverse complement strand
GACCTGCTGATTACGAATCAGCTGCTCTACCAACTGAGCTACGCCGGCTCTCGGGAAGATCGACATCGTATCACGCCGGGGACGACGTCGTCACCCCGTCCTCTCGGGCCTGACGGAGGCCGGCCGGGGTGCCGGCCAGCACCAACCGGTCGTGCGGCGTCAGCGGCCGGTGCGCGTCGGGTGCCGCCATCACCTCGTCTTCGGCCGACATCGCCAGCACCGTCACCCCGAATCGCGCCGGCAATTCCAGCGCCGCCAGGCTCTGGCCCTGCCACCGGGGGTGCGCGGAGACGGCCACGTCCTCCACCGCAAAGTCGTCCTGCGCCGCGGCGTCCACCGACGCATCGGCCCGGGCCAGGTACTCGATGGCCTGATTCAGCGGCGCCGGCTCGCCGGTGAGGATCACGCGGTCGCCGGGAAACAACTGGAAGGTGGGTCCCGGGTTGAAGAAGCTGCGGCCGCCGCGGCTCACGGCGAGCACGGTGGCGCCGAATTCCTCGCGCAGCGGGACCTCCGAGATGCGGTGCCCCGCCCACTTCGACGCCGATCCCAGGCGCACCTCGCGCAGGCCCGGCGCGGCCGACGCGACAACACCCAGCCGGTCCATCGCCGATGTGATGGCATCGGCGGCCTGCTCGGCCGCATCGGCGTAGGGCCGCAGCAGCACGTCCGCGCCTTCGAGGCGCAGCCGATCGCCTTCGTCCGAGGTGCGGCACGCCACCGCCACCTTGCCCTTGTACCCGCGCGCGCGCAGGTGGTGCAGCAGCACGCGGCTGGTCTCGATGTCGGGCGCCGTGCTCACCACCCAGTTCACGTGGGTGAGCGGCAGGTGATCGAAGAGGTCGGGGTCGCTGGCGTCGCCGTACAACACCGGCACGTCTTCGAGGCGCCAGCGGGCCAGCGCCTCGGGGTCGAAGTCCACGCCAATCACCCGGCGGTTCCTGAGCAGCAGGTGCCGCACGATGCCGCCGCCATAGCGGCCCAGGCCAAACACCACCGCGTCGGCCCGCGGGGCCGCGCCCAGCGCCGCGGCCTCGCGGTACGGCGTGCGCCGCTCGAACACGCCCAACCACGGCATCAGCCACTCGTACAATCGCGCCGAGTAGTTGATCAGGTAGGTGGAGAGCGCAATGGTGATCAGGCCCACCGTCGTGATGACGCCCATCGCGTCGTTTCCCAGGTGCCCAACGCTCACGCCCAGCGCCGCGAAGATCAACGAGAACTCACTGATCTGCGCCATGGTGAGGCCCGCCATGAAGCTGGTGCGCTTCCGGTAGCCCATGCTGCCCATGATGGCCATCACGACGAGCGGCTTCGCCACGAGGACGAACACCGAGAGGATCACGGCATCACGCAGCGTGGCGGCGAGCGACAGCAGTTCGAGTCGCGCGCCCAGGTCGATGAAGAAGAACAGCAGCAGGAAGTCGCGCACCGTCACGAGGCGGCTGCCGATGGCCTCCCGATAGGGCGTGGACGCCAGCGAGGCCCCCGCCAGGAACGCGCCCACTTCCTTGCTGAGGCCCAGCATCTCGCCCGCGGCGGCCACCACCACCGCCCACGCGATGCCCGACAACACCAGCAGCTCGGGCGATCGGGCCAGC
The DNA here is from genome assembly GCA_964372085.1 of uncultured Bifidobacteriaceae bacterium. GTDB lineage: Bacteria > Acidobacteriota > Vicinamibacteria > Vicinamibacterales > UBA2999 > 12-FULL-67-14b. The sequence goes on along the minus strand of CAYJPQ010000166.1, from coordinate 1,361 downwards.
AGCGTGCTGGCCGCCGGCAGCACCCACACGGCCAGCGCGGCCACCACCGCCAGAAATCCCAGGCCCTTCACCAGGATGATCGCCGCGTGCGCGGCCAGGTTCTGCCCGGCCGCCAGCTCGCTGCCCACCGCGGTGATGCCGATCATCGCGAGGATCACCGCCAGGTCCTGCACAATCAGCAGGCCCACCGCGATGCGCCCGTGCAGCGCGTCGATCTCCCGCTTGTCCGACAGCAGCTTGACGATGATGATGGTGCTGGAGAAGGTGAGGGCGACGGCCGTGTAGGTGGCGGTGAGGAGGTCCATGCCGAGCGCCAGGCCCACGGCCATCCCCGCCGCCGTCGTGAGCACGATCTGGCCGGTGCCGGTGACCAGGGCCACGGGACCCAGCGTGCGGATGGTGTGCACGTCGAGCTTGAGCCCCACCACGAAGAGCAGCAGCGAGATGCCGATGCTGGCCAGCAGCTCGATCTCCTCGTGCTGGGTGACCAGCCCCACCCCGGCCGGCCCGGCCAGCACGCCCACGGCGATGAACGAGACAATCAGCGGCTGGCGCAGCCACATACCGAGGGCGCCCACCAGGGAGGCGGCCAGCAGGATGAGCGCGATCTCAACGAAGGGGGTGGCAAGCGGCATCGCGAGTGGGCCGGGGGCCCTGCAGGCGAGGGTATCACCATCGTTGATACCCCTCGACGGCGCTGGGATTGCGCTATCATCGCCGGAGCGTCCACCTCAGCCGGGAGATTCCCCATGGTGCGTCGAGCAATAGCGTTTGTTGGTCTGGTTGCGCTGGCCACGGCGGCGTGTTCGGGTAACCCGGAGCGCGCCTCTCGCCTGGCGCCCACGGGGCCGTCCGCGGCTGCGGCGGCCACCTTGCCGGGGGACATCGTTGGCGGCGGCGTGTCGCGGCCGTCGGCCGTCTTCCCGAGCCGGACCGACGAGCTCGACTTCCGCCAGCAACTCGAAACCAAGTACGCCTCGGGCCTGGGCCGATCGGCCGGGGCGACCGCCGTCGACCTCGAAGGCGACGTGATCTGGGTCTCGGAATACCTCCGCTACCGCGTGGACGGCTGCGACCACGCCACGGCCGTCCAGCGCGTGCTCGCCCAGGTGGATGGCGGCGCGCCGGGCCCGGTGTGCGGCACGTCGCCGACCGGGGCCATCGCGTTCCCGCCCCGCAACGAGACGTTTGATTTCCGGCAGCAGCTCGAGACGAAGTACCAGGGCATGGGCCGCAGCTCGTCGTCGGCCGTTGACATCGAGGGCAGCGCCATCTGGACGCAGGAGTACCTGCGGTATCGCACCAACGCCTGCGACCACGCGGCGTCGGTGTCGAACACGCTGACGCAGGTCGACGGCAAT
>CAYJPQ010000165.1:0-3009 GCA_964372085.1 uncultured Bifidobacteriaceae bacterium | reverse complement strand
CGTGTCCTGATGGCCGCGCGCAACGGGGGCTCGGATGCCATCCTGCTGAACGGCGCGGAGATCGACACCGCGACGCTGCCGCCCGGCCGGTACTCGGCGAGCGTCGTGGCCCTGCTCGACAGCGAGCCCGTGGGCCGAGTGAGCCGGCCGTTCGAAGTGCGGCCCGCGCCGTCATCGACGCCATGAGCCTCTCCATCGTCACCTGCCAGGTGCCGCTCACCGTGGACGAGCGGTTCGTCCGCGCGTCGGGACCCGGCGGGCAGAACGTGAACAAGGTCGCCACCGCGGTGGAGCTGCGGTTCGACGTGGCCGGTTCGCCGCTGCCGCCCGACGTGAAGCGCCGGCTCATGGCCCTGGCCGGGCGCCGGATGGTGGCCGACGGCGTGCTGCTGATCGACAGCCGCGTGCACCGCACGCAACTGCAGAACCGCGAGGCCGCGCGGGCCCGGCTGGTGGCGCTGGTGGAGCAGGCGTTCGTGCGGCCGAAGACGCGCCGCGCCACCAAGCCGAAGAAGGCGGCCAAGGAGCGGCGGATCACCTCGAAGAAGCTGCGCGGCGAGGTGAAGCGCGGGCGTGGGCGCGCCGGCGGCGACGACTAGCGCGCTTGGCCACGGTCTCACCTCCGAACGCCCCGACGCTCCCGGTGGAGGCATCTCGTCCCCCAAGACCTCTCGGCAGGCCGGTCAAACGCCCCTTGGCGCAATAAGCCCTTGGGCGAACTCGCGCGAGCACCTTGGCGCTCAAACATCGCCGCAGGCAGCCGCCGGGTCGTTTGTCGGACACGGCGCGGCCAGCCTCGAATGGTCTTGGCGGACGAGATGCCTCCGCCGGGAGCAGACGAGGTGGAGCGGCAGCGCGTTCCAGTCAGACCGGAACCAGGCCGACTCCCGGCGGCGCCGACATTTGGCTAGGCGATCGGTATAATCCGGCTGCGAGTCCGTTCAGGTCCGAGAAACAAAGCCAACGGCTCAACGACTTGGATGTCAGTTTGACCTGTTGCTGCTCCGGCATAAGCCGTCCGGCTGATTCGATCCGCCGGAGTAATCGGCTCGGCCGACTACTTGCTAGGCCGATAATCCGTTGCGGAGTCCGAGATGTTCTGCAATCAATGCGGCAGTGCCCTCCCCGACAACGCGAGATTCTGTCACGCGTGCGGAACGCGCGCCTTCGACCGCGATGCTAGTGTCGCTCCGAGGCTTCAGGCGAGCTCCAGCGAAGCGACGGATGTCACTAGCTCGCGAACTTCACCAGAGCAACCAGGCTCGACTTGGCGTTGTGCATCTTGTCGACGATTGAATCGACCTGGCACCGCGTTGTGCAGCTGCGGCCAGCGGCGCGCGTCAGTAGAGGCCGTCTTACCCACCGCGCCGCCGATTTCACAGTCCTTGCCTCCTCCAGCTACATCCGAGGGCTTTCAGCCTTTCATTGCGATTTGGCTGAAGCCACGAGAGACAATCCGTAGAATCATCGAAACGAACACACACCAGCACGTTGTCGGGCTGATCTGTTTGTCATCATTCTTCAACGGACTCAACCAGGCCTCGAACCGAAACATGGGTGATCAGATTCCGACTTGGGCTGTGTTGTTGGTCGTCGCGGCTCTCTCGCCTGTCGCTATTCCGATCGCATATCTTGGCGCTGGCGTTGCTAGGTGGACTGCGGCCAAGCTGGGTGGCGTTGCCTCTGAAAAGGAAGTGCGCGCCGTCGTGGCTTGGTCGAGCGTTCCGATGATTCAGTTGTCGCTTATCGTCTGGCCTCTCCAACTCCTCCTATTCGGTGACGAGAATTTCCGGAGCAACACGCCGCGAATCGACGCTATCAGCCCGACGATTTCGGCGGCCATACTGTCGCTTGGCCTTGCCGTACTGGTTTGGAGCGCGGTTGTTGGAATCAAGTGTTTCGCTGAAGTAAACCGCTTCTCGGCCTGGAAGGCTGTCCGCGCCGGGCTAATGGCGGTCGGAGTCGCCTTGGGAGCGATCATCGTTGTCGCCCTCATGGTGACGGTCGTGGTCGCGCTCTTCCAGGAGTTCTAACGCTATCGGACTTCGCGACCGAACTGAGAGGCGCGGCGTCGGAACAATTATCGGGTCGCCCCGGGAGAGCCATGCATGAACGAACAGACACTAGCTCAAGAGATTTCCGCGCAAGTTGTTCGCGACACGCAGTTCTGGATCGCCCTGGTCGGCTTGATTGGAGGTGTCGTTGGTGCCGTCCTGACCATCGTGGGTAACATCCTGGTGCACTGGCTGCAGGACCGTTCACGTCGTTCCCTCGACCAGAAGAGACAGTCCTTGCTGAAAGAGTTGCTGGAGGCCCGCGACTGGCGCAAGTTGTCCACGCTTTCAAGGGTGGTGGGGGCAGACGCCGACACAACCAGGCGTCTTCTCATTGAGATAAGAGCGAGGGGCTCAGAAAAACCGCGTGAAGATGAAGAGGAAGCCTGGGGTCTGATTTCGAAACATTCCTTGGACAAAATTGTTTAGGCGTAGCCGCGCCACTGAGCAGGCCCGCGCGACCGCTTGGATGGCACGGGCATTGTCGTTGCCAGGCGGAACAGGGCTCTCGATTTGGTATCGCGGAGGCTCGCAGAAGTCAGGCGCATAACAATCGAATGGAGTCTAGCGATGTAACCCGCTCGCGCTCGGCTCGATCGAAGCGTCGCGCGCCTGGGGACCCCCTTCCCACGGAGGGCGGCGGCGTTGACGAACGGGTCGACTGGAGTGACGCGACAGGCGTCATGAAATCGCGCCGGCGGGAGTGAGGAATGCACGGGCCAGCTTCGCCGTTTGCGAAGTGGCCCGTTCAGGGGTCAGGCAGTCCGAACGGACAAGGCGCGATTTCGAGCGTCACTCCCAGCGGGGCGAGCAGGGGCACGGGCGAGGGGGCGCGCGGAGACCCGGTCGGCAATGCCGCCGCCCTTCGTAGGCGAAGGCCCCTCGGCGGGCCGGGGGGGAGACCCCCCCCCCCCGGGACCGGCGCCCCCCCCCCCCCCCGGGGGGGGGCGACATT
>CAYJPQ010000164.1:0-3046 GCA_964372085.1 uncultured Bifidobacteriaceae bacterium | reverse complement strand
CTACGGGTTCTACGGGTTCTACGGGTTCTACGGGTTCTACAGGTTCTACAGGTTCTACAGGTTCTACAGGTTCTACAGGTTCAACAGGTTCTACGGGTTCGGGGCGCGGTGGCGGTCGATCCAGTAGCCCCAGGCGATCACCAGCCACAGGGCTTGCGCCGACCAGGCGACGGCGGCGACGCTTGGCGGCGGGGGCGAGAGCAGGTTGGCGGTGTGGATGACCGCGAAGAACGCCACGAGCGACCACAGGGCCCACGTGCCCGTCCGGTCCTTGGCAACGGTCGAGCGCGCATAGAGCCAGAGGCCCAAGGCGAACAGGCCCACCTCGAGCGGCACCGCCACGGCCGGGTGGTTCCACAGGCCGAGGCCCAGCTTCGCGGCCACACCAGGGGCCAGGGGCATGTCGGGCCGGTGCGTCACCGCATCCAACACCCAGTGGCTGACCACCAGCGTGCCCACCACGACGGCCGCCACCACGCCCGACCGCGCCCGCATGGCCCCATACGCCACCGCCGCCGCCGCCGACCACGCGAGCATCATCGCGAGGCTGTGCGACCAGGGATAACTGTCGAAGCTGAGGGGCGTGAGCACCGTGTTGCCGGGGTCGATCCGAACCACCTCGACGCCCAGCAGCACGAGTGTGGGCCACAGCAGGTCCGCAAACTGGCAGGCGAGAAAGAGCGTGCCGAGTGACACCGCCGGGGCGATCCGCTTGGCCCCGAAACCGAGCGCGTAGTGACCAATGAACATGCGAGCGAACTGCCTCGTAAGAGAGAGCATGCTAGCGCGAAGGCGCCCCGCATGCCCATCGACGAGCCGGCCCGCCTCGCCGTCTTGACCCGCTACCGGATTCTCGACACCGAACCCGAGCAGGCCTTCGACGTCCTCACGCTTCTGGCCTCGCACATCACCATCCGCTCGGACGGTGGGAATTGTGAAGGCAGGCGGCCGGGACTGACGTCCCGGCCCTCCTGGGGTTACTTGACGATGGCGGTGGGCTGGCCGCCCTCGAACAGCAGCGTGATGTGCGAGGCCTTGCACAGGTCGAGGTTCGACCACTCGATCTCGTCTTCGTCCTCGTCCACGATCTTCATGTCCCACATGCACGACTTCTCGCTGCGGGAAAAGAGGATGTCGGTCGATTCGCTGTGCGCCAGCACGGCCCTGCCGAGGATATCCTCGCCCCACTCGTCGTCCCGCGACGGGGTGACGTAGAGTTCGGCAATCACCACGCCGGTCCGGTTGAGCAACGTGAAGTCGAGCTTGCTCTGCGCCACCAGCGGCGAGGCAGACAGACCGGTAGCAAGGCAGAGCGCAAGTAGCAGTGATCTCATCAACGGGTTGTCCTTTCGACCCGCCAGTGTACCGCAGAGCTAGGGCTTTGCCGCCACCACTTTGTTGCGCAGCAGCGCCACGCCGGGAATCTCCACCTCGAAGGTGTCGCCGGGCTTCATGGCCTGTGTCACGCCCGGGGTGCCGGTGAAGATCACGTCGCCCGGCTCCAGCGTGATGTAGCGGCTGGTGTAGCTCACGATGTTGTCGATCGAGAAGATCAGCAGGTCGGTGGTCGTCTCCTGCACGACCGCGCCGTTGTGGCGGCCAATCAGCTTCAGCTTGTTGTAGTCGACGTTGGTCACCAGCACCGGGCCCATGGGGCCGAAGGTGTCGGCGGCCTTGGCGCGGAACCACTGCAGGTCCTGCTTCTGCCACGCGCGCTCGCTCACGTCGTTGCAGGCGGTGACGCCGAAGATGTGGTCCTTGACCTGCGCCTCGGTGATGTTCCGCGCCCTCTTCCCGATGACGATGCAGATCTCCGCTTCGTAGTGGACGGTCGTGGCGTCGGCCGGGTAGACGATCTCCCCGCCGTGGCCGATGAGCGAGGTCGGGAACTTGGCGAACAGCCCCACGTACTTCGCGGGCGAGGCCTGGCCGATATGGCTCCTGTAGTTGAAGCCGGCGGCGATCACCTTCGTCGGCTCGGCCGGCGGCAGGTACTTGATCTCCGACACCTTCACGCGCGTGCCGGTGGGCGTGGCGGCGGTGGTGAGGGGCGAGCCGGAGAGCTCCTGGATGGTGGTGTCGTTTTCCAGGATGCCCCAGGCAGCGCGGCCCGCGAGCTCGTACTTCACGTATCTGACCTGCGCCTGGGCGAAGGTGCCGGGGGCGGTGGCCAAGGCGGCCACGGCCGCGAAGGCCATAACGAAGCGGTTCAGTCTCATCCGTGGAGCTCCCCCAAAAAGTGAAAAGTGAAAAGTGAAAAGTAAAAAGTATAAGCCGAGGTGGCCTTCACGGGGCCTTCGACCAGTCCTCCCACATCAGGCCGTCCACCCGCTCGAACTCGCGGACGTTGGAGGTGACCAACGTGAACCCGCGCCTCACGGCCTGCCCGGCCAGCAGCGAGTCGTACGCCCCAATGGGCCGGCGCTCCTGTTCGAGTAGCGCGCGCACCTCCCCGGCGGCGCGGGCGTCGGCCTCGTCAAAGGGCAGCAGGCTGACAGGACCCGAGAGAAACACCTGCACGCGCTCGGTGTTGTAGTCGCACCGCGCGCTCTTGGCCACGCCGTACCACAACTCGTGGATGGCCACCGTGGAGACACACACCACCGACCCCTCCGCCAGCACCTCCTTGAAGCGCCGGCGGACGGGCACCGACGAGCCGTTGATCAAGGCGATGCAGGCGTTGGTGTCGAGCGCGTACTCAATCACGAGAAGTCCGCGCGCGGCGGCGCCGCCGGCTGGTTGCGGCCCTCGGGCATGAAGGGCTCGGCGGCGTACCGATCGAGATCGGCAAACCAGTCGTCCACATTCGACACCACCGGCTCGAGCAACACGCCACGGCCGTGGCGGGTGACCCGCACTTCGGTGCCGGGGAAGCGGAACTCCAGCGGCAGGCGCACCGCCTGACTGCGACCGTTCAGAAAGAGCTTGGCGAGTTTGCTCACGGGGTGATCCTCGTCGTAAGTATATATCAATGATATATACTTACGCAACGGTTCCACACGGAGGTTCCACACGGAGGTTCCACACGGAGGTTCCACACGGAGGT
>CAYJPQ010000163.1:0-3115 GCA_964372085.1 uncultured Bifidobacteriaceae bacterium | reverse complement strand
GACTCGCAGCCATCTTTAGAGGGTTCGTGTGGCGAAACGGTACCACGTATGCTAGAGCCGGGCAAAGGGGGATGCGGCGCGTGGGTTACCATTACCCCATGCATCGCCCCATTCTCACTTTCTTATTCACCGCCGTTGCCACCGTGTCGGTCATGGGCCAAGCCACAAAGCCGCTCCCGGCGCCGCCCGACGTGGCCAAGCCGCCGGCCGACGCCACCAGGACGGCCTCGGGCCTGGCGTTCAGGGTGTTGCAGCCGGGCACCGGCACCGCCCACCCGGGCGCCACCGACATAGTGACCGTGCACTACACGGGCTGGACGACCGACGGCAAGATGTTCGACAGCTCGCTCGCGCGCAGCGGGCCCAGCACCTTCCCGGTGGACCGCGTCATCAAGGGCTGGGGCGAGGGGGTGCAGTTGATGGTGGCGGGAGAGAAGCGCCGCTTCTGGATTCCCGAGGCCCTCGCCTACAAGGGCCAGGCCGGCCGCCCGCAGGGCATGCTGGTGTTCGACGTCGAGATGATCGAGTTCTCGCCCTCGCCCACCGTGGCGCCGCCCGACGTGGCCGCACCGCCCGCCGATGCCAGGCGCACCGCGACGGGCCTCGCGTACAAGGTGATCAAGGCCGGCAACGACGGCGGGCCGCACCCCTCCGCCAGCAGCAAGGTCACCGTGCATTACACGGGCTGGACGACCGACGGCAAGATGTTCGACAGCTCGGTCGCGCGCGGCCAGCCGGCCACCTTCGGCTTAAGCGACGTCATCGAGGGATGGACCGAGGGCGTGCAACTGATGGTGCCCGGCGAGAAGACCCGTTTCTGGATTCCCGAGAGGCTGGCCTACAAGGGCCAGGCCGGTTCGCCGAGAGGCATGCTCGTGTTCGACGTCGAGCTCGTCAGCATCGCGGGGCGGTAGGCGGACGAAAATAGGCTATTTGCCAGAAACGAGCCATTAAAGGCCGATCTGTGCACATCCGTGAACTGACTTAATATGACATAGACGATATTGTGATGGCTTTTTAGACCAACAGATGCTTTAATGCGGCGCATATGTTCCGTTTGTCAATGCGCAGAAAAGCCGTGTGGGGCCGTTCGGCCCTCGTCATCGTCTTCGCGGCGCTCCTCGCCATTCCCGCTGCGGCGCAAACCCCCGACATCACCAGCAAGTTCGACGACGCGGTGCGCGACGCGTGGACGACGGGCTCGTTCTCGCGCGTGATCATGCGGTTTGCATCCGTCGCCGACCGCGACCGCGCGTTCGCCGAGCTGCTCGACCAGGGCGCCGCGGTGCGCGTGATGGACGGCGAGGACGCGCCCTCGTTGAACGTGTTCGGCAGCCCGGCGGCCTTCGGCACGGTCGACTACGCCGAGCGCATCTCTTCCGACGCCACGGTCGTGGTGTCGTCGCTGCCGGCCCGCGCGAAGTTCGTGCGCGGCACGGGCACCAAGGCCGCGCAGACGCGGTTCAGCCGCCGCGGCACGGGCGTCACCGTGGCCATCATCGATTCGGGCTACCAGCCGCACCCCGACATCCCGGCGGGCCGCATCCTCACGTTCAAGGACTTCGTGGACGGCTCCACGACGCCGCGCGATGGCTGCGGGCACGGCACGCACGTGGCGGGCATCGTGGGCGGCAATGGCGGCGCCTCCGAGGGCGACTACGCGGGCGCCGCCCCCGAGTCGAACCTCGTCATCCTCCGCGTGCTCGGCAACGACTGCTCGGGCAAGACCAGCGACGTGATTGACGCCCTCGACTGGGTGAGCAAGAACCGCCACGCCTACAACATCAAGGTGGTCAACCTCTCGCTGGGCCACCCCGTCTTCGAGCCCTCGGCCACCGATCCGATGGTGAAGGCGGTGCAGCGGCTCTCGGAGAACGGCGTGGTGGTGGTCACCGCCGCGGGCAACATGGGGATCAACCCCAAGACCGGCACGGTGGGCTACGGGGGCGTGGGCGTGCCCTGCAACGCGCCGCGCGCCATCTGCGTGGGCGCCGGCGACACGCAGAACACCGACGCGCTCGGCGACGACCACGTCACCGACTACAGCTCGCGCGGCCCGTCGAAGTTCGATTTCTTCGCCAAGCCCGACCTCGTGGCCACGGGCCACCGGGTCATCTCGCTGTCGGCGCCCGGCAGCACGCTGTTCACCGGCTACCCCGCGCTGCACGTCTACGGCGGCAGCGAGGCGGACGGCCAGCCCGCGCGCTACATGACGCTCAGCGGCACCAGCATGGCGGCGCCGATGGCCGCTGGCGCGGCGGCCCAGGTGCTGGGCGCCAATCCCCGGCTCTCGGCCAACGCCGTGAAGATGGTGCTGCAGTTCACCGCGCGCACGCTGCCGGGGGCCGACGCGCTCACGCAGGGGGCGGGCTACCTGAACGTGCTCGGCGCCACGCGCCTGGCCGCGATGATCAACCCGCGGGCCCCGGAGGGCGCCTACTGGCTGCGCCGCGGCTCGGCGCCCGGCGTCAACGAAGACCTCAACGGCGAGACGGTCCAGTGGGGCAAGCGCATCATCTGGGGCGATCGCTTCATCACGGGCGACGCCGCCTACGTGCACATGGCCCGCTGGGACGACAACATCGTGTGGGGCATGGACACCCTGCTCGACAACATCGTGTGGGGCAACTGCGCCGACGGCTGCGAGAACATCGTCTGGGGCAACTACTGGGACGAGCTCGACAACATCGTCTGGGGCCAGGTCTCGATCGACGACAACATCGTCTGGGGCGACAACATCGTCTGGGGCGACGACAACATCGTGTGGGGCTACTGGGCCGACAACATCGTGTGGGGCTTCTGGGACGAGAACATCGTGTGGGGCAACGTGTCCTGGGACGATCAGGACAACATCGTGTGGGGCAACGACTGGCGCGACAACATCGTGTGGGGCACCAGCAGCGATGACGAGAACATCGTGTGGGGCCAGGCCGGTGACGACAACATCGTGTGGGGCTTCAGCCTCGCGGTGCTGACGGGAGGGGTGCAGTAATGGAAAACATGCCCTTCCAACCCGAACTCGAGCGGACCACGACCATGGCCACCTTAATAACGACGCCGACCACCCGGACCGAGGTCACGACCTCCGACTGGAGATCGGGCTTGCCGGTGCTGA
>CAYJPQ010000162.1:0-3116 GCA_964372085.1 uncultured Bifidobacteriaceae bacterium | reverse complement strand
ACCACCAGGAACGAGCACAGGTTGTAGAGGTTGGCCTCGCCGCGCCCGGTGGACCCGGCGGCGCCCACGTCGCCGTCCACGTAGAGGCCGGCGCCGAGAATGGGGGAGTCGCCCACGCGCCCCGGGATCTTCCAGGCCAGGCCGCTGGTGGTGGTGACGCCGCACACCTCGCCCTTGCTGTTGACGCCGTCGCAGTTGATGGTGCCCCAGTAGTGGTCGGCGTCGATCCACCCGTCGCGCACCATGTCGAGGCCGGCCTGCGTGGCTGCCTCGGCGCGCTTCTTCGGGTCGAGGTAATGCTCGGGATCGGCGCGCCGCTTCCACTCCAGCCAGATGCGCCTCGACTCGTCGGTGTTGAGGTCGTCTTCCACCTTCATGCCCAGGCTGGCCGCGAAGCGCTGCGCGTCCTTGCCCACGAGCAGGTGATGGTCGGTCTGCTCCATCACGGCATGCGCCACCTTCGATGGCGTGCGGATGCCCTCGAGGCAGGCGACGCCCCCCGCGCGCTTCTTCGTCCCGTGCATGCAGCACGAATCGAGCTGCACCACGCCCTCGGCGTTGGGCAGGCCGCCGTAGCCCACGCTGGTGTCGGCCGGATCGAGCTCCACGATGTTCACCCCGGCGATGAGGGCCTCGAGCACATCGGTGCCCGTGGTCATCAGCTCGAAGGCCGTTTGGACGCACGTCCGGGTGCCGCCGTTCTTCACGGTGTGACCGTTGTTCGACGCAATCACCACCGGCTTGGCTCCGGCGGTGCGGACAGCCGGGGCCTGGCCAAACACCGCGCCCGGCGCCCCAAGCGCCACCCCCGCAGCCGTGCTGGTCTGGACGAATTCTCGACGGGTCAGCTTTCTCGACATGACAGCCTCCGCGGGAGATGCTACCGCATTCGGGAGTCGGGGCCGTAGCCGTTATGATCTGTCCCCAGTGCGCAAACTCGACCTGCTTCAACTGGGGCTGATCCTCCTCATCGCCCTGGCCATCCGCGTGTGGGCGCCGTGGGACGACGTGCTCGGTGGCGAGCGGGTGAACTTCCTCGAGACCGACGCGTGGTACCACGTGAGGCTCGTCGAGAACGCGGTCCGCAACTTCCCCCACCGAGTGACCGCCGATCCCTATGCCTCGGTGGATGCCCAGTACGTGGCCGTCGCGCCGCTCTTCGACGCGATGGTCGCCACCGTGGTGATGGTCACGCACGGGGCGGGCGCGTCCACGGCGTACATCGAGCGCGTGGCGGCGCTGGCGCCACCGGTGATGGGCGCCGCGGCGGTGGTGGCCGTGTGGTGGCTGGCCACGCTGGCGTTCGATCGGCGTGCGGGCCTGCTCGCGGCGCTGCTCGCGGCCATCCTGCCGGGGCACTTCCTGGATCGCACGCTGGTGGGCTTCGTGGATCACCACGCGCTGGAGGCGTGCCTCGCGATGGCCACGCTGGCGGCGATCGTGTGGGCCTCCCGCCTTCGCCGAGGCTTCGGCGGGCACGCCCGTCCGCTACTTCCCGGTCTTCTCCTCGGCCTCTACCTCCTGGCATGGGGCAGTGGCGCGTTGCTGGTAGCCATTTTCGGTCTGTGGGTGGCGGCGCTCCCGTTTGTGTGCCGGGATGAGGAGCGACGGGCATACGCGCGTGTCGCGCTGGTCACCGCCGTCGTGGCGGCGGCCGTCGTGCTGCTGCTCCAGGATCCGGCCCTGTTTCGCTACGACACGCAGGTCGCGTCGCTCGCCGGCCTCTTCGTCGTGGCGCTGGTGGCCTTGAGCCGGCGTCCCCGATTGATGCTGGCCGGGTCGGCTGTCGTGGTGGTGGCCGCCGCCGTGCTGCTGGCGCCCGGGCTCACGCGGCAGGTGATGAGCGACCTGATGCGCTTCAGTCCCGACCCCACGCGCATGGCGGTGCTCGAGGCGCGGCCGCTGTTCCTCTACACGGGAAACTGGAACTGGTGGCAGCCGTGGACGTTCTTTCGTTCAGGCTTCTACCTGGGCGCGGTGGCGGTGATGCTGCTCGCGTGGAGCGTGCGGCGCACCCGGCGCGCCGATCACGTGCTGGTGGTGCTGTTCACGGGCGCGATGTTCGTAGCCACGCTTGGGCAGAACCGGTTTGGCTACTACCTGGTGCCGGCGGTGGCGGTGGTCATCGGGTGGCTCTCCACGCGTATCCTCGACTGGGGAGGCGTGCCGCATGCGGGCGACCCGTCGCCGGAGGTGCGCCGGGTGATGCCATTCCAGCGCGAGGCGGCGGTGGTGCTGGTGGCGGGCCTGGCGGTGGCGCCCAACCTGGCGCCGGCGGCCATCACCACCACAAGGGCGGGCGGCATGCCCGCCTATTGGTTCGACGCGATGACCTGGTTAGGCGACCACACGCCGGAGCCCTTTGCAGACGCCACGTACTATTACGCGCGCTACCCGGATCAACCGCCGGCTCCGGCCTACACGGTGATGAACTGGTGGGACCAGGGGTACTGGATCGCCCAGACGGCGCGGCGGGTGCCGGTGGCGAATCCCACGCAAGTGCGGGCGCCCAACGCCGCGAGGTTCTACGTCGCCACCGACGAGGCCGAGGCGCTGCAGGTGCTGGCGGCCGAGCGTGCGCGCTACGTGCTGGCCGATTGGGAGCAACCCTTCCGCGCTGCCGGCGGCGGCGCGCTGGGCGGGCGCTTTCAAAGCCTTGCCGATTGGGCGGGCGTCCCCACCTCGCGCTTCTACACGGTCTGCTATGTCAACTCACCCGCGGGCTGGCAGCCGGTCTGGATGTTTCGCGAGCCCTATTACCAGTCGATGGTGTACCGGCTGATGGTGCTCGGCGGCGCGGCGGCCGAGCCCGCCAACAACACGTGGGTGGTGCGGGTTGAGAGCCGCGTGGACTCGACGGGGCGCGCGTTCTGCGAGGTCACCGATCGGCGGGTGTATCCATCGGCAGACGAGGCGCGGGCAGCGGCGCGACAGCCCGGTGGGCCATACGAGGCCGTGGGCCTCACGCCGTGGCAGCCGGCCTTCCCTGTGGCCGCACTCACGGGCCTCACGCTCATCCGGGACATCCGGGAACCGGGCCAGGATGCGAACGAGGCGCCGATGGTGAGGGTATTTGAAGTGAGAAGTGAGAAGTGAGAAGTGAGAAGGGAGAAGGG
>CAYJPQ010000161.1:0-3129 GCA_964372085.1 uncultured Bifidobacteriaceae bacterium | reverse complement strand
CTGCACCCGCTGCACCCGCTGCACCCGCTGCACCCGCTGCACCCGCTGCACCCGCCGCACCCGCTGCACCCGCAAACCCATGCTCTCCATTAAGCAAAAGCAGGTGTTGGGCGTGATGACGCTGGTGGCGGCCATCGTGCTGACGCTTGGGCTGCTGCACCTCGTGTCGGTGGCGCGTGTGCTGCTTGAGGAGAGCCGCACGCGCGCGGAGCTGCTGGCCAACGCCGTGTACCACCAGGCGCAGCTGGTGGTGTCGAGCCAGGAGGCCGCCTACGAGGAGATCCGGTCGAGCCGCGCCGTGCAGGCGGCGCTCGAGGCGGCCATCTACTCCGAGGACGTCACCGACGCCGTGCTCGTCGACATCGGCGGCACCATCGTCGCCGCCAGCGACCGCGAGCGGCTGGGCCGGACGCTGGAGCCGCGCACGCCGCTCATGGGCGTGCTGGCGTCGGGCGGTCTCGGGCAATTGCGCACCGTGTACGCCACGGGCCAGACGCTGGAATGGACGCAGCCCATCGAACTGGGTGACCGGCCGTTCGGCGAGATTCGCATCGGGCTCTCCACTATCCTGGTGCGGCGCGAGTTGAACCAGTCGCTGGGGCCGGCGGCCCTCGCCGTGGGCGTGTCGCTGCTGGTGTCGGTGTTTGCGGCGATGCTGCTGGCGCAGGTAGTGCTGCGGCCCATCAACGTGATTCAGTCGGGGCTGCTGCGGCTCGGGCGGGGCGAGCTGGGCGCCACGCTCGACCTCAGGGACGACGAGTTCCGCGACCTTGGCGACGTGTTCGACCGGGTGAGCGCGCAGCTGCGCGCCGCGGCGCCCGCCGGCGTCAAGCCCGCGCAACTGGCCGAGCTGTCGCGCCGCATCGTCGCGCTCGGCCGCCTCACCGCGGGCGTGGCGCACGAGGTGAAGAACCCGCTCAATGCCATGACCATCCACCTGGAGCTGCTCAAGCAGAAGCTGGCCGGCGCCGAGCCCGCGTCGGCGGCCACGCACGCCGAGGTGATAGGCCAGGAGATCCGGCGGCTCGACGAGGTTGTGCAGGGCTTCCTGAAGTTCGCGCGTCCCGAGGAGGTCTCGCTGGCGCCCGTGGCGCTGGCGCCGCTCGTGGCGAGCGTGCTCGACGCGGTGCGGCCAGAGGCCGAGTGCGTCGGCGTGGTCCTGCAGCGCGCGTGCGCGGACGAGGCGCTGGTGGTGGAGGGCGACGCCGTGCTGCTGCGGCAGGCGTTCCTCAACCTGGCGCAAAACGCGGTGCAGGCCATGCCAAAAGGCGGGCGGCTCACCGTCTCGTGCACGGCGGCTGGCGACGGGCGCATCGTGGTGCGCGTCACCGACACCGGCGTGGGCATCGCGCCCGAGCACCTGGCCAAGATCTTCGACCTCTACTACACGACGAAGGAGCGGGGCAGCGGCATCGGGCTGTCACTGGTGTATCGCACCGTGTACCTGCACAACGGCACCATCGACGTGGAGTCCACGGTGGGCCGCGGCACAACGTTCGTCGTCACTCTACCGGGTTCAGGGGGGTAGGGGTTCAGGGGTTCAGGGGTTCAGGGGTTCAGGGGTTCAGCGGTTCAGGGGTTCAGGGGTTCAGCGGGTTCGCGCCCGAGGGAACCACTGAACCCCCTGAACCGCTGAACCCCTGAACCCCTGAACTTCTGAATCTCTAAACCCCTGACCCTGTACAATCGCCGCATGGTGCGCCCCCTTCGTCTCATGGGCGCCGTCCTGACGACGGCAGCGCTCGCGTCGTGCGCGGCGAAGGCGCAGGTGCAAGCCGAGGTGGAACTGCCGCTGCTGTCACCGCCCCCGCCCCCGCCGCGCGTCGTGGCCGAGTACCCCGAAGAGCCCGAGCCGCCCCAGGCGCCGGTGGTGGAAGAGCCAGCCACGCCGGCGCGGCCGGCTAGCCGCCCCGCGCGGCCCGAGCCGCCGAGGCCCGAGACACCAAGGGCCGAGCCCGTTCGGCCCTCGCCGCCCTCGCTCACGCTCACCCCGGCGCCGGGCACCGAAGCGCAAACCGAGGCGGCCATCCGCGCCCTGCTCATCAGCGCCGCGCGGGACCTGGCCCGCGCGAATCCGGGTTCGCTCTCGAGCGATCAACGTGCACAGTTCGACACGGCCCGGCGCTTCTTGCAGCAGGCGGAGGAGGCGCTCAAAGTGCGCAATCTTGTGTATGCGGGCACGCTCGCCGACAAGGCTGCGACGCTGGCCGCGGTGTTCGCCCGCTAGCCCATCCGACACGTTTACCTTGCAGTCACATTCGCGTTAAGCGAAGATAAGACGAATGTTTGTTTTCAAAAGGCAAACGGCGACATATTGCGTCCGACCTAAAAGAAAAACGCAACATGTTGTGGCTAAGTGCTTGACAACAAAAAGTCACAGGCGCATATTTGCCTTCGCGCGCGATGATGACTTTCAGTCGCCTGGCTCCTCCCGGCGCCGCACGACTGAGACGGAATCGAAGCACGAACGAACGAGTGAGAGCGCCGATTTAGACAGAAGTCACGCGCGTACCAAAACCAAGTACTTGTCGCACCGATCGAATTAGATAGGGCGGTTGCCCCATGGGGAGGGGTGTCGCCAAAGCGGAGGAAGAAGCATGCAGGATGGCGCTGCTCCAAAGATGTCGGCCGCTGCGGCCGGTCAGCAGGCGGTGAGCTCGACGACCCACGTTGACCCCGTCGACGCACCGCGCGCGAGCCGGAAGACGCAGGCCTCCCCCGGCCTGGAGTTCCCCAGATTTTTCACCACCGCGGGCCAGGATCCCTTCGACCAGGTCGAGTGGGAGCTCCGCGACGCGGTGATTGGCAATGAAAAGGGCCACGTCGTCTTCGAGCAGCGTGGCGTCGAGATGCCGAAGGGCTGGTCGCAGCAGGCGACCAACATCGTCGTCTCCAAATATTTCCGCGGCCATGTCGGGTCGCCCGAGCGCGAGCGCTCGGCCAAGCAGCTCATTGGCCGCGTGGTCGACACGATCACCGAGTGGGCGCGAAGGCAGAAGTATTTCGCCTCGGACGCGGCGCTCCAGGCCTTCAACGACGACCTGAAGTACCTGCTGGTCAACCAGAAGGCGGCGTTCAACAGCCCCGTGTGGTTCAACTGCGGCTTCGAGAAGGCGCCGCAGTGCTCGG
>CAYJPQ010000160.1:0-3296 GCA_964372085.1 uncultured Bifidobacteriaceae bacterium | reverse complement strand
GTAGAACCCGTAGAACCCGTAGAACCCGTAGAACCCGTAGAACCCGTGGACCCCCTGCTGAACGTTCAGAACCTGACCACCGTCTTCGACGTGGCCCCCACGCCGGTCGTGGCCGTCAACGGCGTGTCGTTCGAGATCCGCAAGGGCGAGACGCTGGGGCTCGTGGGCGAGTCGGGCAGCGGCAAGTCGGTCACGGCCTTCTCGCTGATCCGCCTGGTGCAGCCGCCCGGCCGCGTGGCCGGCGGGCGCGTGCTGTTCCAGGGCCGCGACCTGCTCGCGCTCCCCGAGGCCGACATGCGCCACGTGCGCGGCGCCGGGATCGGCTTCGTCTTCCAGGAGCCCATGGCCGCACTCAACCCGGTGATGCGAGTGGGCGCCCACATCGCCGAGGCCCTCGTCGTGCACGGCCTCGCCTCGAAGACCGACGCCCGGGCGCGCGCCATCGAGCTGCTCCGCGCGGTGCGCATCACCGACCCCGAAAAGCGGGTGGACGACTACCCGCACCAGCTGTCGGGCGGCATGCGGCAACGCGTGATGATGGCCATCGCCCTGGCGTGCAAGCCGCCCCTCGTGATTGCCGACGAGCCCACCACCGCGCTGGATGTCACCGTGCAGGCACAGGTGCTCGACCTGCTGCGCGAGATGAAGACGCAGTTCGACCTGTCGTTGCTGCTCATCACCCACGACCTGGGCGTGATTGCCGAGACCGCCGACCGCGTGGCCGTGATGTACGCCGGCCGCATCGTGGAACAGGGCACGGTGCGCGACATCTTCCGCGACCCGCAGCACCCCTACACGCGCGGGCTGCTCGCCTCCATCCCCGGCGGCGCCGCCGGCTCGCGCCTGAAGGCCATCGACGGCACCGTGCCCAACCTGGCGTCGCTCCCGCCGGGCTGCAGCTTCGCCCCACGCTGCGGTGATCGCATGGCCGTGTGCGACACGGCCGTTCCCGACGTCACCTCGGTTGGCGGCGAGCACACGGTCCGTTGCTTCCTGCACCTGCCGCAGGCCTCAAGCCCCAGGCCCCAAGCCGAGGGTGTCCGCTGATGCCCCTCGTCGAAGTCCGCCACCTCGTGAAGCACTTCGATCGCGGCGGCGGCCTCTTCCGCCCCAGGACCGTCGTCAAGGCCGTGGACGATGTGAGCTTCTCGATTGAAGAGGGTGAGACGTTCGCTTTGGTGGGCGAATCGGGCAGCGGCAAGAGCACCACCGGACGCTGCATGCTCCGCCTGGTGGAGCCCACGGCCGGCGAGGTGCTCTTCAAGGGCGAGAACGTGCTGGGCTTCTCGGGCGCGCGGATGCGGGCGGCGCGCCGCGACATGCAGATGGTGTTCCAGGACCCGTACTCGTCGCTGAATCCCCGCATGCGCGCCTTCACCATCGTCGAAGAGCCGTTAGTGATCCACAAGCTGGGCGCGAAGGCCGAACGGCGCGACCGCGTGGCCGAGCTCTTCCGCCTGGTGGGCCTCGACCCCTCGCACCTGGATCGGTACCCGCACGAGTTCAGCGGGGGGCAGCGGCAGCGCATCGGCCTGGCGCGCGCGCTCGCCCTCAACCCGTCGTTCATCATCGCCGACGAACCCGTCTCGGCGCTCGACGTCTCCATCCAGGCGCAGGTGATCAACTTGTTGATGGACCTGCAGGAGCAGTTGAAGCTCACCTACCTCTTCGTGGCGCACGACCTGCGCCTGGTGCGGCACATCTCCAGCCGCGTGGCGGTGATGTACCTCGGCAAGATCGTGGAAGTGGGAGACACGGCCCGCATCTTCGAGGACGCCCGGCACCCCTACACCCGGGCGCTGCTCTCGGCGGTGCCGGCCACCGACCCCGACGCGCCGCGCGCGCGCATCGAGATGGACGCCGCGACGGTGAACTTCGACGCGCCGCTGCGGCAGGTGGACGAAGGACACTTCGCGGCGGTCTAAGGAGGCTTGGAGGCTTGCGGCTTACGGCTTGCGGCTTGAGCGCGGCCCTCGTGGTCGCCGCCACGGTGCATGGTCAGGCGCCCGAGGCGGGCGCGCTGCGCGACAAGCTCGATGCTTACCTCCTGGCTTACGAGCCGCAGTTGAGCGCGCTCGTGGCCGAGGAGGAGATGACCCAGCGGATGCAGGAGAGCTGGGTGGTGACCTACCGGAAGCTGCGCTCCGAGGTGGCATTCATCGCGCTGCCCGGTGACGCCGGGTGGCTCGGCTTTCGCCGGGTCATCACGGTCAACGACAAACCGGTCAAGGACCTCGGCGTGTCGTTGGCGCAGCTGATGCTGGAGGGTGCCAGCGACGACTACGATCAGGCACACCTGTTGCTGGAGGACAGCGCCGCACACAACCTGGGGGCGCCGCGCACCATCAACCTGCCCAACCTGCCCCTCGAGTTGCTGCATCCCCGCAACCGTCATCGCTTCGGCTACCGGGTGGACGGCACCGAGAAGATCCGGAACGTGCGCACCGTACGGCTCGTGCTGGAGGAAACCTCCACGCCCACGATCATCCAGCAGCCCGGCGCCGGCGACCTGAGGAGCATCGTCACCGCCTGGATTGAGCCCGACACGGGACGCCTGCACCGCGCGCAGGTCAAGAGCCGCGACATGCGCATGGGCTTCACCCCGTTCGACGCGGTGGTCTGGGTGGACTTCAAGCACGATGCGGCCCTGGATCTGCTGGTGCCCACCGAGATGAAGGAAGACTTCTTCGTGGGGCGCAACGGGAACGGCACGGGCGTGGCCAGGTACACCAATTACCGTCGCTTTCAGACCGCGGCGCGGATCGTGCCACCGGCAGGATCGTGAGGTGAATGGCTTGGGGCTTGGCGGTCGTGCCGTGGCTATACGGCCGCGTGCGCGCGCGGCGCTTGCTTGACGTCCTTCTCGACCTGGCCATCGCGGATCGCGACGACGCGGTGGGCATAGGCGGCGATGTCGGCTTCGTGCGTCACGAGGATGATCGTGTTGCCCGACTCGTGCAGGCGCGCAAACAGCGCCATGATCTCCACGCCCGTCTTCGAATCGAGGTTGCCCGTGGGCTCGTCGGCCAGGAGGATCGACGGGTTGTTCACCAGGGCGCGCGCGATGGCCACGCGCTGGCGCTGGCCGCCCGACAGCTCGTTGGGCTTGTGGTTCATGCGTGGCGTGAGCTCCACCTTCGCGATGGCCGCCTTCGCCTGCTCGATGCGCTCTTTCTTGGACATACCCGCGTACACGAGCGGCAACTCCACGTTGTGAAGCGCGGTGGCCCGCGGCAGCAGGTTGAACGTCTGGAAGACGAACCCGATCTCCTCGTTGCGGATGCGCGCCAGCTCGT
>CAYJPQ010000159.1:0-3304 GCA_964372085.1 uncultured Bifidobacteriaceae bacterium | reverse complement strand
CCCCCCCCCCCCCCCCCCCCCCCCCCCCCCCCCCCCCCCCCCCCCCCGCCCCCGCGCCCCGGGACGCGCCGGGCGCGGGGGCCGTTGGGCATTTCATCTGTGTCATCTGCGTCATCTGCGGCCCCACGGTCGCGCCCCGCAGAACGTGCTGGACGAGCATGGCGACGGCGGCGATTCACCGAGACAGCCTCATCATCAGGATGGCGACGGCGCTGTATCGGATCGGCGCCAGCCGTTGAAGTCCACGTGTAGCACTTATGTGCTACTCTTGGCCATGACCAAGGAAGTGATGCTTCGCCAGGCGGGAGGTTCCGTGAGCGCCACCCTGCCCAAGGACATGGCCGACCGTCTCCGGCTCGAGGCCGGAGATCGTGTCCTTGCCGTGGAAACGGACCGAGGCATCCTGCTCACGCCCTACGACCCTGAGACCGAGCGCGCCCTGACGGTGGCGGCCAAGGCCGCGAAGAAATACCGGAATGCCCTCCGCGAACTGGCGAAGTAGCCCATGGCCAAGCGCCGTCGCGAGCCCCACTGGCTCAGCCGGGTCGTCGTCGACGCCATTCACGGAGATCAACTCCGCGAACACGGTGGCTTGACCGGGGTCAGGGACGAAAACGTCCTCGAATCGGCCCTGGCGAGGCCACAGCAGAAGTGGCACTGCGCGACCGCCGCTGATCTGCCGGACCTGGCTGCCGCCTATGCATTCGGCCTCGTGAGGAACCACCCGTATCGGGACGGCAATAAGCGAATCGGGTTCCTGACGATGATCACGTTCCTTGGCACCAACGGCCACGCGTTGGAGGTCAGCGACGCCGAGGTCGTCGCCGAGGTCCTCGCGTTGGCTGAAGGCAGCGTTTTAGAGGAAGAACTGGCCGACTGGATCCGGCAGCACGTGGCCGCGGCGCGCTGAACGCCTCCCGACTCACTTCGCCGCGATCAGGAAGCGGACTCGCCAGACGCGGTTGCCTGCGGAGTAGAACCAGCGTCACGGCGGTCAATACTCCCGCAGCCCGCGCACGGCCCAGCGTAGTTTCGCAACCGTGGAGCGCCGGTTCGCGCGCGTCTCCTCCATCGATGATCGGGTGACCTGGCGGGCCACGGAGGCGTACACGCCCGCGCGATGGCCGGCCTGAAACGCCTTCTTGACCCGCCGATCTTCGCCCGAGTGAAACGTCAGGATCGCCACGCGGCCGCCGGGCGCCAGGCATCGAGGCAGGGCCTCGAGCAGGCGATCGAGCGACGCGAATTCGTCGTTCACCGCGATCCGCAGCGCCTGCAGGGTGCGTCGGACCGACAGCTTCACTGCGGCCTTCGTCAGGTGCGGCAGCGCCGCGGTCAGCCCCGTGCGGACCAGGCGCTCGGCGGCATGGGTCGTCTCCACGGGTTGCCGCTTCAGGATGCCGGCGATGAGCGCGGCGTGCGGCTCGTCCGCATTCTCGTGCAGCAGGCGCGCGAGGGCCGCTTCGCTCACGCGCGCCAGCAACTGGGCCCCAGATTCGCCACGCGTCGGATCCATCCGCATGTCGAGGGGCCCCACGCCCTTGTAATGGAAGCCGCGTTCGGGATTGTCGAACTGCATCGACGACACCCCGAGGTCGGCCAGGATCAGATCCGCGGTCGAGCGCCCTTCCGCGGCCAGCACCGCCGGCAGGCTGGCGAAGTTTCCGGGGTACGCCACGAACGCCTCGGGGCCGTAGCCGGCCGCGCGAATGCGCGCCTCGGCGCGGGGCAACTCGATCGGATCGACATCGATACCGATCACGCGGCCCCAGGGCTGCACCCGCGGGAGGATCGCAAGCGCGTGCCCCCCGCCGCCGAGCGTGCAGTCCACGGCGACCTCCCCTGCCACGGGGCGCAGGCAGGCCAGCACCTCGGCCACCATGATGGGTTGGTGCGGGGAGGGTGATGGGGCGTCCCGGGGCGGCTGGCGCACGGCCCGATCATAGGCGCATCGCCCGCCCATGTGATGCCGCCCCCTCGACGGCCTGGAGCACGGCTTCTTCGCCGCCACCGGCTTCGCGGCCGACAAGCCGCCCGACGTGTGCGGGACAGGGGCGCGGCCAAGCCGCGTGGGACTCTGGTAACGCGGCCTCGCCCAGGCGGAACTGAAGTTCCGCCCTACTCCTGGCTCGCGCCCACGAACTTGTCGTTCTCGTTCGCAAACAGCACGTTGAAGCTGGTGAGCGACCCGTAGCAGCCGGTGATGTGGCCCTGGATCTTGAGCTTCTGGTCGTCGGGCAGGTCCGAGGCGTTCACCTGTTGCTCCAGGGTCCTCAAGCGGTTCCTCAGCATCACCACCTTGTGGAAGAACGACTCGATGGGCCAGCTCTTCTCCTGCACGCCCGGCTTCCCCGGCTTCAGCACCAGCTCGCCGCCCCGCCACTTCTCGGCGGGCGCCACGGGCGTGAGCCCGGTCTCTTCGCGGATGATCCGCCGCAGCAGCATCTCCAGGTCTTGAGGAACAGGCGTGCCGGTCACGGTGGGGCCTAGCCTTTCGCGCTCGGTGACGAGCGGTAACGCAGAATTTGACGTGCCTGGGTGTCCGCCTACGCGGCCGGAGGCCGCTTCGGCGGGACCTCGCCGAAGCTTGCGCGCGTCTGAGCGAGCGAAGGCGGGCGACGGTGCGGGGGTGCCTGTCCGTGGGCCGCCGCGGTAGTTGTGCTCGCTCCGGCAGAAGCCGCACTGCACCCGCAGCGGCTGCGCGTTGTGCTCGTCGACGACGATGACGGTGTGGGAGCGGTCTTCGTGGCACTGCCGGCAGAAGTCTTCCACCGACTGGCCGGCCCGGTACTGGCGCGCGAACGTGGACATGGCAGGAGCCCGGATCTTAGCTGATCTGTCGGCGAAAGCAGTTCGTGAGCGGCTCACGGCTTGCGGCTTACCTGGGAGTAGGATCGGATCATGCTTGCCATCTTCCTGCTCCTCCTCCTGCAAGAACCGGCGCCCGCGCCCAAGCCCACGGCAGAGCCGCCGTACGAGAAGGTTGAACCCACCAGCCTCGACGTGCAGGCCGCGGTGAAGTTCGCCTTCAGCGAGCAGAAGAAGAAGACCAAGGAACCGCTGGCGCTCGCAGGCATCCTGACGGCCGAAAAGGCAGCGATCGGTCCCGACAATTACCGTGTCTGCATGTTCGCGGACCGTGGCGGCGTCACGGAACGGGCCCAGATCGTCGTCTCGCGCGATCCAAAGAAGAAGAAGTGGGACCTGCAGATGTGGTCCTGGGGATCGTGCCGCTAACCATCCCGGCTGGAACCTCTGAACCTCTGAACCTCTGAACCTCTGAACCTCTGAACCTCTGAACCTC
>CAYJPQ010000158.1:0-3360 GCA_964372085.1 uncultured Bifidobacteriaceae bacterium | reverse complement strand
CTGCTGCACCTGCTGCACCTGCTGCACCTGCTGCACCCGCTGCACCCGCTGCACCTGATCCTCAGGTTCATCAAACGGCAGCGTGCTCACGGCGCGGCCCCCGCGCTGGCCCGGTCGGTGAGCGTCTGCAACTCGGCCTCGGTGTGGCTCACCCGCATGATCGAGAGGGCGCGCCCGGTCGCCTCGTCGGCGGTGACGACGACACCGTTCAGGCGGGGGTCGCCCGACGCCGGCTCGAACCGTCCGGGCAGGCCCGACACGAACCGCGCGATCACCGCCGTACGGTCCATGCCGATCACGCCGTCGTGCGGCCCCGTCATGCCCACGTCGGTGAGGCAGGCGGTGCCGCCCGGCAGGATGCGCTCGTCGGCCGTCTGCACGTGCGTGTGGGTGCCGATGACGGCCGTCACCTGGCCATCGAGGTACCAGCTGAGCGCCATCTTCTCCGAGGTGGTCTCCGCGTGCATGTCCACGAACACCACGCGGGCGCCCGCCTCGCGCACGCGCGCGATTTCGCGGTCGGCCGCGCGAAACGGATCGTCGAGGGCGGCCATGAACACGCGGCCCATCACGTTGACCACGCCCACGGCGATGCCGGCGCGGGTGGCGGCCACGTACGACCCGGCGCCCGGCGTGCCGGCCGGGTAGTTGGCGGGACGCACCAGGCGCGGCTCGTGGGTGATGAACTCCAGTGCCTCGCGCTTGTCCCAGACGTGGTTGCCCGAGGTCAGCACGTCGATGCCAGCGCCCAGCAGCTCGTGGGCGTTCTCGCGCGTGATGCCGACCCCGCCCGCGGCGTTCTCGCCATTGGCGATGACCAGGTCGGCACGGTGGGCGGCCGCCAGGCCGCGCGTGTGCCGGCGCACCAGGTCGCGTCCCGGGCGCCCAACCACGTCGCCGATGAAGAGGAGGGTGATCACGGGGTGGGGGCAGCCACGACGGGTATTCGGATGCCGAACCCGCGGCGTTCCGGGATCTTGGGCAGCACAATTCGCAACTCGCCCTGCGCCAGGCGGGCCGAGGCCTGCGAGGCGTCCACCGCCACGTGAATGCGCACCGCACGGGCGAACCGCCCGAAGTCGCGCTCCACCAGGTGAAAGCTGGCCGGACGCCGCAGCGCGGGTTCCGAGCGGGCCTTCTCACCCACGATCAGGACGACCCCGTGCTTGGCGAGCACCCGCAGGCTGTCGGCCGACACGCCCGGCACGTCGAGCACCACCTCGATGGAGCGATCGGTCTCCAGCACGTCGAGCAGGGGCGCGCACTCGCCGGCCACCAGCGGCCGCTGGTCGGGGCGCCCACTGGCCAGTTCGTCAAACAGGCGGCCCACGTCCTCGGCCAGGGCCTGGGCATCGCCCGGAGAGGGCACCGAGGAAAAAGACGACATCGAGGAGATTCTATCGCGCCGGAACCTCGCACAGGCTGCCCAGAGCCGGCGCCTTTTTTGGCGTATTTGATATGAGTGGAAAGCGCTCATATAAAATGATTGACAGACGCTCACTAGACGCGCATAATCAGGAAAGTGCGGGGAGGAGCATCCAACATGGCTAGCAAGGGCAGGGTTATCGGCATCGACCTCGGCACCACCAACTCGGTGGTGTCGGTGATGGAAAACGGCCAGCCGACCGTCATCGTCAACCAGGAAGGCGCGCGGCTCACCCCGTCGGTGGTGGGCTTTGCCAAGGACGGCGAGCGCCTGGTGGGCCAGGTGGCGAAGCGCCAGGCCGTGACCAACCCCGAGAACACCGTGTTCTCGGTGAAACGCTTCATGGGCCGCAAGTTCGCCGAGGTGGGCGAAGAGGTGCGGCGCATCCCGTATCGCGTGGCGGCCGGCAGCAACGGCGACGCCCGCATTTCTGTCCGCGGCAAGGAATACTCGCCGCCCGAAATCTCGGCCATGGTCCTGCAGAAGCTGAAGCAGGCCGCCGAAGACTACCTGGGCGAGACCATCACCGACGCCGTCATCACGGTGCCGGCCTACTTCAACGATTCGCAGCGGCAGGCCACCAAGGACGCCGGCAAGATCGCCGGCCTCAACGTGCAGCGCATCGTCAACGAGCCCACCGCGGCCGCCCTGGCCTATGGGCTCGACAAGAAGAAGGACGAGACCATCGCGGTCTTCGACCTCGGTGGCGGCACCTTCGACATCTCGGTGCTCGAGGTGGGTGAGGGCGTGGTCGAGGTGAAGTCCACCAACGGCGACACACACCTGGGCGGCGACGACTTCGACCAGGTGGTCGTCGACTGGATGATCGCGGAGTTCAAGAAGGCCGAGGGGATCGATCTCGGCAAGGACCGCATGGCCCTGCAGCGCCTGCGTGAGGCCGCCGAGAAGGCGAAGATCGAGCTCTCGTCGGTGATGGAAACCGAGATCAACCTGCCGTTTGTGACGGCCGACGCCTCGGGGCCCAAGCACCTGGCGATGAAGCTGACGCGCGCCAAGCTCGAGGCGCTGGTGGAACCGCTCGTGCAGCGCACCATCGGGCCGCTCAAGCAGGCGCTGGCCGACGCGGGCCTCAAGCCCTCGGACATCGACGAGCTCGTGCTCGTCGGCGGGTCCACCCGCATGCCGCGCGTGCAGCAGGTGGTGAAGGACTACTTCGGCAAGGAGCCCCACAAGGGTGTCAACCCCGACGAGGTGGTGGCCATTGGCGCGGCGGTGCAGGGCGGTGTCCTGGCCGGTGACGTCAAGGACCTGCTGCTGCTCGACGTCACGCCCCTCTCGCTTGGCATCGAGACGTTGGGCGGCGTGATGACGGCGCTCATCCCGCGCAACACGACCATCCCGACGAAGAAGAGCGAGGTCTTCTCGACGGCCACCGACAACCAGACCAGCGTCGAGGTGCACGTGCTGCAGGGCGAGCGCTCGCTGGCGCGCGACAACCGCACGCTCGGTCGCTTTCACCTCGCGGGCCTGCCGCCCGCGCCGCGGGGCCTGCCCCAGGTGGAGGTGACCTTCGATATCGACGCCAATGGCATCGTCAGCGTGGTGGCGAAGGACAAGGCCACGGGGAAGGAACAGACGATCACCATCTCCGGCGCCAGCGGCCTCAGCAAGGACGAGGTCGACCGCATGGTGAAAGACGCGCAGGCGCACGCCTCGGACGATGTGGGCCGGCGCGAGGTGATCGATGCGCGCAACCAGGCCGACGCCTTGATTTACAACGTGGAGAAGACCTTCACCGAGAACAAGGACAAGCTCGGCGCGGAAGCCTCGCGCATCGAAAGCGCCCTGGAGACGGCCAGGACCGCCGTCAAGAGCGACAGCAAGGACCAGATCACGGCCGCGATGGACGACCTGCAGAAGGCGTCGCACGCGATGGCCGAGGTGCTCTACAAGGCGCAGCAACCGGGAGCCGG
>CAYJPQ010000157.1:0-3384 GCA_964372085.1 uncultured Bifidobacteriaceae bacterium | reverse complement strand
TGGAGCCCGCCGACGGCCAGTTTTCGGGTCATGTCAGCCTGTTCCGGTGGTCCGCGGTGAGTGGCGCCGACGGATACACGATCAAGATCAGCACCAGCGCCGGCCGCGTGGTGTGGGAGAGCGCGGTGATCGCCGAAACCGAGGCGCACCCACCCAACACCGTGGCGCTCGAGCCCGAGCCGCACACCTGGGTGGTGATCGCGCTCAAGGGCGCCGAGGTCATCGCCACCTCGCCCACATTCCGGTTCACCATCACTCCATAGGACGCCCATGGCCACCGATAGGCATCGCCCGCCCGCCTGGGCCGTTGCGGCCTGTGCCGCCGGCTCGGGCCTGTCCATGATCGCGGCCGTGTACTTCGGCGGCCAGGGTCAGTTGCCGGTGGCCATGACCGGTTCGGCACTGTTCGTACTGCTCGGCGGCCTGGCATTCGACCTGGCGCGCCGCCGCTCGAATTAACAGGCGACCCTCAACGGTCGCCTCCACCAAAGCCCAAAGCCCAGAGCCACAAGGATCCCTAATGACCAAAGACCTATTGAAGGGCCTCAACGAGCACCTCAAGCTCGAGTTCCGCGCCTCGCACGAATACCTCGCCATGTCGATCTGGCTGTCGGAGCACGATCTGCCTGGGTTTGCCACGTGGATGAAGAAGCAGTCGTCCGACGAGCTGCTGCACGCCCAGCGCATCATCGACCACATCGTCGAGCGCGATCAGAAGGCCGTGCTGCCGGCGATCGCCGCGCCGCCCATGACATGGAAGTCGGCCGAGGCGCTGTGCGTGCACGTCCTGAAGAACGAGCAGGACGTGACCGCCTCCATCAACAACCTCTACGCGCTGGCCGAGAAGGCAAAGGACCGCCCGGCCACGGTGATGCTGCAGTGGTTCGTCAACGAGCAGATGGAGGAAGAGGCCGCGGCCCGCGCCGTGCTCGGCCGCATCCGCCTGGCCGGCAACACCGGCGTGGGCCTGCTGATGATCGATCAGGAGCTCGCGGGCGGCTCGGTGCCCGGCATGCCGGCCGAGCCCGCCGCCGGCGCCCAGTAGCGGGTTGCTGAAAAAAGCCAGCGGCGCAACCAGGCCACAGATGAAACACAGATGAGGTGCAGCCGACATGGCCGTACGCCGCTGGAACCAGTCGGTTGACGGCCCGTTCACGGAGGCGGCCCTGCGCGACAAGCTCGAGGCCATGGGATATCGCGTCGCCCGCTACGTCCACGAACCCGGCACCGTCTTCCCCGATCACACCCACGGCATCGACAAGGTCGATGCCGTCGTCTCCGGCCGCTTCCGCCTGGTGGTGAGCGGCCACCTGGCCGTGCTCGGCCCGGGCGACTGGGTGGTGGTGCCGCGCGGGTCGGTGCACAGCGCGGCGGTGATGGGCGACGAGCCGGTGGTGAGCCTGGACGCGGTCAAGCTATGAGGGTCGCGCGTCCTCGTGGCCAGGATGGGCCGTGAATCGAGCGTGCCCGCGCCGATACACGCCTTCATCACCAGTGTGATCCAGCCGGCTGTCTCCGGGGCCACGGATAAGATCAGATAGGCACGGATAAGTTCAGCCACAGATAAAACACAGAAGGAGTACATCCGTGTTTCATCTGTGGCCTATTGCCTTTCATCTGTGGCTTGTTGTGTTTCATTCGTGGCCGATCTGAGTTCCATCTGTGGCCCTGCTCGGCTCGGTCACGTCAGCAGCCAGATGCCACGCGCCATCGGCGGCGCGCGTCCATACCCTGACGTATTAGCCGCGGGTGCTCTTCCCGCCGGCATCCGTGGCCGTCCACGATCCCCAGGTGTAGCCCAGGTCGCGCGAGGCGGCGGCTTCGCCCTTCGCGGGCTCGCTCGTCATGGCGGTGATGTTCGCGCGCATCCAAGCCGTCGCCGATTCGCGCGTGGTCATCGGCATGTGATCCGGCCGGTGCACGCGCGCCTCCGGATGCAGCGCGGCCCTATACGCCGCGGCCGCGCCCCTGGCCGCGAGGGCCGACCCCAGTTCGCGGTCGGCCGCCAGCAGCGACTCGTCGGCTGCGGCCCGGGTGTCGGCGCCCGTGGAGGAGGCCACGGCACGCGATCGCACGAAGCCCTCCGCAAACTCGGCCTGGCTGGGCAGGCCCACGCCGACATCGAGAATCACGCGGTAGACGCCGCCGGCCTGCCGCTTCCATACCGAGAAGTAGGTGCCATGCCGCACCGGCTGTCCAGGCACCGATCGTTGGCTGGGGCCGGTGAGGTAGCCAAGGTCGCCGCTGGCCGCCACATCGCCCACGCGCGGTTCCCACTTGAGCTTCATGCCGGCGGGGGGCGGCGACAGCGCGCGCAGCCGCGGCAGGGCCAGCCCCGGCTCGGGATTGAAGGTCACGGCGTCTTCGGCGAAGTACACGAGGAAGGCGTCGCGCCAGTTGGTGTCGTGGCCGAGCCTGGCAAACGCCCGCTCGGTGTCGGCCATGGCGGCCAGCGCCGCGGGAATCGCGTCGGCTCCCGCGATGACCACGACACACGCCAGTGCCGCAGCCGCCCGCGGCGCGAGGGACCGGATCAGCGAGTGCCCCATCAGCGCAAGACCTCCATCTCGATGTCGTGGCACCTGTGACTCCTCAACTTCTCTGGACAAACCAGTAAAGCCCCGCCAGAACGACCCCAATCGATCCGCCCCAAGCCAGACGGGCCGACCAGGCTGCATGCGACCGGCCGATCCACGCCAGCGCGCCAGCCACCGCCAGCCACGCGCGAATGTCGGCGGGCTGCGCGGGCCGTTGGTCCCCCAGCGGCGCCCCGTCCCTCCTGCTTGCCCTCCCCCTCATCACCAGCAGGTTGTCGGCGCCCACCAGCACGATGGTGAGCGCGATGAGTGGCTCGACGACCCGCGAAGGCCAAGAGAGGATGTCGAGCGCCAGCGCCACGAGCAGAAGCGGGGCGCACGACCGGCGCATACCTGGCAGTTTGCCCGCGCCGGACCCTACGACCCCTCCACCACCACGAACTGCATCGTCGCCGCGCCCGCGCGCACCTGGCGCGCGGCCGTGTACGCAGGCGAGCGATAGAACGCCTCGGCGGCCTCGTAGCTGGGGAACTCGACCACGACGATGCGGGCAGGTGCCGCGGGGCCCTCGAGCGTGGCGCTCCGGCCCCCGCGTGCAAGAAACCGCCCGCCGTGCTTCGCGATGATGTCGGGCGAGAGCTTGCTGTAGTTGGCGTACTGTTCGGGGTTCGTGACGTTCGACTGCACGACGAGGTAGGCTTTCTTCGTCCCCCCCTGCGCCCCCACCGCCCCCACAGCACCGAGCGCAATCCCCACGACCAGCGATATCCACTTCATCTCAGTAACCTCAGTAACCTCTGAACCTCTGAACCTCTGAACCTCTGAACCTCTGAACCCCTGAACCCCT
>CAYJPQ010000156.1:0-3454 GCA_964372085.1 uncultured Bifidobacteriaceae bacterium | reverse complement strand
GAGGTTCCACACGGGGGTTCCACACGGGGGTTCCACACGGGGGTTCCACACGGGGGTTCCTCACGAGGGTTCCTCACGAGGGTTCCTCACGGAAGCTCCTCACGAAGGTTCCTCACGAAGGTTCTCCACGAGGTTTGTGACGATGGTGATCAGGGCTGTGCTTGCGTGGGTGGTGCTGGCGGGGGTCGCGGCGGCGCAGACGCCGGTGAAGCAGGCGGTGCTCGAGACGTCCATGGGGACGATCGTCATGGACCTCTACGCCGACAAGGCGCCCAATCACGTGGCGCTCTTCATCAAGACCGCCGAGGCGGGCGGCTATGACGGCACCACGTTCTTCCGCATGGTGCGCTACGGCATCATCCACGGCGGCGACCCGGTGACGAAAGACCCGGCGGCGAGGGCCAAGTACGGCTCGGGCGGGCTCAACCTCGTGACGCATGAGGCCAACGACGAGAAGCACACGCGGGGTGCCGTGTCGACCGTGGAGCTGCCTGGGCGCCCCGACAGCGGCGGCACGCAGTTCTTCATCTCGGTGACCGATCAGCCCGGCCTCGACGGCCGGTACACCGTGTTTGCCCGTGTGGTCGAGGGCATGCTGGTGGCCCAGCAGATTTCCGAGACCGCCGTGGACGACACGGGAGTTGCCGTGGAGCGCGTGGCGGTAACCAAGGTGACCATCCGCGACAAGCCGGCCGAGTGGCCCGAGCCGTTTTCAACTGAGACGCCGGACGAACTGGCGCAGTACCGTGTCGTACTCGACACCTCGTTCGGTGAGATCGCGCTGTCGTTCACGCCCGGCCCGGCGCCCATGCACGTGCGCAACTTCCTGCGCCTTGCGCAGGCCGGCGTGTACGACGGCATGAGCTTCCACCGCGTGGTGAAGGGATTTGTCATCCAGTCGGGACACCTGCCCACGCGTGGCCCGCTCAGCGAGACCCAGCAGAAATACATCCGCCCACTGAAGGCCGAGTTCAACGACCAGCTCCACGACGTCGGCACGCTCTCCATGGCACGCACGGACGACCCCGACTCGGCCACCTCGTCGTTCTTCATCGTCACCGCCAGGGCCCAGACGCTGGACGGCAAGTACACGGCGTTTGGCAAGGTGGAATCGGGCCTCGACGTGGTGCGGAAGATCGAAGCGGTGGCGCTGAACGGCGAGACGCCGGTTGAGCGCGTGGAGCTGCGGAAAGTATCCGTGGTCCGCAAGCCCCAAGCCCCTGGCCCCAAGCCCTAAGCCGTCTAGAATCTCGCCGCCTTGGCCAGCGCCACGCCGCCATGGACGAAGCGCTCCACGTCCGCGGTGCGGCGAAGCACGTCCATGCGGCCGAGGCCAATTCCCTGCGGCCACAGAAGGGCCCAGGGGCGCGAGGCGTCCGACAGCGCAGAGTCGGGGTCGTGGGTGGCGGCCTCCAGCTTCTTGTCGAGACCCTGGAAGAGCAGGCGCGAGGCCTCTGACGGATCGAGGGCCATCACAACGAAGCCAGGGACGATCACGCCCTCCACGGGCCTGAGCGCCGCGGCGTCGATGGCCAGACCCGCCTCGTCGCCGAAGTACCGGGTGAGCGCGATGTCGAGCGCGAAGCCCGCCGCCTTCCTGGCCAGCGTGGCCAGCCATCCGTCACCCTGCGCCACCGCGACGTCGGGCTTCTCCTTTCCCTCGGGTACGCCCATGCACACGATCACCGTGAGCGGGCCGCGGATGCTGGTGGTGCGCCATCGCGCCAGGCGGGTCTGGTGCTTCGAGTTCCGGCTCGGTGTTTCCATCGACTCGGCCACCCACTCGATGCCGTCGGTGGCCCCGCGCCACCGATGCACCTGGTAGGCGCCCTCGCGCACTGCCTCGAACGTCCATCCCCGCGAGCCGGCCTGCGCGCGCATGTCGTCTGCCTGCGCCTGCTGCCGGCGCGATGCAAGCATGCGGAGCAGGAACACGATCGTGACCGACAGGACAACGAAGGCCACGACGATGGCGAAGTCAGGAGTCATGTGACGGATGTTATCCGCAGATGGCCAGGATTACGCAGATTCACGAGTGGCCACAGATGAAACACAGATAAGACACCGACAAGACACAGACAAAACACAGACAAAACACAGACAAAGTCCCGGACAGGAGTGGCGCCCGGCGGCGAAGCCGCCGGCAGCGAGCCGGACGGGCCCGCGATCACAAGCCCTCGAGCGGGTTGACCGGGCTTGTGAACACGGGCCCTTCCGCTCGCCGCTGGGCGCGCGTTGCGCGCCCAGGCGCCGCACGGGCATTGAAATCTGTGTCATCTGCGCCATCTGTGGATAGCCCATTCGGCGTCATCCAAACGGCAGCCGCAAGTCCTCTTCCATCGACGCGGCGCCAGCCGCGTCCCCGAAGTTGTGCGCACCCACGCCCAACAGGCGCACGGGCCGGCGGCCGGCATCGGTCTTGTCCAGCAGCGCCAGGGCGCGCGCCGCAACCTGATCGGCGTCCTGCGT
Organism: uncultured Bifidobacteriaceae bacterium; assembly: GCA_964372085.1. Classification (GTDB taxonomy): domain Bacteria; phylum Acidobacteriota; class Vicinamibacteria; order Vicinamibacterales; family UBA2999; genus 12-FULL-67-14b. The sequence goes on along the minus strand of CAYJPQ010000156.1, from coordinate 985 downwards.
GGGCGCCGGCGAACTCTGGCTGCGCGTCACCGTGGTGAAGTCCGAGTAGCGCACCTTGATGGTGATGGTGCGCGCCATCACACTCTTGCGCGCCAGCCAGCCGGCCACCTCGCGCGCCATCTCCTCGATCTCGCGGCGAATCTCGGTCAGGGCGGTCAGGTCGGTGGCGTAGGTGCACTCGGAGCTCGACGACTTGGCGGCCCGGTTCGGTTCCACCGGCCGATCGTCGCGCCCGTGGGCCAACTCGATGAGCCAGCCGGCAAGGCTTCCGACAATGGCGGCCAGCTCGTCGGGCGAGCGGTCGCGGACGTCGGTGAGCTTCGCGATGCCGTGCGCCCGCAGCTTGGCCGCGGTCTTCGGGCCGACGCCCCACAGGGCGTCCACGTCCAGGCCCCGAAGGAACTGCTCCACGCGCTCGGGCGCCACCACGGTGAGGCCGTCGGGCTTCTTCCAGCCCGAGGCGATCTTCGCCAGGAACTTGTTGGGGGCGACGCCGGCCGATGCCGTGAGGCCCGTGGCGTCGCGAATGGCCGCCTTCAGCCTGCGCGCCACCGTCACCGCCAGCGGCTCGTGCCACGCATTCTCGGTGACGTCGAGATACGCCTCGTCCAGCGACAGCGGCTCCACGAGCGGCGTCACCTCGCGATAGAGCGCAAACACCTGTTGCGACACCGCGCGGTACTTCTGGAAGTCGGGCCGCACGACCACCAGCGACGGGCAGAGGCGCACGGCCCGCGACATGGGGATGGCCGACCGCACCCCGAACGTGCGCGCCTCGTAGCTGGCGGCGGCCACCACCCCGCGCGTGCCGGGGTCGCCCCCCACGGCCACGGGCTTGCCCCTGAGCGAGGGGTTGTCGCGCTGTTCGACGGACGCGTAGAACGCGTCCATGTCGATGTGCAGGATCTTGCGGGTCATGGGTGCAGGGGTGCCAGGGTGCAGGGGTGCAAGGGTGCAAGGGTGCAAGGGTGCAAGGGTGCAGGGG
>CAYJPQ010000155.1:0-3513 GCA_964372085.1 uncultured Bifidobacteriaceae bacterium | reverse complement strand
GCAGGGATAGTGGGCGGCGCGCCAGGCATCCACCTTGGCGGCCAACCGCTCGTGCAGCGTCACGGGTGTATTCTACCCGCATGCATCTCATCATCTTCGCCCTCGTCGCTCTTTCGTGTGCGTCTGCCGCCGCCGCGCAGGGCGGCGGCCCGCCCGCCCAGGGCAACCCCCGGACCGACAGCATGCGCCAGGCGCAGCGCCTCGACGCGAACTTCCAGCACGCCGAGGCGCGCGCGATCTACCAGTCGCTGATCGACACCGCGCCCGACGCCGCCGCCAAGGCCGCCGCCGAGCGCCGCCTCGCCATGTCGTACGGCTACGACGGCAACTGCGCCAAGGTCATCGAGCTCGAGGAGCGCGTGATCGCCCATTGGGTGACGCGCCGAGCGGCCGAACCGCAGAACGCGCACTACCAGGAGGGCGAGATGGCCAACGAGGCCGCCCGCGTGTGCATCGACCACGGCTTTCTCGACGAGGCCGAGCGGTACTACCGGCGCGGCAGCGAACTGGGCAACCAGGAACCGGCGCCGCGCACGCACCCGCAGAGCCTCTGGGACTTCCGCCTGGCCCACGCCCTCGGCCGCCTCGCCGCGCGGCGCGGGAACGCGGCCGACGCGCGCCGCCACGTCGCCGAGGCGCGCCGCATCCTCGACGGCGATCCCGCCATGGCCGCGGCGCAGGAGCAGTACTATCCCTACCTTGTCGGCTACGTCGCGCTCCACACCGGCAACCTGGCCACCGCCGAGCGCGAGTTCTTGCGGACCACCGAGACCATGCGGAACGACCCGTTCCAGGTGGTGCTGCTCGGGATGACGTACGAGAAGATGGGCAACGCCGCCAGGGCGACGGAACTCTACGAGAAGGCCTACGCGATGAGCACCGGGAGCAATCCGCCGAACGTCTACTCGCGCACGTTCACCCGGCAGAAGCTCGGGAAGAGGTGAGCCGCGAGGGCGGCGGTCCCGGCCGCCCCCAGGCCTTCAAGGCTGACTCCACAGGTATCGCTGGAACCAGTCGAGGTTCTGTTCCATCGCCGCGCGATTGGCCCTGGGCCGCGTGAGCCCGTGGCCGAAGCCCTTGAACACCGACAACTGCACGGGCACGTTCTGGTCGCGCAATCCCTGGTAGAGCTGGAACGCGTTGGGGATGGGCACGCGCGCGTCCTGGTCGCCGTGCTGGATGAGCGTGGGCGTCTTCGCCTGCTTGATGTAGGTCATGGGCGAGGTGTCGGCGTAGATCTTCGGGTCGTCCCACGGCGTGGCCTTCAGGTACTGCCTCGTGAACGGGTGGATGTCGGTGTTCACGTAATAAGTCATCCAGTCGGAGATACCCGCGCCCACCGAGATGGCCCTGAAGCGGCCGGCGTGCCTGGTGGTGAGGAACGCCGAGATGTAGCCGCCCTGGCTCCATCCCATGCTGCCCACCCGGTTCGCATCCACCAGCCCCTGCGCCACGAGCGCGTCGATGCCCGACAGCACGTCCCACGCGTCGCCGATGCCCAGGTTGCGCACGTTCAGCGAGCGGAACTTCTCGCCGTAGCCCGCGCTGCCGCGGTAGTTGGGCTCGAGCACCAGCGCGCCCTTCGCCAGGAAGGCCTCGATGGGATAGACGCTGCCGCTGCCGTACGGCACGGGCCGCGAGATGCCGGTGGGGCCGCCGTGAATCACCACCAGCAGCGGATAGCGGCGGCCTGGCTGGAAGTCGGCCGGCTTGTGGAGCACGCCCTCGATGTCGGCGCCGTCCTGGCTCTTCCAGCGCACCACCTCGCGGAGGTGCCTGGGCCACGAGGCCAGTTGCGCGCCCGTATCGCTCACCCTCGCGCCGGCCATCGTCGACACCGGCGCCACGTGCACGTCGGGGAACTCGGCCGGGCCCGACTGGATGTAGGCCGCGCGCGCGCCGTCGCGGGTGAGCGAGAAGCCCGCGCCAACCCACTCGTCGCGCGGCGCGTGCCGCGTCACCCCGCGGGTGGCCGGGTCGAGCGAGAACAGGTACGCCCACGTGCGCTGCGACGCCGAGAAGAAGATCCCGGCCGTGGTCCACGCCACGAGGTTCGGGTTTTCGTCGAACGCGTCGGTGAGGCTGGTGACCACGGGAACGCCCGGCGTCACGGTGGCGATGACGCTGTTCTGGAAATAGTGAAAGGGCTTGGCCATCGACGAGACAAACGCCAACTGGCGGCCGTCTGGCGACCATCGCGGGTTGGCGTCGGGGCCCTCCTGGGCCACCACCACCGTGCGCGCGCCGGTGGAGACGTTGACCACGGAGATGTCGGCGGTGCCCCCGTCGGAGGGGTCGCTCGTGGCCCGGTGATCGAAGGCCACATGCTGGCCGTCGGGCGACCAGTCGAAGGCGCCCACGACGAAGGGGCCCGAGGTGAGGGCGCGCACCGCCTGCATGGCGACGTCCATCACATGGAGATGGGCGTAACGCGGATCCTGATCCTCGAGGCCGACATCACCCCAGCGCTTCTCGCGCTCCTTCATCGCGGCGGTGGGCGGATCGGTCATCGTGTAGGCCACCTGCGCGCCGGACGGCGACCACTGGAAGGCGTTCACGCCCTCGCTCGCGGAGGTGAGCTTCTGTGCCTCGCCGCCGGCCACCGCGATGCGGTACACCTGGCGCTTGCCGTCGCGATCGGAGATGAAGGCCAGCCACTGGCCGTCGGGCGACCAGGCGGGCTGCAGGCTCGACTTCGCCGCGTTGGTGAGCGGCCGCGAGCGTCCCGTGGCCGCGTCGCCGATCCAGATCTCGGTCTCGTACGCGTTCTCGTCCCAGTTGGTTTCGCGCACCGTGAAGGCCGCGTGCTGCCCATCGGGCGAAATCGCCGGCGCCCCCACGCGCTTGAGGTTGAGGATGTCGTCGATGGAAGGGCTGGCCGGTGCCTGTGTCCACGTACGGGCCACAGAGACACAGAGGCACAGAGACAGAATGGCCAAATTCGTGATCCGGCGACCAGGCAATTGGCTCCGCATGAGCTCCTCCATGAAGTGTTCCACGGCAGTATAGAGAGTTTCTCTGTGTCTCTGTGTCTCTGTGTCTCTGTGGCCTGTACGTGGCTTGACAGCCGGGCCGGGACCGGCGCACAGTCGAAAGCCTGCGGCACTGCGGGCCGCAGGCACGACCAGTCCCCAGTACCCCAAGGAGTTTCGAAGATGCGTAGCGTGATTTCGTTGGTGGCGGGCGCGGCGTTTGTCGCGGCCCTCGCCATGCCCGCGTTTGCGTCGGATATGACCGTGAAGGGCGAAGTCGTCGACATCGCCTGCGCGACGACCAAGAAGGAAGCCGGCAAGGGCGAGGCGCACGCCGCCTGCGCCATGTCGTGCGCCAAGCGGGGACAGCCAGTGGGTATCCTCACCGCGGACGCCATCTACACCGTGACGGGCGACTACACGTCGAACAACAACGCCAAGCTGCTCGACTTCGTGGCCCGGGCCGTGATCGTGACCGGCGAGGTTACCGAGAAGGACGGCGTGAAGTCGATCAACGTCAAGAGCATTGCTCTCGCAAAGT
>CAYJPQ010000154.1:0-3522 GCA_964372085.1 uncultured Bifidobacteriaceae bacterium | reverse complement strand
CCCGTTTCGCCCGATACGGCCATCGGCGTGTTGTTGCTGGCCGTGGCGCTGGGCGCCTCAAGGGGCCATGCGGCGGCGAACAAGGCGACGGCGATCTGGGCCGCGGCGGCCGTCGGCCAGGCACTGTTGGTGCTGGCCCATTATCGCGGCTACATCCCGTCGACCCCCGGCGACTGGATCGTGCCCGCCGCCGCGCTCACGCCGGGCCTACACCTGGGGCGCATGGCGCCGGCCACGTTCGGCGACGTACTGGCGCTCGGTCTGGCCGCGCTGTGCGGCGGCATTGGTGCGGGCCGCCTCTGGTGCCCGGCCGTCTGGCTGGCCGCACTCCCCCTGGCGCTGTCGACGGTCGGGCTGACCTCGTACCTATACCAGGTACACCAAGTTCTCGGCGTCACGCCGTTTGCGCCGCAGACGCCGCTGGCGGTGCTGGCGTTCGCCGTCTTGTCGGTCGGCTCCGTAATGAGGTGGGCGCCCGACGGCGCCATCCGCGTCTTCACCCGCCGCGACCCCATCGGCATCCTGGCGCGCCGCATGGTGCCGGCGGCCGTGCTCGTGCCGGTGGCCATGGGCTGGTTGCGTCTCGAAGGTCAGCGCCGCGGCGCCTATGGTACCGAGACGGGGCTGGTGCTGATGGTGATGGGAACCGCCCTGTTGCTAATCGTGTTCACGTGGATCACGGCACGGCGACTGGAAGCGATCGAAGAGCAACGTCGCTTGGTCACCGCGCAGGAACGCCAGGCCCGCGAACGGCTGAGCCACGCCGTGCACGCGGGCCACGTCGCCCTGTGGGACTGGAACCTGGTCGAAGGCGCCGTGTGGCTCTCGCCCGAGTGGAAGCGGCAGATTGGGTACGACGACGACGAGATCGGCAATCGGTTCAGCGAATGGGAATGCCGCCTGCACCCCGACGACCGCCAGCGGGCGCTCGATACGGTGAACGCCTACCTGGCCGGCGCCGACGCGGAGGGCGAGTGCGAGTTCCGGTTTCGCCACAAGGACGGATCGTACCGGCACATCCTGATGCGGGCCACGGAGGTTCGCGATGAGCAGGGCCGCCGCGTGCGGCTCGTGGGCTCGCACGTCGACATCACCGATTACGTCGCCCTGCAGGCCCAGGTGCAGCAGGGGCAGCGCCTGGAGAGCCTTGGACAGTTGGCCGGCGGCGTGGCGCACGATTTCAACAACCTGCTGACCGTCATCAATGGCAGCGCCGACCTGCTGCTGGAGCAACTACCCAAGGGCAACCACGCCCGCGGCGATGCGCAGGCCATTCGCGACGCCGGCCGGCGCGCGGGCGACCTGACGCGGCAACTGCTGGCCTTCAGCCGGCAGCAGCCCGTGGCATTGGTGGTGCTGAACCTGGGCGAGGCCGTGCGAGGCATGGAGGGCCTCCTGCGCCGGCTCGTGCGTGAGAACGTCGCGCTCGAACTGCGCGTATCGCCGACATCCGGCAACGTGCGCGCGGATCCCGGCCAGGTGGAGCAGATTGTCGTCAACCTGGCCGTGAACGCGCAGGATGCCATGCCGCGCGGTGGCGCCTTGCGAATCGAGGTGTCCGACGTCGAGCTGGATCACCATCGCGCGCCGGCGCTCATGGCCTGCGCGCCCGGCCCGTATGTCCGGCTGTCGGTCAGCGACACCGGCGAGGGCATGAGCGAAGCCACGCGCGCGCGCATCTTCGAGCCGTTTTTCACCACGAAGTCGGCCGGCAAGGGCACGGGGCTCGGCCTGGCCACCGTTTACGGCATCGTTCGCCGGCACGACGGCGCGATCGACGTGGAAAGCCAGCCGGCTCGTGGCACCACGTTCCAGATCCTGCTGCCGCGGGTGAGCGAACCGGTTGCCCGCCCGACCGCGCCGGAGGTGTTGCCGGCTGGTGCTCCGGCGACGGTCCTGGTGGTTGAGGACGAGCCCGGGCTGCGGAAGATCCTGGTGCGGATGCTCGAAGCCGCGGGGCACGCCGTGCTGGTTGCCGAGACGGGTGACGAAGCCGTGGCTCGACTGCGGGAACACCCCGGGCCGATCGACCTGATGCTGACCGACGTCGTGATGCCGGGTCTGACGTCGCTGGAACTGCTGGCGCGCGCCACCGAGTTGCGCACCGCCATGGCCGTGGTGTTCATGTCGGGGTACGCCATCTCGGCCACGGGCGAGAGCCTGGTACCCGAGGGCGCCCGGTTCCTCGCCAAGCCGTTCACGCAGGCGGCGCTGACGCAGGAGATGCGCGAAGCCCTCGCCGGCCGTCTGGGTTGCTAACCCTGCAGCACTTCCATGTAGATGCGGTGAATCGCGGCCACGCTCTGCGCCCACGAGAACTCACGGACGCGCGCGATGCCCCTGGCCGACAGGTCCGCCCGCAGCCCATCGTCGGTCACCACCCGGTGGATGCCGTCGGCGATGGCGTCCACGTCGTAGGGATCGACCAGCAACGCGGCGTCTCCCGCCACCTCGGGCAGCGACGACACGTTGGAGGTCACCACGGGCGTGCCGCAGGCCATCGCCTCGAGCGGCGGCAGGCCGAAGCCCTCGTAGAGCGAGGGGAACACGAACACGCGCGCCAGGTGATAGACCGCCGCCAGGGTCTCCTGTGTCTGGAAACCCAGAAAGCGGACGTGCTTCTCCAGCTTGTGGCGGTGCACCGCCTGGCGCAGCGCCGGGTACTTCGACAGCTCGTCGCCGATGATCACCAGCTTCAGGTGGTCGGGGCCGCCTTCGCGCGCCTTGGCGAACGCCGCGATCAGGCGCTCGACGTTCTTGTGCGGCTTGATGTTGCCCACGTAGAGCACGAACGGGTGATCCAGTTGGTAGCGCTGGCGCACCAGGTCCATCCGCCCGGTGTCGGCCGGGCCCAGGAAGCGCTCGTCGATGGCGTTGTGGATGACCGACACCTTCTCGGGCGGGACGTCGAAGAACCGCAGGATGTCGCGCTTCGAGGCCTCCGACACGGTGAGGATGCGGTCGGCCTTGCGCGTGGCGCTCCACATCGCGGCCCGGGCGTAGACCAGCGCCAGGCGGTTGGGCAGGTACTGCGGGAACATCAGGTGGATGCAATCGTGGATGGTCACGACCGACCGGCACCGGATGGCCGGGGGCAGCACGTAGTGGGGCTCGTGCACCAGGTCCACGCGCTCGCGCGCCAGCGCGAACGGGATGCGAACCTGCTCGGCCAGCGAGTAGGGCGGCGCCGATTCGGCCACCACCCGGAAGTTGGGCCCCAGCACGTCGCCCACGTTCATGTCGTCTGGCCGGCACAGCACCACGTACTCCGTCGTCCGGTCGAGCCGCGCGAGCCCGATCAGGATGTTGCGGATGTGGGTGCCGATCCCGAAGTCGCGCAGCTTGCGCGCGTCAATGGCTATGCGCATGCGATGAGAGTGATTGTTGCAGATTACGCGGAATGGTCATCCACGGATTGCGCTGATTTCACCGATTTCCAATGCGTGAGGCCCGCCCCCGGCCGAAGGCCGGTCGTGGGGGGGGGGGGGGGGGGGGGGGGGGGGGGGGGGGGGGGGGGGGGGG
>CAYJPQ010000153.1:0-3590 GCA_964372085.1 uncultured Bifidobacteriaceae bacterium | reverse complement strand
AGAAGTAAGAAGTGAGAAGTAAGAAGTGAGAAGTAAGAAGTGAGAAGCGAGCGGGCCGGGGGCGGGTTCACGCTGATCGAGCTCCTGATCGTGGTGGCCGTCATCGGCCTCATCGCGGCCATCGCCGTGCCGGGGTTGCTGCGGGCCCGCATGTCGGGCGACGAGGCCTCGGCCATCGCATCGCTGCGCGCCATCAACAGCTCGCAGCAGGCCTTCTCGTCGAGCTGCGGGGGCGGGTCGTTTGCGACGGTGCTCACCGACCTGGCCATCCCACCGCCCTCCGGGGGCGCGGCCTTCATCAGCTCCGACCTGGGCGTGGGCGCCCCCAGCGTCAGCAAGAGCGGCTACTCCATCGAGATGCACCGCGGCACCGATTCCACACCCGGGTCGGCCGACGCCTGCAACGGCGTGGCCGCGGCGTCGCTGGCCAGCGGCTACTACGCCTTTGCCGACCCGCTGGTGCCGGGCACGACGGGCGTGCGCTTCTTCTGGACCAACTCGCTTGGCGCCATCTACGTGGACACGGCGGTGACGTTGAGCACCGAGACCGCCGGCTCGTCGCCGCCAGGCGCGGGGCTGGTGCTGCAGTAGGGACTCAGCCCAGCGCCTCTACCCTCAGCCCATCCACCATCTTGAAGTGCTTCTCGTCGGCGGGACCGACGAGCACACCGAAGTCAAGCCGCCTTGCCGTGGCCACCACGACCAGGTCGTTGGAGGGAATAAGCCGGCCGCCGCGGCTCAGCGACGCAAGCAGGCGCGCCCACTCCTCGGCGATCTCCACGTCGAAGTCCACCACCGGCACCATCGCCAGCAAGGCGTCGACGCGGGTGCGCCTCGCGGCGGCGCGCGCGGCGGTATCGGCCATGGCCACCCCCGACAGTAACTCGGCGACAACGATGGCCGGAAGGACGACGGGTTCTGAGGCGAGGGAGGGCAGGAGAGCGGACCACGCGACGGCGCCACGAGCGTCCGCGGCGCGCCGCTCCACGGCAATGAGCGCGCTGGTGTCGATTACGAGGCCCATGGGTTCTTCGGCGGCGTGTCGGCGGCGGTCACGCGCTCCAGGTCATCGGCGAACCCTGGGTCGGCGGGCGGAGCACCGGTCCACGCCGCCAGCGCGGTGGCCAGGGCCGGCGGGGCCAAGTGGTCGGGGGGAACCAGCTTCGCCACAGCTTTTCCGTTTCGCTCCACGACAAACGATTCGTGTCGGTATCTGACCCTGGCCAATAAATCGCCAAGCTTTCTCGCCAGTTCCGTGGCTGTTACAGAAGTAGACATAATCATATAATACGTAATTCAGCATTATTCATGCAAGCACATGGGCTCATGGCGAGTAGGCTTGGTGTCAGCAGGGGCTGAATCGCCGCTGCGAGAAAAAAAAGGCCCCGGTGCGCCTGAAGCGCCCGGGGCCTCGCCAGTTCGGCCGGGGCTGAAGCCCCGGCCCTCCAATTCCTACAGCGCCTTCAGCAGCGCCTGCACCTTGTTGGTGGCTTCCCACGTGAGGTCCTTGTCGTTCTTCCCGAAGTGCCCGTAGTTGGTGGTCTTGGAGTAGATCGGGCGCCGGAGGTTCAACTGGTCGATGATCTCCGCCGGCTGGAAGTTGAACACGCGGTTGATGGCGCGGATGATCCTCACGTCGGGGACCGTGGCGGTGCCGAACGTCTCCACGTGCACGCTCACCGGATCGGGGTGGCCGATCGCATAGGCGAACTGCACCTCGCACTTGGCGGCGAGCTTCGCCGCCACCACGTTCTTGGCCACCCAGCGGCCCATGTAGGCCGCGCTGCGGTCCACCTTGGTGGCGTCCTTGCCCGAGAACGCGCCGCCGCCGTGCCGGCCCATGCCGCCGTAGCTGTCGACGATGATCTTGCGGCCGGTGAGGCCGGTGTCACCCTGCGGCCCGCCCACGACGAAGCGGCCCGTGGGGTTGATCAGGAACTCGGTGGCGGTGGTCAGCAGGCGCGCGGGCAGCACCTTCTTGATCACTTCCTCGATGCAGAACTTCTCGATGGTCGCGTGCGACACGTCGGCCGCGTGCTGCGTGGAGATGACGACGTTGGAGATGCCGACGGGCCGGCCGTTGTCGTAGATCACCGACACCTGCGACTTGGCGTCGGGGCGCAGCCACGCCGCCGCGCCCTGCTTGCGGAGCTTGGTGAGCTGGCGGCCCAGGCGGTGGGCGAACATGATGGGCGCGGGCATCAGCTCGGGCGTCTCGTTGCTGGCGTAGCCGAACATCAGGCCCTGGTCGCCGGCGCCCTGCTTGGCCGTCTTCTTGCCCTTGGCCTTGCGCGCGTCCACGCCCTGCGCGATGTCGGGCGACTGCTGCGTCACGAGCACGTTCACGAACACCCGGTCGGCATGGAACACGTCGTCGTCGTTCACGTAGCCGATCTCGCGGATGCTGTCGCGCGCGATCTTGACGAAGTCAAGCTTGGCCTTGGTGGTGATCTCGCCGCCGATGATCACGACGTTCGACTTGACGTAGGTTTCGCAGGCGACGCGGCTGAACTTGTCCTGCGCGAGGCACGCGTCGAGGACGGCGTCGGAGATCGTGTCGGCCACCTTGTCGGGATGACCCTCGCCGACCGATTCCGAAGAGAAGATGTATCGGTTGCCCATGAAGACTCCAAAAAAAACGCCCGCGATGGTCGCGGGCTGTTCGCGACTTAGATAGTACCCGCTCCCCACGGAGCGGTGCGGCCCATCAAGTCGGGGAAATCGCCGCGTAAACGACCCTTCAGTATCGCCCTGCGGGTGTCACGCTGTCAAACAGCCTGTCCACGTACGGGCCACAGAGACACAGAGACACAGAGAAATACCAAATCCTTCTAAATGCCAGTGCTGCTTAGGCGGCCTGCAGGCATTCTGAGGTATTTGGTGTACTTGGTATTTCCTCTGTGTCTCTGTGCCTCTGTGGCCCGTCCGTGATCTACCTCTTGTGCGCGTTGATGTACTCGTTGGCGAACGCTTCCAGCGGCTGGCTGCTCAGGCCGATCAGCTTCGCCTCTTCGGTGGCCTTCTCAACCGTCCAGCCATCCTGCAGCACGCGCTTCACCATCCACACCGCGCCCACGCGGTTGGCCGACGCGCAGTGCACGTAGACCGGCTGGTTCGACGTGTCGGCAATGGTGGCCAGAAACTGGTCCACCGTCTTCGGGTGGGGCTGCGCGCCGTTGAAGGGGATGCTGACGTAATTAAGGCCGAGCGACTTGGCGTGGGCCGCGTTCTGCTCGATGTTGGCGCCCGGCTCGGTGGGCATGCGCAGGTTGATGACGGTCTTGAAGCCGTCCGTGGCGAGGCCGTCGAGAGCCGCCGTCTCGGTGGCGCCGCCGCACGCCACGACGGCGTCGACCCTGGTGAAGTTGGTGATGCCGGCCCGCTCCTGCTTGGTCTGTGCAGACAGGCCTACGGAAAGGGACAGCGCAACAAGTGTCGCAATGGCACGCATGGGGATCAGCCTCCGGAGGAATGATACATGAGGGTTCCTCACGGGGGTTCCACACGGGGGTTCCACACGGAGGTTCCACACGGGGGTTCCACACGGAGGTTCCACACGGAGGTTCCACACGGAGGTTCCACACGGAGGT
>CAYJPQ010000152.1:0-3594 GCA_964372085.1 uncultured Bifidobacteriaceae bacterium | reverse complement strand
CACAGCATTGCCGCCCAGGGCGGCATCAACGCCGCCAAGAACTACAGGAACGACGGCGACAGCGTGTACCGGCTGTTCTACGACACCATCAAGGGCGGCGACTACCGTGCTCGCGAGGCCAATGTCTACCGCCTGGCGCAGGCGTCGGTGAGCATCATCGACCAGTGCGTGGCGCAGGGCGTGCCGTTTGCGCGCGAGTACGGCGGCCTGCTCGACAACCGCTCGTTTGGCGGCGCGCAGGTGTCGCGCACCTTCTACGCCCGTGGCCAGACGGGCCAGCAGTTGCTGCTCGGCGCCTACCAGTCGATGATGCGGCAGGTGGACGCCGGCACGGTCGCGCTGTACCAGCGCCGCGAGATGCTCGACCTCGTCGTGGTCGACGGCCAGGCGCGCGGCATCATCACGCGCAACCTCGTGACGGGCGAGCTCGAGTCGCACGAAGGCCAGGCAGTGCTGCTCTGCACCGGCGGCTACGGGACGGTGTTCTACCTGTCCACCAACGCCGTGAACTCGAACGTGACCGCGGCATGGCGCGCGCACAAGCGCGGCGCCTACTTTGCCAATCCCTGCTTCACCCAGATTCATCCCACCTGCATCCCCGTGAGCGGCGATCACCAGTCGAAGCTCACCTTGATGTCGGAGAGCCTGCGCAACGACGGCCGCGTCTGGGTGCCCAGGAACACGGGCGACAAGCGCCCGCCCTCGCAGATTCCCGACGCCGAGCGCGACTACTACCTGGAACGCCGCTACCCCGCCTTCGGCAACCTGGTGCCCCGCGACGTGGCGTCACGCGCCGCCAAGGCGGTGTGCGACGAGGGCCGCGGCGCCGGCGAGTCGGGCCTGTCGGTGTACTTGGACTTTGCCGACGCCATCAAGCGCCTCGGCGCCGACACCATCCGAGGCCGCTACGGCAACCTGTTCGACATGTACAAGCGCATCACCGACGAAGACCCCTACCAGGTCCCGATGCGCATCTACCCCGCCGCCCACTACGCAATGGGAGGCCTGTGGGTGGACTACAACCTCCAGTCGACCATCCCCGGCCTGTTCGTGCTGGGCGAGGCCAACTTCTCGGATCACGGGGCCAACCGCTTAGGCGCCAGCGCCCTCATGCAGGGCCTGGCCGACGGCTACTTCGTGGCGCCCTACACGGTGGCCAATTACCTGGGCGGCACGAACTTTTCCGCCGTGACCGCCAGCCACGACGCCTTCGGCGCGACCAGGGCCGACGCCCAGGCACGCATCGACAAGGTGCTGGCCGTGAAGGGCTCCCGCACCGTGCGCGAGTTCCATCGCGCCATCGGCGCCATCTGCTGGGACAAGGTGGGCATGGCCCGCACCGAGCAGGGGCTCACGCAGGCCCTGCAGGAGATTCGCCGCCTGCGCGACGAGTTCTGGCAGGACGTGGTCGTCACCGGCGACCCCAACAACCTGAACCCCGGCCTCGATTACGCGGGCCGCGTGGCCGACTACATGGAGTTTGCGGAGCTGCTGGCGCTCGACGCGCTCGAGCGCCGCGAATCGTGCGGTGGCCACTTCCGTGAAGAGTTCCAGACGCCCGACGGCGAGGCCCTGCGCAAGGACGACGAGTTCAGCTACGTCGCCGCGTGGGAATTTCAGGGCGTGGGCGCACGGCCGGCCATGCACAAGGAGCCGCTCGTGTTCGAAGAGGTGCATCCGAGCCAGCGGAGCTACAAATAGGCTCTGGGCTGCAGGCTCTTGGCCCTGGCCAAAGCCCAAAGCCTAAAGCCCAAAGCCATTCAGGATTCATTCATGTCCATGACCGTGAAATTGCGCGTGTGGCGGCAGGCGGGCCCCAGCCAGGCCGGACGCCTGGTGGAGTACGTGTCCGACCGCGTCCATCCCGACATGTCGTTCCTCGAGATGCTCGACGTGGTGAACGAAGACCTCATCCACAAGGGCGAGGATCCCATCGCGTTCGACTCCGACTGCCGCGAGGGCATCTGCGGCAGCTGCGGCATGGTGATTAACGGCATTCCCCATGGTCCCGACAAGGGCGCCACCACCTGCCAGGTGCACATGCGGCGCTTCCGGAACGGCGACACCATCACCATCGAGCCGTTCCGCGCCCGCGCCTTCCCCGTCCTCAAGGACCTCATCGTCGATCGCTCGGCCTTCGACCGCATCATCGCAGCCGGCGGCTACGTGTCGATGAACGTGGGCGGCGCGCCCGACGCCAACAGCCTGCCCATTCCGAGGGACGTGGCCGAGCAGGCCATGGACTCGGCGCAGTGCATCGGCTGCGGCGCCTGCGTGGCCGCCTGCAAGAACGCCGCCGCACACCTGTTCACGTCCGCCAAGATCACCCACCTGGGCCTGTTACCGCAGGGCGAAGCCGAGCAGACCCGGCGCGTGGTGCGGATGGTCGAGCAGATGGACGCGGAGGGCTTCGGCGCCTGCTCAAACGAGGGGGAATGCGAGGCGGTGTGCCCCAAGGAGATTTCGATCTCCAATATCGCCCGGATGCACCGTGACTTCATTCGCGCGCTCGTGAGTTCCTGAGCGGCTGCACCGCGAAAGACCCACCCGGGTCGCCGACCGGGGCCTCCGCGGACGGAGGCGCGGTTTCGAGCGTCACTCGAGGACCACGCCGACGCCACAGTGGCGGGGTCGGCGCCCGTCCGCGGAGGCCCCGGCCGACAACCCGGGTGGATTGCCGCCCAGCCGGCGCTAGCTGCCGACCCTCCAGCCGAGCGCAACAGTCAACCGGATGTGTGTCTCCCAGCCCACCCGGGCCTCGGGCGCGATGTAGGCGCGCTCGCCCAGCGCGATGCGCACACCGCCGCCGGCCGTAAAGGCCCCTTCGGTGGACGTGTGCGTGCCGTTGAAAAAGTCGCTACTGTGCCGGAACAGCCCTCCGCCCACCACCGCGAATGGCGAGACCGTCCGTGAGGGGGACGGCGCGAAGAAATCAAAGGTGAGATTGCCGGTGAGGAACAGGTCCCGGTCGCTGCCGGGCCCCACCATGTAGACCAGTTCGGGACCGATGCCGATCCTTGGCGTGAGGCTGAAGCGGGCCGCTCCCCCCAACACCGAGTGGTGCACCACGCCCTCGTCCGCGAACCCCGCCCATCCGGCCGCGAACTCGACCGCGGGGGCCGGACGCTCCTGGGCCCGCGCACTCATCGGGAAGGCCAGCGCCGCAAGCGAGACGACGATCGCGAGCCATTGCATAGGGCTACACTCCGATAACGTCGACCAGTTCCTTCACGGCCCCGGCCGACTTGTTGAATGCCGCCTGCTCGTCGGCGGTGAGCTTGATCTCGATGATCTGCTCCACGCCCCTGGCGCCCACCTTCACGGGCACGCCCACAAACAGGCCGTTCACGCCGTACTCGCCCTGGAGGTACACCGAACACGGCATGATCTTCTTCTGATCCTTGAGGATCGCCTCCACCATCAGCGCGGCCGACGCTCCCGGGGCATACCACGCGCTCGTACCCACCAGCTTGGTGATCTCCGCGCCGCCGTTGGCCGTGCGGTCGCAGATCGCCTTGATCTGTTCGGCCGACATCAATTCCGTAATCGGAATGCCCGCCACCGTGGAGTAGCGCGGCAGCGGCACCATGGTGT
>CAYJPQ010000151.1:0-3663 GCA_964372085.1 uncultured Bifidobacteriaceae bacterium | reverse complement strand
CACTTCGTAGTTGACGACGTGCGCGATGCCCTCGATGTCGAGGCCGCGCGCCGCGATGTCGGTGGCCACGAGCACCGGGTGCTTGCCCGAGCGGAAGCCCTCCACGGCCGACAGCCGCTCCTGCTGCGAGCGGTCGGCGTGCAGCGCCGCCGCGCGGATGCCCTTGGCCACCAGGTGCCGGGCCACGCGATCGGCGCCAATCTTGGTGCGCACGAACACCAGCACCGGGCCGGTGGCGTCGCGCTTGGCGAACGACGCCAGCCAGTCGGTCTTGGCCGTGCCTTCCACTTCCACCATCTCGTGCTCGATGGTGCGCGCCGCGCCGCCCTGCTGGCCCACCTGCACGTAGCGGGGCGACCTCAGCATCTCGGTGGCCATGCGCTGGATCTCGCCCGGCAGCGTGGCCGAGAAGAGCAGCGTCTGCCGGTCGGGCGGCAGCGCCGTCATGATGCGCTGCACGTCGGGCCAGAAGCCCATGTCCATCATGCGGTCGGCTTCGTCCAGCACCAGCACCTGCACGCGCACCAGGTCGGTGTTGCTGTGGCGCATGTGGTCCATCAGGCGGCCGGGCGTGGCCACCACGATGTCGACGCCCGCCTGCAGCGCGCGTTCCTGCGGCCCCATCTCCACGCCGCCGAACACGGGCGCCGTGGTCACGGGCGTGTGGTAGGTGAGACCCACCAGCGAATCTTCAATCTGTACGGCCAGCTCGCGCGTGGGCGCTAGGATCAGCGCGCGCGTGAACGCCTCGCGCGCCTGGTCGCCGTAATGCGGCTGCTCGGTGAGCAGCCGCTGCAGGATGGGCGCGGCAAACGCCAGCGTCTTGCCCGTGCCGGTTTCGGCGCAGGCCACCACGTCGTGGCCCGCCAGGGCCAGCGGGATCACCGCGCTCTGCACCGGCCGCGTGCCTTCGAAGCCCAACTGGTCGAGGCCCATCTGGAGCCGCTTGTCGAAGCCCAGCGACTTGTAGGGGAGTGGGGGCGCGTCGGCGTCGGTCACTTCCCACGGCAAGTCTGGCGGCGGGGCCGACGGACGCATGGTCTGGGATTGGGACGGGCCGCGGCGGGGGCCACGGCCGCCGCCACCGCCTCCGGGCCGACGCCGACCGGGTCGGCGGGCGGAAGGGGAATGTGAGTTCAAGTCTGCTCGAAACGCGCGCTAACGGGCGCGGAAGGTGATGATGCCGCGCTGCGGGTCGTAAGGCGAGATGCCCACCGTGACCCGGTCGCCCGGCACCACCTTGATGCGAAATCGCCGCATGCGGCCGCTCAATTGGGCCAGTACTTCGTGTCCGGCGTCCACCTGCACGCGGTAAAGTCCCCCGCTGTGCACGGCGACGATGGTGCCTTGCATGTCGATCAGGTCGTCTTTGCTCATTCAGTTAACGCTCTATCTTGTCATGCGGGAGGCGCGATAAGCAAATCGCGTACCGCTCGCTCCACATGGGCGGCCAGCGCCGCGTAGTCGTCTCCCGACAGGTGCAGGGGCTTGCCGAAGATCACGCTCACTCGTCCCGGGGTGGCCATCTTCCACCCGGTTCCCAGGATGCGGTCCACGCCGTCGATGCGCACCGGCACCACCGGCAACTGCAGCCGCGATCCAATCATCCCGATGCCGCCCCGGAACGGCTTCATCTCGCCGCTGGCCGACCGCACCCCCTCGGGGAAGATCAGCACCGAGTAGCCATCGCCCGTCACCTCGCCGATGTAGCGCAGCGTCTGCCGCGCGCCCGCCTCGCGCTGGGGCAGGGGAAAGGTGTTGAAGAAGAACGCGGCCAGGTAGTAGTTGATCCGGTTGGTCAGCACCTGCATGGCCGGGAACTGCTCGGGAAAGAAGTGCGCCTTGAAGAACTCCTTGGCCATGGCCGGCGCCACGCGCGCGCGCCACCGGCCCGGCAGCGCGCCGAGGATCACGGGCACGTCCATGTGGCTCTGGTGATTGGCGGCAAACACCACCGGCCCGTGCAGCCCTTCCAGGTGCTCCAGGCCCTGCACGCGGGTCCACGCGAAGAGGCGGGCGAGCGGCAGAATCCACGTGGCGTAGCTCGCGCGCCGTATCCAGCGCACGGGCCACGCGCGGTTCCACGACGGGAAGTCCACCGGCTCGGCAACCACGGCCTCCTGGGGCGCGGCGGTCACCACCGCGCGCAGGTCGTCCAGCGTCTTCGCCCCGGCGAACTTGGTCTCGTCGATGCGCGTCTGGAACTGGTCCTCGAGCGCCACCATCAGCTCCACGCGTTCGAGCGAGCTCAGGCCCAGGCCTTCGATCGACGTGCCGCCCGACAGCTCGCGCGCGCCGGCGAAGCGCGTGAGCAGCGCCTGCAGCGGGTCGGCGCCCTCGGCGTGCGCCGCCGGACGCGCGCCGCTCTCCACCCACTGCTTGATGGCATGCCGCTTCAGCTTGCGCGTGCCCTCGGTGCGCGGTAGCCCGTCATCGGTCCACACCGAAAAGCTGCGCACGCGCTGATGATCGGCCAGCTTCTCGTTGGCCCGGCGAATCACGCTCTCGGGGTCCGTGCCGGGCTCGAGTACGAAAACCGCGTGGACGCGTTCCTCTGTGTTATCTGCGTCATCTGCGGCTCTGGACCCCACGACGGCCGACTCCACGACGCCTGCCACGTCGTTCAGCACGCGCTCCACGTCATCCGGGTATACATTGAGCCCCTCCGGCGTGACGATCATCTCCTTCTTGCGGCCCTTGATGAAGAGCCGCCCCTCGGCGTCGACCGAGCCCACGTCGCCCGTGTGCAGCCAGCCCTCGGCGTCGGTCGCTCGACCTCCGCCTCCCGCTTCCCGACGGCCGTCAGGCTCCTCCCGACGGGGCACTTCGCTCCTCCCGTCCGGTTCGAAATACCCCGTCGACACGTTCTCCCCGCGCACGAGGATCTCGCCGTCCTCGGCGATCTTCACGTCCACGCCGGCGATGGGCTTGCCCACCGATCCCGTGCTGGTCTTGAACGGGTGGTTCAGCGTCACGATGGGCGCGGTTTCGGTGAGGCCGTAGCCCTGGATGACGACAAAGCCCAGGCGCTTCCAGTAGTCCTCCAGCGCGGGCCCGAGCGGCGCGGCCCCCACGATGAATGCCCAGAACTTGAGGCCGAACATGCGGTGGATGCGCCGGTAGCGCCACCAGCGCGCGAGGATCGACAGGCCCTTGAGAGGATCGGCCGCCAGCGGATCCACGCGCACCGCGTGCTCCTTGAGCACGTCCAGCATCTTCGGCACGCACACGACGACCGAGATGCGCCACTCGCGCACGCGCCGGACGATGTCGTGGGGATTAAAGCTCCGCATGAAGACGACGGTGCCGTCGATGAGGGGCGGGATGTTCGTGGCCATCGACTGCCCGAACAGGTGGCTGAGTGGCAGCAGGTTCAGGAACCGGATCGGCTGGAATGGCCGGGCGTATTTCTTGTACTTGGCGATCTCGCCCGCCACGGGCCCGATGTTGGCCAGGATGTTGCGGTGCCGGATCACCACGCCCTTGGGCTCGGCCGTGGCGCCCGAGGTGAACACGATCTGCGCGATGTCGTCGCGGCTGATGGCCACTTGCGGGATGGGGCCGTCGGCGTCCCAATCGAGGTCGGACATGCGCCAAAAGGCGGGCCCCGGGGGGGGGGGGGGGGGGGGCGGGGGGGGGGGGGGGGGGGGGGGGGGGGGGGGG
>CAYJPQ010000150.1:0-4117 GCA_964372085.1 uncultured Bifidobacteriaceae bacterium | reverse complement strand
GTGTGGAACCCCCGGTGTGGAACCCTCGCGCATTATCCCTCCCGATGTGGCGGAACGACGCGGCCGCGAGAGGGCCAAAGTGACAAATCAGTGACGTTAGTGTTCGTTCCTGTTATGCTGTGTCAGGCACGCCGGCCCCCCCGTTCCGCTGCCAGGCCTGCCTGGCCTGCCACATGTACGAGGAGTACTACGGCTTTGTTCAGCCGCCGTTCAGCCTGACGCCCGACCCGCGCTTTTTGTACAGGAGCGAGTCGCACGATCTCGCGCTGCAGCAGGTGTGGCAGGCCATCCGCCGCAAGGAGGGCTTCATCGTCCTCACCGGCGACATCGGCACCGGCAAGACCACCCTCTGCCGTACCCTCCTCGAGCAATTCGACCAGACCACCTTCACCGCGCTCATCCTCAATCCGTTCCTCTCCGTGGAGGAACTGCTGCGCGAAGTGCTGCTCAGTTTTGGCGTGGTGTCGAAGGATGCGCTGAAGGCCGGGCGCTTGTCCACGGCAAGCAAGCACGAGCTGATCCGCACGCTGCACGACTTCCTGCTCTCACTGGTGCCCCTGCATGGCAGCGCCGTGCTGATCATTGACGAGGCGCAGCACCTGTCGCACCAGGTGCTGGAGGAAATCCGCATCCTCTCCAACCTGGAGACCAACGACCAGAAGCTGCTGCAGATCGTGATTGTCGGGCAGTTGAACCTGCTCGATCTGCTGCACAAGGCCGAGTTGCGGCAACTCGACCAGCGCATCTCGATCCGCTGCTCGCTGAAGGCGCTGACGCGCGAGGAAGTGGAGGCGTATGTGACCCACCGGCTCTGGGTGGCTCGCGGGTCGACCTCGGTGACCTTCACGCCCCGTGCCTTCGAGCTGTTGCACGCCTTGTCGGGCGGCGTGCCCCGGATGATCAACCTCATCTGCGACAAGGCGCTGATGGCGGCGTGCGAGGCGGAAACCAGCAAGATCAGCGAGGACCACATCGGCCGCGCCGGCGCCCAGCTGGGGCTGGAGGTGCCCAGGTCCCGAAGCCGCGTCCGCGTGGAGTCGGCTGCGGGCGTGGCGGGCGGATCGCGACGGCGGCTCGTCACCGTGGCCGGCGTGCTGGTGGTGCTTGCGGGGCTGGCCGGCGGCGCGTATGCGCTGGTGGGCAACCCGGTGGAGTTCTTCGCCGATGCCCCGCCGCCCACCGTTCGCCGGGCACCGTCGCTGGCGCTCCCCGCACCGGTGGTGGCCGTCGTGGCGCCGTCCGAATTGCCGCCGCTGGGGCCGCCTCCGCTGCAGGCCGGGCCATTCGTGGTGGTCATCGGCACCTTCGATACGGCGAGGGCCGTCGCGCAGGCCGAGGCCCTGCTGGTGGCGCAGAAGGTCACCTCCTACAGCGTGGACATCAGGTTTGGCGCCGCTGACGTCCGCCGCCGCCTGCTGGTGGGCCGGTTCGCCACCGAGGTCGAGGCCGACGCGCTGCGCGAGAAGCTGGCGCCCCTCTTCGCCGATGCGAAAGTGGTGGCCAGCGAGTTGGAACGGCTTCGGGTGTTGCCGTAGATTGGCTTGGGGCTTGGGGTACTGCAAGACTCAAGACTCAGGACCTCAAGATACCCAGGACCCAGGACCTCAAATAAACGTGGCGATCTCGTCGAGGCTCCTGCGGGTGATGTCGGGCACACGCGCGTCGTCTGCCGGGTAGCCGGCCACCAGCAGCAGGAACGCCCGCTCGTGCGACGGGCGGCCCAGTAACCCGTTCAGAAATCCCATCGGACTCGGCGTGTGCGTGAGCGTGGCCACGCCGGCCTGGTGCAGCGCGGCAATCAAGAGCCCCGTGGCGATGCCCACCGACTCCACCGCGTAGTAGTGCTTTCTCACCGACCCGTCGGGGTTCACCGCGTACGGACGCACGAACACCGCCACGAGCCAGGGTGCCATCTCGAGGAACGGCTTGTTCGGATCGGTGCCTAGCGGCGCCAGCACGTCGAGCCACTCCCGGGGCGCGCGGTGCGCGTAGAAGTCGCGCTCCTCCTCCTCGGCCGCGTCTCGCAGTTGCTTGCGGAGGCCGGGGTCGTCCCTGCTCACGGCCACGAAGTGCCACGGCTGCAAGTTGGCGCCGCTCGGCGCGCTGCCGGCGGTGCGGATGGCGGCCTCGACGATGCCCCGCGGCACGGGCCGGTCCGAGAAGTCGCGCACCGAGCGCCGCTCGGCCATGCGCGCGGCAAACGCCCGCGCCAGTTGCTCGCCCCGTGCCGGGTCGATGTGCGTGAAGTCGAGCGGTTTTGTGATCATTCGCGGTCCCGTGACTTGTAGAGTTTCTTCAGTGACTGGCTGATGGTCTTCACCTTGCGCTTCTCGTCAATCCGGGCCCGCACGTCCTTGCGGGCATCGAGGTCGCGCATCTCGTCCTGCAGCTTCAGGTAGTTGGCCAGGCGCTCGGCCGTGATCGTGCCCTCCTCCACCGCCTGGCGCACGGCGCACCGCGGCTCGTCGCGGTGCCGGCAGTCGGTGAAGTGGCAGCCGGCGGCCAGGGCCTCCACGTCTTCGAAGCTCTCGCGCGCGCCCTCGGCGGCGTCCCACAACTGCAGCTCGCGCATGCCCGGCGTGTCGATCAGCAGGCCGCGGCCGGGCAGGACAATGAGTTGGCGGTGACGGGTGGTGTGTCGGCCGCGCGAGTCGCCGACGCGGACGTCGCGGGTCTTCAGCAGCTCTTCGCCCAACAAGGCATTCACAAGCGTGGACTTCCCCACGCCTGACGAGCCCAGCAGCGCCGCGGTGCGCCCGCGGCCCATGTGGCGCTCCATCGCCTCGAGGCCTTCGCGACGGCGCGCGCTCATGGCGAGCACCGGGACGCCGGGGGCCATGGCCTCGATCTCCGCCACCGCCGCCGCCAGGTCGTCGGCCACGTCGCTCTTGTTGAGCAGCACCACCGGGCTGGCCCCGCTCTCCCAGGCCATCAGCAGATAGCGCTCGAGCCGGCGCGGGTTGTAGTCGTGGTCGAGGCCCATCACCAGGAACACCACGTCGATGTTGGCTGCCACCACCTGCTCTTCGGTGAGGTCGCCGGCCACCTTGCGCGAGAACTTGCTGCGCCGCGAGAGGATCGCCTCGATGGTGGCCGACGCCTCCCCCTCCGTCGGCCTGGCGGCCACCCAGTCGCCCACGGCCGGCAGCTCGTGGCGGCCCGCGGCGAGGTGCCGCACGCGCCCCGACGCCTGGGCGTTGCACTCGCCCTCGTCCGTGTAGATGCGGTAGATGTGGTTGTACTCGATGGCCACGCGCGCCGGCACCAGGCCGTGCGAGGCGTGGGGCCCAAAGGCGTGCTGCCACGCCTGATCCCAGCCGAGCTCCTCGAGGGCGAAGGGCACGCGCTAGGATAACAGGGCAAGGGTGCTCAAGGTGCTCAAGGTGCTCAGGGTGCGAAAGGTGCCGGGGGCCGAAGGCTCGTCACCGCTCACGGTGATGGCGCTGGCCAAGCGTTTCGCCCAGGAAGGCGCCGGCGCGGGCGACGAATGACGGGGCCCACTCGTGCCCGCCCTCGAACACCACCTCGGTGACCCGCGCCCCTGCCGCGCCCAGCACGTGGAGGTCGTGCGCGGCCTTCTTGGCGGTGTACCACGAGTCGCCGTTACCGCGCCCGAGCAGGATCGGCGGCAGGTGGCCGGCCAGGGGCGCGACGTCGGGCGGCAGATCCCCGGCCAGCAGCACCAGCCCATCGCACGGCCTGCCCGCAAACGCCGCGGCCCGGTAGGCCATGGCCACGCCCTGCGAGAAACCGGCATACACCAGCGGCCGCCCCGCGCCGTGTTCACGCTCCACCTCGGCGACCACCGCCGAGACGTAGGCCACGTTGTCGGCAATGGCCAACTCGCGATCCTCGGTGGTCATCCAGCCGGCGGCGATCGCCGTGCCCTTGCCGTAGAAGCGGTTGAGCGCCTGGATGCTCACGAGGCGCCACGGCCCGTCGCCGGCCATGCGGCGCATCACGTCCAGCTGGACCTGGGCATTCTCGCGATACCCATGAAACCCGACCACCAGCGGCCCAGAACCAGTCGAACCCGTCGAACCAGTCGATCCCGTAGAACCCGTAGAACCTGTAGAACCCGTAGAACCTGTAGAACCCGTAGAACCTGTAGAACCCG
>CAYJPQ010000149.1:0-4143 GCA_964372085.1 uncultured Bifidobacteriaceae bacterium | reverse complement strand
GTGGCCGCCTCGCCGCACCGGACGCACGGCTTCCCGGGCGCCTGCTCGTAGCCGGCCGGGATGTTGCGGATGGTGGCCTGCGTCTCGGTCTTGAGGGCCGCCTCGCACGCCGCCTCGCCGCACCACGGCGCTATTACGAAGCCGGGCCGCCCTTCCATGGTGGCCTTGAAGGCGTCGTACGTGTCGGCCGACGTCGTGTGGTCGTCCCGGAACGCCCGGGCGCGCGACAGCAGGTTCTGCTGAATCTCGGCCAGCAGCGCCTTCACGGCGTCGGGCAGCCCCGCCATGGGGATGGAGGCCTTGGCCTTGGTGTCGCGCCGGGCGGCAAACACCGACGCCTTCTCGATGTCCTTGGGGCCGATCTCCAGGCGCAGCGGCACGCCGCGCATCTCATACTCCGAGAACTTCCAGCCCGGCGTCTGGCTCTCGTCGGCATCGAGCTTCACCCGAATGCCGGCCGCCGCCAGATGGTCGCGAATCTCCTGGCACTTGGGCAGCACGGTCTCCTGCCAGTTGCCACGCGGGATGGGCACGATCACCACCTGCCAGGGCGCCACCGCCGGCGGCAGGATCAGGCCGCTGTCGTCGCCGTGGGTCATGATCACGCCGCCGATGAGGCGCGTGGACACGCCCCACGACGTGGTCCAGGCGTGCTGCAGGGTCTTGTCTCGGCCCTGGAACTGGATGTCGAAGGCCTTGGCGAAGTTCTGGCCGAGATTGTGCGACGTGCCGGCCTGCAGGGCCCGGCCGTCTCCCATGAGCGCCTCGATCGAATAGGTATGCGAGGCGCCGGCGAACTTCTCGCTGTCGCTCTTCTGGCCGTCCACCACGGGCATGGCCAGCACGTTCTCCGCAAACTCCTTATAGAGCCCCAGGATCGTCATCGTCTCGGCCTGGGCCTCGTCGGAGGTCTCGTGGGCGGTGTGGCCCTCCTGCCAGAGGAACTCGGTGGTGCGCAGGAAGGGCCGCGTCACCTTCTCCCAGCGAACGACGTTGGCCCACTGGTTGATGAGCAGCGGCAGGTCGCGCCACGACTGGATCCACTTCTGGTACATCACGCCGATGATGGTCTCCGAGGTGGGCCGGATGGCGAGCCGCTCGTCGAGCTCGTCGGCGCCGCCCTTGGTGACCCACGCCACCTGCGGCGCGAAGCCCTCCACGTGCTCGGCCTCCTTCAACAGCAGGCTCTCGGGAATGAACAGCGGGAAGTACGCGTTCACGTGGCCCGTGGCCTTGAACCGCTGATCGAGCTGCTGCTGGATGAGCTCCCAGATGGCGAACCCGTACGGCCGGATGACCATGCAGCCCTTGACGGGCGAGTAGTCCGCCAGTTCCGCCTTGCGGACGACGTCGAGATACCAGCGGGAAAAGTCGACGGATTGCTTGGTGATTTCCGTGACGAACGCGTCGTCACCCTGGGGAGATTTGGCGGCCATATCGTCTCTGGGCTCTGGGCTCTGGGCTCTAGGGGTGCTTGCGCTCCCCTATATGAATTTTCCAGTGTACATCGTCCCGCGTCGGGAAGTCGGTCCTGACGTGGCCGCCCCTGGTCTCTTCACGCCTGAGCGCGGCCCGCGCGATAAGCCGCCCCGTGGTGACGATGGTCGCCACGCGCCACTGGGCATCGTCTAGCCCCCCCTTGGCAAGGAGCGGCCCCACCGCCTCGTACCAGGCATCGAGTTGGGAGAGGGCGTGCTCGAGGCCAGCCCGATCGCGCTCGAGCCCCACCTGCTCCCACATCAATTCCCGGACCTCGTCCTCGGGAGGCCCGCCTTCGCTCGCGAGACGTCGAGCGAGCTTCGGCGAGGTCTCGCCGTAGCGGCCTCCGGCCGCGGAGGCGGACACCTCCCTGATTCCTTCCAACCGTCCTGCGATTGGTTCCTGGGTCATGGCGGCGGCTGCGCGGGCGCCAAACACCAGGCCTTCGAGCAGCGAGTTGCTGGCCAGGCGGTTGGCGCCGTGAACGCCGGTGCACGCCACCTCGCCCGCCGCGAACAGGCCCGGCAGCGTGGTGCGCGCCCAGAGGTCGGTCTCGACCCCGCCCATCATGTAGTGGGCGGCCGGGCCGATGGGGATGGGGTCGGTGGCCAGGTCGAGTCCCACGGCCTGGCACGCCGCCACGGCGCCGGGGAACCGGGCACGCACCTCTGTGGCATCGAGATGGCGCAGCGAGAGGCAGACAGGCCGGCCCGTGCGGCGCCGCTCCGCGACGATGGCGCGCGAGACAAGGTCGCGCGACGCCAATTCGCCCGCCGGCTGGTATCGGGTCATGAAGCGCTCCCCGTCGGCGCTCACGAGGTGCGCCCCCTCGCCGCGGATGGCTTCGGAGAGCAGGGTGCGGGGCGCGCCAGGCACCGCCAGCGCCGTTGGGTGGAACTGGACGAACTCGAGGTCGGCCACGCAGGCGCCGGCCTCCCATGCCAGCGTCACGCCGTCGCCGGTGGCGATCTGGGGGTTGGTCGTATCGCTGAACACCTGCCCGGCCCCCCCGGTGGCCAGCAGCACGGCCGCGGCGTCGATCTGTTCCGTGCCGTTGGGGCCCTCGAAGCGCACGCCCCCGCACCGGCCGTCGCGCACCACCAGGGCCGACGCGCGGGCGTGACGGTGCACCTCGATGCGGGGATCGGCCGACACCCGCGCCCACAGCGTGCGCCCAATCTCGCGGCCCGTGGCGTCGGCCGCATGCAGCACGCGCCGCAGGAGGTGGGCCCCCTCGCGGCCCAGCGACAGCGCGCCATCGGGTTCGCGGTCGAACCGCGCGCCCCACGCCACCAGTTCCTCGGTATAGCGGACGCCTTCGGCGGCCAGGACACGGACGGCGGCCTCCACGCACAGGCCGTCGCCCGCCGCCATGGTGTCGGCGGCATGCAACGCCGGTGAATCGTCCGGGCCCACGGCCGCGGCGATGCCGCCCTGCGCGTACCCGGTGTTGCTTTCGGAGGGGTCGGCCTTGGTGAGGACGACGACGCGACCCTCGCGGACCAGGTCGGTGGCGGCCCGCAAGCCCGCGATGCCGCTGCCGATGATGACGAAGTCCGTTCGGCGCTGCACGTCGGGTGTTATCCTACCACCCGGTGATGCCACCCACCCGCATCGAGGTCGCCGCGGCCGCTGGCGCCTATCCCGTGATCATCGGCGCCGGCGTGATCGAGTCGCTGCCGCGCGAGCTCGAGGCGCGGGGTCTCGGCCCGCGCCGCGTCATCGTGTCGAGCCCCGCCGTGTGGGACCTGCACGCCCCGCGCATCCGCAAGGCCGGCACCGAGAAGTCGCCGGTGCTGGTGGAGGATGGCGAGCGGTTCAAGAACCTGCAGACCGTGGGGCGCGTGTACGAGGCGCTGATCAAGGCCGAGGCCGACCGCTCCACGGTGGTCATCGCCATGGGGGGCGGCGTGATTGGCGACCTCGTGGGCTTCGCCGCGGCCACCTACCTGCGCGGCATCCGCGTGGTGCACGTGCCCACGACGCTGCTGGCCCAGGTGGACAGCGCCATCGGCGGGAAGACCGGCGTCAACCACGCCCTGGGCAAGAACCTGATCGGGGCTTTCCATCCCCCCAGCCTCGTGATGGCCGATCCCCTCGTGCTGGGGACGCTCCCGCGGCGCGAGTTCCGCGCGGGGCTGTACGAAGTCATCAAGTACGGCGTGATTGCCGAACCCGCGTTGCTCGACCGCCTCGGCGCCGCGTTGCACGACGTGTTCAATCGCGAGCCCGATGCGGTGACGCCCCTGGTGGCCACCTCTTGCCGCATCAAGGCTGACGTCGTGTCGGCCGACGAGCGCGAGTCGGGCCAGCGCCGCATCCTCAACTTCGGCCACACGGTGGGCCACGCGCTCGAGGCCGTGACGCGCTACCGGCGCTACCGGCACGGCGAGGCCGTGGGCTACGGGATGCTGGCCGCCCTGGCGCTGGGCGCCGCCCGGGGGGTCACACCGGCCTCGCTGCACGACCGCGTGCACGGCCTCATCACGCAACTGGGCCCGCTCCCCTCGATCGCGGACATCTCGGCGAAGGAAGTGGTCGCGGCGATTCGGCACGACAAGAAGGTGGTGGCCGGCACGCTGCACTTCGTGGCCGCCACGGGCCCAGGCCAGACCGCCGAGCTCACCGACGTCACCGAAAAGGAACTGCGAGCGGTGTTGAAGA
>CAYJPQ010000148.1:0-4214 GCA_964372085.1 uncultured Bifidobacteriaceae bacterium | reverse complement strand
AACGTTCGCGCTGAGCCGCGGCGCGACCGTCACGATACACCCGGTCGCGCTGTCGGCTCCAGCGCGGGGTTAGGCATCGCAGCTAGCTGGCGATGGCCTGGCTGGGCCGGACCGATACGAGGTCGTTGTCGCTGACGGCGCGAATATCGCTGAGTGTCAGCGTGACGAGGGCCTGGGTCCGACCAGAGGCGGCAACGAACTCAACGGTGATGGCGTCGGGACCGCACAGCTCGACAACCGTACCGAGGTCACCGCGGCGAAGCGCGTGAGCCGGCAGGTCGCGAGTGAGGACGACGACGTCGAGTAGCTGAGGAGTCACTTGGTGCCTCCAGGATACGCTGTCACGAACCGCGGATGATTCTCACCTGTGCGCACGAGCCAGACGCTGACAACCAGGGCTGTCCCGGCTGGCCCTTTGAGCATACCGCGAATCGTGAAGGATTGGCCGTGCGGCTCAACCGGGCCCGCCTCCGCGTCGCACATGAGGTGCTGGTTCCGTAATGCCGCCTCGAGCTCGCTCCATCGGTTCGCCTGAAACCCAAGGGCCGCAAAGAACCTGGCCTTGAATCGGCCGAGCGGATGACTGGTGGACAACAGGTAGCCATGCAGCTTGACCGGATCGATGACCGCGCGCTCGGGGTGCGGCAGCAGCATCCGGGGATTCTAGCGCTTCCAGAATGTGGGCGTCTTCGCGAGTGCCTAACTGTGTTTCTACTGTTCACCGTGCTCCCGAGGGCCGCCGTCCCCACCCGGAGTCGCGCGGCAAAGATCTGCGGCGGTCCGCCTCCGCGGGCCACGTCCCTCATGCGGGGCTGGCCTTAGCTGCGCAGGTCGGGCTCCTTAGCTGCGACCTCGAGACCTTCAAGCCCACCACCCAGGCCGCAGTCGCCCCTCCGCGGCCCTTCGCCGCGGCCAATCGAGGCTAAGGAGGGTCAGGCGGCCGAGCCCAGTGGGGCGGTATGGAGTGGCAGAATCTGCCGCGCCCCACGGCCGGCGATATCGCAGATTCTTGCCAGGCCCGAAGCCCGGGTTTCATGACCCGCAACGCTGGCCGGCCGGGACTGAAGTCCCGGCCCTCCGGCCGCAGAAGGCTCGGCCCGCCGGCTACTTGAGCGCCGGCTCTGCCTGCGGCTTCGCGGCCGGCTCCAGGAAGGGCATGCGCGCGCGAAGGGCGGCGCCAACCTGCTCGATCTGATGGTCGTGCTGTCGTTCGCGCTCCGCATTGAACCAGCCGCTCTTGGTGTCGACCGCCACCTTCTTGGCGTAGGCGCCCGACCGGATCTCGGCCAGCATCTGCCGCATCGCCTCGCGCGTCTGGTCGGTGATGATGCGCGGGCCGCCGGTATAGTCGCCGTGCTCGGCCGTGTCGCTCACCGAGTAGCGCATGAAGTTGCGGCCGCCCCGGTACATCAGGTCGACAATCAGTTTCAGCTCGTGCAGGCACTCGAAGTAGGCAATCTCGGGCTGGTAGCCCGCCTCGACCAGCGTCTCAAAGCCCGCGGTCACCAGCGCGCTCACGCCGCCGCACAGCACGGCCTGCTCGCCGAAGAGGTCGGTCTCCGTCTCTTCGGCGAACGTCGTCTTGATGACGCCCGCGCGCGTGCAGCCGATGCCCTTGGCGTAGGCCAACGCCAGCGGCCACGCCTTGCCGGTGGCGTCCTGGTGCACGGCCACGAGACCGGGCACGCCCGCGCCCTCGGTGAACACCTCGCGCACCCGGTGTCCCGGCGCCTTGGGCGCCACCATGGCCACGTCCACGTTCTTCGGCGGGGTGATCCATCCGAAGCGGATGGCAAAGCCGTGCGCGAACATCAGCATCTTGCCGGCCGACAGGTGCGGCTCGATCTGCGTGGCGTACAGGTTCGGCTGCTCGAGGTCGGGGACCAGGATCATGATCACGTCGGCCCATGCCGCCGCGGCCGCCGGCTCCATCGGCGAGAAATTCGCCGCCTCGGCGGCGCGCCAGCCGCGGCTGCCGGGCCGCACGCCCACGCGCACGTCGGCGCCGCTGTCGCGCAGGTTCAGCGCGTGCGCATGGCCCTGCGATCCGTAGCCGATGACGGCCACCCGCCGCCCCTGGATTGCGCTGAAGTCGACATCCGCGTCGTGAATCATCGTTGCCATCGCTATGCCTCGTCCTCTTCCTCTTCTTCTTCCTCGATTGGGGTTGGGGCGGTCCAGTCTTCGACGGCCAGGACGCCGATTTGCCGCCCGAGCAGCGCCACGATGCGCGCCGCCGTCTGGTCGGAGCTGTCGAACATGATGGTGGCCTGCACCGTGGCGCGGTCGTGCGACGCCACCGCCGTGAACGCTTCCGCGCGCACGCGCTGGCGCCGCAGAATCGACGCGACCCGGTCGAGCGCATCGATGGCGTGCTCGTAGCGCACGACGATGGTGCGCGGCTTGTGTGGGAAATCGGGCATCACAGCAGGTCGGCTCCCCGCTCGGCCAGCGGCACGGCCACGGGCCGCCGGATCATCGCGTGCAGCGGCGCGCCCGGCGACACCATCGGGTACACCGTGTCTTCCTGCTCGACGCGGAACTCCATCACCACCGCGCCCGCCGACGCGCGCGCATGGCGCAGGGCGTCGCGCACGTCGGCGCGCCGGGTCACCCGCACGCCCGGCAGCCCGTGCGCCTCGGCCAGCTTCACGTAGTCGGGCGAGCGCATGGGCGTGTACGCGTAGCGGCGGTCGTAGAAGAACTGCTGCCACTGCCGCACCATGCCCAGGTAGCCGTTGTTGATGATCGCCACGTTCACCTTGACGTCTTCCTGCACCATGGTCTGCAACTCGGCCTGGGTCATCTGGAACCCGCCGTCGCCGACGATGGCCCACACCTCGCGGTCGGGGCGCGCGAGCTTGGCGCCGATGGCGGCCGGCAGGCCAAAGCCCATGGTGCCGAGCCCGCCCGAGGTGATGAAGGTGCCCGGCTCGCTCACCTTGTAGTACTGCGCGGTCCACATCTGGTGCTGGCCCACGTCGGTGACGATGATGGCGCGGCCCCCGGTGGCCTTCCAGATGTCGTGAATCACCTGTGCGGCCAGCAGGCGGCCGTCATCGGGCAGCTCGTCGATGTCGCGCACCGTGGCGCCGCCGGCCAGCTCGCCGATGCGCGCCAGCCACGCGTCGTGCCGCGCGGGCTCCACGAGCGGCAGCCAGTCCTGCAGCACCGACGTGAGGTCGCCCGCGATGGCCACGTCGGCCTTCACGTTCTTGTTGAGCTCGGACGGATCGATGTCGACGTGGATCTTCTTCGCGTGCGGCGCGTAGTCGGCCAGCTTGCCCGTGACGCGATCGTCGAAGCGCATGCCGAGCGCGATGAGGAGGTCGGCCTCCTGGATGGCCTCGTTCACCCACGCCTCGCCGTGCATTCCCATCATGCCAAGGTTGAGCGGGTGGGCAGCCGGCACGCTGCCGATGCCGAGCAGCGTCACGCCGATGGGGATGTGCGCGCGCTCGGCGAGCTCGATCACTTCGTCCATCGCGCCGCTCTTAAGGATGCCGTGCCCGGCCAGAATGACGGGACGCCTCGATTGCGCGAGCAGTTCGGCGGCACGGTCCAACTCGCCGACAACGGTCTTGTGGAGGCACCCCTTCCCTCGACCTGGCTCGGGACACGTTGGAGTTGCCTGGGGATTCATCGGCTCGAACTCGGTCTCTTGCTGCTGGGCGTCCTTGGTGATGTCCACCAGCACCGGTCCCGGCCGTCCCGACGTGGCCACGGCAAAGGCCGCGCGCAGCGTGGGCGCGATGTCGGCGGCGCGCGTGACCAGGTAGTTGTGCTTGGTGACGGGCAGCGTGATGCCGGTCACATCGGTCTCCTGGAAGGCGTCCGTGCCGATGAGGTGCGACGGCACCTGGCCCGTGATGCAAATGAGCGGAATCGAGTCCATCATCGCCGTGGCGAGGCCCGTCACCAGGTTGGTGGCGCCGGGGCCCGACGTGGCGATGGCCACGCCCACCCGTCCGCTGGCGCGCGCGTAGCCATCGGCCATGTGCGTGGCGCCCTGCTCGTGCCGCACCAGGACGTGGCGAATCGGGTGATCGAGCAGCGCGTCGTAGGCGGGCAGGATGGCGCCGCCGGGATATCCAAAGACCGTGTCGACACCCTGCTCGACGAGGCAAGACCAGATGATGTGCGCGCCGGTTGTTTTCATAACAGGTTCTACAGGTTCTACAGGTTCTACAGGTTCTACAGGTTCTACAGGTTCT
>CAYJPQ010000147.1:2817-4541 GCA_964372085.1 uncultured Bifidobacteriaceae bacterium | reverse complement strand
GAGATCGACGCGCTGAAGCGCTGGTGCGCGGCGCACGTGCACGACGCCCGCTACAAGGGCTGGGTGGTGTTCCGCTTCCCCGAGAACCTCGACTACGACAATCTCGTGCAGGTCCGGCGCCCGCGCGCCGACATGCAGGAGCAGATCGAGGGGCCCGCCGGCACGCTGCGGCACCGCCAGGGCTTCCAGCTCACCGACACGCGCTACACCACGCCCGAGGTGCTGAGCGAGGTGCACTACTGCGTGCTGTGCCACGAGCGCGACAGGGACACCTGCTCGAAGGGCATTCGCGACAAGGAGGGCGCCGTCACGAAGAACGTGCTGGGCATCCCGCTGGTCGGCTGCCCGCTCGACGAGAAGATCTCCGAGATGCACGCGGTGCGCAAGCGCGGCGACGCCATCGGCGCCCTTGCCCTCGTGATCGTCGACAACCCCATGTGCCCGGGCACGGGCCACCGCATCTGCAACGACTGCATGAAGGGGTGCATCTACCAGAAGCAGGAGCCGGTGAACATCCCGCAAATCGAGACGGGCGTGCTCACCGACGTGCTCAAGCTGCCGTGGGGCGTGGAGATCTACGGCCTGCTGACGCGCTGGAACCCGCTCAACGTGAAGCGCCCGTACGCGCTGCCGTACAACGGCAAGAACGTGCTGGTGGTGGGCCTGGGCCCGGCCGGCTACACGCTGTCGCACTACCTGCTGAACGAGGGCTTCGGCGTGGTGGCCGTGGACGGCCTGAAGGTGGAGCCGCTGCCCGGCGAGTGGGTGAGCCGCCCCATCCGGGAGTGGAAGGAGATCTACCGCCCGCTCGACGAGCGCGTGCTCGAGGGCTTTGGCGGCGTCTCCGAGTACGGCATCACCGTGCGGTGGGACAAGAACTTCCTCACGCTCGTCCACCTCACGCTGGCGCGCCGCGAGAAGCTGAAGATCTACGGCGGCATCCGCTTCGGCGGCACGCTGCCGCTCAGCGAGGCGTGGGAGTACGGCTTCGACCACGTGGCCATTGCCGCGGGCGCGGGCCGGCCCACCATCATCGACATCAAGAGCAACCTCATTCGCGGCATCCGCAAGGCCAGCGACTTCCTGATGGCCCTGCAGTTGACCGGCGCGTTCAAGCGCGAGGCGATGGCCAACCTGCAGGTGCGGCTGCCCGCCGTGGTGATCGGCGGCGGCCTCACGGGCGTCGACACGGCCACCGAGCTCATGGCGTATTACCCGATCCAGGTGGAGAAGACGCTGGACCGGTACGAGGCGGTGGTGAAGGACCTGGGCGAGGCGGCGGTGCGCAGCCGGCTCGACGCCGAGGAGCTCACCATCCTCGACGAGTTCCTGTCGCACGGCCGCGCGGTGCGCGCCGAGCGCGCGCGCGCCGCCAGGGCCGGCGACAACCCCGACTTCATCACCCTCATTCGCGGCTGGGGCGGCGTGACGCTGGCCTACCGCAAGCGCCTGCAGGACGCGCCGGCCTACCGGCTGAACCACGAGGAAGTGGTGAAGGCGCTCGAGGAGGGCATCTCGTTCAGCGAGAACATGAACCCCCTCGAAGCGGTGGCCGACCAGTTCGGCCACCTCAAGGGGATGATCTTCGGCCGCCACGACGGCACGCGGGTGGAGCTGCCGGCCCGCATGCTGCTGGTGGCGGCGGGCACCGTGCCCAACATCACCTGCGAGAAGGAGCAGCCGGGCCAGTTCCTCCTCGATGGGAAGAAGAAGTTCTTCCAGGG
>CAYJPQ010000147.1:0-2717 GCA_964372085.1 uncultured Bifidobacteriaceae bacterium | reverse complement strand
CTCGAGCCCGACGCCAACGGCTTCTTCACCTCGCACAATCACGGCGGGCGCCTCGTCTCGTACTACGGCGACAACCACCCGCGCTATAACGGCAACGTCGTGAAGGCGATGGCCTCGGCCAAGCAGGGCTACCCGCGCGTGGTGGAGCTGTTTGCCGACGACCTGGCCCGCCTCGATCCGGCGGCGCAGCCGGCGCGCGAGGCCGCGTGGGCGGCGCTCGGGGCCAGGCTCGACCACCAGTTGCTGGCGCATGTCGAGAAGGTGGTGCGGCTCACGCCGACCATCATCGAGGTGATCGTGAAGGCGCCCGCGGCCGCGCGCCACTTCCAGCCGGGCCAGTTCTACCGGCTGCAGAATTTCGAGCGGCTGAGCACCCGGGTCAGCGACGAGGCGCACGTGGCGCCGCTGATGATGGAGGGCATCGCCCTCACCGGCGCGTGGGTGGACCGCGAGAAGGGCCTGCTGTCGCTCATCACGCTCGAGATGGGCGTGTCGAGCCGGCTGTGCGCGTACCTGAAGCCGGGCGAGCCGGTGGTGGTGATGGGGCCCACGGGCACGCCCACCGAGATTCCCGAGGGCTCGGCCGTGCTGCTGGCCGGGGGCGGCCTCGGCAACGCCGTGCTGTTCTCCATTGCCAAGGCCCTCAAGGCGCAGGGCAACCGGGTGATCTACTTCGCCGGCTACAAGAACGGCGCGGACCTCTTCAAGCGCGAGGAGATCGAATCGGCCACCGACCAGGTGATCTGGGCCACCGACACGGGCGTGGAGATTCGGCCCAGCCGTCCGCAGGACGCGCACTTCCGCGGCAACATCGTCCAGGCCATGGTGGCGTATGCCGAGGGCAGGCTGGGCACGCAGGCCGTGGCGCTGAAGGACGTGACGCGCATCATCGCCATCGGATCCGATCGCATGATGAATGGCGTGCGCGAGGCGCGGCACGGCGTGCTGCAGCCCCACCTGGATCCCTCGCACGTGGGCATCGGCAGCATCAACTCGCCGATGCAGTGCATGATGAAGGAAGTGTGCGCGCAGTGCCTGCAGCGCCACGTCGACCCCGAGACCGGCCGCGAGGAGTTCGTCTTCTCCTGCTACAACCAGGACCAGGAGCTCGACCGGGTTGATTTCTCGAATCTGCAGGCCCGGCTCCGGCAGAACAGCGTCCAGGAGAAGATTGCCAATCTCTGGTTCGAGCACCTCGTGGCCCGTGCCGAGTCGGCCCTCGTTCGCGTGTAAGCTGGTCGCGTGCTGTCGCCGGGTTCGCGGATAGACGATCGCTACGAGATCCTCGACACCCTCGGGTCGGGGGGCATGGGGCACGTCTACCGTGCCCGCCGCCTCCGCCTGGGCGACGAGGTGGCGATCAAGGTGATGCAGGGCGCGCACGATGATGCGTCCGAGTCGCGCGAGCGCTTCCTGCGCGAGAGCCGCGCCTGCGCCCAGCTCCGCCACCCCAACATCGTCGGCATCCTCGACTTCGGCCTCGACGCCAACAAGCAGCAGTACCTGGTGATGGAGCTGCTGAGCGGCCCCAGCCTTCGTGAGGAGATCGAGCTCGAGGGGCCGCTGGAGCCCGCGCGCGTGGCCGACATCCTGGGCGGGGTGGCGGCCGCGCTGCAACTGGCGCACGACCGGGGCATCACCCACCGCGACCTGAAGCCGGCCAACATCGTGGTGCACCGCTACGAGTCGGGGGAGCGGGTCTACAAGGTGATCGACTTCGGGCTGGCCGCGTTGAAGGCGGTGAGCGACCAGACGCGGCTCACCGACCCGGCCCTCTTCCTGGGCACGCTGGGCTACGCGGCGCCGGAGCAGTTGAGTGGCGACGAGGTGACGGCGGCCACCGATGTCTATGCCCTGGGCGTGATCGCCTACGAGATGCTCACCGGGGCCCGGCCGTTCGATACGGCCAACCGCGCCACGATCGTCAACCAGATGCTGACCGAGCGGCCGGTGAACCCGACGGCGCGTCGTGGCGGCCTGCCGGCCGCGGTGGACCAGGCGGTGATGAAGGCGCTCGCCAAGGATCCGGCTGAGCGATGGGCGACGGTCACCGAGTTTGCGGCGGCGCTGGCCGAGGCGGCGGGCGAGGCCCGGGGGGCTGGCGGCGGCGCCGGCGGTGGGCTGCTGTCTCGCTACGAACTGGGCACGCTCGTGGGGCGGGGCCGGCTTGGGAGCGTCATCTACAAGGGCGCGCACCGGGCGCTGGGCGTGCCCGTGGCCATCCGCGTGCTGAGGCGGGACGAGCAGTCGCACTGGGACGCCGTGCACGCGCGGTTCCTGCTGGAGGCGCGGACGCTGCAGGTGCCGCATCCCGGCCTGCTGCAGGTGAAGGACTTCGGCGAGGACGATCGGGCCGTGTACCTGGTGACCGATTTCGTCGAGGGCCCGAGCCTGCGCCAGGCCCTGGCCGAGGCCGGCGCGTTCCCGTGGCCGCGGGCCAAGGCGCTGCTGGCGCAGGCGTGTGACGCCATCTCGGCGCTCCATGCGCACGGCGGCTTTATCTCCGGCGTGAACCCCGACATGATTCGTCTAACACGGAGCGCCGGGGCTTTAGCCCCGGCGAACACCGAACGCATCATCATGTCCACCGCCGGCATCCGGTCGGTGCACGACGTGCTGGCCACGATGCGCGAGCAGGAGTTGCGGGGCGAGGAGGCGAGCGAGCACGAGTTGCCCTACGTGGCGCCCGAGGTGCTGATGGGCAGCGGCCCCAGCGT
>CAYJPQ010000146.1:1383-4631 GCA_964372085.1 uncultured Bifidobacteriaceae bacterium | reverse complement strand
TCTCGCCGTAGCTCGCCAGAGCTCTCGCGAGCGGAGGCGGATGCCGGGGGAAGGCGACTGCCGCTACGCGTGAACATGAACATGCGGTCGGGCCGAGGCGCCATGAAGTCCTGCGACACGTCAGGCGCGGTCGCCACGGCCGCCGCGGCGCCCGGCTCCGATTCCCAGATGATGCGCGCCGGGTCGGCGCGGCCCACCACCGCCACCCGGTAGTCGACCTTGCCGTCCTCGCTGTGCAGGTGTCTGGCCGCGAGCGTCGCGAGCAGGGTGTCGCGAATCACCTGCGGGTCGAGCCGAATCACGGTGAAGCCGAGCGTGGTGATCTTGGGCGGCCCCTCGCGGTCGGCGGGCGGCTCGAAGACGGTGATGGGGTTGACGAGCGTGGTGTCGTCGCCGAGCGATAGCATCAGGTTGCTCTCGCGGCGAAAGCGCTCGCGGTCGCCGCCGCGGCCGAGCGTCGCCAGGTCGAACGTGGTCGCGTGCGAGGCCAGCGAATCCCGGAGGGGCAGAAGGTCGGCCGGCCATTCCAGCGGCTCGAACACCAGCGTCTGCGTGTTCCACCGGCGCAACTGCATGTGCTCCACCAGCAGCAGGTCGCGCACCAGCTTCGGCGAGATACTGGCGTCGCTCCACGCCGAGTATCGCTCGGCGAACGCGGGCCAGTTGCGGTCGCGCAGCATCGACGCCTCCACCTGGAGGCCCACCAGCGTCCTGGAGATCTCCGAGTCGAAGTCCACCGCGAACTGCGACGCGGCGGTGCGCAGCGTGCGCTGCATGCGCTCGCTCTCGGCCTGGCTCAACTGGCCCACCCACTGGTACTGCAGCCAGGCCAGCGCCGGCACCAGCAGCACCACGAGCGCCACGAGGACGGTGACCGCCGAGACGCGTCGCTGTCCGACTCGCATGGGGAAAGTCTAGCACGTGGAAATTTCGATAAATGCCTGCAAATCAAGGATTTAACATCCTTAACAACCTCTTTGCCCACGCTTAACGTCTTAACCGGTGGCGTGCCCGTATAGTCATGTGGGCACGAAAAACGGGAGTCGGGAGACGGGAGACGGGAGATGGAGTAAACCGTAAGCCCTAAGCCCTAAGCCCTAAGCCCTAAGTCCTAAGCCGTGAGCCGTGAGCCCCCAAGCCGTTTGCCGAGGAGTGACTGACATGCGTCTGTTGTTGACCACCGTTGCCGTTGTGATGTTCGCGTCCGCCATGGACGTCGAGCGCGTGATGCCCTCGGCCTTGCAGGCCGCCGACCGCGTGGCCGACATCGTGTCGCAGGCCCGCAAGGCGCTGGGTGGCGAAGACAAGGTGGCGGCCCTCAAGGGGCTGAGCGCCGAGGGGCCGTTCCGCCGGTCGATGGGCGGGCGCGACATGGAGGGCACGTTGTCGCTCACCATCGTGCGGCCCGACAAGCTGCACCGTGCCGAAGAGATGGCCATGGGTGGCATGGTGGGTGGGCCCAGCATCGAGCGCACGTCGGTGCTGAACGGCAACACCGCGTGGGATGACATGGCCAACCGCGGCGGCATGGGCGGCGGCATGCGCATCGAGATGCGCACGGCCCCCGACGGCCCCGGCGGCACCGGCCCCACGCCGGAGCAGTTGAACGAAGTGCGCGTGCGCCGCATGAAGGTGCAACTGCAGCGCTACCTGGCGGCCTTCGTGCTCGAGTCGCCGCAGCCGTGGGTGGACGCCGGCATCGCCGAGTCGCCCGACGGCAAGGCCGACATCCTCGAGACCACGGAAGACACGGGCCGCGTGTTGCGCGTGTTCATCGACCAGGCCACGCACCTGCCGCTGATGGTGCAGTACCAGGATCCCAAGCCCATGGTGATGATCCAGGGCGGCCCCGGCGGGCG
Organism: uncultured Bifidobacteriaceae bacterium; assembly: GCA_964372085.1. Taxonomy (GTDB): domain Bacteria; phylum Acidobacteriota; class Vicinamibacteria; order Vicinamibacterales; family UBA2999; genus 12-FULL-67-14b. Next base: position 2,772 of record CAYJPQ010000146.1, on the reverse strand, counting down.
CGGCCCCGGAGGCCCTGGCGGGCGTGGGCCGGGCGGCCCCGGCGGACCGCCGCCGCAGATGACGCCCGAGGAAATTCAGAAGCGCGCCGAAGAGCTGCGCAAGAACCCGCCGCCGCTCGGCACCTACGCCATGCACTTCAGCGACTACAAGAAGGTGGACGGCGTGCTGCTGCCCCACAAGATCGACATCTCGATCGACGGCCAGCCCAACGAGGAGTGGACGGTCGAGAAGTACAAGGTGAATCCCACGGTGAAGGCCGAAATGTGGGAACAGAAGAAGTGAGAAGTGAGAAGTGAGAAGTGAGAAGTGAGAAGTGAGAAGGCGATGAGATCACAGCTCGGGAGGTTCGTGGCGGTGGTGGCCCTGGTGGCCGCTTGTGCGGGGCCGGCGTCGGCGCAGGTGGTGCAGGGGTCTGGCGCCACGGCGCTGGCGGTGACGGTGCTCGACCAGACCGATGCGGCGCTCATCACCGCGGAGGTGACCATCGTCAACGCCGCCGGCGTCTCGCAGACACAGGCGGTCAACGAGCGCGGCGTGGCCGAGTTCGGCGCGCTGTCCACGGGCGTCTATCAGGTGACGGCCACCGCCGACGCCTTCCGCGCGATGACGCTGCCCGTCACGGTGCGCCAGGGCCGCAACCACGCCACGCTGCGCCTGGCGCTGGCCACGGTCGAGCAGACGGTGTTGGTGCAAGACCAGTCGGCCGCCGACCGGCGCGACAACGGGTTCACCACCACGCTCACGCAGGAGGAAGTCGATTCGCTGCCAGACGATCCCGACGAGATGGCCGATGAGCTGGCGCGCATGGCCGGCCCCGGCGCGCAGATCTTCATCGACGGGTTCCGCGGCGGCCGCCTGCCGCCCAAGGACCAGATTCAGCAGGTCCGGTTCCAGACCAACTCGTTCGCCGCCGAGTACCACGAGGCCGGGATGATCCGCGTGGAGGTGATCACGCGGCCCGGCATGGGCGGGTGGCGGGGCATGACCAACTTCGGCTTCCGCGACGAGTCGCTGAACGCCACCAACGCGTTCGCCGAGGAGAAGGGCCCCGAGCAGATGAAGCGCTACATGGTGAGCTTCTCGGGCCCGCTGGCGAAGAACAAGTCGGGCTTCTCGCTCTCGGTCGACGGCAACTCCTCGTACGACTCGCGCACCATCGTCGCCCAGGCCCCGGGCGGCGGCGTGAACGGGTTGGCGGTGTCGCCGACCGACGCGATGAACTTCAGCGCCCGGGTGGAGCAGTCCATCGGGTCGGGATCGCAGATTCGCGCGGAGTACTCGCGGCGGCAGAACGAGCGCAGCAACCTGGGCGTGGGCGACTTCGACCTGCCCGAGCGCGCGTATGCCACCGACATGAACACCGACACGCTGCGCCTGCGCCACACCGG
>CAYJPQ010000146.1:0-1283 GCA_964372085.1 uncultured Bifidobacteriaceae bacterium | reverse complement strand
GTCGGGCTGGTGGGACAGCACGCAGCGCTCCAACGGCAACGGCACGTATACCTTCACCAGCCTCGACGCCTACAACGCCTCGATGCCGGCCACCTACACCGTGCGCGTGGGCGACCCGCTCGTGGCCTATTCGCAGGTGAAGGCGGGCTGGTTCCTACAAGACGACTTCCGCCCCACCAAGACGCTGCAGATGAGCCTCGGCCTGCGCCACGAGATCCAGACGCAGGTGAGCGCCAGGTGGAACCTCGCCCCGCGGGCCGCGTTCACGTGGAACGCCAACAAGACGACCACGGTGCGCGGCGGCTACGGTATCTTCTACGACTGGTACGAGTCGAACCTCTACGAGCAGACCATTCGGGTGGATGGTGAGCACCAGGTGGACGTCGTCGTGCAGAACCCCGGCTTCCCGGTGGTGGAGGGCGGCGGCACGCGGCTGCCGGCCAGCATCATCCGCGCGGCTTCGCTCGATCAGCCGCTCATTCAGCAGGCGTCGATCGGCCTCGAGCGGCCCCTGACCAGCTGGATGAGCTTCCGCACCGACTACATGTGGACGCGCGGCTCGGGCTCGCTTCGGTCGATCAACGTCAACGCACCCATCGACGGCGTGCGTCCCGACGTCACGGCGGGCAACATCAGCGAGATCCAGTCCTCGGGCAAGCGCGCCGCCGACCGCCTCACCGTGTCGGTGAACATGCGCCAGCCCGCGCGCCGCATGTTCGCCATGGTGATGTATCAGCTGGGCGGCCAGCGCAACTACGCCGACAGCGCCACGGCGCTGCCCTCCGACAGCAACAACCCCAACCTCGATTGGGGCCCCTCGGCGCAGGACGTGCGGCACCGGCTGTTCCTCAACCTCAACACGCCGATCGGTAACGGCGTTCGCGCGGGCCTGAGCGTGCAGGGCTCGTCGGCGCTGCCGTACACCGTCACGACGGGGCGCGACGACAACGGCGACACGGTATTCAACGACCGGCCGGCGGGCGTGGAACGCAACAGCGCTCGCGGCGCCTCGCAGTGGACCGCCAACCTGCGGCTGAACAAGTCGTTCGGCTTGGGCGGCGCGAGGCCCGGCGGCCCCGGCGGTCCCGGAGGCATGCCGATGATGCCGCCTCCCGGCGGCGGCGGGGCCAGCAACGCCCTGGCCCAGCGCGGCCCCGGCGGCGGCGGTGACGGCCCCCAGATCATGGTGATGGAAGGCACCAATGCGAGGTACCGGCTGGACTTCTTTGTGAACATCCAGAACCTGTTCAACAACGTGAATTACAACGCGTTTGTCGGCAACC
>CAYJPQ010000145.1:0-4700 GCA_964372085.1 uncultured Bifidobacteriaceae bacterium | reverse complement strand
AGCACGAGTTGCCCTACGTGGCGCCCGAGGTGCTGATGGGCAGCGGCCCCAGCGTGCGCGCCGACGTGTTCACGATTGGGGTACTGGCTTACCAAATTGTGACCGGGCAGCTTCCCTTCATCGCGCCGTCGCTGCCCGAGCTGATGGGCAAGATGCTGCAGGCCAGGCCCGAGGCGCCCTCGGCGATCAACCCAGAGGTGCCGGCGCCGGCCAGCGACGCCATCCTCCGCGCACTCGAGGCCGACCCCACCAAGCGCTTCGACACGGTCGCCTCGTTCGCGACGAACCTGTAGAACCCGTCGAACCCGTCGAACCTGTTTGTGTTATATCGTTAACCCGATCGATGCCTGAGCTGCCATTCGATCCGCCACGCGCCCAGCCGCTTCACGGTGAGACGGTTGTCTTCACCGGCAAGCTCTGGTCGTTTGGGCGCAAGGAAGCCCGCGCGCTCGTGGACGACCTGGGCGGCGCCTCCGATGACGACGTGACGGTGCGCACGACGCTCCTCGTGGTGGGCGCGGCCAGCTATCCCGACGGCGCGCCCGACCTGTCGGTGCTCCTCGACGACACCAGCACCCAGAGCCAGAAGCTGCGCCGCGTGGCGCAGATCAACGCCGAGACCCCGGGCCGCATCCGCGTGCTGAGCGAGGACGAGTTCTGCCGGCTGGCCGGCCAGCCGGCGGTGGCCGAGCGGCGCACGCAGCATTATGGCCAGCGCGACATCCTCGCGATGTATCCCGCGCTCCGGCCCGACCACTTGCGCTACCTGGAGAAGTGGGGCTTCATCAAGCCGGCGTTCAAGAACAACGCCGACACCTTCTTCGGCTTCGCCGACCTCACCGTGCTGCGGCAGGTGGCCGGGGATCTGCAGCAGGGCACCGCCTTCCGGGCGTTGCTCCGCGACATGCAGGCCTCGCGCACCGGCCAACTGGCGTTCGACTTCCGCCTCGACGCCCGGCCGGCGCGCATCATCGAACTGAAGCCGCGCCCCAGCCCCCTAGGCACCCCTGGCACCCCTGGCACCCTTGGCACCCACCCCGGCACCGTAGGCACCCTAGGCACCTTAGGCACCTTGGATCGTGATCTATCGACCGCCGAGCAGTACTTCCTGATGGGCTCGTTGTTGGACGATGGGACGCCGGAGCGGATGGAGGAGGCGGCCAAGGCCTATCGCCGCGCGCTCGATGACGACCCCGACCTCGTGGCGGCCATCATCAACCTCGCCAACATCCGCTACTCGCGTGACGAGCTGGCCGAGGCGCAGGCGCTGTACGAGCGGGCCATCCTGCTGGACCCCACCTATTTCGAGGCCCACTTCAACCTGGGCAACATCCACCACGACCACGCCCAGTACGGCGATGCCGAGGCGGCCTATCGCGCCGCGCTCTCGCTCAACAACGGCTACGCCGACGCGCACTTCTATCTGGCGGTGACGTTGGAGAAGATGGGCCGCTCGCTTGACGCCCGTCCGCACTGGCGCGCCTACGAGCGCCTGGCGCCGCAGGGGGAGTGGGTGGAGCTGGCGAAGGAGTTTTCGGACTGAGGGCTGCCCTGCGGATTCTGGCAGCGGGCGCGGGCCTGGTCATCGGGCTCGCCCTGTTCGTCCTGGTCGATTTCCTCGTCAGCGGTCGCGTGCTTCCGTCCCCAGACGCGGAGGTGGAATGGGTTACGGCCGATGAGCGCCCGTATCAGAGGGGCGAAGCCGGCTGGTATGAGATGAAACGAAGCTTCCGCGGCCGCGACTTCTGGGGCGCGGCGGTCTATCCGGTGCGCACCGATCAGTACGGGTTTCGTGTCGACGAGGAGGGAGGGGAGCAGGCGCGGCCGGCCGATGTCGTGTTCCTGGGTGATTCGTTCACCTATGGCGTCAATGGGCCGTGGCGCGAGACCTACGTCGGCATGTTCGCGTCGGCCTCGCCGCTGACGGTCGCCAACGCGGCGATCCCCGGACAGTCGCCAACGGCGTACCTGTATCGATACAAGCAGGCCCTGGCAGAGGCCGCACTCAAGCCGCGACACACGGTCGTCGTCGGACTCGACATCAGCGATGTCCGTGACGAAGCCAGCGTGTGGATGGACGGTGAGCCTCCGGTCAACCGGCGCAACCTGACCAACGCCCGCGCGGCCCTCGATTCCGTCATCGCCGCCAACAGCGCCACCCCCCGCGGCCGGCTGAGGGATCGGCTCCGGTTCACTCGCTCGATCTACCGCTATCTCCGCTATGTTGTCTTCAGGATTCCCGACCCGGATGTGTTCAACCAGCCGAGTTCGGCGTTCACGTGGGACGCGTGGTCCCGTCTCGACGCCGACACCAGCGCCCTCGGCAGTGGCGACGTTCACTTCAACGAGGCTGGAAACCGACTGGTCGCCGACCAGTTGGCCGTGTCGCTGGTGAGGTGAATTCCGCTTGTCTGACGCCGTCACTGGCATGAGCCGGCAGACCCGGCTGGCCAATCGCGATGCACGCCGGAGGTCACCGGGCCGTAGCGCGTCTCGAACCTCGTCGAGCCGGTACGCGTCGCCGGTCGACAGGTACGGCGCCCAGCCGTCCTCGGCATGGTGGGGATCGACGTCGAAGGGCTCCCGCGCCCTCGTCGGACTCGCGGCTGACGCCGCTCGTGGGAGGCGCGCTCACCGCGCGCCTGGGACTTGCCGCTCAGTGTTACACACCGAGGCCTTCTCGCGGGGTGATCCCAGTTGTACGATGCGGATAGCCATTTCGGCCTCTCTTGCAGGTTCGGTCTCGGAACCCGTCGGCCCAACGATCGCGCTGAGCCGCAGCGCGCCCCTCACGATACACCCGCTCGCGCTGTCGGCTCCAGCGCGAGGTTAGCCAGCTCGATGAGTTGGTTCCGAGGCCTTGGCCCACCGCCGAGCCATGGCAATCAGGTCGTCGCGGTACTTTGGCCAGTTGTGCAGCGTCTCAGGATCGAAGTCAGCGCCGTTGGGCCACTGAATCGTCCCGAACGCCGGGTCAAGCTCCACGGCGTTGAACAGCGTCAGGTCCTGGAGCGCTCCGAACACCTCGCCTTCCAGAACGGGTCGGAAATCGATCCGCTGTCGGCTACCGTCGTCGAATCTCAGCGTCAGCGTATACGGAGCGACGATCTCGAAACCCTCGACGCGATGGATGGCGTGCCCCATGGTGTTGTCCCTCACCGCAATGGCTCAATCTTGAGCGGTGGCTTGCCAGATTGCAAGAGCGCCCAGTCTTGCACTAACTCCTCTCGATGGATCTCGGCCCAGGCTTCAACGAGGCGTTGTTGAGCCCGGGGGAGGGCGCCACCGATACACTCGATGGGATCGAGCGCGAATACCGCCTTGGAATTCTGATACACAGCATGGAAGTGTGGCCGATGGTGTGGTGCATCGACTTCCATGAACATTCGGATGATGATTCCGAAGAACCGCGACAGCTCCGGCACGTCGTCACTCTACATCGTCCTGCCACCTGTTGTCTGGCAACGGGCGCGCTGAGCCGCGGCGGCACTGCCTCGGCCTTCACCAGCCGCCGCTCGCCGCCGCCGGCTCCAGCGCGTGGTTATGCACCGTTCCTCGATTGGAGGTAGCATGGCGACAGAAGGTGCGCGATGACCACCCCAACCTTGGAACTCGTCGTCCGGTGTGACCCCGACGTGCTGGGCGGAACCCCCGTCTTTGCGGGAACGCGCGTCCCCATTAAGAACCTCGTCGATTACCTGGCCGCTGGCGACCCGCTTGAGCGTTCTCTCGACCACTTTCCGTCTGTAACGCGGGAACAGGCGGTGGCCGCCCTGGAAATCGCGGGGGACTTGCTGGCTTCTCGTGCGCATCCTGCTCGATGAGTCGCTGCCTCGCCCACTGGGCCGGTCGCTCATTGGGCACGACGTCTCGACCGTGGTCGCCGACAGCAAACGACGGCGAGCCCGCGCGACAAGCGCAGACCGAGCCGTCGAGTCCCACGCCAGTCCCACGAAGTCCCACCCCGGCCTGCACGTCCTGAGCATCGCCTCGGCGTCGCTCGCGGATGGGCTGCGCTTCAACTACTCCGGTTCGGTCACCGGTTCGACGCGACCAACCGCTTCGTCGGTGGCCAACTCAAGTTCTGCCAGTTCTTCGGTCGTCAGTGCGCGGATCAGACTATTGAGACACTTCTTGGGAACCGCGCGCATCTGAAATGCGAGCGCCACGGAATCGGCGGACAGGCCACCGTCGGACGCGGCGATGAGGGCAGTGCCCGCCAACTTCGCCCGATCGAGATTCGTGGTCAGGGGTACAACCAGAACAGATTGGAGCAATCGCGTCAGGGTGTCGCTCTGCCACACGATGACAGGGCGGCGACCGGTCTGCTCCTGCGTCCGGTACGGCCCGAGGTCGGCCCACCAGATTTCGCCACGTGTCAACCCAAGTCCTCGCGGTCAAGGGCGGCCGCCCACTCGTCAAGCCCTGCCTCCGCTAAGGCGAGGTCGTCGTCGCCGTGGGCCGCGAGCCGGGCAAGATTCCAGCGAGCCGCGTCGGGCCGTCGAACGACGATGACGGCCACGCGCTCGCCCGCACGGAGGGGTAGCGGCGACACCGGCCGAAGGAAACCGTTCTCATAGAGCGCATCGACAGGACCCATGGCCGGAGGATAGCACGGGGTCACTCGGAAACGTTCTGGTCAGCCCTAGTATCTGTAGCGCCAGTCGTCGTTCGGCGGTGGCGGCGCCGGCTCCTCGCGC
>CAYJPQ010000144.1:0-5044 GCA_964372085.1 uncultured Bifidobacteriaceae bacterium | reverse complement strand
CGTCGCCAGTGGAACCTGGGCTCCACCACGTTCTCGATGGCGATGGCGGCAATCGAGAGGGCGATCAGGGGTTCCACGACCTGGGCCGGCGCCTCGATGACGCCGGACGTGGCCAGCGCCAGGGTGAGGGCATGGGCGGCGGTGAACGCGCTCACCTGCCACGCCAAGGGGCCCAGCGACGGCGCCGACAGGAACAGACCCACGACAAACAGCACGTGGTCGGCACCGAGCGGGAGGATGTGCTCAACGCCAAGGCGGAAGTAGGTGGAGAACACCGTTCGACATCTTACGCCGCGCGCCCGGCGTCCACTCATGGGCCGAAAACGACCATTCACTGAAAGGTCGTCGCCCTTCCGGCCCCAGACCCGTTACTCTAGCTTCCATATGTCCCGCGCTGCCCGAACTGTCGGTTTCGCCTTCGGCCTTCTGCCGCTTGCCTTCTGCCTTGCCTTTGGGACCGTGGCCGCAGCCCAGACCGGCGCGACGGTGAGCGGCAAGGTGACGCAGGGCGAGAACCAGGAGCCCCTGTCGGGCGCGCTGGTGGTGATTGACGAGTTGCGGCGCGAGACACGGGCCGCGGAGGATGGCAGCTACCGCTTCGAGAACGTGCCGCCGGGAAGCTACCACGTCGGCGTCCGCGCGGAGGGCTACACCACGAGGCGTGCCGAGGTGACCGTGGGCACAACCCCGGTGACGCTCAACATGGCAGTGGACTTCGACCTGCACTACGAGGAGGTGCTGTCGGTCAGCCCCAACGCCCGGCCGCAGTTTGAGAGCTACCAGGCCACCACGGTGCTGGCCGGCCAGGAACTCACCCAGCAGCTCGAGGCCACCATCGGCGGCACGCTGGCCGAATCGCCGGGCATCGCCGTCCGCGCGTTCGGCGCGGCCTCGTCACGACCGGTCATCCGCGGGCTGGATGGCGACCGCGTGTCGGTGCTCGAGGACGGTCAGCGCATGGGCGACCTGTCGAGCCAGTCGGGCGATCACGGCGTGCCCGTGAACCCCGCCGCCGCCAAGCGCATCGAAGTGGTGCGCGGCCCCGCCACGCTGCTGCACGGCGCCAGCGCCATCGGCGGCCTCGTCAACGTGATCACCGACCAGATTCCCGCCGAGCGTCAGCAGGGGGCGTCGGGCGACTTCACGCTCGACTTCGGCAGCAACGGCGGCGCGGGAGGCGGCGCGGGCGACCTGCACGTGGGCAACGGTAAATTTGCCTTCCACTTCGGCGGCGCCGCCAACCGCTCTGGCGACTACGACACGCCCGAGGGCACGGTGGACAACTCGCAGTCGCGAATGGTGCTGGGGCAGGTTGGCGGTTCGTGGACGGGGGAGCACTCCTACGTGGGCGCCAGCTACGGCTACGACGACATGGAATACGGCATCCCCATCGTCGAGGAAGGCATCATCCGCCTGGCGCCGACGCGCCATTCCGTCTCGGCCCGCGCCGGCGCCAGGGAGATGGGTGGGTGGCTGCAGTCGTATCGCGCCACGTTCGGCGTGCGCGACTACCAGCACACCGAGTTCGAGGGTGACGAGGTGGGCACCATCTTCCGCAACAACACCGTCGAGGGCGAGCTGCTGCTCTCGCACAAGAAGGTGGGCGCCCTGGTGGGCAGCGTCGGCGGCTGGTTCCTGAACCGCGCGTTCGAGGCCGAGGGCGAGGAGGCGTTGTCGCCCCCGGTCGATCAGACCGGCGCGGCGGCGTTCTTCTACGAAGAAGTGGCCTGGCCGCACGCCACGCTGCAGTTCGGCGGCCGTGTGGACGGCACGAGCTACACACCCGAGGGCGGCCTGCCGGCGCGCGACTTCACCGAGTGGTCGGCGTCCACCGGCCTGCTGATTCGGCCGGCCGCGGCCAACGACAACTTCGTGATTGCGGCCAGCGTGGCGCGCGCGTCGCGGGCGCCGTCGCTCGAAGAGCTCTACTTCTTTGGCCCGCACATCGGCAACTACGCCTTCGAGATCGGCAACCCCAACCTGGGCGCCGAAAAGGCCCTGGGGCTCGACCTGGCACTGCGCGCGCGCGGTGACCGCTTCGAGGCCGAGGTGTCGTTCTTCCGCAACGACATCAACGACTTCATCTTCCGCAACCCGATCGGCGAAGAAGAGTTCGAGGAGCGCGAGGACGAGTTCAACGACCGCTTCAACGTGGACCACGAGGAGGGCGACGGCGGCCATGGCCATGGCGACGACCTGCCCTTCGTGGAGTACGTGGCGCGCGACGCGGTGCTGACGGGCGTGGAGATGCACGGCGACCTGAAGATCACGGAGACCGTGATTGCCGAGTTCACCTTCGACATGGTGCGCGGCAAGCAGTCGGACTCTGGCGATCCGCTGCCGCGCATTCCTCCCCAGCGCGGGCTGTTCGGGCTCCGGTACCAGAAGAACGCGTTCCAGGCGGGCGGCGCCGTTACCGTGGCCGCCGCGCAGGACCGCGTCTTCGGCGAGGAGACGCCCACCGGGGGCTACACCACCCTGAAGCTGTTCGGGTCGTACTCCGTCACCCAGGGGCGCGTGCTGCACACCTTCACGGCGCGGCTCGACAACGCCACCGACGAGACCTTCCGCAACCACTTGAATTACCTGAAGGACGAACTGGCCGAGATGGGCCGCTCGTTCAAGGTGGTATACACGGCCGGATTCTAGCGGCCGGGACTTCAGTCCCGGCCTGTGGGCCATATAATTGGCGGCTATGCACCGAGCTGCCCTCCTTCTTCTCGTCACCGTCTCCCTGTCGGCTGCGCCCGCCCTGCCCATCGCGCAAGGCCGGCCCGCCTGGCTCGATCCCTATCGCGACACCGCCACCCGCCTGATGCAGGCCGCGCAGGCCGACCAGTTTGCCTGGGACCGCACCGCCGAGCTCACCGACACCTACGGCCAGCGCATCAGCGGCTCCGACAACCTCAATCGCGCCATCGCCTGGGCCGTCGCTACCATGAAGGTGGACGGCCTCGAGAACGTCCGTACCGAGCGCGTGATGGTGCCCAAGTGGGTGCGCGGCTCCGAAAGCCTCGAGATTCTCGACCCGCCGCACCACGTGGTGCCCATGCTGGGCCTGGGCGGAAGCATCGCCACGCCGCCCGCCGGCATCGAGGCCGACGTGATGGTGGTGGGCAACCTCGACGAGCTCGCCCGGCGTTCCGCCGAGGCCAAGGGCAGGATCGTCCTCTTCAACGTGCCCTACACCAGCTACGGCGAGACGGTGGCCTACCGCTCGGGCGGCGCCCGCGCCGCCTCGCGGCACGGCGCCGTGGCCGCGCTCGTGCGCTCGGTGGGACCCGCCGGGCTCCGCACGCCGCACACAGGCGGCATGAACTACGGCGACGACACGGTGGCGAAGATTCCCGCCGCCGCCATCCCGACCGAGGACGCGTCGAAGATCCAGCGGCTGGTGAACCGCGGCCTCCGCGTGCGCCTGCGCCTGAAGATGGAAGCCCACTTCGAGCCCGACGTCGAGTCGTTCAACGTCGTCGGCGAGATCCGCGGCCGCGAGAAACCCGAGGAGATCGTGCTCGTGGGCTGCCACTTCGACTCGTGGGACCCGGCCGGCGGCGCCTCCGACGATGGGGTGGGGTGCATCGTGACGTGGGAGGCGGCGCGGCTGATGAAGAAGCTGGGCATCACGCCCCGGCGCACCGTGCGCGTGGTGCTGTTCACCAACGAGGAGAACGGCCTGCGCGGCGGCAACGGCTACCGCGACCTCCACGCGAAGGACGCCGCCAACCACGTCTTCTCGCTGGAAAGCGACTCGGGCGTGTTCACGCCGTCACGCCTGGGCTTTACCGGACCGCCGGCTGCGCGACAGATCATCGCCGACATCGGCACGCTGCTCGCCCCGCTCGGCATGCAGGAGATTGGCGAGGGCGGCGGCGGCGCCGACATCGGCCCCATCTCGGCGCTCGGCAAGGTGCCGATGATGGCCTACCAGGGCGACTCCACGAAGTACTTCACCATTCACCACACGCCGGCCGACACGGTGGATCGCATCGCGCCCGAGGAAGTGTCGCGCGCGGCCGCCGCCATCTCGGCCATGGTCTACGTCGTCGCCGACATGCCCCAGGCGCTCCCCAAGCAATAGCCGCAGATGACGCAGATGACGCAGATCTTCAGAGTGGCCGCAGTCGCGGTGTTCCTGGCCCAGCCGGCCGTCACCATGTCCGACGCCTGGGTGCCGCTTCCGGCCGCCGGCGCCACCAGCACGGCTCTCTACGCCACCATCGAGAACCAGACGATGTACGACGTCTACGTGGTGTCGGGCACGTCGGAGGTGTCGGCGACGGTGGAGTTGCGTGAGGGGGACAAGGTCGTGAAGGACCTCACCGTCGCGTCGTTCGGATCGCTCGAGCTCAAGGCCGGCGGGCCGCACGTGCTGTTGGGAGACCTGAAGCGGGCGCTGAAGGCAGGCGAGACGATCGAGGTGACGCTCACCACCGACGGCGGCCTTGCGATCACGGCCGCCGCCGTCGTGAAGGCGCCCTAGCCCGGCTTGCTCATGAACGAGTGTTACAGTGTCCCCATGTTGAAGCGATTCGTCCTTGCCGTCGTCGTCGCCCTCGGCCTTGCGGCCTCACTGGCCCAGGCCCAACCGGCCCGCCGCCCGTTGACGCTGGCCGACCATTCCCGCATCAAGGCCGTGGCCGATCCCCAGCGATCACCCGATGGCCAGTGGGTGGCCTACACGGTGACCACTATCGATGAAGAGAAGGACAAGCGCGACAGCAACGTGTGGATGGCCCGGTGGGACGGCAGCGAGCAGTTGCAGCTGACCTCGTCGCCCGACGGCGAGTCGTCTCCCCGCTGGAGCCCGGACGGCAAGTACCTGTCGTTCGTGGCCTCGCGCGGCACCGAGGACGAGAAGAAGCGCGGCGCGCAGGTGTGGTTGCTGCCGCGATCGGGCGGCGAGGCTATGAAGCTGACCGACGTGCAGGGCGGCGTCTCCGACTACTCGTGGTCGCCCGACAGCACGCGGCTGGTGTTCGTGGCGAGCGACGAAGACCCCGACGCCGAGCCCGAGAAGAAGGAGGGCTGGAAGCGGAAGACC
>CAYJPQ010000143.1:0-5050 GCA_964372085.1 uncultured Bifidobacteriaceae bacterium | reverse complement strand
CCGCCCAGCTTCTGGAACTTCTGGGGCTCCTTGAGGAACTCGATGATCTCCTGCAGCTCGGCCTTGGCCTCTTCGGCGCCGGCTACGTCGCGGAACGTCACCTTCTTCTGCGCGGACGAGGAGAGCTTCGCCTTGCTCTTGCCGAACGACAGGGCCTTGTTGCCCCCGCTCTGCACCTGCCGCATGAAGAAGATCCAGAACCCGATGATGAGCAGGATGGGCGCCCACGACAGCAGCAGCGTCGCCCAGGGCGACGCGGTGGGCTCCTTCGCGTTGACGATGACCTTCTTGTCGATCAGCCGGTTGGCCAGGCCCTCGTACTGCAGCGGGGCGTAGGTGCGGAAGTTTTCCTTGGCCTGGGTGATGCCCGACAGCTCGTTGCCGGTGATGGTGACGCGCGCCACCTGCCCCGAGTCGACCCACGCCAGGAACTCGCTGAAGCTGACGGCCGTTTCGCTGCGCTGGAAGCGGGTGGAAAAACTCCACACGACCAGCACGACGAGGACCATCGCCACCCAGAACACGAGGCTCTTCACAGTCGAATTCAAAACGGCCTCCAGGCGCTAGACGCGCCTCAGCGACAAGACTACCACGGTCGTGGTGAGGGGATTCAGGCCGAACGGCTCGGCTAGCGCGTGCCCCGCCACCCACACGATTTCGCCCCTTGCGTCGGTCACAATGGGCACCGCGTCGCGCTCGTCGCGCGGTACTTTCCGGTCGACGAACAGGTCCTGCACCTTCTTGCGGCCCGGCGCGCCAAGGGGCTTCAACCGATCGCCCGGCCGCCGCGTTCGCACGCGCATTGTCGCGCCCACGCGGTCCGCGTCAACTACGACCCGGCTTTGGGCGCTCGGCGCCGGGCTCTCGGACCGCGGCAGCGGCCCTTCGGCCGTCATCACCCACCCGGGCCCCGACACTTCGCCGGGCACCTGAAGCACGAATTCCGGTGAAGGCAACCCTTCGGGGTTGCCTTTGGAGTCGCCTGCCCCCCTCTTACTTAAGACAACCTGGGCGCCAGAACGTTCCATCCGCACGCCCGGCACGGAAAAAGAGCCGGACGAGGCGGCCAGCCGGCACAGCGAATCGGCCTCTTCTAAGCCATACGCGCGGAATGGGTTGACCGTTTCAAGGGCGCCGAGCGCCACCCGGCGGGCCAGGGCCGGGGGCAGGGCCGCCAGCCCGGGCGCATCCACCCTCACGCCCTCGCCCGCGAGGGTCACCAGGGTCCCCGCGGCGTCCCTGGCCAGCCCATCGAGCAGGTCGGTGTCGGCGCGCAGGATGTCGGCGGTGCGGGCCAACGCCGCGTCCACTTGCGGGTTGAACGCCGCGCGCAACGCTGGCAGCACGTCGTGCCGCATCCGGTTGCGCGGATTTTCACGATCGGCGTTGGTGGCGTCTTCGCACCAGGCCTCGCCGATCGAGGCCAGGTAGCCGCGCAGCTCCTCCCGCGTGAGCGCCAGCACGGGACGCACCAGGGGGCCACGCCGGGGCGCGATGCCCGACAGGCCCGCCGGGCCGGCGCCGCGCACCAGGCGCAGCAGCACCGTCTCGGCCTGGTCGTCGCGGGTGTGGGCCAGCGCCACGCACGCGGCGTCCAGCGCCACACGCGCCTCCTGGTAGCACCGCTGCCGCGCGTCGCGGCCGGCCACCTCGATCGACTGCCCGGCTTCCCGCGCCAGGGCCGGCACGTCGGCATGCCCAACCAGCGCCCGCACGCCCGTGCGCGCCGCCAGCTGCTCGCAGAACCTCGCGTCGCCGTCGGCCGCGGCGCCGCGAATGTGGTGATGCAGGTGGGCCAGGCCCGCCAACTGGATGTCGCCGGCGGCGGCCAGCTCGCGGAGCAGGAAGAAGAGAGCCACCGAATCGGAGCCGCCTGAAACGGCCGCCACCACGCGCGTGGCCGGAGTCCACAGCGCGTGCTGCGAGGCGTAGCGCCGGATGCGAGCGGTCAGGTTCAAGTGCATGGTGCCGGAGGGCGGACTCGAACCGCCGACCCCGCGCTTATGAGACGCGTGCTCTAACCGGCTGAGCTACTCCGGCACGAACCTCCAATAGTACTAATTGAAAGGGGTAGGGGCAACCCCTTAGGGTTGCCCTTCGATAAGGGCGGCGGCCAGCAGCGGGATGAGTATCTCGTGGTGGCCCGTGAGGGCATATCCCTTCCCGATGCCCGCCGTGGGCCGCGACACCACGTTGGTTTGCGCGCGGTACTGGCGGAGGAAGTCGATGTTCACCGTGGTCAGGCCCTGGAGCGACCGGCCGTCGTTGCGGGCAATGGCCACCGCCTTGAGAAACACCTCCGGCAGCACCACCGCCGACCCGCAGTTCAGGTACACGCCGCCCTCGAGCCGCGTCACCGACGACACCAGGTAGCGGAAGTCGCGCAGGCTCGCCTCGCCGATGGCGGCGCCCGACGCCCGCGGATGCATGTGGATGATGTCGGTGCCCATCGCCACGTGCACCGTGAGGGGAATGCCCAGCCGCCACGCGGCCGCCGCGATGCTCACGTGGCCATGGGGCGGGTTGCGCTCGTGCAGCAGGCGCCCCACCGACTGGCCCAGGCCCAGGCCTTCGGCCACGCCCGCCACGATGGCGCCGTTCAACTCGGCGCCCGTCTCCTCGGCCATCCCGAACTTGCCGAGGCCGAGCGCGGCATCCACGTCTTCGGAAGTGGCGCCGGCCACGGCGATCTCGAAGTCGTGAATAATCCCCGCGCCGTTGGTGGCCAGGGCCGACACGAACCCGCGCTCCATCAGGTCCACGAGGATCGGCGACAGGCCCGTCTTCAGCACGTGCGCCCCGATGCCCCACACGAGTCCGCGGTCGGCGCGCCGCGCCGCCAGCACGGCGTCGACCACCGCGCGGAAGTCGGCCGCGCCGAGCAGCGCCGGCAGCTTCGCCACCCACTCCGCCAGGCCATCGCCCTTCTCGTGCGGCCTGGCAAACTGCGCCACCCCCACCTTACTGGCGCGCGACCCCAGCGGGTAGGTATGCACGCCCGACAGGTCGAACTCTTCGTATGGAAATTTCATCAGAAGATCACCATCGCGTCCCCGTAACTATAGAACCGATACCGCTCGGCCACCGCCTCGCGATAGGCCGCCAACACGGCCTCTCGCCCGCCGAAGGCGCACGCCAGCATCAGCAGCGACGACCGCGGCAGGTGGAAGTTGGTGATGAGCCCGCCGACCAGCTGGAACGCATGGCCTGGCCGGATGAAGAGCGTCGTCGAACCGTGCCCGGGTTGCACGTCGCCTTCGGGGCTGATGGCGAGGGATTCGAGCGTGCGTGTGGATGTGGTGCCCACCGCGATGATGCGCCGCCCCTCGCGGCGCGCGCGCGTGAGGGCGGCGGCGGCCTCGGGCCGTACCTCGTAGTGCTCGCCCTCCATCTCGTGCGCCTCCACGGTGTCGACGCGAATCGGCTGGAAGGTGCCGTAGCCCACGTGCAGCGTCACCGCCTCCAGCTCCACGCCGCGGGCCGCCAGCTCGTCGAGCAAGGCAGGCGTGAAGTGCAGGCCCGCGGTGGGCGCGGCAATCGATCCCCGCTCGCGGGCGAACACCGTCTGGTAGCGATCGCGATCGCCGGCCTCGTCGGGACGCTTGATGTAGGGCGGCAGCGGCGTGTGGCCGATGCGATCGATGGCGTCACCGACCGGCGACCCATCGTCGGTCCACAGCCTCACGGTGCGGCGACCGTGGAAGTGCCGCCCGACCACCTCGGCATGGAGCGTGGCCGGCCGGTGGTGGGGGGCCGGGACTTCAGTCCCGGCCGGACCCTCGAACACCATGCGCGACCCCTCGCGCAGCCGCTGACCGGGGTGCACCAGGGCAATCCACTCGTCTGGAGCCTCGCCAGGACGCACCAGGAAGCATTCGGCCGCCCCGCCGCCGGGCTGGCGCCGTCCGATCAGGCGGGCCGGGAACACCTTCGTGTCGTTCACCACCAGCACGTCACCCGCGCGCACGAGCGACGGCAGCTCTGCGAACTGGCGGTGCGACACCTGCCGGGTGGCCCGGTCGAGCACCAGAAGTCGTGACGCGCCGCGTGTGGCGGGCGGATGCTGCGCAATCAGGTCGGCGGGGAGGTCGAAGTCGAAATCCGAGACGTTCATAAAAAAGGCCCGGGCTCCTTGCGGATGCCCGGGCCGTTCGTGTGCGTTGAGGGCGAGCGGCGCGGCCTAGTGAACCACTTCCTGAATCACCGCGGTCTTCGGCTGCCAGTCTTCGGCGAGCATCGACCACAGCACCTGGTCGAGGTGCTGGCCGTTCTTCAGGAACGAGCGGCGGAGCACGCCTTCCTGCACCGCCCCGATCTTGCGGAGCGCGCCGTTGCCGCGGCCGTTGGCCACGGCCGCGCGGGCCTCGAGACGACGAACCGCCAGCGTGTCAAAGGTGAAGCCGAGCACCAGCCGCGCACCCTCGGCATAGATGCCAGTGCCCCAGAACGCCGATCCGATGGCGAAGCCCCATTCCGCGGTGGCGAAGCCCGGCTCGAGCTGGCGCACCTGGAAGATGCCCACGGCAGTGGTCATCCCCTGGGGAACCACGGCGAAGCAGGCATACTGGCCGGCGTCGCGCTGCCGGTGGGTCCACGCGATGAAGCGCTCGAAGCCCTCCACCGTGGTGGGCGGCGGCGAGATGAAGCGCGACACCTCTTCGGTGGACAGCAGTGCCAGCAACGGCGCCGCGTCCTCGAGTTGCAGCTCGCGCAGCGTCACGACGGTGCCGGTCAGCACTGGCAGCCGTTGCCGCCAGTCGCTCGACGTGGCCGTGGTGGCGCGGTCCAGGTCGGGCTGGTAAGGCATCTTCTCCATTACCGGCCTCCCTTCGCGAGGCTCAGCGCCGCGGCGTCGCCCCAGACGATGTTGTCGTCGAAACCCCACACGATGTTGTCGTCGTTGTTGCCCCAGACGATGTTGTCGTCGTGGAGGTTGCCCCACACGATGTTGTCATCGTCGAACAGCGCATTGGTGGCGTCCTTCTGCTGGACGAGGTTGTCGCCCCAGACGATGTTGTCACCCCAGACGATGTTGTCGCCCCAGACGATG
>CAYJPQ010000142.1:0-5175 GCA_964372085.1 uncultured Bifidobacteriaceae bacterium | reverse complement strand
CCAAACACCAGCTTGCCCTCCGGCGTCTGCCCGAAGTTGCCCGCCGACGCCACCACCACCAGCCCCGCCTTCCACGCCCGCTCCACCGCCTGGCAAATGGGGTCGTCTCTGTAGCTCTGCGTGGGCGCCGCGCCCAGCGACAGGTTCAACACCCGGATGCCAAACGCCCGGCGGTTCTGGATGGCCCAGTCGATGGCCTCAATCACGTCGCTCGCCTGCCCGCTGCCGTCACTCCCCAGCACCTTGAGGTTCAACAGGTGCGCGCCCGGCGCCATCCCCGACGAGGCGCCCTCCACATCCGTCCGGAACCCACGCGCCCCGACGATGCCGGCGATGTGCGTGCCGTGTCCGTAGCGATCCACCCCCGCGCCGCCACGGCGCGTGAAGTCCACGTTGGCCACCACACGGCCCCGCAGCGAGGGATGGTCGGCAATGCCGCTGTCGATGATGGCCACGCCAATGCCCCGGCCGGTGACCGCGCCCAAGGCCTCCACCTGCCCCGCCCACGCGGCCTCAGCCCCCGTCACGGTGGTGGCCATCGCCATATGACTGCGAACCACGGCATCGCCCGAAAGCGCGCCCACCTCCCCATCGTCCGACAACGCCTGGAGAGAGGTGGGGGAGACAGAGAACACCGCGCCCGACGCCAGCAGCTTCTTGGCGCTGAGGCCGTGCCGGCGCGCCAGCCGCTCTATGCGGTCGGGCGTGCCCGACACAATCACGTCCACCGCCGCCGCGCTGCCCGACGCCAGGTGCGCCTCGAGGTCGGTCGACAGCCGCGCCCGCCGCTGGCCCGCGTCGGCCGGCACGGCCACGAGCAGCAGCCAGAGGAAGGGCACATAGAACAAGGGGGAGACCTGCCAGATGGACCACGACAGTCCACCACGGGTGGGTCGGGTGTTTGGCATCATGTTCTCCATATCTGTCGCCTCGGTGGTGAGCGTTCGAAAGTTCTCAGTGCACGGTTCTCAGTGCACAGTTGAAGTTGACAGTTCCAGTTCCAGTTATCAGTTCCAGTTATCAGTGCGTCGTCGCGCGCAGTTCTTCCACCGAGTCCATCAGCACGCGCTGCGAGCCGCCCAGGGTGCGGATGGTGCGGAGCCGGCCGTCGCGGATGCGGTAGTAGACCGTCCGGCGCGACACGCCGAGGATCTGCGCGGCCTGCTCGATGCTGACGCTGCGGCCAAGCTGAGGCTGAAATCCGTGGTGGGTGTAGGTCAAGGTTTGAACGTCCATGACAATGCTCCTCGCGCCCTGCAATGGCACAGGTGGTGCCACGTTGGGTGGGGCCCGGCGGAGATGCCAGCTAAGTGATTGCAGAGGCAGGGTTTGTTGGTCTACGATGCCAGCCAGCCGGCGGGCCGCGGAGGGGAAGGCGTGGGCCAAGAGGTTGCCTCCCGGATGGTCGGCTTGCCAACATCAGGGAGTAGCTGCACACAGTTCGAATGAAATGCCGGTTGCGTGCAGGGCAAATACCGGCCAACAAATTGGCCGACTGGACAAGATGTGAACCGACAACCGCGGGCATTGCTGAGCGTCTTGCTGGTGGGGGCCATCGCCCTCACAGGGTGGCTTTTGTGGCGGGATTTGCAGCCAGAAGGCGGTCAGGATGATGCTGGTCAGGCGGGACTAAAGTCCCGCCTCTCCGACGGGTCCCGCCTCTCCGATTCCGACGAGACACCCGTCCGGGGCGGCACCCTCACCTCGTCGCTGCGCAGCGAGCCGCGGTCGTTCAACCGGCTGGCGGTGAACGCGTTCCCCACAGACCTCTACTTCATCCTCACGCAGGGCAAGCTGGTGCGCATCAACCGCGCCACGCAAGAGGTGGAGCCCTCGCTGGCAGAGAAGTGGGACGAGTCGCCCGACCACCGCACCTTCACGCTCACGCTGCGCGAAGGGGTCACGTGGAGCGACGGCACGCCGTTCACGTCGGCCGACGTGCTCTTCAGCCTGCAAGCGATCTACGACCCCAAGACCGCATCGGCGCTGGCTGCCGCGCTGACGGTTGACGGCAAGCCCCTGGCGGCCACGGCGCCCGACGCGCGCACGGTGGTGATTACCTATCCCGCGCCCTTCGGCCCGGGCATCCGCCTGCTCGACAACCTGTACCTGGCGCCGAAGCACAAGCTGCAGGCGGCGCTCGATGCCGGCACGTTTGCCCAGGCCTGGAACGCGGCCACACCACCCGCGGACCTGGTGTCGATCGGCCCGTTCCAACTGGCGCGCTACGAGCCGGGGCAACGCCTGGTGCTGGAGCGCAACTCGCACTACTGGAAGAAAGACGCGGCGGGCCAGCCGCTGCCCTACATCGACAGCCTGGTGCTGGAGATCATCCCGGATCAGAACGCCGAGCTCGTGCGGCTGCAGGCCGGCGGCATCGACACCATGCAGCAGCCCACGCGCCCCGAAGACATCGCCACGCTGCGGCCCCTGGCCGCCTCGGGCAAGCTGCAGTTGATCGAGCTCGGCGTCACCACCGACCCTGATGCGCTGATCTTCAACCTGCGCCCGGCCAAGTGGGGCGCAGATCCGCGCGGTGCGTGGATGGCGCGCAAGGAGTTCCGCCAAGCCATCTCGCACGCGGTAGACCGCGAGGCCTTCGCCAACACGGTGTACCTGGGCGCGGCCGTTCCCATCTGGGGCCCGGTGACCAGCGGCAACGCGCGGTGGTTCTCGCCCAACGTGAAGCGCTACCCCCCGTCGCTCGACACGGCCAGGGCGCTGCTGGCCGGCCTGGGCCTGCAAAACCGCGACGCGGACGAGTGGCTGGAAGACGACAAGGGCGCCGAGGCGCGCTTCACCATCCTCACGATTCGCGGCAGCACGTCGCTGGAGCGCTCGGCCGCGGTGCTGCGCGACGACCTCCGCAAGGTGGGCATCGCCGTGGACGTGGAGACGCTGGAGCAGGGCGCCGCCATCCAGCAGATGCTGAAGGGGCAGTTCGACGCCATCTTCATCTTCTTCTCGGCCAGCGACCTCGACCCGTCGATGAACAAAGACTTCTGGCTGAGCTCGGGCGGCTCGCACATGTGGAACCCCGGCCAGGCCAGGCCCGGCACCGAGTGGGAGGCGCGCATCGACCAGTTGATGGTGCAACTGGCCTCGGCGGTGGATCCCGCGGAGCGCAAGCGCCTGTTCAACGAGGTGCAGGGCGTGTTTGCCGAGAACCTTCCCGTGCTCTACTTCGTGGCACCGCGCCTCTACATGGGCGTCACCACACGCGTCGGCGGCATCACGCCGTCGATTCTGCGTCCGCAGTTGTTGTGGAACGCCGATTCGATGTGGGTGAAGCCTTCGACGAGCCCAGGCCAGGGTGGATGACACAGTACCTGTTGCGGCGTCTCGCGGTTGCGCTGCTCCTGGTGTTCGTCGTGTCGTCCGCGGCGCTGGTGCTCACGCGCCTGGCGCCCGGTGACATCACCACCGAACAGGCCCTCACGCTCGACGCGGCCACGCGCGCGCGGATGCGCGCCGAGCTGGGCCTCGACCGACCCCTGGCCGCGCAGTACCTCTCGTGGTTGGGCGGCGTGGCGCGCCTCGACTTCGGCCGCTCGCTGCTTTATTCCCGCCCCGTCAGCCAACTGGTGGGGGAGCGCGCGCTCAACACCGCCGCGCTCGCCAGTGTGGCGCTGCTGCTGGCCACGCTGCTGGGCGTGCCCCTCGGCATCTACACGGGCAGTGGCCGCGGCCCGGGTCCCTCGGCGGTGCGCGTGCTCTCGGTGGTGGCCCTCTCGGTGCCGCCGCTCGTGGGCTCGCTGGTGCTGGTGCTTTTGGCGGCGCGCACCGGATGGGCGCCGGTGGGCGGCATGTCGTCGGTGGGCGCGGTAGACCTCTCCTGGGCCCGGTGGGTGGCCGACGTCCTGGGCCACATGCCCGTGCCCGCGCTGGCGCTGGCGCTGCCCATGGCCGCCACGCTCGAGCGCCTGCAATCGCAGGCCCTCCGCAGCGCCCTGCGCGAGCCCTTCGTGGCCGCCAGCCGCGCCCGCGGCGTCACCGAGGCCACCGCCACGCTCCGCCACGCCTGGCCCGTGGCCCTGCGGCCCGTGCTCGGCCTGTACGGCGTGATGGTGGGGAGCCTCTTCAGCGGCTCGTTCGTGGTGGAAGTGGTCACCTCGTGGCCGGGCCTGGGCCGGCTGATGTTCGACGCGCTCAAAGCCCGCGATCTCTACCTGGTGGCCGGCTGCGCCGCAGCGGGCGCCGTGTTCCTGGCCGCCGGCACTCTGCTGGCCGACGTGGCGCTGGCCTACGCCGATCCGCGCGTGCGCACCGAGGGGACGCGCTCGTGACGCGCCGCGCCGCGCGCGTGATGCTGGCCTTCGTGGCCGTGGCGCTGGTCGCGCCCTGGCTGGCGCCCTACGAAGACGGCCGCACCTTCCGGGAGTTTCTGCACGCGCCGCCCATGCGTCCCGTGCTCACCGGCCCCGGCGCGCCAGGCGCCCATCCCCTGGTGCTGGCCGACCGCCTCGAGCAGCGCTACGAGCCCGACACCTCGCGCACGGTGCCGCTGCCGTGGCTTGCCGCCGCGGGTTCCGACACGCCCGTGTTCCTGCTGGGCGCCGACAACTTCGGCCGCGACGTGCTCTCGCGCCTCTTTCACGGCGCGCGCACCTCGATGGGCCTCGCGCTGGTGGCCACGCTCGGCGCCGTGCTGATTGGCGCACTGGCCGGAGCGTGGGCGGGCTACTTCGGCGGGTGGGTAGACGAGTCGGTGATGCGGCTCGCGGATTTCATCCTGGTGTTGCCCGTCATCTACGTCGTCCTCGTCTTGCGCGCCGTCTTGCCCCTCGTGCTGCCCGCCTCCATCGTGTTTCTGCTGATGGCCGTGATCTTCGTCGCCGTGGGATGGCCGTTCGTGGCGCGCGGCGTCCGCGCCATCGTGGCCGGCGAGCGCGACAAGGAATACGTGCAGGCCGCGCGGTCGCTCGGCGCCGGCTCCGGCCGCGTGCTCACGCGCCACCTCATTCCCGCGTGTGCCGGCTACCTGGTGGTGCAGGCCACGCTGCTGCTGCCGGCCTTTATCCTGGCCGAGGCCACGCTGTCGTTTGTCGGCCTGGGCTTTCCAGACGAAGTGGCCACGTGGGGGACGATGCTGATTGAGGCGGCCAACGTGGGAGCGCTGTCGCGCTTCCCGTGGACCCTGGCCCCCGCCGCCGCGATTTTTGCCGTGGTGCTCGT
>CAYJPQ010000141.1:0-5219 GCA_964372085.1 uncultured Bifidobacteriaceae bacterium | reverse complement strand
TTCGAACCATAGGCGGCCGAGATTCAACCGCGAGCCCCCAGACGGTTAAGAAACGCACACCTGACCGCGGATCCCAGGCGTCACGCGTCGGAGGCCGGGGGTAGTGGGCGGCGCCTCGGCCGGCGGGGGAACCCGGGGCCACGGGCGGGGCGTCCGGGGCGGCATGGCAGAATGCCACGCGATGAACCCCCTTCGACGCCGCTCCGGCGGTCCGGCCGCGCTGGCCGCCCTCGTCCTCCTCGTAGCCGCCTGCGGCAGCACGACGCCGCCCCCCCCCCCCCCCCCCGCCCCCGGGGGCCCCCCCCGCCCCCCCCCCCCCACGTGTGGGGGGGCGCGCGCCCCCCCGCCGCTCAACACCAGGGCGAAGTTCTGGGGGCTGCGGGAATCCATCGTGTCGGCTGACATCTTAACCGGTGCACCCCGAATTCCCAGTGGAGGTAACCCGCGGGAATGCTGTTCAAGAGTGAACAGTCCCGGGAGGCGGCGCCCCCGTACGATCAGAGCTACTTGGCGTCAAGGAATCCCGCACCGATCGCGCGCTTTGCCCTGCTCGGCAACCACCTGCCCCGCCACTGCGGCATCGCCACCTTCACCACGCACCTGGCCGACGCGCTGGGCGAGGCCATGCCCAGGGCCGACGGCTTCGTGCTGGCCATGAACGACGCCGGGCGGCGTCATGCCTACCCGCCGCGCGTGCGGTTCGAGATCAACGAGGGCGACCTGGCCGCCTACCATCGCGCGGCCGACTTCCTCAACGTGAACCAGGTGGACGTGCTCTGCGTGCAGCACGAGTACGGCATCTTCGGCGGCAAGGCCGGCTCGCACGTGCTGGCGCTGCTGCGCGACCTGCGGATGCCCATCGTCACCACGCTGCACACCATCCTGTCGCAGCCCGACGCGGCGCAGCGGATGGTGATCGACGAGCTGGCGCGGCTCTCGGAGCGGCTGGTGGTGATGAGCACCTCCGGCGCGGAGCTGCTGAAGCGCGTGCACGGCATCTCGGAGCGGCAGATCGACCTGATTCCGCACGGCATCCCGCAGGTGCCGTCGGGCGGCCGGAGCAAGGACCGCCTCGGCGTCGAGGGCAAGGCCGTGATTCTCACCTTCGGGCTGCTGTCGCCCGACAAGGGCATCGAGTACGTCATCGACGCGCTGCCCGCCATCCTCGCGGCCCATCCCGACACGGTCTACATCGTCCTGGGCGCCACCCACCCGCACATCGTGGCGCGCGAGGGCGAGGCCTATCGCCTGATGCTCGAGGCCCGGGCCCAGCAGCTCGGCGTGGCCGGCGCCATGATCTTCCACAACCGCTTCGTGAGCCAGGACGAGCTCACCGAGTTCCTGTCGGCGGCCGACATCTACATCACGCCGTACCTGCAGCCCGAGCAGATCACCTCGGGCACGCTGGCCTACGCGGTGGGGGCCGGCAAGGCCGTGATCTCCACGCCCTACATCTACGCGCGCGAGCTGCTGGCCGACGGCCGGGGCGTGCTGGTGCCCTGGCGCGACTCGGGCGCCATCGCCACCGAAGTGATCGGCCTGATGAGCGACGAGGCGACGTGCACGGCCATGTGCGCCCGCGCGGCCGCGCACGGCCGGGGGATGACGTGGCCCGCCGTCGCACGCAAGTACGTGGAGAGCTTCGCTCGTGCCCGCGCCAACGCGGGGCGCCGGCGCCGCGCGTCGTTCCATGCGCAGACCCTGGCCAGCCGTCCGGCCGGGCTGCCCGACGTGGACCTGCGCCACATGGAGGCGATGACCGACGACACGGGGCTGCTGCAGCACGCCGTGTTCAGCCTGCCGAGGTACAGCGACGGCTACTGCGTGGACGACAACGCGCGGGCGCTGCTGCTGATGACTGCGCTCGAGGAGGCCGGGACGGCCGACCCGGCGCTGGTGCGACGACTGGTGTCGCGCTACCTGGCCTTCGTGGCCTACGCCTTCGACCGGCCGTCAGGCCGGTTCCGGAACTTCCTCTCCTACGGCCGGCAGTGGTCCGAGCCGCACGGGTCCGAGGACAGCCACGGGCGCTCGCTGTGGGCGCTCGGCACGGTGGTGGGGCGCGCCAGCGACCCAGGCCGCCACAGCCTGGCCGGCGACCTGTTCCACGCGGCGCTGCCGGCCCTCTCGACCTTCACCAGCCCCCGAGCGTGGGCCTACGGCCTGCTGGGCATCGACGAGTACCTGCGGGCCTTCCAGGGTGACAGCACCGTGGAGGCACGGCGCAGCGAGGTGGCCGAGCGCCTGTTCGGCCTGTTGCAGCGGTCGAGCCGCGACGACTGGCCCTGGTTCGAGGACTCGCTGACCTACTGCAATGCGCGGCTGCCCCAGGCGCTGCTCGTCTCGGGGTCGCGCATGGGCCGGGCCGACATGACCGCGGCGGCGCTGCGATCGCTTGCGTGGCTGGTGTCGGTGCAACGCACCCCCGAGGGCGACTTCGCGGCCATCGGCTCCAACGGCTTCTATTCGCGCGGCGGGTCGCCGGCGGCCTTCGACCAGCAGCCCGTGGAAGCGTGCGGCGCCGTGGCCGCGTGCCTCGAGGCCCACCGCGCGACCGACGACCCGGCGTGGGCGGAGCACGCGCTTCGGGCCTTCCACTGGTTCCTGGGGCAGAACCACCTGCATCAGTGGCTCTACGACGCCGCCACGGGCGGCTGCCGCGACGGCCTGCACGCCGACCGCGTCAACCGCAACCAGGGCGCCGAGGCCACCCTCTCGTTCCTGCTCGCGCTGCACGACGTGCGCGCGCACGATCGCCTCATCGTCCACCCCGCGCCCGTGCCGGCCGAGCAGGCCATTCCATGACGACCCGACAGCACTACGAAGAGCTCTTCGTGCGCCACCCGAGCAACCCCATCCTGACCGCGGCCGACTGGCCGTATCCGGTCCACACCGTGTTCAATGCGGGCGCCACGCGCCTTCAGGACGGCACCACCCTGCTGCTGTGCCGCGTGGAAGACCGCACGGGCCACTCGCACCTGTGCGCCGCGCGATCGGCCAACGGCGTGGACGGCTGGGTGATCGACAAGAAGCCCACGCTATGGCCCGACCCGGAGAACCACCCGGAAGAGTTGTGGGGCATCGAGGACCCGCGCATCACCTATGTGGAGGAACTCGGCAAGTACGTGGTGGCGTACACGGCATTCAGCCGCGGCGGCCCCGGCGTGGCGCTGGCGCTCACCACCGACTTCCGCCAGTTCGAGCGCTGCGGCCTGGTGATGCAGCCCGACGACAAGGACGCCGCGCTGCTGCCGCGCCGCATCGACGGCAGCTTCGCGCTGCTGCACCGCCCGATTGCCGACACGGGCGCGCACGTGTGGATGTCGTTTTCGCCCGACCTGCGCAACTGGGGCGGCCACAAGCTGGTGCTGCCCGCGCGCCGCGGCTCGTGGTGGGACGCCAACCGCGTGGGCCTGTCGCCGCCGCTCATCGAGACGCCGCGCGGGTGGCTGATGCTCTATCACGGCGTGCGCCGCACCGGCGCCGGGTGCCTGTATCGCCTGGGCGTGGCGCTGTTCGACCTTGAGACCGCCCAACAGTGCCTGCTGCGCGGCGACGAGTGGATTTTCGGGCCCGAGGCCCCCTACGAGCGCGAAGGCGACGTGGGGTATGTGGCCTTCCCGTGCGGCTACACGCTCGACGCCGACGGTGACGGGATCAACCTGTATTACGGGGCCGCCGACACCTGCCTGGCACTGGCCACCGGGCGCATCAGCCGCCTTCTGGCATGGTTGGACATCCATGGCTCGACAAGTTAGGCCCCTTCAGCGATTGCCCGGTTCGCGGCGCAAGAGTGTGGCATCATCGGCCCAGATGGCTTCGACTATGCCCACTGTGCCCACCGCCCCGACCTTGGCTGAACCATTCGACCTCAAGCAGTTCCTCAAGGTGGCCGGCGTGTCGCGGCGCGTCATCAAGTTCGCGCGCGGGTCGGTGGTGTTCGCCCAGGGCGCCACGGCCACGAGCGTCTACTACCTGCAGGAAGGCGGCGCGAAGCTCACCGTCCTGTCGGCCACGGGCAAGGAAGCCGTGGTGGCCATGCTCGGCCCCGGCGACTTCTTCGGCGAGGGCTGCCTCGCCGGACAACCCCTGCGCATGGCCACTGCCACGGCGGTAGTGCCCTGCACGGCGCTCCGCATCCCGAAGAAAGAGATGGTGCGCACGCTCCACGATCAGTCGGAGTTTTCGGACCGCTTCATCGCGCACATGCTGGCCCGCAACATCCGCATCGAAGAGGACCTGGTCGACCAGCTCTTCAACTCGAGCGAGAAGCGCCTGGCGCGCACGCTGCTGCTGCTCTCCCGCTACGGCAAGGACGACCAGACACCGCACAAGCTGCCGAAGCTGTCGCAGGAGACGCTGGCCGACATGGTGGGCACCACGCGCTCGCGCGTGAACTTCTTCATGAACAAGTTCCGCAAGCTTGGGTTCATCGAATACAACGGCGGCCTCAAGGTCCACCCGTCGCTGCTCAGCATCGTGCTGCACGACTAGGGCGCCATGGCCATGACCCCCGACCAGAAGGAACTGGGACTGCTCGCCCTCGCCCTGTTCGCGTTCATGATCTTCGCGATGTGGGCGCAGAGCTAACGAAGTGAGAAGTAAGAAGTGAGAGGTGAGAACACTTCTCACTTCTCACTTCTCACTTCTCACTTCTGTCTAGAAGCGCATCCGCACGCCGCCCCAGAACTGGTAGTTGCTCCGGATGTCGTCGGCGTGGTCGAGGAACATCCGGGCCTCCAGCAGGAAGTACGTCGGCACCTTGGCGCCGGCGCTGTTCAGCGGGATGCCGGTGTGCAGCATCCAGGCGGGCGTCCACGTGTCGCTGTGGCTCAGGTCCCACATCGAGAGTCCGGTCCCGGCAAACACGCGGTTGCCGAAGTGCTTGTTGAGCTCGACGTCGGCGAAGACCTCGTGCTCCTGCACCTTGTCGTCGGCGCTCACCAGGCTGATGGCAATGCCCACCGCGCCGGCGATTTCCCAATTGTTGTCAAATTGCTTGAAGACGCCCACTTTCAGGCCGACCAAGGGTGAGCACTGCGAGTACTCGAGGCCGGTGTCCTCGATGGGACGGGTGCGGCGGTCCTTGCCGAAGAGCGCGTCGGCGAAGAACATCGACGCGTTCACCTCGGGTGGAGGAGGCGCCTGCGGCATGGGCGGCGGCGGCGCGGGCGCGGGCGGCGGAGGCGGCGCAGGCGCCGGGGCCGGAGGCGGCGGGG
>CAYJPQ010000140.1:0-5255 GCA_964372085.1 uncultured Bifidobacteriaceae bacterium | reverse complement strand
TAAGCCCTAAGCCCTAAGCCCCAAGCCCCAAGCCTCAAGCCCCAAGCCCAACAAACTCCCCCTCATCCAGCAGCGCGCATTCCCCCGCAAACCCGCTGGCCGCCACCTGCGCCCGCAACACGGGCAGGGATTCGGCGCGGTCGTAGCGGATTGACAGGTGCGTCAGCACCAGCACCTTCACCCCGGCGGCGCGGGCCACCTCCAGCGCCTCTTCCGTCGAGGCGTGGATGGGCTCGCGGCGGTCGGCCTCGCGGAGGAAGGTGGCGTCATGCACCAGCAGGTCGGCCCCGGCCGCCAGGGCGGGGTCGATGGGCATGGCATCGCCCGAGTGGACGAACACCACGTGATCGTAGGCCTCCATCATCTCGTCGCGCTGGCCCTGCCGGGCCAGGGCCTCGAGGTCGGCCTGGGGGCGCCCGGCAAATTCGGGCTTGAGGCGGCGCCGCGCCTCGGTGACTCGGTAGCCCAGCGCGGGCTCGGCGAGGTTGTGCACCACCGCGAACGCCTCGAGCGTCTTACCCTTGCCGAGCGGCGTGGAGGCGCCCGGCCCGACAGGCACCCAGGTCACCGGGAAGACCACGCCGGCGTAGCTCACGGCCATCAGCTCGCGCACACCCTGCACGCCTCGGGAGCCCTCGGGAAAGATGATGGTGAGGGGCTTGCCGACGTCGCCCTTGCCAAAGCGCCGGGCGGCCAGCAGGCCCGGCAGCCCGAGGACGTGGTCGGAGTGGCCGTGGGTGATGGCCAGGTGCGACGGTGCAAACACGGTGTTGCCGAGGGCCAACTGCAGGCCTTCACCGGCGTCGACCAACAGGTGCAGGGGTTGATGCCACAGCCAGTTGGAATACATGCCCCGGCTGTACGCCCTGAAATCTTTCTGCCACACCCGCATCTCAGTAACTGTATCGGATTCGCCCGGTCGGATATCCTAGAAGGCTCCGCAACCCTTATTCCCAAGAGATGGTCTCCATGCGTGCCGGTTCTGCAATTCCTGTTCTGATTGCCCTGGCGGCGGTGGCGTGCGGCCGGGGCGGCCCCGGCGGCCCTGGCGGCCCCGGCGGCGCGATGCCGCCGATGCCCGTCGAAACCGTGACGCTGGCCGAGAAGCCGGTGGAGCAGGCCACCGAGTTCATAGCCACCCTCAAGTCGCGCCGGTCCACCACCATCCAGCCCCAGGTGGAGGGGTTTGTCACCCGCATCGCCGTGCGGTCGGGCCAGCGCGTGCGGACCGGTGACGTGCTGTTCGAGGTGGATTCGGGACGCCAGCGGGCCGCCGTGGCGCAGCTCGAGTCGATGAAGAGCATGCGCGCGGCCGACGTGGCGTACGCACGGCAGGAGGCGCAGCGGTCGAAGACCCTCTTCGACGCGGGCGCGATGAGCCAGCGCGAGTTCGAGCAGGCCGAGACCGCCGTGCGCACGAGCGAGGCGCAGCTGCAGGCGGTGGAGCAGCAGATTCGCGAGCAGCGGGTGGAGCTGGCCTACTACAAGGTGACGGCGCCCGCGCCGGGCATCGTGGGCGACATCCCCATCCGCCCTGGCGACCGCGTCACCAAGTCGACCGTGCTCACGACGGTGGACGAGAACGACGTGCTCGAGATCTACGTGAACGTGCCCGTGCAGCAGGCGCCCCGGCTCAAGTTGGGCGTGCCCGTGCGCATCGTCGACGACCGCGGCCAGGTGCTGGCCACCAACAAGGTGACCTTCATCTCGCCGTCGGTGGACGACACCACGCAGTCGGTGCTGGCCAAGGCCGCGCTGGTGGACGGACGAGGGGCGTTCCGCGCCGACCAGTTCGTGCGCGTGCAATTGCTGTGGCAAACCGCGCCGGGCCTCACCGTGCCCATGACCGCCGTCCAGCGGATCAGCGGCCAGTTCTTCGTGTTTGTCGTCGAGAAGCAGGGCGACATGACGGTGGCCAGGCAGCGCCCGGTGACCCTGGGCAACATGGTGGGGAACGATTACGTGCTGCTCGCCGGGCTCAAGCCGGGTGACCAGCTCATCGTGTCGGGCATCCAGAAGATCGGGGACGGCGCCCCGGTGATGGTGGGCGCGCCGCCGGCCCCATCGAAGGCGTCGTAGCCATGGTTGCCGACGTCTTCATCCGGAGACCCATCCTCTCTGCGGTGTGCTCGCTGCTCATCATCCTGGCGGGCGCCATCGCCATCCCGACGCTGCCCGTCGCGCGGTACCCCGACCTGGCGCCGCCGTCGGTGACGGTCGCCGCGTTCTACACCGGCGCCAACGCGCAGGCCGTGGAGAGCGCCGTCACGACCCCGCTCGAGCAGGCGATCAACGGCGTCGAGGGGATGACCTACATCACCTCGTCCAGCACCAACAGCGGCTTCTCCACGATCACGGTGACCTTCGACATCTCGCGCGATCCCGACCTGGCGGCCGTGGACGTGCAGAACCGGGTGAACCAGGCACTGGGCCGGATGCCGGCCGACGTGCGCACCAACGGCATCACGGTCACCAAGAACACGGCCGGCTTCATGGGCGGCCTGGGCTTCTTCTCGCGCGACAACCGGTACGACAGCCTGTTCATCAGCAACTACCTCGACCTGTACGTGCGCGACGCCATCAAGCGCGTGCCGGGCGTGGGCAACGTCATCATCTTCGGCGAGCGCCGCTTCGCCATGCGGCTGTGGCTGGATCCGGCCCGGCTGGCGGGGCTCAACCTCACCGCGGGCGACGTGCTCGGGGCGCTGCGCGAGCAGAACATCCAGGTGGCCGCCGGCGCGCTGGGCGACGCCCCCTCGGCGGCCGACCAGCAGTTCACGCTGAGCGTGCGCGCCATGGGCCGGCTCACCGAGCCCTCGGAGTTCGAGAACGTGGTGGTGAAGGCGGGCGCCGGCGGCGCGCTGGTGCGCGTCAAGGACATCGGCCGAGTCGAGCTCGGCGCCGAGACGTACGCGTCGACCTTGCGGTTCCTGGGGCTCGAGGCACAGGGCGTGGGCGTGCAGTTGCTGCCCTCGGCCAATGCGCTCGAGGTGTACGACGGCGTCATCGCCGAGATGGAGCGGCTCGAGCGGAACTTCCCGCCCGGCCTCGAATGGCAGGTGGCCTTCGACAACGTCTCGGTGGTGCGCGAGTCGATCACCGAGGTGCTGAAGACGCTGGCCGAGGCCATCGCCCTCGTCATCCTCGTGATGTTCCTGTTCCTGCAGAACTGGCGGAGCACCGTCATCCCGGCCATCACGATCCCGGTGTCGCTCGTCGGGACCTTCGCCTTCATCAAGCTGTTTGATTTTTCCATCAACACCCTCACGCTCTTCGGCATCGTGCTGGCCACGGGCGTGGTGGTGGACGATGCGATCGTGGTGATCGAGAACATCGAGCGGCACATGGGCGAGTTCAAGAAGAGCGCGCGGCGGGCCTCGATCGACGCCATGCGCGAGGTGTTCGGCGCCGTGGTGGTGATCGGCCTCGTGCTGGTGGCCGTGTTCGTGCCGGTGGCGCTCTTTCCCGGCGTGACGGGCCGGCTCTACCAGCAGTTCTCGCTGACCATCGCCTTCGCCGTGGTGCTGTCGGTGTTCAACGCCGTCACGCTCACCCCGGCGCTGTCGGCGCTGCTGCTCGACCGCGAGAGCCACACGCACGGCCGGTTCTTCACGACGCTCAACCGGTTCATCGACGCGGGCACGCGGCTCTACGTGGCCGTGGTGCGCCGCACGCTGCACCTGAAGACCGCGATGATCATCGTGTTCGTGGTGGGCCTGTGGGGCACCTGGCAGATGCTGCAGATTGTGCCGGCGGCCTTCGTGCCCGAGGAGGACGAGGGCTTCTTCATGAACCTCGTGCAGGCGCCGGCGGGGGCCTCGCTGGAGTACACGACCAACATCGCCAGGCAGGCCGAGGCCATCCTCTTCAAGGACCCCGACGTGGCGGCGGCCTTCTCGGTGATGGGCTTCAGCTTCAGCGGCGCCGCGCCCAACAACGGGATGATGTTCGTGCGGCTGAAGGACTACGCCGACCGGCAGGGCCCCGAGCACAGCCTGCAGGCGGTGCTCGGGCGGCTGCGTGGACAGCTCTTCGGCATTCCCGGCGCCATCGTGGTGGCCTTCCCGCCGCCGGCCATCCAGGGCCTGTCTGCCTTCGGTGGCTTCCAGTTCGAGGTGCTCGACCAGACGGGCAATGCCGACATCAACGGCCTGGCCGCGGCCATGGGCGGCCTGATGGGGGCGGGCAACCAAAGCGGGCGCGTGGCAGGGCTCTTCAGCAGCTTCCGCGCGGACGACCCGCAGTTGGTGGTGGACATCGACCGCGACAAGGCCCGCAGCCTGGGGCTGCCCCTGCGCGAGGTGACCGACGCGCTGCAGGTGTTCCTGGGGTCGGCGTACGTCAACGACTTCGACTTCAATAACCGGGCCTACCGCGTCTATGCCCAGGCCGACCAGGCCTACCGGCGGGGACCGTCCGACCTCACACAGCTCTACGCGCGATCGGCGACGAACCAGATGGTGCCGCTCGACGCGGTGGTGCGGATGCGCGAGACCACCGCGCCGCAGGTCATCAGCCACTTCAACCTGTTCCGCTCCGCCGAGATCTCCGGCAACCCGGTGCCGGGGCAGAGCTCGGGCCAGGCGCTGCAGGCCATGGAGCAACTGGCGCGGCAGAACCTGCCGCCCGGCTTCGACTTCGCGTGGGCCGGGCAGTCGCTCGAGGAACAGAAGGCCGGCGCGCAGGCCGGGCTGATCTTCGGGCTGAGCGTGGTGCTGGTGTACCTGGTGCTGGCGGCGCAGTACGAGAGCTGGGTGCTGCCGTTCATCATCCTGCTGGGCGTGCCGCTGGCGGTGCTGGGCGCGCTCAGCGCACAGTGGGTGCGGG
This sequence comes from uncultured Bifidobacteriaceae bacterium, assembly GCA_964372085.1. Classification (GTDB taxonomy): domain Bacteria; phylum Acidobacteriota; class Vicinamibacteria; order Vicinamibacterales; family UBA2999; genus 12-FULL-67-14b. Next base: position 428 of record CAYJPQ010000140.1, on the reverse strand, counting down.
GGTTGTCGAACGACGTGTTCTGCCAGGTGGGGCTCGTCCTGCTCATCGGGCTGGCGGCGAAGAACTCGATCCTGATCGTCGAATTCGCCGAGCAGCTGCGCGAGCAGGGCCTATCGATCGTCGACGCCGCCGTGGAATCGGCGCGCATCCGGCTTCGGCCCATCCTGATGACGTCGTTTGCGTTTATCCTGGGCGTGCTGCCGCTGGCGCTGGCCACCGGGGCCGGCGCGGCGGCGCGCAACTCGGTGGGCACGGCGGTGGCCGGCGGCATGGTGGCCTCGACGTTCCTCTCCATCGTCTTCATTCCCGTTCTGTACGTCGTCATTCGCACTTTGGTACCCGGCAGGGGGAAGAGGGCGCACGATGACGAGGAGGGTGCAGCGGGTGCAGCGGGTGCAGCGGGTGCAGCGGGTGCAGCGGGTGCAGCG
>CAYJPQ010000139.1:0-5260 GCA_964372085.1 uncultured Bifidobacteriaceae bacterium | reverse complement strand
GCACGAGCGGTTGGCCGCCAAGGTGGATGCCTGGCGCGCCGCCCACTATCCCTGCGACGCGTTCCCTGCCATCAGCGAGATCCTCGAGTTCGCCGCGGCGTTGGATGACGAGCACGGCATGGCCAGGTTTCTGCGCACGCCGCAACTTCGGGCACTGGAGACCTATTGGTACCTCCGTGTGGTGTCGAGCACGCCACACGTGGCCTCCCTCTACACGTCGCTGTTCCCAAAGAAGTCCGAGCTGCTCGAGGCCCTCGGCCTGACCCATCCTGACGTGAAGGACATCGTCATCGAGCTCGGAGGCGTCGACGATCTCTTGGCGAGAGTGAAGACAGACGCTGAGCTGGTCAAGCGGTACAAGCTTGAAGCGCTGAGAGAGACGCTCACGCTGCCGTATGCCAGCTACATCCTGGCCCTGGCGATGGGCGCGGGCAAGACGGTGCTCATTGGCGCCATCATCGCCACGGAGTTCGCGATGGCCGATGAGTACCCCGAGGGCCCCTTTGTCCAGAACGCACTGGTGTTTGCGCCCGGGAAGGTGATCGTCGAATCGCTTCGCGAGCTGCTGGGAGCGCCGTATCACCGCATTCTTCCGCCGCGCTTCCACAAGCCGTTCGCGGCGTCGGCGAAGTTCACCTTCACCCGCGACGGCGACCCCTCCATTCCCGTCATCCCCGGCTCCCTCTTCAACGTCGTCGTCACCAACACCGAGAAGATCCGGATCCAGAAGGAGGCCATCCGCAAGTCGGACATCGGGCCCCTGTTCTCGGACGCCAGGCTGGACGAAGCGCGCCAGGACGTGGCCAACCGTCGCCTCCAGGCCATCGCCAGCCTGCCTCACCTCGCCGTCTTTTCCGACGAGGCGCACCACACCTACGGCCAGTCGATGGACACCGAGTTGAAGAAGGTGCGCAAGACCGTTGACTACCTGGCCCAACAGACCAACGTGGTGGCGGTGGTGAACACCACGGGCACGCCCTACTTCAACAAGCAGCCCTTGCTCGACGTGGTGGTGTGGTACGGCCTGTCGCAGGGCATTCGCGAAGGTATCCTCAAGGATCTCTCCGGCAGTATTGTCGCCATGCAGTTTGGCGACGACACCAGCGGACTTTTGGCGGAGGTGGTGGAGGACTTCTTCAAGGAATACGGGGACGTCGCGCTGCCCGACGGCGCCCCGGCCAAGCTCGCGATCTACTTTCCTCAAACCGACGACCTGGCGGCCATGCGGCCGGTGATTGACACCACGCTGCTCCGCCTGGGCCTGAGTCCCACGCTCGTGCTGGTGAACACGTCGGACGAGTCGATGACGAAGGCGAAGGACGAAGAGGCCTTCAACCACCTGAACGACCCGGCCCAGCCCGAACGCGTGATCCTATTGGTGAACAAGGGCACCGAGGGCTGGAACTGCCCCAGCCTGTTTGCCTGCGCCCTGGCCCGCAAGCTGAAGACGTCGAACAACTTCGTGCTGCAAGCAGCCACACGCTGCCTGCGGCAAGTGCCCGGCAACACCCGCAAGGCCCGAATCTACTTGTCGGAAGAGAACTTCGGCGTGCTCGATCGGCAGTTGCGCGATACCTACGGCGAGGAGATCGCGTCACTTGATCGCGCCGCCCAGCAGTCGCGCCGTGCCAGGCTGGTGCTGCGCCGGGTGAAGGTTCCTCCCCTGCTGGTGAGGCGCACCGAGCGGCACGTGGTGCCGAAGGCCGTGGACCCTTCAACCCTCAGGCTGACCCGGCCCGCCGCGACGCGCGCGCAGGCCTCGAGGCGCACGCTGACGCTGGATGACCGGCGGGGCGCCAGGCACGCGTTGAAGCAGGTGGACGCCTCGGTGACCATCGATCTGATGCCAACCACCGAGGATGTGTTTACGGTGGCGTGCGACCTGGCCGCGCGCTACCGGCTGGGCGCGCTGGACCTGGCCGCGCGCCTTCGCGAGATCTACCCGGAGGGCGACATCCCCCTGGACGAGGTGGGCGGCCTGGCCGGGCAGATCGAGATGCAAACCCGCCACTACGACATTCGCGAAGAGCACGTGGAGGTGGCCCTGGCCCTGGTGAAGCCTGAAGGGTTCACCGAGGAACTCGACGAGCACGGCCGCAAGATCTACACCGCCGAGATCAGCTACCGGGCGGAGCACGAGCCGTTGCTGCTCAGTTGGAGCCAGATGCAAGAGAAGAACCGGCGCAAGCTGGGCTTCTACTATTCACCCCTCGACTTCGACTCAAACCCCGAGAAGGATTTCTTCATCCGCCTGCTCGAGCATCTGAACGTGAAGCTGTGGGAGGTGGAAGACATCTACTTCACGGGCGGCCTCACCGACCCGGCCAAGACCGACTTCTACGTGGAGTACAAGGGCGAGGACGGCCGGTGGCACCGGTACACGCCCGACTTCATCATCCGGAAGAAGCCCGCCAGGGCCACGGACCCGCCCGGGTCGGGCCGGGTGCTGATCGTGGAGGTGAAAGGCGCCAATCGCCGTGGCGATCCGGTGGATGGCGAGAAGGGCCTGAAGGCGTTGGCCGTGCGTGAGTGGGAACAGTTGAACACCGATCGGCTGAAGTACGAGATGATCTTCACGGCCACCGACGAGGTGCCGCTCAACAGCATGTCGTCCGTCTTGAAGTTCGCCGAAGCCCAGGAGCTGCTGCTGCCCCTCGACATCGATCGGGCGAAGCTGGCGGAGTTCTGCGGCAAGTGGAAGATTCAGACGCTCGAAGTATTCGGGTCGGTGCTCCGCTTCGACTTCAGGGGCGACAGCGATGTGGACTTCCTCTACACCTTCAAACCGGATGCTCCTGTGCCGGGCCTGATGCTGTGCCAGATGACCGGCGACCTTGAAGCGATTGTCGGCCGCAAGGTTGACCTGCTCAGCCGCAAGTGGGTGGAACGGAGCCCGAACTGGATTCGCCGGAAGAGCATTCTTGATGGCGCGCGGGTGATCTATGTCGCGTGACCTCGGCCACGTGGCTGACGTCGTCGCGTCGGCGTCCGCCATCGCCCGCTATATCGAGGGTGTGTCCCAAGATGCCTTTCTCGTCGACGACATGCGGCAGTCGGCGGTGCTCCATCAGCTCACGGTCATCGGCGAGGCGTGCCGCCGTGTCTCCGACGCCTTTCGTGCGGCGCACCCTGAGGTGAACTGGGCCGGCATTGTGGGGCTTCGCAACAAGATCGTTCACGACTACGACGATGTAAACCTGGATTCGGTGTGGACGGTCGTGACCCGCGATCTGCCCGAACTGGTGAACGCGCTGGCAGCGATCGTTCCGGCGGAACCCGATGGCGAAGAAACCGGCGAGTAGCGCGAAGGCCGCGAAGGCCACGCGGGCGCCGAAGGCCAGCGCGCCGGCCGCGGCCCCCAAGCCGGCCGTGGTGAAGGTGACCGCGGCCAAGGGTCGGCCCATGCTCACGTGGGTGGGCAAGCGTCCGCTCGCCCACGTGCAGGCCTTCCCGGCGCAGCTCGTCGAACGGTTTGCCGCGGACTCTGGTGCGCGAAGCGCCGGGGCTTCAGCTCCGGCGGCCCCTAATCTTCTCTTCCACGGCGACAACAAGGACGTCCTCGCCTGGCTGCTGGCCAACGGCTACCGCGGCAAGGTGCAACTCGTCTACATCGACCCGCCGTTCGACTCGGGCGCCGACTACGTCCGCAAGGTCGGCCTGCGGGGCCCAAAGGGCTCGATGAAGGTGGACGGCGAAACCTACACGCTCGGCGAGCAGGTGCAGTACACCGACATCTGGGCCAACGACAACTACCTGCAGTTCATGTACGAAAGGTTGTTGTTGTTGAAAGAGTTACTGGCCGAGACCGGGAGCCTCTTCCTTCATTGCGACGAACGCCAAGGTCACCGCCTCAGATGCATCTTGGACGAAGTGTTCGGGACAGAAGCATTTCGGAATGAGTTGATTTGGTACTACAGCAACAAGTACGGCGCCAATTCAGAGACCTTCGACGTCTTTCACAACAGCATCTACTGGTACAGCAAGGGGAAGGCTCGGCTGCAGGAGGAGATTCGTGTTCCCGTGAAGGAGAAGCGCCTTCAGCCGGTAAGGCGATGGAATAAGGAGCTGGCAAAGAACGAATGGCTCAAAGATGAGTCAGGGAATTACCTGTACCAAGAGAGCTCCGACAAAGAACTCGGTGATGTCTGGGAGATTCCGGTAATCAATCCGATGGCCACGGACCGGACCGACTACCCAACCCAGAAGCCCCCCAAACTTCTCGATCATGTCATCAGGGCAGCTTCACGGGGTGCCGACCTCGTCCTCGACTGCTTCATCGGCTCCGGCACCACCGCCGCCGTCGCGCAGAAGCTGGGCCGCCGCTGGATTGGCTGCGACATCAACAAGGGCGCCATCCAGACGACGATGAAGCGGCTGCAGGGGGTTATCGAGGAGCAGGCGGAGGCGGCTGGGCCGAAGGCGCAGGGGAAGCTGCTGGACGTGGCCGAGCCGGTGGTGCACGGCCCACTCGCCATCGACGTGTACCGCGTGAACGACTACGACCTGCAGATTCAGCACAACGAGGCCGTGGCGCTGGCGTGCGAGTTTCTGGGCGTGCAGCGCACGCGCTCCGACCGCTACTTCGACGGCACGCGCGGCAAGCAGTTGGTGAAGATCGTCCCGTTCAACCATCCCCTGTCGCCCGCCGACCTCACCGTGCTGCAGCAGGAGCTGATAGGCCGGCCCACCGAAGATCGCGACATCCTGTTTGTGTGCCTGGGCATGGAGTTGGCCGCCGGGCGTGCTGCCGACGAGTGGAACACGCACCGCAAGGGCAGGGCCGGCGTGAACCGCATCGAAGTCGTGGAGTTGCGGAGCGACCCGAAGTACGGCGGCTTTTTCCAGCACCAGCCGGCCACAGCCAAGGTGTCGGTCACGCGCAAGAAGGACACCATCACCGTGGCCATTGCCGACTTCATCTCACCCTCGGTGGTGGAACGCCTCAAGCAGCAGGCCGGCGTGCTGCAGCCTCGCATCGACGACTGGCGCGCCATGGTCGACACCGTGATGATCGACACGGCCTACGACGGCCGCGTGTTCAACGTCGTGCTGAGCGACGTGCCGGAGCGGAAGACCGACTTCGTGGAAGGCCGATACGAGTTCCCGGCGCCGAAAGACAAGACCACCGTTGCCGTGAAAGTCACTGATATGCTGGGAGAAGAGGTGCTGGTCACGGCAACCGTGTAGCCCCACCCTTGGCACCATTGGCACCCCTGGCACCGACACCTTAGGCACCCAGGCACAGTACGCACCCTAGGCA
>CAYJPQ010000138.1:0-5368 GCA_964372085.1 uncultured Bifidobacteriaceae bacterium | reverse complement strand
TGCCAGTTGGGCTTATCGGATCACTGGGCGGGGGTCTCTAGTGCAGCGGGTGCATCGGGTGCAGCAGGTGCATCAGGTGCATTGGGTGCATCAGGTGCAGCAGGTGCATCGGGTGCAGCAGGTGCAGCGGGTGCATCGGGTGCAGCAGGTGCAGCAGGTGCAGCGGGTGCATCAGGTGCTGCGGGTGCAGCAGGCGCGTTTGACGGCGTGCACTACTGTGCACCCGGGATCCACCCCCGGCTGGCCAACCCGCCGCACCCCCTGCACCCCTGCACCCCCTGCACCCCTGCACCCGCCGCACCTGGTGCACCCCTGCACACAATGCACCCCTGCACCCTAATTCACCTGGTGCACCCGCTGCACCCGCCTCCCGTTGCGTAATCGCCAAAATGGGCGTATGATTTGGGTTTGCCGTCCTCCCCGTGGAGGCGGAAGGGAACGCTACTCGATGCCTACTTATCTGCCGTCCGTGAAGACGCTTGGTGCCCGCTGGCACGTGATTGATGCCAACGGCAAGGTCCTCGGTCGCGTGGCCACCGACGCCGCCAAGCTGCTTCAGGGCAAGCACAAAGCCATTTACACCCCGTTTCTCGACACCGGTGACCACGTGGTCATCCTCAACGTGGCCAAGGTCAAGCTCACTGGCAGCAAGGAGACCCAGAAGGTCTACCACCGCCACAGCGGCTACCCCGGCGGCCTGCGCGAGGATCGCGCCAAAGAGGTGCGGGCCGAGAACCCGATTCGCCTGGTGGAGCACGCCGTGCGCGGCATGCTGCCGAAATCGAAGCTCGGCGACGCCATGTATCGCAAGTTGAAGGTGTATGCGGGTGACAAGCACTCGCACGCCGCCCAGCAACCCACTGCATTCGAGGTCGCATAATCTTGTCCGCCACTCAGTTCTACGCCACGGGGCGCCGCAAGGAATCCACGGCGCGTGTGTTCCTCAGGCCCGGCACGGGCACCATCACCGTCAACAGCCGCGAGTTCGACGAGTACTTCCGCGTCCCGACCCACCGCATCCACGTGAAGGTGCCGCTCGTGCTCACCGAGACCGCCGAGCAGTTCGACGTGCTGGCCACCGTGGCCGGCGGCGGCGTGCACGGGCAGGCGGGCGCCATCCGCCTCGGCATCGCGCGCGCGCTCTGCGAGTTCAACCTCGAGTTGCGCCCGAAGCTCAAGAAGGACGGCCTGCTCACCCGCGACGCCCGCGCCAAAGAGCGCAAGAAGTACGGGATGGCCGGCGCCCGTAAGCGGTTCCAGTTCAGTAAGCGTTAGTCCCATGGATGGAGGAAGCTTGACCCCGCTCGCAATGAAGGACCTGCTCGAAGCAGGCGTGCACTTCGGCCACCAGACCAAGCGCTGGAACCCCAAGATGAAGCCGTTCATCTTCGGGGAGCGCAGTGGCATTTACATCCTCGACCTCGGCAAGACCGTGAAGTACTACAAGCAGGCCGAGGAGTTTGTACGCCAGCTGGCGGCGGATGGGCGCACGCTCCTCTTTGTGGGCACCAAGCGCCAGGCGCAGGACGTGGTGGCCGAAGAAGCCGCCCGCTGCGGCATGTACTACGTGAACGAGCGGTGGCTCGGCGGCCTGCTCACCAACTTCACCACCATCCAGCGAAGCATCGCCCGCCTGCGCGACCTCGAGGCCATGGCCACCGACGGCCGCTACGAGTTCATGCCCAAGAAGGAAATTGCGCGCGCGGACAAGGAAAAGCGCAAGCTCCAGAAGAACCTCGAGGGCATCCGCAACATGGGCCGCCTGCCCGACGCGCTGTTTGTCATCGACACGCGCAACGAGCAGATTGCCGTGGACGAGGCCCGCAAGCTGAAGATCCCGGTAATTGGCCTCGTCGACACCAACTGCGATCCCGACCAGGTGGACTTCGTCATCCCCGCCAACGACGACGCCCTCCGCTCGGTGAAGCTGTTCGTATCACGCGTTGCCGACGCCGTGATCGCGGGCCGTGCCGAGCGCGAGTCGGCCATGGCCGAGCAGCAGATGGCCCAGGCCGAAGCCGCCGCCGCCGCCCAAGCCGACCGCACCGTGCGCCCGGCCAACATTCGCAACCCCCAGCGCCCCGCGGAAACCCCCGCGCCGACGGCGTAAGACCTCGCGGCACGACCCTCGCGCCGGCCGCGAACACCCGGCCGGCGCATTCTTCGTACAACGCCTTTTGGCTTGAGGCTTGAGGCTTGTGGCTTGAAAGGCCCGCCTCAGGACCCAGGCCCCAAGCCAACCAGGAGCACGTAATGGCAGCGACAGCAGCACAGGTGAAAGAACTGCGCGACAAGACGGGCGCAGGTATGATGGATTGCAAGGCCGCCCTCGACGAGACCAACGGCGACATCGAGAAGGCGATTGAGGTCCTCCGCAAGAAGGGCCTGGCCCAGGCCGCCAAGCGCGCCGGCCGCGTGGCCAAGGACGGCCTCATCGGCCACTACATCCACCTGGGCGGCAAGGTGGGCGTCCTCGCCGAGGTGAACTGCGAGACCGACTTCGTGGCCCGCACGCCCGACTTCCAGACGCTGGCCAGGGAAGTGGCGATGCACATCGCCGCGGCCAGCCCGGTGTACGTGAAGCGCGAGGACATCCCCACCGAGGTGGTGGAGAAGGAAAAGGAAATCTACCGCGCGCAGTTCGCCGGCCAGAACAAGCCGGCCAACGTCATCGACAAGATTGCCGAGGGCAAGATCGAGAGCTTCTACGCGCAGGTCTGCCTGATGGACCAGCCGTCGGTGCGCGACCCCAACGTCACCATCAAGCAGATGGTGGCCGCGGCCACCGCCAAGACCGGCGAGAACATCACCATCAGCCGCTTCGTCCGCTTCAAGCTGGGCGAAGCGGTTGAAGGCTAGCTTGTGGCTTGGGGCTTGGGGCTTGGGTTACCTAAGCCTTAAGCCTTTGGCCTTAAGCCGATATAATCGCTTCGTGCCTTCTGACCCCGCCCCCCACTACAAGCGCATCCTCCTGAAGTTGTCGGGCGAGGCCCTGATGGGCGACCAGCCCTACGGCATCGACCCCGCCGTCGCCACCCGCATCGCCGAAGACATCGCCGAAATCCAGGGCCTTGGCGTGCAGACCGCCGTGGTCATCGGCGGCGGCAACATCTTTCGCGGGCTGGCCGCCAGCGCCCACGGCATGGACCGCTCCACCGCCGACTACATGGGTATGCTGGCCACGGTGATCAATGCCCTGGCGCTGCAGGACGCGCTCGAGCACCACGGCGTCGCCACGCGGGTGCTCACCGCCATCGAGATGCGCGCCGTCGCCGAACCGTTCATCCGCCGGCGCTCGGTGCGCCACTTGGAAAAGGGCCGCGTGGTAGTGTTCGCCGCCGGGACGGGCAACCCCTACTTCACCACCGACACCGCCGCGGCGCTGCGCGCCATGGAGATGAAGGCCGAGGTCATCCTCAAGGGCACCAAGGTGGACGGTATCTACTCCGCCGACCCCGTGAACCACCCGGAGGCCACCCGCTACGAGCGCATCTCCTACCTGCAGGTGCTGCAGGAACAACTCAAGGTGATGGACGCCACCGCCATTTCGCTCTGCATGGACAACAAGCTCCCCATCGTCGTCTTCAACCTGAAGACCCCGGGCAACATCCGCCGGGTGGTGATGGGCGAAGCAATCGGGACGATGGTGACGGCGTAGGTTCCACACGGGGGGTCCACACGAAGGTTCCACACAAGGGTTCCACACGGGGTTCCACACGAGGGTCCACACGATGGATGTCAACGATCTCAAGGGGCTGTACGCCGAAGTCAAGGCACGCATGGACGCGCAGGTGGAGTTTGTCCGCAAGGAGCTGGCCGGCGTCCGCACGGGCCGGGCGTCCACGGGCATGCTCGAGGGCGTCATCGTCGAGGCCTATGGCACGAAGATGCCGCTCAACCAGGTGGCCACGCTCTCGATCCCCGAGCCCGCGCTCATTGTGGCCCAACCGTTCGACCCGACGGTGATGCCCGCGCTCGAGCGCGCCATTCGCCTGTCGGACCTCGGCCTCAACCCGTCCAGCGACGGCAAGGTACTGCGCATCCCCATCCCGTCGCTCACCGACGAGCGCCGCAAGGAACTGTCGCGGCACGTGCACAAGCAGGCCGAGGAAGGCCGCAACCACGTCCGGGTGGTGCGCCGCGAGGCCAACGAGAAGCTGAAGAAGCTGCTCAAGGACCATGCCATCTCCGAGGATGACGAGAAGCGGGCCCTCGACGAGGTGCAGAAGCTCACCGACGCGCACATCAAGGGCATCGACGACCTGCAGGCGAAGAAAGACCAGGAGCTTCTCGGAAGGTGAGCTACTTCACGCATCTCGAATGCGGCAGCGGATGCGGCGCCGGGCCGTTCGATCCGCGTGAGCGCCACTTCCTGTGCCCGTCCTGCGGGCTTCCGCTGCTGGCTCGTTACGACCTCGCCGCGGCGAAGGCCTGGAAGCGTGAGTCGCTGGCGGGACGCGAGCCCACCATGTGGCGGTACCGCGAGATGCTGCCGCTGCTGCCCGGCGACACGCCGGTCACGCTCGGCGAGGGGTTCACGCCCCTGCTCCATGCTCGACGCCTCGGCGCAGCGCTGGGCCTGGATCAACTTTTCATCAAGGACGAGTCGCTCAACCCCACCAACTCGTTCAAGGCGCGCGGCCAGAGCACGGCGATCACGCGCGCCCGGGCGCTCGGCGCCACCACCATCGCGCTGCCCACGGCCGGCAACGCCGGCAATGCGGCCGCCGCCTACTCCGCCGCCGCCGGCCTGGCCTGCCAGGTGTTCATCCCGAAGGACGCCAAGCAGCCCTTCGTGGACGAGTGCCGGCTGTATGGCGCCACGGTGACGCTCGTCGACGGCCTCATCACCGATGCCGGCAAGATGGCCGCGGACACGGGCAAGCCCCTCGGCTGGTACGACGTCTCCACGCTCAAAGAGCCGTACCGCGTGGAGGGCAAGAAGACGATGGGCTACGAGCTGGCGGAGCAGTTCCAGTGGACGCTGCCCGACTGGATTATCTACCCCACCGGGGGCGGCACGGGCCTCGTCGGCATGTGGAAGGCCTTCGCGGAACTCGAGGCCATCGGCTGGCTCGATCCGGACGCGCCGCGGCCCAGGATGGTCACCGTTCAGGCCGATGGCTGCGCGCCCATCGTCCGCGCCTTCGAGCAAGGCACCGAGAAGGCCGCGCCGTGGGAGAACGCCCAGACGGCGGCCGACGGCCTGCGCGTGCCACGCGCGATTGGCGACTTCCTCATCCTCAAGGCCATCCGCGACAGCGGCGGCACGGCGCTGTCGGTGTCGGATCGGCAGATGGTGCAGGACATGATCGCGATCGGCAGCCAGGAGGGCGTGTCAGCGGCGCCAGAAGGCGGCGCGGCGCTC
>CAYJPQ010000137.1:0-5394 GCA_964372085.1 uncultured Bifidobacteriaceae bacterium | reverse complement strand
CGCGATCGGCAGCCAGGAGGGCGTGTCAGCGGCGCCAGAAGGCGGCGCGGCGCTCGGCGCCATCCGCCGCCTCGTGGCCGATGGGCGCATCAAGCCCCACCATCGAGTCGTGCTATTCAACACCGGCGGCGCGCTGAAGTATCTCGACGTGCTACGCTGACTACGGCTAGGGAATTCGGTCGAGTTGCACGAGGTAGCTCGCCTGGCATCCGGTGACGCCTCTGATGTCTTCGCGCCCGCTCCACCGGGTTCCGCCCGGCGTGTCCTGAGTCAACTCCATCGCGTAGTCGAAGCCGTTGGCGCTCGACCGCCCACTGATCCGCACGCGGCCGTCGCTTCCCTGGGTAAAACTGAACGCATAGACCTGGCTGGTCGGCGCGGTTCCGCTGACCAAGTCGCCGCGGATGTCAGAGATTAGCATGGTGTACGAGCCCGACCGAAAGCCCGCGCCGCACGTGTTCGAGAGCGGGGTGAATGCCGCCGCAAAGGTGCCGCTGGCCCCAACCACAACGGTGACGCGTGCGGTGCCCTGGGTTGCCTCGTGTAAGGCCTTGACGAAGGCAACGCCGGTGGTGTTGCCCGTGATCAGGCCCGTCGGCGACACGCTCAAGATGCTCGCGTCAGACGACGACCAGAGGGCGACGTCGTTGACACGCTGACTGACGCCATTCGACAGGTAGGTGGCGATGCACGAACGGGTTTCGCCGAGCGTGACCTGGACTGGGCACTCCACTCGCGTCTCGGCGGCCGGCGTCGTCGGGGGCACCGTGTCGGTGGGCGGCGTCGCTGATGCGGCGACTACGTTCACGCCCAGGCTGGCGGAAATGCCCGAGATGATACCGCTTAACATCGTCGACCCCTCGGAGGAACCCACGGCTGATCCGCTCGCACTCACATTCAGCCGCCCCTGTGGAATCGTCGACCAACTCGCGGAGGTGGTGACCTCCGTTTCCTGATTGGAGCCCAGCAGCCTGGCGAACAGACGGTATTGCACCGCCTCGCCGACCCGGACCTCGGCCGGACCCTCGATGCGCGAGGACGCGTAGGTGGTGGGACTGCTTGGCGGTAAGACCTGGTCGATGGCTTCCTCACAGCTGCCGCAACTCGAGCACGCCACTATTGCCGCCAGTAAGTAGAAGCGCCTCACGGCATCGCCCTCCTTCTGGGAGGAAGAACGGACACGGGCGCGGCGCTTGAAATTCCAGGCCCCTCCCGGTAGCCTCCCCACGAGATCTTCGTATGCCCCTGTGCCTCCTGCTCGCTATCGGGCTCTTCGGGGTCACCCTCACTGCCGGCGCCCAGTCGCGCGCGGATCTGCCCGCGCGAGAGCAGCGGGCCGACGAGGCCCTCCGTGCCGGGCGCGCTCGAGAGGCTGCCGACTTGTGGGCCGCCCTGGCGGAGGCCCGCCAGGCGATCGCCGACACCCAGGGCCAGGCCCGCGCACTGTGGCGTCTCGGCACCGCACGACGGCAGCTTGGCGACACAGCCGGCGCCGCCCTAGCGGCCAGTCACGCTTGGAATCTGTCCCGCCGTGCGCAGGCGCACGCCACCGCCGCGGACGCCCTGAACCTGCTCCATGGCCTCGGCTCGTACCCGCCCGACTTCCCCGCCGCCCGATCCGCGCTGGACGAGGCGTTGCGGCTGGCCCGGCTGGCCAACGACGCAGCCACCCAGGCCCGCGTGCATGACAGCCGCGCGCGGTGGCTGGCGGACGGACTGAACCGGCTCGGCGCCGCCGTGGCCGAATGTGACGAAGGGCTCCGATTTGCCAATGCAGCCGCCGATCCAGCCCTACAGGCCGGATTGCTGGCACTCCGGTCGAACTTCGTCAATCGGCAAGGCCGCCTTGGCGAGGCCCTCGCCGACGCCCTGCAGGCCCGCGATGCGGCCGCCCGCGCTGGCCCCCGAGCCGAGGTCACGGCGCTCTTCGCGCTGGCCCAGGTTCACGCGCACCTCTCAGACTTTGACGAGTCGGCCCGGCTCTGGACCGAAGTCATCGAGCGATACCAGCGCATGGGGCCCCCCATCGGCGTGCCCCTCGGGCTCGACGCGCGCTGCCACGTTTGGTACGAGCTGGGGCGCGACGATCTGGCGCTGGCCGACGCCCGGGCGGCGATCGACGCGTTCACGGCCCTCGAGCAGCGCCCGCTCACGCCGCTCTACTCGCGCGCGGCGATGGCGCTCGCCCGCCAGGGGCGCACGACCGAGGCGCGCGCGTGGCTCGCCGACGCCAAGCGGCGACTCGACGCCTCGCCAGACCACGAGCGGATCCAGGCGCTGCAGCAGGTCGGCACGGTCCACCTGATGCTTGGCGATGCCGCTGCGGCCACCGCCTCGTTCGAGCGCATGCTCGCCGCCGGACGCGGGCGCCGAAGCCTGGAAGACGAGTGGAAGGCCCTGGTGGGCATCGGCCGCGCCGCCTTGCTGCGAGGCGACGCGCCGGCCGCCACGCCACATCTGTTTCGCGCCGCGCAACTGGTAGAGCAACTCCGTGCGACCGTGCCGGCCCAGGAACTGCGCGCCGCCTACGTGGCCCGCCGCGTGGAGGCGCACGAGTGGCTGGTCGCCTCGCTGATGGCGCAATCGCAGGCGCCTTCCGACCGCTTCGCGGAAGCCGCCTTCGAGGTGGCCGAGCGGGCTCGAGTGCGGGCGCTCGCCGACTTGATGTCCGAGACCCACGCGCGCCCGGTCGAAGGAGTTGGCACGGCGCCGCCGGCCCTCTCGCGCGCGGCCATCGCCTCCCGCCTGGGACCTGGCGAGGCCATGGTCGAATACCTCGTCGGCGAACAGGAGGCATTTGGCTGGCTGCTGACCCGGGACTCGCTCGCCAGCTTCCGCCTGCCGGCGCCCAGGCTCCTCGACAGCGACATCCGCATGTTCCTCGCGCTTGTCGCCGCCGACGACCACGAGGGCATCAACCGCCTGGGCCGGCGCCTCACCGCAGCAATCCTCGGCCCCGTGACGACCCAACTCGGCCGGTTGACTCGCCTCATCGTCGTGCCCGACGGCATTCTGCAGCGGCTGCCGTTTAGCGCCCTCGTGGTGCCCGGCGCACAGGACCGATACCTGGCGCAGCGCGTCACGACGAGCACCGTGGGCTCGGGCTCACTCCTGGCATTGCTGGACCGCCCCGCCTCGCCCGGCCGCGCGCCCGTGTTCGCTGTTGCCGGCTCCGCCGACCCTGCGCCAGGGCTCATCGATGATCGCGGACCAGGCCGCGCACCTCTTCGCGAAGCGGCAGGTGAAGTGCGCGATGTCGTGCGGCTGCTGCGAACCGAGGGCGCGGGCGGGGGCGTGGCCATGGACGAGGCCACCGAGACTGGATTCAAGGCCGCAGCTCTCGACCGCTATCGCATCGTGCACATCGCCGCCCACGCCGTGGTGGACGAGCGCATGCCACGCGACAGCGCCGTGTGGCTGGCTGCCGACGGCGCCAACGACGGCGCCTTGAAGGCGGCCGAGATCGCGGGGCTGCGATTCGACGCCGACCTGGTCGTACTCGCCGCGTGCCGCACCCAGCTCGGTCGGTCGCTCCGCGGAGAGGGCTTGCTGAGCCTCGCCCGCTCATTCACCCAGGCCGGCGCGAAGGCGGTGGTGGCCTCCCTGTGGGACGTGGGAGACCGCGACACAAGACGCCTGATGGGCATGTTCTACTCGCGCCTCGCCGGCGGCGTGGCGCCCGATGAGGCCCTGCGGCAGGCACAGGCTGCCGCCATTGGATCCGGCGGACCGCAGGCCTCCCCGCGCGTCTGGGCCAGCTTCCAGCTCTCGGGGGAAGGACGGCGACCGATCTTCCTGGGTGCGGCGCCGGAATCGGCGGGGGTGGGCCTGCTGGCCGCGATCGGGGGCGTCCTGGCGGTGCTATTGGCGCTCGTCGCGAACCGAAAATCCCGCCGCGGGCGTTGAGCGCACGGCGCCAGTCTCGTCGGCGTATTCAAGCAGCCAGCGATAGGCCCGGCCGGGCACGAAACGCGCGCGCGGCCCAGCGGGAAGTCCGAACGCCGTTCCGGTCACCTCCTCGTCCACCAAGGGCTCCGAGCTCCCGTCCAGATCGATCACCAATAACCTGACAGGCCCGCTCGTCCCGGTCCACGTGAACCGCATCACGTCGCCGACGCTGATGACGCCGATCGGTGCTTTCAGCACCACCGGCGTCGACGCCGCGCCGCGCACGGCATCGGCCATGGGGGGACGGCTCACCAGCAGGAGCGCTCCGCCGATCACGGCCACCAACGTGGCGGCCAGGCCGAGCCAGACCGGCGTCAGCCGCCGCTGGCGCGGCTGCGGACCGGCCCGCAGGCCGGTCTCCACAAACGCCTGCACGTCCCCCATGTATACGGGCGCCACGGACACATCGACGTCACGCACCGCGGCCGCGAGCCGCGCGGCGCACGCGTCACAGGCTGCCAGATGCCCGACGATACGGGCGCGCTCGTGATCGAGCTTGCCATCACGCCAATCGCCGACCTCCTGATCCGTAAGGTGCCTCATGCGGACTCCCCTAACAGCACCCTCGCTGCCTTCACGATCCTCGCCACCCCTGCTGCGTCGAGCGACGGGAGACGCAGGGCCTGCCGCACTTGCGCCAGCGACAGCCCTTGCTCGACGTGCAGGCGCAGGACGGCCGCATCCTCGGCTGGCAGTCGCGCCAGCGCCGCCTCGAGCCTCGCCCCTTGCTCCCGCTCGATGAGGGCCGCCTCGGGCGAGAGGCCCTCGCCGGGCACGTCGACGTGCAGCTCGCCGCCGGCGCCTTCCAGCGTCTCGCTCGGCCGCGCGCGACACGCCGCGGCGACCAGCTCGGCCCGGTGGCGGGAGGTGAGCGTCGCGTTGACGCGGCCCAGCGCCTGCATCACGTCGGCCACGCTCGTGTCTCCGCCCGTGCGCGTGGAGAGCACGCCGGCGATCTCACTCACGCGACGTTCCTCCCAGTAGTAGAGCTCGAACACCTGCTGATCGCGCTCGGATAGCGCCTTCAGCGCGGCGAAGATGCGGCGGCGACCCGCCCGCGATCGAACCCAATCGACAACCGCGTGCTTCACCACCACGGCCAGCCAGGCGGCCAGCGCCCCCTCATCGGCGCGCCGCGCCCGAAGCCGCGCACACGCGTTTGCGGCCAGGCGCTCGCAAACCAAGGTGTAGATCTCCAACTTCTCGTCGTGGTCGCGAACCCCGGCGCGCTCGAGTCTGCCCAGCATCAGCGGCGTGTACTGGTCGATGAAGGCGCGCCATCCCTGGGCCGGGTCGAAGTCGAGCAGCGCCCCGATTTCCCGGTCAGTCAGCGCCTCGCTCATCTCAGGGAACGGACACGACCTCAGTCGCCGAAGGACACGCCGATCGCCCGCGCCGTGTGCAGCAGGTCGTAGTCGAGCGGCACGGTCTTGGTGCGCCCCACCA
>CAYJPQ010000136.1:0-5501 GCA_964372085.1 uncultured Bifidobacteriaceae bacterium | reverse complement strand
CGTGGCTACTGGCCGCCGCCCGGTCGCAGCGTCCCACCGCTCTTTCCTCGGCGATTAGTCATGAGCGCGCCAGGTTGCCCTGCTCGTCGAACGCCAGCACGGGTGGCGCTCCCGCGCGACCAGGTGTGGATCGTGGGCAGCGGCTTCGGCCGCAAATCATACCGCGTGTGCTTCTATCGCCCGCTTGCCGGCAACCGCAGCGCGACGAGTGAACCGGGTAGTGTGCCGCTGGCCACCTGCACCACGACGTATTGTCGACCGCCATGGAGGTAGCCCATCATTCCGTACTGGCCCGGTGCCGGGAGCCTCACCGTGCCGACCCGTTCCCCGGTCCGTTTGTCGAGCGCGTACAGCACCGGATCGCCTCCCGGTGCAGTGAGGAGCAGCGTCTTGGTCGGCATCATCACCGCATGGGTGGTCTGGCCGGTCGCGGGAATATTCAGGCCTCTCAGCCGCGGATGATTCCTGATGTGCTCCGGCGTGTCGCCGTTGGGTGTCTCCCAGAGAAACTCGCCGGTGGCCATGTCGATGGCGATGATCCGACTGTACGGCGGCTTCCAGATCGGCAGCCCTTCTGGTCCGCGGAGATCGCCGCGGTTGGCCACGACCCATCGCGAGAGCGTTTGCCCCGTGGTCTTCGGATCGTCCGGTTCGTCCATCTTCTCGCCCGGCACGACGTTTTCGGCCCGGCACAGCCGCTGTGAGGTGACGAAGAGCACGCCGCTCTCCGGATCGGCCACGGTCGGTCCGTTGATGTTGCTCGCGCCGGCCGGGCAGCTCACAAACGATCGCAAGCCAGAGGGATGGCCCACCTGGATCGGCGGCGTAAAGAGCGGGCCGGTCTTGTAGTTCTTGATCGTCGCCATCGCTTCCTGTCGCAGCTCCGGCGTGAAATCGATCAGGTTGTCGACGCTCAGCTCCTGGATCTCGAACGCCTTCGGTCGAGTGGGAAACGGCTGCGTCGGCGACAACTTCTCGCCGGGCAGATCGGACGCCGCGACCGGCCTCTCGACGATCGGCCAGATTGGCGCGCCGGTTTCACGATTGAACGTGTAGGCAAATCCCTGCTTGGTGGTTTGCACCATGATCGGCGTGCGTCGTCCGTCGATAACCACATCCATCAAGACCGGCGCGGTCGGATTGTCGAAATTCCAGATGTCGTGATGGACGGTTTGGAAATGCCACACGCGCTTGCCGGTCTTGACGTCGAGCGCCAGGATGCTCGTGCCGAACAGGTTGTCGCCGGGGCGAAACCCGCCGAAGAAATCGATCGTCGGCGGGTTCGTGGGAATGTAAACAAGCCCGCGCCCCGGATCGGCAGACATCGGCGCCCACGACGACACGTCGCCGGTGCGTTGCCACGCATCGTTCTCCCACGTCTCGTGGCCGAACTCGCCGGGCCGTGGGATCACGTGGAACTTCCACACGGGTGTGCCGCTCTTCGCATCGTAGGCGAGGATGTCGCCGGGAATGTTCTGGATCCGCGTCTGGTAGTAGCCCTGCTCGTGCACGTTGCCGACAACGACAACGCCGTTGACAACGATTGGCGGTGATGAGGTCGACAGGTTGCCCAGTTCCCGCGGAATGCCTTTATCGGGGTCGTACTTCAGGCCCGACGTCACCCATGGTTGCCAATCACGCACCAGGTCCGGCAGCATGTCGACCACGCCGCTTGCCGGAAAATCCGGCAAGGGCACGCGCGCGCCCCAGTTCTCGATGTGCTTGCCGGTCTTGGCGTCAAGGGCATGCAGGAAGAACGCGGGCGACGTGTAGTAGATGACGCGCCGTCCGTCGATCTCGCCGTAGGCGACTCCCTTGCCGTAGTTGTTCCGCATGCCGCGGTCGAAGCGAGTCGTGTGCGGCTCGCGATAGACCCAGAGCGTCTCGCCCGTTCCGGGATCGATCGCGGCCACCGTTCGCCGCTGGCCGGCCACGGTATAGAGCAGGCCGTCGACGTAGATGGGCGTCGAGCGGAAGATGTGATCGACCTGCGGACCGAAGTTGTCACCCCGCCAGGTCCAGGCGACCTCGAGCTTCTCGAAATTGGCGGCGGTGATCTGATCCAGCGCCGAATAGCGAGTGTGATGGGCGTCGCCGCCGATGTAACGCCATTCGCCGGCGGGCTCCGCGGCGGTTTGTGCCCGAAGCACAAGGCCCGCCGCCGCGAGCCCGGCGGCAACGACGAGCGCGGTCGTCCGGCGTGATCCCATGGTGTGTCCTCCTGACCGGTGGATCCGGTGTCTGTCCGGGTCCTCTACGGCGCTCTCGTGACGATGCTGCCGGCGGAATGCCGGCGCAACACATCGTTCAGTCTCGCAACGTCGGTATCGACGAGGCCCTTGAGCTGCCCGACCTGCGCCTGGAGCCGCTCGCCCAGTAGTTTCGCCACCTCAAGGTGCTGGTCCGTCGGCTTGAAGTCGCTGCCCGACACGCCGTTGGCGAGAAAACTGAACCGCGAGAGCAGCTTGGCCGCGTAGCGGACGCCATCCTGGCCGCCCGTGATCCGCAGATCGTAGAGGTTCGTTTCCAGCTCGGTCAGCGAGTCGTGGACCTGCTGGGCCATCTGCTTCACTTCGCTCTCGGATGTCGTGCGCAGCACTTCCTGGATCTGGTTGCGCATAAACTCGAGCTGGTTCACCGCGTCGACGCCCGAGTTGAGCCCGGTCGCCAGCGTCGACAGCAGCGTCGTCTGCGCGTCGATGTCGGCCTCGGTGCCGCCCGAGTGCGGGTCCTTCCGCACTGTGAGAGGCTGGCTGTAGTCGCGGCCGCCGATCGTCAGCTTCACCGAGTACTGCCCCGGGGGCGCCAGGATGCTGATCTGGGGCGCACCGCCGGCCGGTGGGCGGGTGTCGTCGTTGGTCCGCGGCAACTCGTGCCCGTAGAGCGGATCGGTGCGGAACTTCAAGGCCTTCGTCGGCTCGTAGCGCAGATCCCAGTGGATGCGGTTCAGTCCCGCGCCGCCGGGCGCGGTCAGGGTCCTGACAACCTGGCCGCGCGCGTTGGCGATGGTCACCGTACCACCGCCGGCCACTGGCTGGCCCACGTAGTAGTTGATCGCTGCGCCATACTGCGGGTTTTCGCCGACCGTCGGGTCGTCATACGGTGTCGACGGCGCCGTGATACCCCGGAACCGATAGGCCGCCCGCGGCGCGAAGAGATGCGCCGGCTGGCTCAGCACCTCCGGCGTCATCGCCCGCAGCGGCGTGATGTCGTCGAGGATCCAGAAGCCACGGCCGTAGGTCGAGATCACCAGGTCGTGAAAGTGCTCCTGCACGACGATGCCCGAGACGGGCGCCGCCGGCAGGTCGTTCTGCAGCGGCTGCCAGGTGTCGCCGTTGTCGAACGTCACGTAGATGGCGTTCTCGGTACCGAGGTACAGCATCCCGCGCCGGACGGGATCTTCGTAGATCACCTTGGCGTAGCTCAGCATGCTCTTCGGGATGCCGGTGTTGATCAGCTTCCAAGTGGCGCCGAAGTCGGTGGTGCGGTACACCCACGGATCGCGGTTGTTCACCTGGTGGCCGTCCACGGTGATGAACGCGGTGCCGTCGTCGTAGCGCGACGGCGCCAGGCTTCGCACCGAGCCCCACGCGATCAGGCCTGGGATGTTCTTGGTGACGTTGGTCCACGTCTTGCCGTTGTCGCGGGTGAGCTGTACCAGCCCGTCGTTGGTCCCCGCCCAGATGAGCCCCTTCACTCGCGGCGACTCGGCGATGCCGTAGACGACGCCCGCGTACTCGACGCCGATGTTGTCGGGTGTCAGTCCGCCGGACGAACCCATGCGGGAGCGGTCGTTCCGCGTCAGATCCGGGCTGATGACCTCCCAGCTCTGGCCGCCGTTGGTCGTGCGATGGATGTGCTGGCTGCCGACGTAGATCGTGGTGTTGTCGTGGGGCGAGATCTGGAGCGGCGCGTCCCACACGAAGCGGTAACGGACCCCCTCGGCCGGACCGTTCGACTGGTCGGGCCACACCTCGATGTTGCGGAACTGCCGGCGGCTCTGTTCGAAGCGCACGACAATGCCGCCGACCATGCCGGATCCCGAAGCCGTGGACCACACCACGTTCGGATCTTTCGGGTCGGGGGTCGCCCAGCCGCTTTCGCCGCCGCCCACGGCGTTCCACATCGCGCGCGGAATGCCGGCGTCGCCGCCGAAGCCGCCCAGCAGCCGGCTGTTGCTCGGGCCGCGGTAGGTGGGTTCGTCCTGCTTGTTGCCGAGCACGTGGTACGGAATCGCGTTGTCGACGGTGACATGGTAGATCTGCGCGTTCTTCAAGCGCTGGCGATACCAGGTCCGGCCGCGATTGATGGTGATCGACAGGCCCTGGTCGTGCGCCACGATCTGGCGGTTGGCGTTGGTCGGGTCGATCCAGATGTCGTGGTGGTCGCCGCCAGGGGCCATTGCCTGTCCGCCGGCGCCGCGCTGCAGAACCGTCAGTGTCCGGCCGCCGTCGATCGACTTCGAGAACGACGCCGTGAGGAAGTACGCCTCGTCCGGATCGTCCGGTGCGACCGCCATCCGCGAGTAGTAGTGCGCGCGGCCCATGGCGTTGTGGTCGTAGCTCACGACCTGCCAGGTGTCGCCGCCGTTGTCGCTGCGCCACAGCTGCCCGCGCTCCGTTTCCTGGCCGCGCCAGGGGACGCCGTCGCCCGTTTCGATGAGCGCGAACATGCGCTGAGGGTTCGACGGCGAAATCGCCACGGCCACTTTCCCTACCGGTTTGGTTGGCAAGCCGCGGCCCTGCAGCCGCGTCCAGGTGGCGCCGCCGTCGCGCGACATGAAGAGTCCGCTGCCGGGTCCGCCACTGTCACGGCCCCAAGTGTGAATCTCGAGCGTCCACATCCCCGCCAGGAGGATCCGCGGGTTCTTCGCGTCCATCGCGATGTCGGAGCACCCGGCGTTCTCGTCGGTGAAGAGCGTGCGCGTCCACGTCCGGCCGCCGTCGGTCGTGCGGAACACGCCGCGCTCGGCCTGCGGGCCGTAGGCGTGGCCGAGCGCGCAGGCGAGGACGATGTCCGGATCCTTGGGGTGGATGAGCAGGCGCGGGATGCGGCCGGTCTGCTCGAGGCCCATCAGCGTCCAGGTCTTGCCGGCGTCGAGTGACCTGTAGAGACCCTGGCCGAGCGAAATATGACTGCGGATCTTGCCCTCGCCGGTGCCGGCCCACACGATGTTCGGGTCGGACGGGGCGACGGCGAGCGACCCGATGGACTGCACCGGATGGCCGTCGAAGATCGGCGCCCAGTTGGTGCCGCCGTCGGTGGTCTTCCAGATGCCGCCGGACGCGGCGCCAACGTAATAGGTGTGCGGATCGCCGGCAATGCCGGCAGCCGCGGAAAATCGGTTCCCTTCAGGGCCGATATTCCGCCAATGCAGGCGGCTGTACTGATCCGGGGACGGCCCGGGACGCTGTTGCGCCGAGGTCGGCGCCCAGAGCAGGGCGGCCAGGAGAAGAACGCTGGAGATGAGTCTGTGGCGTGTCATCGAGGCTCTCCGTTGC
>CAYJPQ010000135.1:0-5506 GCA_964372085.1 uncultured Bifidobacteriaceae bacterium | reverse complement strand
TCGAGCTGCTGATGAACCTGACGCGGCGCGAGGTGATGGGGCGCTATTCCCAGTCGCTCTTCGGCATCGGCTGGGCGATCGCCCAGCCGCTGGCCATGATGGCGGTGTTCACGCTGGTGTTCTCCCGCCTTGCCCAGATGCCCTCGGGCGGCGCGCCGTACCCGTTGTTTGCCTTCGCGGCGCTGGTGCCCTGGTTCTTCTTCTCCAACTCGGTGACGAGTGGCACCATGAGCCTCATCACCTACCGCAACATCGTCACCAAGACCTACTTCCCGCGGGAGATCGTGCCGCTGGCGCAGGTGGGATCGCGGCTGGTGGACTTTGCGGCCGCCGCGGGCCTCTACGTGCTGCTGATGGCCTACTACGGCGTGATGCCGGGCCCGTGGGGCCTGTTGGTGCCGCTCTTCCTGCTGCTGCTGCTGCTCTTCACGCTGGGCGTGACGTTCACCACGTCGGCGATGAACGTGTTCTACCGCGACGTGAGCCCGGTGGTGCAGATCGGCCTGCAGTTGTGGCTCTACCTGACGCCCGTCGCGTATCCGCTGTCGGCGGTGCCCGAGCGGTACCGCCCGTTCTTCCTGGCCAACCCGCTCACCGGCGTGGTGGAGGGCCTGCGGGCGGTGCTGGTGTTCGGCCGCGAGCCCGAGTGGCCCGTGGTGGGCATCTCGGCCGCGATGATCGTCGCGATTTTCGTGGGGTCGATCGTGCTGTTCAAGAAGACCGACAAGTATTTTGCCGATGTCATTTAACCACGAAGCACACGAAGGACACGAAGGCCTTTGATCAAATGCATCGTGGTCTTCGTGATCTTCGTGGTTGCATCTAATTCGTGTCACTAGCCATCCAACTCGAGCACGTCACCAAGCGGTATCGCACCGGCCGGTCGCGCACGATTGTCGACCTGGTCGCATCGAGCGTGGCCGACATGCGGGGCCAGGGGGACGAGGTGCACAGCGCCACGCGCGGAAAGGTGAGCGCCACGATCCACGCCCTGCGTGACGTGTCGTTCGAGGTGCCCGAAGGCGCGGGCCTCGGAATCATCGGGCGCAACGGCGCCGGCAAGACGACGCTCCTGAAGCTCATCTCGCGCGTCACGTGGCCCACCAGCGGCACGGTGCGCGTCGCCGGCCACGTGGTGTCACTCATCGAGCTGGGCGCCGGCTTCCACCCCGAGCTCACCGGCCGCGACAACGTCTACCTGGGCGCGGGCCTCTTCGGCCTCACGCGCAAGGAGATCGATCGCCGCTTCGACGAGATCGTGCACTTCGCGGACGTCGAGCGCCTCATCGACACGCCCATGAAGCGGTACTCGTCCGGCCTCTATGCGCGTCTTGGCTTTGCCGTGGCCATCCACAGCCGGCCCGATATCGTGCTGGTGGACGAAGTGCTCTCAGTGGGCGACGCGGCGTTTCGGCGCCGAGCGCTCGAGGCGCTGCGCGGCCTGATTGCCGACGGCAAGACGGTGCTGTTCATCTCGCACGACATGTGGAACGTCCGGCGGCTGTGCAGCCAGATCCTCTGGATGGAGGAAGGCGCCGTGCGCGCGCACGGCCCGGCCGGCGACATTGCCGAGCGGTACATGAACGAGGTCAACCTGCAGGCGCTGGCCAACCAGGGCACCGCGCTCCAGAGCCACCGCGGCGGCACCGGCGAGGTGCGCTTCGACGAGGTGGAGCTCTTCGACGGGGCCGGGGCGCCCGCCACCACCTTCACCGTGGACGACACGCTCGTCGTCCGCGGCGCCTACACCACCTCGAAAACCGTGGAACGCCCGGTATTCCAGGTGGCCATCGTCGACGTCGATACCGGCGTGATCGTGACGACCGCGAGCTCGGTGAACGGCGACGTGCCGGCCACGGTGAACGGACCGGGGACGATCGAGATCCGCTTCGGCCGCCTGCCGCTCAGGCCGCGGCAGTACATCCTGCGCCTGTCGATCACCGATGCCCACCAACTGGCGTTGTACGACCAGGTGCTGGCGGGGCCGCGCTTCGCGGTGATTGGCCAGGGCGGTGGCGTCGACAGCCTGGCGGATGAGCAGGATGGCCTCGTGTCAGTGCCGTTCGACGTCCACCACCGGGCGGGCCCCAAGCCCCAAGCCCCAAGCCCTAAGCCCTAAGCCCCAAGCCCATGCCCCCCCGTTCCATCTTCGTATCGGTGCCGCATGGCACGAGCGCGGGCAACATGCTGCGCGCGGGCGGGCTGCTCGATCGGCTGCACGACTTCGACCCGGCGCTCAAGGTGGTGCTGCTGTCGCCGATGTGCCGGGACGCGGCATTCGTGAAGGAGTTCGATCGGCCCGGCGTGACGCTGGTCGACCAGCCCCCGCACGTGCCGTCTGGCCTCGAGGCGCGGCTGCTGTCGCTCGTGCAGGCCGGCTTCCTCGGCCGCGGCCGCACCGAGTCGGTGCGCATCCGCATGATGGAGGCACGGGCCAACGGCATCATCCGCTGGATTGGGCTCAAGTCGGTGCTGGGCCGGCTGGTGTCGCGCCCCAACGCGCCCTACGCGCTTTCGGATCGCCTGGTGTCGCATCCCGCCATGGAGCAACTGTTCGACCAGCACCGGCCGGCGCTGGTGGTGTGCGCCAACCCCGGCCTCGTGTTCTCGGAAGTGCCGCTCATGCGCACGGCGCGTCGCCGCGGCGTCACCTGCATGGTGATCGACGCCAGTTGGGACAACTTCACCAACAAGCTGCTGCCCGTGCGGAAGGCCGATCGCCTCGTGGTGTGGAACGACATCATAAAGGAGCAGGCCGTGACCCTGCACGGCTACCGGCCCGAGGCGGTCACCGTCTCGGGCGCGCCGCAGTTCGACGTGCACTTCAAGCCGCAAGTGCGGGCCACGCGCGACGAGTTCTTCCGCCGCGTGGGCGCCGATCCGTCGCGGAAGCTGATCGTGGTGACGACGACGCCCCGGTCGTTGTACCGGCACCACGACCACGTGCTGCGCGTGCTGGCGGGGGCCATCGACCACGGTCCCCTCGGCGACGCGCAGGTGCTGGTGCGGCTCCACCCGCGCGACGAGGTGGAGGCCTACCGCGAGTTCGCCGGGCACCCGCGCATCATCATCGAGAAGCCGTTCCGCGACACGGTGAAGGTGGCCGACGGCCTGGCCATCGACGTGATGCCCGAGCACCAGCGGCACCTGGGCGACACGCTGTGCCACGCCGACGTGGTGGTGAACGTGGCCTCCACCATCACCATCGAGGCCTGCATCTTCGACACGCCCGTCGTGAACATCTGCTTCGACGGCGCCGAGGAAGAGCCGTACGTGAAGTCGGCCCGCCGGTACTACAAGTTCACGCACTACGTGAACATCACCCGCCACAACGCCGTGCGGGTGGCGGCCTCGCCGGCGGAGATGGTGGAGATGGTGGCGCGCTACCTGGGGGTTCCCGCGCTCGACGCCGAGGGCCGCGCGCAGGTGGTGCGCGACCAGTGCCAGTTCACCGACGGGCACTCAGCCGCGCGCGTCGCTGCGGCGGTGCTCGACGAGCTGGACAGCGCCCGTAGGGCGGGACTTTAGTCCCGCCGAAGCACCCGGAGGGCGGGACTTTAGTCCCGCCGAAGCGTCATGAAAATCTGCCACGTCGCCCCCGAACTGCTGCCCGTGCCGCCCACCAAGGGGGGCGCCATCGAGCGATGGGTGCGCGACGCGGCGGTGCGCCTGGCCCGGCGCGGCCACGAGGTGCACGTCGTGTCGCGTGACGCCGACGGCGACGCGGCCGACCGCACGATTGACGGCGTCCACTATCACTACGTGCGCATTCCCCCCATGATCGACGGCGGCTGGATGGCGGCGATGTTCCGGGGCGCCTGGTACTACGCCCGCGTGCGCGGCCTGTTGCCCCGGATAGCCCCCGACGTGGTGCACCACCACAGTCGTCCCGGTGGATTGTGGCTGTGCGCGTCGCGCCGGCTGCCGGCGCCTCAGGTGATTTCGCTCCACAGCATGGACTACGGGTGGGGCTTCGGCTATCGCGGGTGGGACCGCCGCCTGATCGCGCGCGGCCTGGCGATGGCCTCGAAGGTGCTCTGCGTCTCGAAGTTCATCGAGCGCCACACGGTGGAGCGCTACCCCCAGGTGCGCGAACGCGTGACGACGCTGTATAACGGCGTCGATGGCGAGTTGTTTCGCCCTCAAGCCCTTAAGTCCTCAAGCCCCCAAGACCTCAAGACCCCAAGCCCTCAAGCCCCAAGCCCCAAGCCCCAAGCCCTCAGGATCCTGTACGTCGGCCGCATCGAGTCCCGCAAGGGCGTAAAGGTGCTCATCGACGCCTTCGAGCAGCACATCAGCAGGCAACTCCCCGACGCCACGCTCCGCATCGTCGGTCCCCATTCCTACTGGGACGCGCAGCCGTCGGGCTACTACCGCGAGCTGGCGGACCGGTGCGCGGGCAACCCGAAGGTGGAGTTTCGCGGCCCGACCTACGTCGATCACGAGCTGGCCGCGGTGTACCGCGACGCGGCGGTGAGCGTGGTGCCGTCCACGTTTCCCGAGGCGCTCGGCCTCACCTCGATCGAGGCGCAGGCTTCGGGCACGCCGGTGGTGGTGTCGGACGCGGGCGGCTTGCCCGAAACCGTGTCGCCCGGCGAAAGCGGCCTGGTGTTCGAGAACGGCAACGTCCAGCAGTTGGCCGACGCCGTGGTGAGCGTGCTGTCGTCGCCAGTGAAGCGGGAGGCGATGGCTGCCGGCGCCAGGCGCTGGGCCACGGCCACGTTTTCGTGGGACGTGATTGCCGACGAGTTGGAGCGGATCTACCAGGCCGTTACCCAAGGCAACCCTAAAGGGTTGCCTCCACCGGCTCCACGGGTGGCGGCGTGAAGGTGGCGCTGCGAGACGACGACACGTCGTACTTCACGGCGCCCGAGCGGCTGGAGGCGGTGTATCACGACATCTGGGACCGCGTGCCCGTGGCGCTGGCGGTGGTGCCGCAGGCGGCCGGCTTTGCCGACAAGGCCATTCCCCAGCAGTACTGGCAGGCCGGGCGCACGTTCCCACTCGATGAGAACCCGGCCATCGTCGCGTGCCTCCGCGCGCACGCCGCGGCCGGGCGCGTCACCATCATGCAGCACGGGTTCACCCACGAGGATTTTCCCGGCGGATACGAGTTCCAGGCGGCGCCCGACCTCGAGCGCCGGCTGCACGAAGGGCGGTCGTACCTGGAGCGGCTGCTGGGCGCGCGCATCTCGCTGTTCGTGCCGCCGCACAACGCGCTGTCGAAGCGCGGGCTGGCGGCCGTCGGCGAGGCGGGACTCAACCTGCTCGGCAGCTTCCTGTCGTTCCGGCCGTCGATGCGGCCGTGGGACGGGCACACGCTGGCCAACTGGTGGCGCGTTCGCCAATACCGCGCCGCCACCGGCCGTCACAAGGCCGACCCCATGATCTATCCGCACGTGTTGCGCTACGCCAACCATGCCGAGTTCGGCTGCCACACCTTGATTCCGGGCACCACTGTCGACGAGCTCGTGGCCGGCTTCGAAGAGGCGCGCCGCGCCGGCGG
>CAYJPQ010000134.1:0-5753 GCA_964372085.1 uncultured Bifidobacteriaceae bacterium | reverse complement strand
TGAACCTCTGAACCTCTGAACCTCTGAACCTCTGAACCTCTGAACCTCTGAACCTACTTGATCCTCTCCACTGACGGCCCCCGCTGCTTCTGCAGCCGCGCCGCCACCTGCTCGGCCGTCTTGAGCGCGCGCAGGATGTTGCCGCCGATCACCTTCTCCGCATCCGCGTCTGAGTAGCCGCGGCGCAGCAGCTCGGCGACGAGCGCGGGATACGTCGACACGTCCTCGAGCCCCGCCGGCGCGAGGCCGTCGATGCCGTCGAAGTCGCTCCCGATGCCGATGTGATCGATGCCGGCCACCTTGCGGATGTAATCGATGTGGTCGGCTACCTGCGCCAGCGTCGACCGGGGCGGGTTCTCTTGCTCCCACTTGCTGATGGCGGCCTGCGCCGCCTTGGGGTCGCCGGCGAACTGCAGGCGGAACTTCGCGGCCGTGTCGGCGGCGGTCTTGTTCCTGGCCGCGCAGTCGGGCGGCACGAAGCCGTTGTAGAAGTTCACCATCACCACGCCGCCGTTCTTCGGCATCCGCGCCAGGATGTCGTCGGGGACGTTCCTCGGCACGTCGCAAATCGCCCGCGCCGACGAGTGCGAGAACATCACCGGCGCCTCGGTCACATCCAGCGCCCGCGCCATCGCCCGCGGCGACACGTGCGAGAGGTCCACCATCATGCCGAGCCAGTTCATCTCGCGGACGACGGTCTCGCCGAAGGCGGTGAGGCCGTCATGTTCCGGCTTGTCGTTGGCGGCGTCGGCCCATGGCGTGTTGCTGTTGTGGGTGAGCGTCATGTAGCGCGCGCCCAGCGTGTAGAGCATGCGGAGCGTCGGCAGCGACGAGTCGATCGAGTGCCCGCCCTCCACGCCCATCATCGAGCCGATCTTGCCGGCCTTGAAGATGCGCTCCATGTCGGCTGCCGTGCCCGCAATCTCGAACGTGTCGGCGTAGCGCCGCGCCATCTCGTGGACGAAGGCCATCTGCTCCAGCGTGGCGACGACCGCGGTTTGGCCGGACATGGAGGCGGGGACGTAGACGGACCAGAACTGTCCGCCGACGTGCCCGGCGCGCAGGCGGGGGATGTCGGTCTGGAGCGAGGGCTGGGGCTGGCGGATGTCGAGCTTGGCGGCGTCGTACGCCACCCGCACGCGCATCTCCCAGGGCAGGTCGTTGTGCCCGTCGATGAGCGGGGTGCGGGCCATGATGGCCGCGGCGCGCTTGAGGAGGGCGTCGTCGGCCTGGCCGGTGGACCGGGCGCCCAGGCCGGGGCCGACGAGGACGACGAGAGCGGCGATGGCGGCGGAGATCGCGGCCGGCCTGACTGTGGACGTGGAGTGCATGCCGCCATGATAGGCGACAACCGGGCCGGTGAGAAGGTTCGCCAGTGACGTGGCGTGGAGCCCCCGACGGGGGCGTGGTTACACCCCTCAGGTGCCGCCGAAGCCGACGGTGACCCTGCCCCCTTCGAGAATCACCGGCACACGGCGATCGCCGCTCGTGAGCGCCATCATGCGCTCCAGGGCTGCGGCATCGCGCTTCACGTTGATGTACTCGACGTCCACGCCGCGCCGCTCGTAGTCGCGCCTCGCCTCCGCCGTGTACGGGCAGTTGTCCTTGCCGTAGATGATCACGCTGGCCATGCAGCGGATCCTATCAAAAACCACCACGAAGCCACGAAGACCACGAAGGGCACGAAGTCAGATTGATCAGAAGGTCCTCGTGTTCTTCGTGACCTTCGTGGCCAGTCCTTACCGCCGATCACCGAGCGCCAGCCGTAACCCCAGCAGGATGAACAACCCGCCCATCGCGCGGGTGAGCCAGCCGGCCACGTCGAAGCGCGAGCGCAGGAAGGCGCCGATGCGGTCGGCCACGAGCGCGTAGGCGATGCACACCAGCAGGCCGTTGAACTGGAAGATGAGGCCGAGCGCCAGCATTTGCATCCATACCGGCCCGCGCGCGGGATCGGTGAACTGCGGGAGGAAGGCAAGGAAGAAGATGGCCACCTTGGGGTTGAGTGCGTTGGTGGTCACGCCCTGGAAGAAGATCTGCCGCAGCGGCGTCCGGTCCAGCGCGCGAACGGTGAGCGCCGCGCCCTTCGAGCGCAGCGCCTGGACGCCCAGCCACACGAGGTACGCCGCGCCGGCGTAGCGCACCGCGTCGTAGGCCAGCGGTTGTGCGGCCATCAGCGCCGACAGGCCGCTTGTGGCCGCGCCGATATGGAACAGCGTCCCGGCCGCGATGCCCAGCGCCGACACCACCCCGGCCGCCCGCCCCTGCCCAAGCGACCGCCCCACGATGTAGAGCACGTCAGGCCCGGGTGTGATGTTGAGCAGCAGCCCGGCGGTGATGAAGACGGTGAGAGAACCCAGGTCGATCATGCGCGCTACAAAAATGCAACCACGAAGGTCACGAAAACCACGAAGGCCTTTGATCTAAACGCTTCGCGGCCCTTCGTGTCCTTCGAGTCTTCGTGGTTGCATTTGGATCATGCCATCAACCCGCCCACGATCGCGCCCAGCAGGAGCGGACCGGCTACAGGCAGCCACAAGAGGAGGATGGTGATCAGGAACATCCAGAAGATGCCGGCGCCGATGCTGCCCGTGCTGTTAGCCATGGGGTCTCCCAGAAAAATGCAACCACGAAGGGCGCGAAGAACACGAAGGGACACGAAGTATTTTGATCAAAGGCCTTCGTGGTCCTCGTGTTCTTCGTGGTTAGAAAACTGTCGTCACAAACACCAACACGCCCGCCGCCGCGGCCAACTGCAACCCCAGCGCCACGCGGTCGCGGAGGAACAGCGCGGCCAGGCCGACGAGGCCGGCGGCGCCGAGCAGGAAGTTCCAGTACAGCTCCCGCGTGCCTTCTTGCAGTCCGCGGCTGCCCGCGCGCCGGCGCGTCTGCTCGATGAGCGCGCTCGCAATGGCGCGGTCGCTGTCGGTGTCGAGCTCGAAGTAGCGGCCGCCACCCGCCGTGGCGATGCGCGAGAGCTCGGGCCGGTTGAGCGACGAGCGCAGCGCCGCCTGCGCCGGATCGCGCTTGGGGTCGGGAATGAAGCCGCCCACCGTGGTGCCGACGCCCACCACGTGCAGCGGGATGCCGCGCGCCTGCGCCAGCGCCAGCGACTTGGCCACCTCACCGCTCCAGGCCTGACCGTCGGTGAGCATCACGAACGCCTGCGCGTTGGAGCGATCCGACACGCGGCCCTTCACGGCCACGGCCTGCCGTAGCTCCTCGTCCTTCTCCACCAGCCGCATGCCCCAGTAGATGCCCCGCTCGATGTTGGTGTCCCACGTCCCATCGTCTTCAAGACGGAACGGCGAGCGGTCTTCGAGGTGGTCGAGGAAGAAGAAATAGGTGTTGGGGTCTTTCGTGAGCCGGATCTGCGGCGTGGCCAGGTGCGCGAAGAGCGCCATCGCCAGCCGGTCGTCGTCCCAGCGCAGCGACTCGCCGAGCACGCGCAGGAAGCGCATCGAGCGCTGCCAGCGGTTGCTGTTGCGCATGTCCTCCACGTGCATGGAGGCCGAGCCGTCCTGCAGGATGATGATGTCCACGCCGGCGGTGCGGACGAGCGAGGTCACCGCCTGGGGCCGCGCCACCGCGGCGATGGCCGCGGCCGATGCCAGGACCAGGCACAGCCAGAACAGCAGCTCGCCGAAGAAGGGCACCTTCTCGTGGACCGGCACCCGGCGGCGCCGCAGGAACGCGCGCGCGTCGTTGCGCCGGCGCCACACCTGCCACACCCACACGAGCAGCAGGATGCCGGGAACGACAAGCAGCGGCAGGTAGCCGGGCGCGCCAAATCTCAACGGTGCGGATCCCTTAACCTTTGCGGACCTTGGTGGTGCCCTTGCCGGCCTTCTCGGCCTCCAGACGCTCGTCGGGGCGCATGGGCACGATCATCTTGAACTTCTTCATGTCCGACTCATCGGGAGGCGCGCCCTCGAAGCCGTGCAGCGTGGCGCCCGTCTGGCCGGGGGGCACCGGCGCCACGGGCAGCTTGCGCTGGGCGATCACCGCGCGCAGGCGCACGGCGTACTCGTAGTTGAACGCGGCCTCGAGGTTGTCGGGCTGGTCGCGCAGCACCTCGGCGTAGCTCTTCACCACCAAGTCGAGCCGGCCCACCACCAGCTGCCACGATCCGCCCTCGCGGCGCAGCGCGCGGTAGGCGACGTTGGCGGCCAGCAGCCGGGCGTCGGGGTTGGCGGCCACCGCCTCGTAGTCGCCCTGCCAGTAGCCAGCGGTGGCGCCCAGGTTCCTGGCGTCCCGCACCGTGCGGCCTGCGCCGGGCATCAGGGCCGCCAGCCGGCCCGCCGGCTGGTTGGCCGTCTCGGCCGCCCCGTTGAAGCGGAATGTCACCAGGTCGCGCTCCGCGGCCGCGACCCGGTTCTCCAGCTCCCCGGCCCGCCACAAGATGCCCGCCCCCGCCAGCAGCAGGACGATGACGACGATCTGACTGAACGATGACTTCATGGTGACTCCACTTTGGGCGGGACTAAAGTCCCGCCCCTCCTCAACCCGTAAGCCTTAAGCCCTAAGCCCCAAGCCCCAAGCCGTCTTCACGGAAACGTCTGGAACGCCGGCACCGCAAATCGCAGCACCAGCGCCAGGCACCACAGCCCGGCCGCCGCCAGCGCAAACGGCGCGTAGCGCGGACGCTCGGTGCTGTACTGCTTCATCTCGATCTTGCCCGCCGACAGCTTGTCGATGGCCTGGATGGCCTGGATGATGGTCTCCTCGTCGCCGCCCGAGAAGAAGCGCCCGCCGGTCCGCTGCACGGCGCCAATCCACAACTCGTCGGCCACCGTGCGTTTCTGCGCCAGGTTGCCGCCGATCTTGATCAGGTACACGGGAATCTTCGCGCGCTGCGCCTCGCTCAGCACGTCGTCCACCGTCTTGCCGTTCTCCAGCACGTCGGCGTCGGCGCCGTCGGTGAAAATCACCATGAGATTGCCCGACGCGTCGAGGTAGTTGAAGGCGTTGAAGAGCCCCACCGCCTGCTCCACGGCGCGGGCCACCACGGTGCCCTGGTCGGGGAACGCCATGAACTCGTTCCAGTCACCGATGAGAGCGGTGCTGAGCAGGATGTTCTCGTAGTCGGTGGTGAACGGCGTGATCACGTACGCATCGTCGCCAAACTCGACGAGCGACATCAGGTCGCGGTACTTGCCCTGCATGCGCTGCTCGATGAAGTAGCGCGCGGCGCCCACCGTGGTGAAGAAGGCGGCGTTATTGGGCGCGCCCTTGGCCAGGCGCGTGGAGGGCAGCGCCGAGAGCATGCTTGACGAGGCGTCAATCAACAGGGCGATGCGCCGGCCCGGGTAGGTGACCTCCGAGCGCGTGAGCGCGGTGCGCGGGTCCGACAGCGCCAGCACAAAGAAGGGCAGGCCGGCGAGCGCCAGCATCAGGGCGCCGTGGCGCGAGAGCGACGCGCGCGACCAGCCGCCGCCGCCCACCAGCGCCGGCAGCGCCATGCGCTTGTGGCCGGGCTCGCGGCCCCAGAACGACCGCGCCACGATCAGGACGGCGGCGATGCCCACGAGGATCGTCACCGCGAGGCGCGCGTTCGACGCCTCCGAGAAGATGAGCCGGTCGAGACGCAGCTCGCCCCACTCGGCCCACGCCGACTGCAGCAGCGCGCTCAAATCCCTATAGATGGAACCCATGAACCCCTGAACCCCTGAACCCCTGAACCCCTGAACCCCAGCACCCCTGAACCCCGGGACACGTTACGCCCCTATGTTACGTATAAGATAGCAGCCAGC
>CAYJPQ010000133.1:0-5767 GCA_964372085.1 uncultured Bifidobacteriaceae bacterium | reverse complement strand
CCGCCTGGATGGACGGCCCGCCGATGTTGAGGCGCGTGATGACGCGCGCCACGCGCGTCGGGGGGTGAGCGGTCTGCATCGGGTGCGTCAACGTGGAGAGCGGTCGCCCGCTATGGTTTCTCATCTGTGGCCCCTCGGGCAATGACGAACTCCGCGTCGGCGAACACCGTGCTCTTCGCCGCCACCGGCGGGCTGCTCGCGCTGGTGGGGGCCGCGGCCGTGTTCTGGATCCCCGAGCGGATGCACCTGGTGCTCTACGTTCGGTCGGCTGGGGCCAACGAGGTCGTGATTCCGTTCGCGTATTGGGCTGGCGTTGGTGCGTGGACGTGGGCGCTGGCGGGCCTGTCAGGCGTGCCCATCGCCGCGATTGCCGCGCGCGCCGTGTGCGTGGGCATTGGGTTGCACGTGCTGGTGCTTGCCTCGGCGTTTACCCCACGCTTGGCGGAGGCGGAGACGTTCAGTACCCAGGCGTACTGGGCCTACGCGAAGCTGTACTGCGGCACCCTCCTGGCCGGGTCCACCGCCTGGACGATGTTCAGCCTGTTGAGGGGGGAGCCGAGCCCAACATCGCGTCTTGTGTGGCCCTTGCATTTCGGCTGGGCGGTGCTGGCGGTCGCATTCCTGCGGGCTGATGTGCTGACGGCGGTGGTGGCCTTGACCGCGGGGCTTCTGACTGGCTTCATCGCCGCGCGGCCATCGCCGGCGCGGGTCGTGCTTGCGTCTGCCCTCGCGACGCTGCGACAGCGCCTGTCGCGTGAGCGCGTGTTTCTCTTCATGGTCTTTGTGCTCGCGATGGTGATTCGCGTGGCGTACCTGCGCCGGGTGATGAGCGACCCCGGGTACCTCGACACGGGAGGCGATGGCTTCGCCTACGATGCTGTCGGGTGGTCGATTGCCCGCGGTGACGGCGTGCCGCCTGCGTTCCGGACGGGATACCCACTGCTGCTGCTTGGCTACGTGCGGTTTGTGGGGGCTGTGTACGCCGTGGTCGGCCACAGCTACTTCCTCCTGGGCGTGGTGCAAAGCACCCTCAGCGCCGCGGCGTGCCTCCTCCTGTATCGCATCGGCCGCGAGCTGTTCAACGAGGGCGCGGCGCGCGTGGCGGCGGTATTTGCGGCCCTCAGCTTCCTGCTGACATTCGCGGCCGTCGCGATAGGCCACCAGGCCCTGGACGTGTTCGTCACCATCGTCCTGGCTTGGGCTCTGGTTCGGGCGGTCAGCGTCGAGGGCGCGTCGATGTGGCGATGGATGGTCACCGGCGTGGTGCTCGGCGTGGCGATTGCCGTCAGGGAGACGTCGGCCCCGGTGTACGTGTTGCTACTGGTGTGGGTGCCGTTCGCGCTTAGACGCACCGGCGCGGCTGCAGCCAAGCCCCTTCTGGCCCTGACGATCGGCGTGGGCCTCGTGCTGGCGCCGCTCGTGGTGCCCATGGTGCAGACGAGTGAGAAGCGGCTGGCCCTTCGCCAGCACCTCGACCGCCTCTACCGTGGGCAAGGGGACACGTTGCGGACGCGAGGCGACCTTGTCGGGCCGTTTGCCGACCCCTCCGGCGCCCTCACTCAACTCCGGGAACGTCCCGGGCTGGTCATCGCAACCGTCGGGCGCTCCGTCATCGACAACATCTCGCTGCAGTTCTTCTCGCAACCGTTCGGGGGATTCGACCTCGTCTTTCTCTCGAAGGGCTCGGCCTACTACTACGGTCTGTGGTTCTACGCGTACGCGTTCGCGTTCGCCTTTGCCGGGGCACTGGGCGCCATGAGGGCCATCTGGGCGGCAGATGCCCGGGCGCCTGGTCTCGCCCTGATCCTCGGGTTGATTGTCGTGCGCGCGTTGCCTCACGTGGTGCTCGAGTCGCATTACTTTCACCGCGTACCGCTCGAGCCGTTCCTCATTCTGCTGGCGGCGAGCGCGTGCGTCGGCTTGGTGACAGCGGCGCGCCGCCCACCCGTCATTCCGCTGGCCGCATGAGTGACCATGTCGATTAGCAAGCGCAAGTTCCTCGCGTTCTCGGTGGCTGCGGCCGCACTTTCCGCGGTCGTCGTGTTTGCTTTGGCCGTCGCAGCCGACCTCTACCTCCATCATCGGGCCGGGCGCTCGGCGGGCCTCAACCGGTGGGGCTATCGGGGACCGGTCGTCAGCCGCAAGCAGCCTGGTGAGGTGCGTGTCGCGATGGTCGGGGGCAGCACGGCGTTCGGGTACGGGGTCACCTGGAACGAGGCGATTCCCGCCTTGCTCGAAGTGGAGTTGAACCGACGGTATCCCGACAATGTGTGGCGAGGCCTGAATCTCGGCTACAACACTGAAGCGGCGTTCGCCTTCCTCCCTAACCTCGAAGACTTCGCGTATCTCGATTACGACGTGGCGGTCCTCTACGAGGGGTACAACGACCTGGCAGGCGACCTTGATCCGAACCGCGTCGTCGTGCGACGGCAGTCACCGGTGTTTCGGGCGACGGGGTACTTCCCGATCCTGCCGCTGGTGCTGAGAGAGAAGGCGATGGCCCTGCGCACCGGCGGCAACATCGAGGCCGGGTATGCGCAGGAGCGGACCGGAAAGGCCCAGACCGTATTCCGCCCGAACGCCCTCAACAGGACCTCGGCCGACGCCCTGGACGCAGCGTCGGCGGTGGCGGAGTCGCTCGGCCGCCAGTTCGATCGGCTCTCAAAGGATGAGGCGTCAGCTCCCGTCGTCACCGGCGAGCTCGGCTGTCCGACGCCCTGGGTCAGCTACTGTGACGCACAGTACCGGGCGATCCGGTTCTTGCTCGACAGTGGCAAACGAGTGCTGGTGGTCTCCCAGCCCAAGTTTGTTGAGCCGCGGGGGCGTGAGCGACACGAGCACCAGCGAGCGGCTCTCAAGGGCATGATTAGCCGGCAGTTCGGATCGAACTCCCGGGTGGCCTATTTCAGCGCCGCGGATATCGTGGACCTGGCCGATCGGGATCTGTCGTTCGATCAAATGCACCTCGGTCTCGATGGCAATCGCTTGGTTGCGGGCGCGCTGGCCGAGCCCGTGCGGATGCTGACGACCCGCCCATGACGGTGGCTGCGCGGACAGCGGTGATTGTCGGCGCCCTCGTGGCGATCGCCTGGCTGGCGCCGGCGCCCACGGGCGATACGGACCGTCCGACGTACGAGGCGGTGGCCGAGCGCCTGATCATCACGGGGTGTGACCAGTTGCACTGCTTCCGCGTGCTGGTGCCCTGGGTGCTGGGCCGGCTGCCCGGGCCGTCGCTCGTCAAGTGGCGCGGGCACGCCGTCGCGGGCAACGCGGCCGCCGCGGCCGCGGTGTTCCTGCTGTGCCTCACGTGGGGGATGTCGCGCCGGGCCGCCGCGTATGCGTCAGTGGCCTCGGCGTTTGGCTTCGGGTCGCTCTACACGCTCTTCGATGCCTACACTGCTGACCCGTTGATGTATGCCTTGGGCCCGGCACTGCTGGTGATGCTCGCGCGCGGAAGCCTGCTCGCGGCCGGCGCCACGGCGGCGGTGGGGATTCTGGCCAAGGAGTTCGCCGTCGTGCCGCTGTATCTCCATGGCGCCTCGGAATGGCTCGGCGGCCGCCGCGCGGCGGCCCTGCGTGTGTTTGTCGTGGCCGGCGCCGTGTTTGCGGTCTGGGCCGGCCTGCATGCCACGCTGATGGGCCTGTACGACTACAGCTATGGCCACAACCCCTCGGTGAACTTCCGGGAGGGCGGCTACTTCGTGCACTGGATGACCAGCCTGAGTCCCTCGGTGGCGGCATTCGCCCTGTTCGCGGAGTTCGGTGCGCTGTGGATACTTGCCCCAGCGGGCTGGTTTCTGGCGCCAACGCCGCTGCGGCACGCGGTGATCGCGGCGGCACCGGCGGCGGTGGCCCTGGTGTATGTGCAACAACCCGATCGCGCGCTCTGGAACTTTCACTTCCTCGTGACCCCGCTCGCCGCGCTGGTGCTGGCGCGGGTGCCTGTCCCGCTGGCCTGGTCGACGTTGGCGCTGTTCGTGGTGGCCAACCTTCGTGTCGGCGCCCAGTTTGCGTTCGTGCCGGCCGCGCGGATCACCCTCGTGGCCTCGGCGGTCCTTGCGGTGGCCTGCTGCGGATGGGTGTGGCGGCAAGGCCGCCTGGCCGTACCGGCACGATCGTGGGCCGGCCAGTGAACGGGGCCGGGACGTTCTGGCGACGCGCGGGCTGGCACTTCGCGGGAGCCGTGGTGGTCCTTGGGTTGGTCGCCGCCGTGGCGCCGCCGCCGGCCCCGACCGACCAACTGATGATGGAGCGCGTCGGCCAGGGTGTGATCGTGCCCGGGTGTTCCGACCTCAATTGCTTCCGCGTGCTGGTTCCCGCGGTTGTGGAGCGGCTCCCTGGCCCGTCGCTCGTCCGCTGGCGAGCGTTCGCCGTCGTCGCGAACGCGGCGGCGGCCGTGGCCGCCGGGCGCCTGGCGCTGGCGCTCGGCCTTGGTTCCCGTGCCGCCTCCCTCACGATCTGGCTCTCCGCTCTCGCGGCCGGAAGCTTCTCGACCGTGTATCACCCCTACAACGCCGATCCCCTGGTGCTGTTGATGGCTCCGGTCATCACCCTGTTGTGGATCCAGGGCCGAGTTGGCGTGGCCGCGCTCATTGCGGCCGTCGGCATCTTTGCCAAGGAGTTTGCGGCCGCGCCGCTCTACATCGTGGCCGGCGCCGCGGCCTTGCGGCGAGACTGGCACGAGGTCCGGCGGGGCCTGCTGTGCGCCGTGGGCGTCACCCTGTTGTGGGTGTGCCTCCAATTGGGCCTGATGGCCCTGTTCGGCTACACCTACAACCAGAATCCCTCGTCCATGCCGTTGGCAGGGGGGTACCTGGTCTACTGGCTGCGCCACGTCACGCCCGCGTCAGCGCTTCTGGGCCTGTTCGGGGCCTATGGCGCGCTCTACCTGCTGATGCCGCTCGGCTATTTGCGTGCGCCCGCGATACTCCGTCAGTTGCTGCTGGCGTCGGTGCTTCCGGCGTTGGCCTTCGTGTACGTGGCGACGCCAGAGCGCGCGATTGGCAATTTCTACTTTCTCGTGATCCCCACGGCTGCCATCGTGCTGGCCGCCTTGCCGGTGGTTCCGCGCTGGGCGTTTGTGGCCCTCTACGCCGTGGCCAATCTCCGCGTGGGCGCACAGGTGCCGGGCATCCCCGCCGCCCGATACGCCGTCATCGGTTCGATCGCGATTGCGGTGGCCGCCGTGGCCGCGTCGTGGCGCACGCCTTACGCGGCGACACCCTCGCCCGGAGAAGCCACACCGTGAGCAAGATGAAGGGTCCTGCCAACCCCGAGCGATCGTTCGGCATCTCGGTGGGCAGTGTG
Source organism: uncultured Bifidobacteriaceae bacterium (assembly GCA_964372085.1). Classification (GTDB taxonomy): domain Bacteria; phylum Acidobacteriota; class Vicinamibacteria; order Vicinamibacterales; family UBA2999; genus 12-FULL-67-14b. Next base: position 460 of record CAYJPQ010000133.1, on the reverse strand, counting down.
CTGCTGGCCATCGCCGCCTTCCTGGTGTGGCGCGGCCGCATCACGGCTGCCGAGATTGTCGGCGGCATCGGTGCCGTGCTGCTGGTGCTGGGCCTCACCGCGCCGACGCTGCTCAAGTGGCCGAGCGCGGTGTGGTGGAAGTTCGCCATCACGCTGGGCTGGATCAACGCCCGCGTGATTCTCACGGTGGCGTTCGCCATCGTGCTCACGCCGATGGGCCTGCTGTGGCGGCTGATCGGCCGCGACCCGCTGTCCCGCCATCGTCGCAACTGGCCCGGCTGGTCGTCCTATCCCGCGCGGTACCAGGATCGCGATCATTTCACCCGGATGTACTGAGGTCACCCATGGCTAAGAGTCGCGTGCTGACGGAGTTCTGGCAGTTCCTCAAGCAGGAAAAGAAGTACTGGCTGATGCCGATCGTCATCGTCTTCGTGCTGTTCGGCCTGCTGATCGTGTTCTC
>CAYJPQ010000132.1:0-6031 GCA_964372085.1 uncultured Bifidobacteriaceae bacterium | reverse complement strand
ACCCGCTGCACCCGCTGCACCCGCTGCACCCGCTGCACCCGCTGCACCCGCTGCACCCGTAACAGCGCAAGCCTTCCTCGACATCCTTACCAACGAGCGCGCCATCGTCACCACCGAGAAGCTGGCGCGGCGGCGCGGGCTCGGTGTGGGGAGCGAGCTCACGCTGATGATCGGCGACCGCGTGACGCCGTTCGTCATCCGCGGGCTGCTGAAGGACGAAGGGCCGGCGCGCGTGCTCGACGGCAACTTCGTGCTGATGGACATCGCCGCGGCGCAACTGGCCTTCGCGCGCCTCGGACGCATCGACCGGCTCGACCTGCTGCTCCCCGACCCCGAGGCCGTGCACCCCACGCTGGTGCAGGTGGCCCAGCGGCTGCCCCCCGGGCTGCAGGTGCAGCGGCCCCAGCGCCGGGGCGAGCAGGTGGAAACGATGCTCGCCGCGTTCCACCTCAACCTCACGGCGCTGTCGTGGATTGCCCTGATCGTGGGGCTCTACCTGGTCTACAACACCGTGACCATCTCGGTGGTGGCGCGGCGGCAGGAGATTGGCACTCTGCGCGCGCTCGGCGTCACCAGCCGCCAGGTGCTGTGGCTGTTTCTGGCCGAGGCCGGCGCGCTCGCCGCGGCCGGCATCGCCCTGGGCCTGGGCCTGGCCCGCGTGCTGGCCGACGCCGCCGTCGCGCTCACCTCGGCCACCGTCAGTACCATCTACATCGCGTCGGTGGCCACGCCGCCCGACCTGCAGTGGAGCCACGCCGTCGTGGCGGTGGCCGTGGGCCTGCCGCTGTCGCTGCTGGCCGCTGCGGTGCCCGCCATCGAGGCCAGCCGCGTGCCGCCCACCGCCGCCATGCGCGGCCACGACACGCTGGAGATGCGCGTGCGCCTGCGTCCACTCGCGTGGGTGGCGCCCATCCTGGTGCTGGCGCTGGCAGCCTGGCTGGCCACGCTCGGGCCGGTGATGGGCCAGCCCTACTTCGGGTACCTGGCCGCGTTCGCCATCGTGATCGGGGCCTCGCTGCTGGTGCCCGCCATCATGTTTGGCTTGAGCCGCGCCACGCGCGGGCTGCTGCGCATGCGCGTGGAGGGCCTGCTGGCGCATGCCAACCTGTCGGCCGCCATCCCCCGCGTCTCGATCTCTGTGGCGGCGCTCGCCGTGAGCCTGTCGATGATGGTGGCCATCGCCATCATGATCGGCAGCTTCCGCGACACGGTGGTCTACTGGGTGGGCCAGACGCTGCAGGCCGACCTCTTCATCGGTCCTGGCGTGCGGCCCACGGTGGGCTCGGAGCAGACGCTCTCGGACGAGGTCATCAGCGCCGTGCGCACCCACCCTGGCGTGGCCGCCGTCGACTCGTTCCGCAACGTCGACCTCACCTACCGCGGCAACCTCATCGTCCTCGGCGCCGGCACCTTCGACGTGGTGCTCGAGCACGGCTCGCTGCTGTTCAAGAGCCCCGCCAACGCCCGGGAGGCGCTCAGCGCCGCCATCGGGCACGACGCCGTGATCGTGTCGGAGGCCTTCGCCAACAAATACGACGTGGGTGACGGCGACACGATCTCGCTCTCCACGCCGAAGGGCCCGCACCCGTTTCGCGTGGCGGCCGTGTACTACGACTACTCGAGCGACCGCGGCGTCGTCGTGATGGACCACGGCACGTTCCGCCGCTTCTACGGCGACCTGGCGCCCACGGGCATCGCCGCCTACGTGAAGGCCGGCCAGGATCCGGAGCGCGTCCGCGAGGAGATCCTGTCGGGGCTGGACGAGGGCTACCGCGCGTTCATCTACACCAACCGCGCCCTGCGCGAGGAGGTGCTCCGCGTGTTCGACAGCACCTTCGCCATCACGTACGCGCTGGAGCTCATCGCGATCGTCGTGGCCATCCTCGGCGTGTCGGGCACGCTCCTCACGCTGGTGCTCGAGCGCCGGCGCGAGCTGTCGCTGCTGCGCCTCACCGGCGCCGACCGCCGCCAGGTGCGCCGCATGGTGGTGATCGAGGCCGCGCTGGTAGGCGCGGTGAGCCAGGGCATCGGCCTGGTGGTGGGCTTCGCGCTTTCGATGGTCCTTATCTACGTGATCAACGTGCAGAGCTTCGGCTGGACCATCCAGTTCCACCTGCCCACCGCCTTCCTCATCCAGTCGTCCAGCGTCGTCGTGCTGACGACGGCGCTGGCGGGGATTTATCCGGCGAGGCGCGCGGCGCAACTGGTGTTGACGCAGGATGAGTAGGGTTCAGAAAGGTTCAGAAGGGTTCAGAAAGGTTCAGAAAGGTGCTGAAAGGTTCTGAAGGGTTCGCCGCGGCTGTCTTGGCCGCTGCCGTTGTGGTGGCCGGCGTGTTCGCCGACCAGTGGAAGGAAGCCTCGCCCGGGTACGCGTTTACGTTCCCACGCGACCACGCGGCGCATCCCGACTACAAGATCGAGTGGTGGTACTACACGGGCAACGTGGCTGCGAAGGATGGGCGGCGGTTTGGCTACCAGGTGACGTTCTTCCGCGTGGGCGTGGACCAGAAGCCATCCAACCCGTCTCGATGGTCCATTCGCGATCTCTACATGACCCACGTCGCGGTGAGCGACGTGAGCGGCAGGCGGTACCGGTATCTCGAGCGGCTGAGCCGGGGCGGCCCCGGCATTGCCGGTGCGGCCACCGAGCGGTATCGCGTGTGGAACGACGGCTGGATCGCGTCGCTTGATGACCAGGGGCGGCACGTGCTGCAGGCGGTCGGCAAGGAGGCGTCGATCGATCTCGTGCTGGACGAGGGCAAGGCGCCGGCCATCAACGGCGTGAACGGCATCAGCCAGAAGGGCGCAAAGGCCGGGAACGCGTCACACTACTACTCGCTCACGCGCATGCCCACGCGGGGCACGCTGTCCGTGGACGGCGAGGCCTTCGAGGTGACCGGCGAAAGCTGGATGGACCACGAGTTCGGCACGAGCTTCCTCGAGCCCGAACAGCGCGGCTGGGACTGGCTCTCGATCCAGTTGAACGACGGCCGCGAGCTGATGCTCTACCAGTTGCGGCGCGGCGACGGTTCGCGCGACCCGCGGTCGAGCGGCACCCTGGTCGACGCCAAGGGCCGCGCCACCCACCTCGGCGTGAACGACTTCTCGCTCACGCCGTCGGGCGCCACCTTCACGTCGGGCCAGGGCGCCGCCTATCCCATTGCCTGGACCATCACCCTCCCCGCGCAGAACCTCGAGCTGCGCGTCACCACGCCGCTCGATGACCAGGAGCTGTCGCTCGAGGGCAGCACCGGCGTGTCCTACTGGGAGGGCCTCATCGACGTGGCCGGCTCGTCGCGCGGCAAGGCCGTGGCGGGCAAGGGGTATCTCGAGATGACCGGCTATCGGGGGTCGATGGGACGGGTCCTCTCGGGAAGTGAGAAGTGAGAAGTGAGAAGTGAGAAGTAGGAAGTAGATGCGGATAGCCGTCGTGGGCGCGGGCATTGCGGGGTTGACGGCGGCGCGCGCGCTGGCGGAGGCGGGGCACGAGGTGTTCGTGCTCGAGAAGTCGCGTGCGCCGGGCGGACGCGCGGCCACGCGGCAGGCACGCGGCATCGAGCTGTCGGGCCACGGGTTGGCCGACGCGGCCTTCGACCACGGCGCGCAGTACTTCACGGTGCGCGATGCGCGCTTCGCCGCGGCCGTGGCCGCCTGGGAGCAGCAACGCCTGGTGGCGCGATGGACCGGCCGCATCGTGGGCTTCGATGGCGAGGGATGGGAAGAGGTGGCGCCTGGCACCGACCGCTTCGTGGGCGTGCCCTGCATGAGCGCCATCGGCGCGCACCTGGCCAGGGGCCTCGACGTGCGATACGGCGATCGGGTTCAGTCGCTCGACGCGCTGGCCGGCGCCGACCGCGTGGTGGTGGCCGTGCCCGCGCCGCAGGCCGCGCCGCTCGTCGCCTCGTCTGCCACGCTGGCCGCCCACGCGCGGTCGGTGGTGATGAAGCCGTGCTGGGCCGTGCTGGCGGCGTTCGAAGCGCCGGTGCGCACGCGCTTTGATGCCGCGTTCGTGTCGGGCAGCCCGCTGGCCTGGATCGCGCGCAACCAATCCAAGCCCCGGCGGGGTGAGGTCGAGACGTGGGTGCTGCACGCCTCCACAGACTGGACGGCCGCGCACCTCGACGATCGGCCCGACGTGGTGGGCCCGTTCCTACTGGGCGCCTTCAGCGACCTGGTGCCGGCCGGCGTGGCCAAGCCGTTCTACCTGGCGGCGCACCGCTGGCGCGACGCCCTGGCCGACCCGCCTCTTTCGGGGCAGGCCTATGCCGACGAATCAACCGGCATCGTGATGTGTGGAGACTGGTGCGCCGGCTCGCGCATCGAGGGCGCGTATCTGAGCGGCCTGGCAGCCGCAGCGTGCATCCTCAAGCCCCAAGCCCTGAGCCCTAAGCCCTAAGCCCTCAGCCCTCCGCCTTCGCCGCCTTCTTCTTGTTGGGCTTCACGACGCGCCCGCGGTCGCCGGCGGTCCAGTACATCTGCACGACGGTGCCGGCCACGCCCAGTCCCAGCCAGGCCCAGGGCAACCAGGCCTGCCCCGGCGCCGGGTTCAGGGGGTAGGCCACCCAGATGTCGCCTTCGGCCGCGGCGCGGAGCGGGCCGTTGTTGCCCATCACGGCCATTCCGCCCACCAGCACGGTCCACGCGCCGCCGAAGGCCGTGCCGAGGACGATCACATAGCGCTGGAGCCACGTGGCCAGCAGGGCGCCGGCCACCGAGCACAGGATCACCACGAAGGGATGCGGGTCGCCCTCGATCCGCGTCCAGACCACGTTGGCCACCAGGGCGCCGATGCCCGCGCCCACCAGCGCCACCCCCACGAAGTACGCCGCCAGCAGCAGCGCGCCCCCGGCGATGCCGCCGACCAGCGCGGCCAGCAGCATGGGCGTGGTGTCGCTCGCGCCAAACACCGAGCTGGCGGCCAGCGCGCCGATGATGAAGCCAAAGACGGCCAACACCACCTTGAAGGTGCGGTAGCCGAAGAAGCAGGCCAGCACCCCGCCGGCCACGAGCACGGCGGCAGCGGGCACCTGGTATGCAGCGGGCAGCATGGGGGTAGCGGAATTCTAGCCTAAACTTCGCGGCGCCCTTCCATGGCCTTGCCCATGGTGAGGTCGTCGGCGTACTCGATGTCGCTGCCCACGGGGATGCCGGTGGCGATGCGCGTGACGCGCACCCCCAGGGGCTTCAGCAGCCGCGCCAGGTAGATGGCCGTGGCCTCGCCCTCCACCGTGGGGCTGGTGGCGAGGATCACCTCCTCCACGCCGCCTTTGGCGATGCGGGCCAGCAGGCCCGTGATCTTGAGCTCGTCAGGGCCCACGCCCTGCAGCGGCGAGATGGCGCCCATCAGCACGTGGTACACGCCGCGGAACCCGCCGGCCTTGTCCACCACGTGCACGTTCTGCGGCTCCTCCACCACGCAAATGATGCGGCGATCGCGGATCTCGTCCGCGCAATAGACGCACGGGTCGACGTCGGTGATGGTATTGCACACCGTGCAGTAGGTGACCTTGTCCTTTACGTTGCGCACGGCGTCGCACAGCCGTTCGGCCTCCTCGCGCGGCGTGCGGAGGATGTGAAAGGCCAGGCGCTGCGCGCTCTTGGCCCCGATGCCCGGCAGCTTCTTGAACTGATCGACCAGGTCCTGCAGCGATTCGGGCAGCGACATCAGAGCCCCGGAATGCCGAGGCCGCCCAGCAGCCCGCCCATCTGCTGCTGCAGCGCCTCGTCCACCTTGCGGTTCGCGTCGTTGACGGCCGCCACGATCAGGTCCTGCAGCATCCCCACCTCGTCTTTCGACACTACTTCCGGGTCGATGCGAATCGACTGCACCACCTTCTGGCCGTTGACGACCACGGTGACCATGCCCCCGCCGGAGGTGGCCTCCACGCGCAGGGTGTTCATCTGTTGTTTCAGGCGCTCTTGCATTTCCTGCGCCTGCTTCATCATGCGTTGGATGTCCATGGGTTCAGGGGTTCAGGGGTTCAGGGGTTCAGGGGTTCAGGGGTTCAGAGGTTCAGAGGTTCAGAGGTTC
>CAYJPQ010000131.1:3780-6077 GCA_964372085.1 uncultured Bifidobacteriaceae bacterium | reverse complement strand
ACGCTCGCCACCTCGGTGGGCATGAACATCCTGGCGTCGGATCAGTACATGGCCATCGTGCTGCCAGGCCGCATGTTCCGCGCCGAGTTCGCACGGCGTGGGCTGCACCCGAAAAACCTGTCGCGCTGCCTCGAGGACGCCGGCACGCTCACCTCGCCGCTGGTGCCGTGGAACACGTGCGGCGCCTTCATGGCGCAGACGCTGGGCGTGGCCACCTTCGCCTATGCGCCGTTTGCATTCTTCAACCTGATCAACCCGCTGGTGTCGATGGCGTATGGGTTCACCGGCTTCACCATCGAGAAGCTGCCGCCTGACGCCGACGGCACCCCCCTTCTGTAACGGTAGGGCACCCCTTTAGGGGTGCCTTAGCGCGAGAGCACTCCCCCAATCGCCACGTACGCGCCGGCCAGCGCCAGCAGCAGCCCCAGCGTGAGCAGCAGCCGCACGGTGAGGATCCACGCGGGCCCGGTCGCCCACGACGCCATCGGCCGCCGCGCCCGGTAGTACCACCGCAGCAGGTCGTACAGGCCCGCCGGCGCCAGCGACACCAGCAGGCCCAGGCCCGCCTCGAACGCGCGGTAGCGCGTGGAGAGGGCCAGGCTCACCCACACCAGCGACACGCCGGCCACCAGCCCCAGCGCCAGGCGATCCACGGGATGCACCTCGCGCCCGTCGAGCACGGTGGTGGTGCGCAAGCCGAGGGTGACGGCCGCGGCGGCTAGGAGCGCGACGACGAGCAGCGTCATGCCGGGGGAAGGTCGAAGGCGTAGAGCGACTCGTTGGAGGCCACCGCCAGCCGGCCCTGGGGCCCGAAGGCCAGGCCCACCAGGCCGCTGCCCGACACCACCAGCTCGCGCGGGCTGCCGGCGCGCAGCGCGTAGACGCCGCTCGACCCCGCCAGCGCTTCCACCACGTGCAGCACGCCTGACTGGTCGAACGCCAGGCCCTGGGGCCGGCCAAACGGCTCGCCGATCTCCTCGACCACGCCGCTCGGGTTGATGCGGCGGATGGGATCGCGCGACGACATCGTGGGCGCCGACACATACAGGTGGGCGTCGGGTCCCATCGCCAGGTGATAGGCCGCCATGCTGGGCGGCAGGCTGGCAAACACCGACGCACGGCCGCTGGGCTCGATGCGGAAGATGGTGCCGGATCGATCCCCCACATACAGCGCGCCGTCGGCGCCAAACGCCAGGCCGCACGCCACGCCCAGGTCTGACGCCATCACCTCGTACCGCCCATCGTCGAACACGCGATAGACGCGGCCTTCGAAGCGGCTCGACACGTAGAGCCGGCCGTCGGGCCCGAGGGCCATCGACGTGGGATTCACCAGGCCGTGCACGAACGGCTCGCGCGCGCCCGCCGCGGTGACGCGGAACACCGACACGGTGGCCGCCTGGCCGCGCGACCCGCTGTAGGTGACCAGGATCGATCCGTCACGGGCGAACACGGGGTTGTCCACCTGGTGCAGGCCGTTGGCCAGCGGCCTGGCCACGTGGGCATAGAGCGTGGCGCCCGGCGCCCACGCCACCTTCACCGGCGTGTCGCCGCCCTCCAGGCCCGCGGGCACCACCACGGCCAGCCGGTCGGGCGACGCAAACGCCACGCGGGCGGACACGCCGCCGATGGTGACGATGTCGTGTGAGGATTCAGGCTGCGGAAACCCGTCCCCGCGGAGCCAGAGCCGTCCGCCTTCGACCACCCGCACGGGCTCGAGGCTGGTCAGCAACGGCAAGGATCAGCTCTCGTCCAATTCGAGATTCCAGTACAGGTAGTCGCGCCAGCTCTCCGGCGCGCTGCGCAGCCCGATGGTGATGCGGATGGCCGGCGCCGACACGGGCCGGCGCGGGTGCCTCACCAGGCGCATCCGCGCCTCGTCGGGCGTGCGTCCGCCCTTGCGCCGGTTGCACGTCACGCAGCAGGTGACGATGTTCTCCCAGTCTTTGCGCCCGCCCTGCGACACCGGCAACACGTGATCGAACGTGAGGTCATGCGTGGAGAAGACGGTGTTGCAGTACTGGCACGTGAACTCGTCGCGCGCGTAGATGTTGGCGCGCGAAAACGGCACGTAGTCGAATCGCTTCTTGATGCGGACGTAGCGCAGCAGGCGAATCACCGAGGGGAGCTTGAAGGCAAACGACACAGCTCTCACCTCGCGGTCGTGATGCGCAATGATCTCGACCTTGCCCTGGCACCACAACGTCACCGCCTTCTGCCAGTTGACGACTTTCAGCGGCTCGTAGGTCGCGTTGAGGAGGAGCGTCTGCTCCATGGCTGTTAGGTCACCATTCTGCCCG
>CAYJPQ010000131.1:0-3680 GCA_964372085.1 uncultured Bifidobacteriaceae bacterium | reverse complement strand
AAGCCGTTCCCCATGCCCGGGGACAAGCCCAACGCGCCGGCCACGCCGCCGCCCGCGCCCTCGTCGCCGGGACGTCCCGTGCCGGGCACGGACATGGGGGCGGCCGATGGCTACGCGCTGTCGAGCACGGCGCTGTCGCTCAGGGGCGCGCCCTACAGGAACGGCGGGGTCGACCCGAGCGGCTTTGACTGCAGCGGCTTCGTGCGGTACGTGTTCGGCCGCCACGGCGTGGGCCTGCCGCGCGAAACCCGCGAGCAATTTCGCGTGGGCAAGAAGGTGGATCCGCGGCGCCTGGAGCCAGGCGACCTGGTGTTCTTCAGCACCGTGGCGCCCGGCGCGTCGCACGTGGGCATCGCCATCGGCGGCGACCAGTTCATCCACGCCCCCAGCGAGAAGGGCGTCGTCCGCGTGGAGAACCTGGGCGGGCAGTACTGGTCGAAGCGCTTCATCGGGGCGAAGCGGGTTTCCTGAGGCCGCAGGGTTGGCTCCGGCCCAGGAGTCGCGCGCTCTATAATGCCCCCGTGGCCCAACCCGAGTCCGGACCCCAGATGGCCGTGCTCTCTGCCGACACCACGGCCGACATGGAGCAGCGCCAGGTCGACGCGTGGCGGCGGCTCTCGCCGGTCGAGCGGTTGCGGCTCGTGAGCGACACCACTCGCGCGGTGATGGACCTGTCACGGGCCGGGATTCGCAGCCGCCATCCCCAGGCCTCGGAACGCGAGTGTTTCTTGCGCCTGGCGGCCATCCTGCTCGGCGTCGATACCACCCGGCGGATCTATCCCGATGCCGCGCACCTGACCGACCTCCGCGGGGCGCCGTGAACGACCCCGTTGCGGTGGCGCTCAGCGTGGCGCAGATCCTCGAGGCGTGCGGGCTGCGCTACCTGGTTGGCGGATCGCTGGCCAGTTCGCTGAGCGGGGAGCCACGATCCACCCTCGATGTCGATATCGTCGTCGCGATGGCGACATCCGACGTCGACCGCGTGGTCACGGCGCTCGGTGGCGAGTTCGAGGTCGACGACTTGGCCGTCGCTCGAGCGGTTCGCGAGCGGTCGAGCGTCAACGTCTTCCATCGGGCGAGCGCCATCAAGGTCGACCTCTTCGTCATGGGCGGGTCGCCGCTCGACGAGGAGCCGATGAATCGGCGTCAGCGCGTCCAGGTGACGGCCGACCCCGACCGCTATCTCTACGCTTACACGCCCGAAGACATCCTGCTGCAGAAGCTGCGTTGGTTCCGCAAGGGGAACGAGGTGTCCGACCGCCAATGGCGCGATGTCCTGGGTATCCTGCTGGTGCAGGGCGACGCGCTCGACCGGTTGTATCTTCGTGACCGAGCCGCGCGTCTCGGAGTGGCCGATCTGCTCGCGCGAGCGGAGTCCGCCGTCGAACCGCACAGACCGCAGGGCTGAAAGCAGTACGCGGTCGCACGCGACGGCCGGATTGCAGGGCTTACGACGGCGCCGGGCCCATGCGGCGCAGGATGATCTGCTGCCGTCGCAGCAGCCGCTTCGTGGGCCTGGCGGGGCTGTGCACGCGCGGGTTGATGATGGCGCCCGCCAGGAGGGCCGCCTCCTCGGGCGCGAGCTCCGCGGCCCCCTTGCCGAAGTAGGCGCGCGACGCCGCCTCGCAGCCGAAGATGCCGTCGCCCCACTCGATCACGTTCAGGTAGATCTCGAAGATTCGCCGCTTGGTGAGCGCCGCCTCGAGCCGGCGCGTGATGAGCAGCTCCTTCACCTTGCGCATGGGGTTGCGCGAGGGCGACAGGTAGAGGTTCTTCGCCAGTTGCTGCGTGATGGTGCTGGCGCCGCGCAGCGGCTCCCCATCCTCCCAGTTCTTCTCGAACGAGGCCTTGATCTCGTTGAGGTCGATGCCGTCGTGGTCGAAGAAGGCCGCGTCCTCGGTGACGATCACCGCGCGCTTCAGGCTGGGGGAAATCTGGTTGTACGGCACCCATCTCTGCCGAACCTGGAACTTCTTCCCCTCGTCGCGCGCCTCCGCGATCCGCAGCTCCATGAACGCCGTCGACGCGGGGTTGGTCTTGGCGAGCGGACGGACGTCGGGGAGGGTCAGGAAGGTGTAGGCGACGTACCCGAAACCAAACGCGGCAACCGCCAAGGCAACCCTGAAGGGTTGCCTCCACAGGGACATGCCCGAATTATAAGTGGAGGCAACCCTTTGGGGTTGCCTTACCCCTCGACGACGATCTTGATGCGGTCGCCGGGCTGCGGCTGCTCGAACACCTCGTGGGCGTTCATGATGGCCAGCGTGGCCGCCGGCACGATGTTCTTCCCCTGGCGCGCGGCGATCGACTGCCACGAGTCGCCCGGCCGCACCACGTAGAAGTCAACCTTGTTGGGCCGGATGGCGTCGGCCTCGTTGCGCGACAGCTCGCGGAAGCTGCGGATGGCCGGCGACATGTCGCGGTCGACGGCGGCGAACTCGGCCTCGGGCGCGAACCCCGCCACCACGTACACCTGGCGGGCCAGGCTCACGTGCGCGGCGCGCATCAGCACGGCGCCCACGCCGTCAACCCTGCCGCGATACACGCCCACGTGGGCCTCGAGGCCGTTGAGCCGCTCCATCTGCCCGTCGACCATCGTGTAGCCGGCCCGCTTCATCTCGGCCGCCGCCACGTCGGCCACCGTGCGGCCGCGCGGCTGCTCCACGGTTTGCAGCACCATGAAGTGTTCGGTGCCGGGCTCGCGCGCCATCACCGCCTCGGCCGTGTTCACCAGCTCCCATCCCTCGGGGAACGTGACGCCCAGCCGCAGCAGCGGGTGCACGAACACGTTGCCGCGGACGATGCCGTCTTTCGGGTTGTCGCCGTACACCAGCCCGTCGAGGCGTTCCAGGAACTGCTCGCGGTTCCGCGTCTCGGCGGTGGGCGACATGAACGTGGCCACCACGGGCTGCGCGCGTTCCACGCGCTTGCCGGGGTCGGGGTGCGTGGAGAGCCAGTTGGGCACGCCGCGCTCGCTGAGCGAGCTCACTCGCGACAGCGTGGTGAGGAAGCGCGGCACGCCGCCCGGGTCCCAGCCCGCGTTCGACGCGTACTCCACGCCGAGGCGATCGGCTTCGATCTCGGCCTCGCGCCCGTTGCGCATGAACAGCACGCCAAGCCCCGCCGCGCCCAGCTCGGTGAAGGGCTGCGTGCTGGGCACGAAGATGCTCAGCACCGTGAGCCCGAGGTTGGCCTGCGCCTGCCGCGTGTAGGCCTGCGCCGCGTGGCGCGCCGTGACGTGCGCAATCTCGTGCCCCAGCACTCCCGCCAGCTCCGACTCGTCGTCCAGGTACGGCAGGATGCCGCGCGTGATGTAGATGAAGCCGCCCGGCAGCGCAAAGGCGTTGATGGCCTGGCTGTCGACGATGGTGAACGACCAGGGGAGGTTGGGGCGATGCGACTTCGCGGCCATGGCCTGGCCGATGTCGTTCACGTAGCGCTGCAGCTCGGGGTCGTCGTAGACACCCATCTCGCGGCGAACATCCGCGTCGGCCTGCCGCCCAATCTCGGCCTCCTCGGCTTCGCTGAGCAAGGAGATCTGCTTCTTGCCGGTCACCGGGTTGGTGGCGCAGCCGGCAAGCGCGGCCGTCACGACGAGCGTTGAGAGAAAGCAGGCTCCTTTTCTCATACCGTGGCCTGTGCAACCCCCGTACCAGCCCGGGACGTCATGCTTTTCGGAC
>CAYJPQ010000130.1:0-6149 GCA_964372085.1 uncultured Bifidobacteriaceae bacterium | reverse complement strand
GGGCGCGGCCGGCCGCCTGGAGGGCGATCAGCAACGCGAGGAGAAGGGAGAGGCGCTTCACGGGTTCTACGGGTTCTACGGGTTCTACGGGTTCTACGGGTTCTACGGGTTCTACGGGTTCAGCACCGTGTGGACGATGTGGCGCGATGAGATGCCGAACTTGTCGAGCAGCTCGTCGGGCTTGCCGCTGCGGGGAATCTCGGGCACGGCCAGGCGGGTCACGGCCAGGCCGGCCGGGGCCACGGCGCGGGCCACGGCATCGCCGAGGCCGCCCGCGATGTAGTGGTCCTCGACGGCGATCAGGCGGCCGCCGGTGGCGCGCCCGGCCTCGATGAGCGCGGCGGCGTCGATGGGCTGCACCGAGTAGAGATCGATCACGCGAATGTGCACGCCCTTCTCCTTGAGCGCGTCGTGGGCCTTGAGCGCCTCGAACAGCGTGACGCCGGCGCCAATCACCGTGGCCGTGTCGTCGGCGCTCTGACGCAGCACCTTGAGGCCGCCGATGGGGAACTGCTCGGCGTTGTCGTAGATGACGGGCGTCTTCGGCCGCGAGGTGCGGATGTAGACCGGCCCCTGGTGCGCGGCCGCCTCGCCGACCAGGCGCTCGGCGCTCACCGCGTCTGAGGGGTACAGCGCCACGAAGTTGGGCTGCGCCGTGAACATCGCGAAGTCCTCGAGCGCCATCTGCGACGGCCCGTCCTCGCCAATCGACACGCCGGCGTGCGACCCGGCCAGCTTCACGTTGACGCCGCTGATGGCCGCCATGCGGATGAAGTCGGCCGCGCGCGTGAGGAACGCTGCAAACGTGGAGGGGAACGGGATGGCGCCGCGGGCCGCCAGGCCCATGGCCGCGCCCACCATCACCTGCTCGGCGATGAAGAACTGGTAGAAGCGGTCGGGATGCACCGCCTCGAACTTGTCGCTGAAGGTGGAGTTCTTCACGTCGGCGTCGAGCGCCACCACGCGCGCATCCACGCTTCCCAGCTTCGCAATGGCCGCGCCGTAGGCCTCGCGCGTCGCCACCTGCTCGCCGAGCTTGTACTGGGGCGCCGGCATCGGGCTCGCCTTCGCCGGAGCCGCCGGCTTCGGCGGGGCGGCAATGGCCGGGTTCGGGTGGTGGCCGGGCACGAGCTGCGCCTCGAGCTCGGCATACGCCGAGGTCGCCTGGTCCTTCGACAACGCCTTGCCGTGCCAGTTGGGCTGGCCGGCCGTGAGCGCCAAGCCCTGCCCCTTGAGCGTGCGGGCCAGGATCACCGTGGGCTTGCCCTTGGTGGCGCGGGCCTCGGCATAGGCCGAGAGAATCTGCGCCATGTCGTGGCCGTCGATGGCCACCACGTGCCAGCCGAACGCCGCCCACCGCGTGCGGTGGGTCTCGATGTCGTGCCCCAGCTCGGTCTCGCGGCTCTGCCCCAGCGCGTTGATGTCGACGATGGCGCAGAGGGAGTCGAGCTGGTGGAAGTGGGCCGAGGCGGCCGCTTCCCAGACCGAGCCTTCGGCGGTCTCGCCGTCACCCATCAGGACGTAGGTGCGATAGCCCGATCCGATGCGGCGCGCGTTGAGCGCGGTGCCAATGGCGGCGCACAGGCCCTGGCCCAGCGACCCGGTGGCCACGTCCACAAACGCCAGCCGCGGCGTGGGATGCCCTTCGAGGTTGGACGAGAACAGGCGCAGGTCGGTGAGCCGCTCGCGCGGGATGAAGCCGGCCTCGCTCCACATCGCGTACAGCAGCGGCGCCGCGTGGCCCTTCGACATCACCAGGCGATCGGCCTCCGGATGCCGCGGGTCCGCGGGGTCGAACCGCATCTCGGCGAAGAAGAGCGCCGCCATGAGGTCGGCCGCCGACATGCAGGTGGTGGGATGCCCGCTCGCCGACGCCGTGGTGGCACGGATCGACTCGATGCGGAGCCGGGTGGCAATGTTCTTCAGGGCAGGCACGAGCGACACGTCTGCAGACAAGGAGGCCTCCGGAAATTCGGGAACGGATGAGCAAGGAAGTGTAACAAATCCGGGCGGCACCTATAATGGTGGGATGCTCTTTCTCCGGTATGTCTACGTGCTGGCCCTGGTCGTGTGGCTGGGCGGTCTCGTGGTGGCCGGGGGGGTGGCGGCGCCCGCCATTTTCGGGGTGCTGGAAGGGTGGAACGCCGTCGAAGGCCGGGTGCTGGCCGGCCAGGTGTTTGGCGAGGTCCTCAACCGGCTGCATACGGTGGCCTACGTCTGTGGCGGGGTGATGTTTGCGGCCCTCACGCTGCACCGGCTGCTCGGCTCGCGGCCGCTGCAATACGGCCTTCGCGTATCGCTCATCACCGCCATGCTGGCGCTGGCGCTCGTGTCGGGCCTCGTCATCAGCCCCCGCGTGGCCGCGCTGCAGCGCGAGGTGGGCGGCCCCATCGCGGCGCTGCCCGAGGGCGACGCGCGCCGCGCCGAGTTCTACCGCTGGCACGGCTACTCCAACCTGCTGCTGTCGGGCGTCGCGATGGGCGGGCTCATCCTGTTGTTCTGGGAAGCCCGGGAATAATTAGGGTGCCTAGGGTGCGAAGGGTGCCAGGGGTGCCAGGGTGCCGGGTCACGACGCCATTTGCCCGCTCGATCGGCCGGGCGCTATCATTTGATCAGGACATCCGTGGCAACTGACGACATCGCAGAAGCCGTGCTCGCGCGCGAGGACGTGGCACGCTTCCTTGCAGGCACCCATGGGCTGTCGAGCGACGCGGCCCGCACGCGCGTGCTGGGCTACCTCGACGAGCTGAAGACCACGCAGCGCTACGAGCTGTACCGGGCGCTCGAGTACCCGCTGTATCCCATCCTCCGCAAGATCGATCGCGTGGGCGAGCAGCAGCACTACGCCATCGACGCCGCCGCGCAGGGCCGCGTCGTGTACGCGTCGAACCACAGGAGCCACATCGACTACCTGGTGGAGCCCCTGGTGCTGGACGATGCGAGGGTGCGGCCGCCGATTATCGCGGCCGGCATCAACCTGTTCGGCGGGCCGCTGGGCCTCATCCACAAGCACGTCACGGGCGCGTTGCCCATCCGCCGCAACACCAAGGACCCGGCCTACCTCATCACGCTCAAGGCGTACGTGAGCGAGCTGCTGCACCGCCACGACCTGTTCTTCTATCCCGAGGGCGGGCGCAGCTACGACGGCGAGCTCAAGCGGGCCAAGACCGGGCTGTTCAGCGCGTGCCTTGACGCGGGCGTGAAGGGCATGCACCTGGTGCCGGTGGCGGTGTCCTACGACCTGGTGCTCGAGGACCACATCCTCGCACGGCAGCAGGTGAAGCGGCGCCAGCGGGCGTTCAGCCGCGAGCTGGCCGAGATGGTCCGCTACGCGGTGGGCTATCGCAGCCGCGCGTTCGTCACGTTCGGCCGGCCGATTCCACTGGACGGCGTGGACGGCGAGTCGCGCAAGGCGGTGATGGACCTGGCGCGGCACGTGCGCGCCGAGATTGGCCGGCAGTACAAGGTGGTGCCCACGGCGGTGCTCGCCACGGCCATGCGGCCGTCGGTGACGCGGGCCGAGCTGCGCGGCCGCGTGGCGGCCATCCTCGACACGCTGCACGCCATGGGCGCGAACCTCGCGGTGACCAGCGCCGCCGAGGTGCTCGACCTGGGCACCGAGCCCCTAGCGGCGCGCAACATCATCGCGGTGGAAGGCGCGCGCTACCGCGTGCGCGAGCGCCACGTGCTCCGCTACTATCGCCGCTCGCTGGCGCACCTGCTGACGCCCGCCGGATCGACGCACTGATGCTCGACGCCGCGTCCAAGGCCTTCTTTCACGGGCTGGCCCAGGTGCCGGTCCTCCAACGCCTGGCGTCGCGCTACGGCATGGCCGGGGGCCGGGGCTTCGCGCGCCGCTTCATCGCGGGCGAGAACGTGGCCGAGGCCGTCGAGTCGGTGCGCGACCTGCCCGGCCGCGGGCTGGGGCTCACGCTCGACTACCTGGGCGAGAGCGTGGCGAGCGGCGAGGCCGCCGCCGCCGCCGCCGCCGAATACGTCCACGTCATCGAGGCCATCGTCGGGTCGGGCATCGAGCGGAACATCTCGCTGAAGCTCACGCAACTGGGCCTCGACGTGGACTACGCCACGGCGGTGGACAACATGCGCCGCATCCTGGAGCCGGCCGACCGGCATGGGTTCTTCGTGCGCATCGACATGGAGAACTCGCCCTACACGGCGGTGACGCTCGACATCCTCGAGACGCTGTGGAAGCAGGGGCACCGGCACGTGGGCACGGTGATCCAGTCGTACCTGCGCCGGTC
Organism: uncultured Bifidobacteriaceae bacterium; assembly: GCA_964372085.1. GTDB lineage: Bacteria > Acidobacteriota > Vicinamibacteria > Vicinamibacterales > UBA2999 > 12-FULL-67-14b. The sequence continues at coordinate 1,887 of CAYJPQ010000130.1, read as the reverse complement.
TGACGCCGACGTGGACCGCCTGAACGCGCTCGGCGCGCGCGTGCGCCTGGTGAAGGGCGCCTACAAGGAACCGAAGGCGGTGGCCCACCAGCACAAGGCCGACGTGGACGCGAAGTTCATCGAGCTGATGCAGACGCTGCTGGACCACGGCCACTACCCCGCCATCGCCACGCACGACCCGGCGATGATCGACGCCACCAAGGCCTACGCGACGAGCAAGGGCTACGCGAGCGACCGGTTCGAGTTTCAGCTGCTCTACGGCATCCGGCGCGACCTGCAGGCGTCGCTCGTGGCGGACGGCTACCGCGTGCGGGTGTACGTGCCGTTCGGGCAGCAGTGGTACCCGTACTTCATGCGGCGGCTCGGCGAGCGGCCGGCCAACGTGGCCTTCGTGCTGCGGGGGCTCATCTCGGATCGCGGCTGATCACGATCACGTACGGGCCACAGAGACACAGAGACACAGAGAAATACCAAATCCTTCTAAACGCCAGTGCTGCTTAGATAGCGTGCTGGCATTTTGAAGTCTTTGGAATTTCCTCTGTGTCTCTGTGTCTCTGTGGCCCGTACGTGACTAGCGGCACCAGTCCCTGGTGAGTGCGACGAGCGCGTCGCGGCAGGTCAGCACCGACCGCACATCCACCCACTCTTCGATGCCGTGCAGGCCGGCCCCGGTGGGGCCGAACAGGATGGAGGGGATGCCCGCGCCGCCGAGGATGGCGGCGTCGGTCCAGAAACTCATGCCGATTACGGGTGCATCAGGTGCATCAGGTGCATCAGGTGCAGCGGGTGCAGCGGGTGCATCAGGTGCATCAGGTGCGGCTGATGTGAGGGCGCTGAGCATGGCCAGCGGCAGGGCGTGGTCGGCGGGGATCTCGTAGGGGGACCTCGCGAAGAGCACGCGCTGGGCGGCGCGGAATTCGGGGTCGGCGGCGCGCAGGCGCGACAGGATGGCGTCCACCTCGTCGCCGGCAATGCCGGTGCGCTCGGCCGGCAGCGTCCGGCGCTCCATTTGCAAGTGGCACCGGTCGGGATAGCTGCTGAGCTCACGCCCGCCCTCGATGAGCGACGCGTGCAGCGACGCGGTGCCGAGCAGGCGATGGGCGGGCAGCGACTGCAGCCGGTGGTCGAGCGCATCCAGTTCCTGCAGCACGCGCCCCATCAGGCGGATGGCATCGCGCCCGTCCTTGGGCCGACTGCCGTGCGCCGCACGGCCCTCGGTCTCAACCTCCACCCACTCGAAGCCCTTGTGCGCCACCGCCACGCCCAGGTCGGTGGGCTCGGTGACCACGGCGCCGTCGGCCCGCCAGCGCGTGACCAGCGCGTCGGCGCCGACGCTGGCATGCTCTTCGTCGGCCACGCACGCAATCACCAGCCGGCCGCTGGCCAGCCCGCCCGATTCGGCAATCACGCGCGCCGCGCCAATCATGGCCGCGACGCCGCTCTTCATGTCCTGCGATCCGCGGCCGTACACGCGGCCGTCACGCTCGGCCGGATCGAACGGGCGCGCCATCCCCGCCACGCCCACCGTGTCGGTGTGGCCGCAGAACATCAGCGACCGCCCCGGCGCGCGGCCCTCGAGCGTCCCCACCACGTTGGGACGCCCGGGCGCGGCCTCCTGGATCTCCACCGTGAGCCCGATGCCGCGCAGCTCGTCGGCCAGCGCGCGTGCCACCGCCGCCTCGCCGGCCGCGCCGGGCACGAGCGAGGGGTTCACCGAATCAATGGCAACAAGCCGTTTCAGGAGGTCGATGGCGGGGTCCACGGCACGATCTTACAGGGTTCAGGGGTTCAGAGGTTCAGGGGTTCAGGGGTTCTCGCGAACCGCTGAACCTCTGAACCTCTGAACCCCTGAACCTCTGAACCCCTGAACCTCTGAACCCCTGAACC
>CAYJPQ010000129.1:0-6293 GCA_964372085.1 uncultured Bifidobacteriaceae bacterium | reverse complement strand
GTTCAGAGGTTCAGCGGGTCAGAGGTTCAGAGGTCCGCACCCGTGAACCCGTGAACCTCTGAACCCCTGAACCCCTGAACCCCTGAACCCCTGAACCCCTGAACCATCGTGATGCTACGATCCCCCAATGCGTCCCCGCAGATCCTGGCCCTGGCTTGCTGCCACTCTGGCGTTGGTGCGAGTGGTGGCGGCCCAGCCGGCGGGCCAGGCTCCCTCCCAGGAACCGCCACCCCAGCAGCCCATCTTTCGCGCCGGTACCGCGCTCGTGCGCGTGGACGTCACCGTGACCGGGCGCAACGGCGAGCCGGTGGTCGATCTGCAGGCCGCGGACTTCGAGGTGGAAGAAGACGGCGTGCCGCAGAGGGTGGAGACGGTGCAGTTCGTCCGCCTCACCGGCGAGCGCACGACCGACACGAACGAGCCGCTCGAGATTCGCGGGCGCGAGCACGCGCGGCAGGAGGCCGCGCGCGAGGACGTGCGGCTGTTTGCCATCTTCCTGGACGACTACCACATCGACAAGCGTCCCGAGATCACGCTGCCGCTGCGCGACGCGCTCTCGGGCTTCGTGCAGCAGTTCGGGCCCAACGACCTGCTGGTGCTGATGGAGCCGCTGCTCACCCTCGACGGCCTGCGCTACACGCGTTCGAAGCCCGACCTGCTGTCGCGCATCAAGGCCTTCGAGGGCCGTCGCGGCGAACCCTACCCGGTGAAGAGCGGCGCGGAGGAGGCGCAGCTCACCCAGCGCAACTGGATGGAGTTGCGCGGCGGCGTCACGCTGTCGGCGCTCACCGCGCTGGCCACGCACCTGGGCGGCTTGCGCGAGGGTCGAAAATCGATCCTGTTCGTGAGCCAGGGGCCCCCGCTGGGGCGCATCGGCGGCCCCAATTACGATCGCCTCGAAGAGGCGCTGGAGGCCGCCAACCGCGGCAACGTCACCATCCACGCGCTCGACCCCCGGCCGCTTGGCAGCGTGGGCTTTGGCGGCGCCGCCGTGCTGCAGCGCCTGGCGGGCGAGACGGGCGGCCGGGCCATGGTGAACACGAACGACCCCTCCGATACGCTGAAAGAGGTGCTGGCCGAAGCCGGCGCGTACTACCTGGTGGGCTACACCCCCACACGGCTGGCCAACGACGGCAAGTTTCACCGCATCGGCGTGAAGGTGAAGCGGCGCGGCGTGGACGTGATCGCGCGGCGCGGCTATTGGGCGGCGAGCGAGAAAGAGCTGACGGCCGCGGCCGAGGCGGCGGCCACGCCCGTGAACACGGGCCTGGTGTCGGCACTGGCGGCGATGAGCGAGGCGGCCGGCGGCGGCCGCGCCGTGTCGGTGTGGACGGGCCTGTCGCGTGGCGCCGGCACGGCGACGCGGTTCAGCGTCACCTGGGAGGTGAACCCCCAGGGCCTGCGCCCCAACGATCCGAAGCCCGTGCGTCTCGAGGTGCAGCCGGTGGGAGCGGACGGCAAGCCGAGCGCCGAGGCCCAGGTGATTGGCGGCGCGCCGGGCGAGTTGCCGCTGATTGCGTCGTTCGAGTTTCCTGCCGGGCGCCAGCGCGTGCGCTATGCCTCGCAGACCTCCACCGGCGACACCATCGATCGGTGGATCCAGACCGTGACGGTGCCGGCGCTGGCCGACGAGCCGCTCACCCTTTCTACGCCCCGCTTCCTGCGGGCGCGCAGCATGATCGAGTTCCGCGCCATCGAGGCCAACCCGGCGCCGAGCCCGGCCGCGTCGGCGCGCTTCCGGCGGAACGACCGCGTGCTCGTGGACGTGGAGTGCCACGCGCCCGATGGGTTGGCGCCAGAGGTGAAGGTGGACCTGCTCAACGGCAAGGGCGACCTGCTGCGCGCGCTGGAGGCCCCTGCGCTCTCGCCGGAGGGCTGGCTGCGCCTCACGCTGCCCGTCGCCAGCCTCGCATCGAGCGTGTACGTGCTGCGCGTGCGCGTGACGGCGGGCGAGCACACGGCCCAGCAGTTGGCCGCCTTCCGCGTGGTGCCCTGACGAAAAGGGGACTGTCCCCTTTTCGCTCGCGGGCGCAGAGGGCGGCAAGTTCGGTGGCCATATCTTAAAGGCAACCACGACGCCACGAAGGTCACGAAGAGCACGAAGTATTTTGATCAGAATGCCTTCGCGTTTCTTCGTGTTCTTCGTGTCTTCGTGGTTGCATTTGTACCGAGCCCCATTTCTGGGTACACGGTGTCTAATCGCCTCGATGGTGTCCAGATTCGCGGCTGTGCCCGTCGCCGTAGCGCTTGCCGCGTGCGCGGCGCGGGGGCCGTCGCTGCAAGTGACGGCCGACCTGGGGAAGGCCGCCGCGCTCGTGCACGACGGCTGCCACACCTGCCTGCAGGACGCGCTGGTCATTTACGATCGCCTGGCCGCTTCGCCGAAACCGCCACCGCCGGCCGTGCAGGGCGCGTTCGAGACGGCCCTGCTCCTTTCGATTCGCGAGAAGGAGCTGGGGCTGCCGTGGGAGGCCTCGATGGCGCGGGCCCGCGAGCTGGCGCCGCGCGTGCCCCCGTCGGCGCCACCCGCCCTCGCGCCCGCGGCGCTCGTCGCCGCCGCCGGTCTCGTGGTCGGCGAGACGTCGGGCATGGATCCCGACCAGCGCGCCCGGCTCATGGGCCGCGCGCGGCCGGCGCTCGGTCCCGACAACCCCGTCCGCCGCGCCCTCGACAGGGCGATCGGTGGGGCACCCCTTGAAGGGGCGCCCTACGCAAGGTTGGCCGCGTATCTCGCGCTCGCCATCGATTGCGAGCACATCGGCCTGCGCGACGCCGCCAGGCCCGAGGACGCGCTGGCCAGGTTCCCGCAGCCCTTGATGCGCTTCAGGGCGGGCCTCTGCGCGCGCGGAATCGAAGCCGTGGGCGTGGCGATGGAGCCGCTCCGCGCGTCCGATCCGCGGTGGGCCGACACGTTGTTGTTCGAGGCGCGCCGCGAGCTGGTGGGATCGCCCCGGCGGGGCATCGATCTCTACGCAGCCGAGGCGCTGCTCGCCCAGGCGCACGCCGCCTTTCCCGCGTCGTGGGCCATTACCCTGGCGTGGGCCAACGCCAACCTGGCCCTCGCGGAGTTCGACAAGGCCCTGGCGGGCTTCGATCACGTGCTGGCTGCGGCGCCCGCGCATCGCGACGCGATGCTGGGGCGCGTGACGGCGCTCAGCTACGCGTTGAGGCACGACGAGGCCGTCGCTACCGCCACGCGGATGATCGCGCTGGGCACCTGGCACATGGGCGACGCCTACTACTGGCGCGCGTGGAACCGCTACAACCTGAAGACCATCGAGCCGGCCTGGGCCGACGTGGAAGAGGCCCTGAAGCTGCTGTCCAACACCGGCGCCTACACGCTGGCGGGGCTCATCGCCTACAGCCGCCAGCAGCTGCCCACGGCCATCGAGCGCTTCGATCGCGCGTTCGCCATCGACGGGTCCAACTGCGACGCCGTCTGGATGGCCAGCCTCATACACGTGGAGCAGCAGGCCTGGCCGCTGGCCACGCCGAAGTTCTCGAGGTCGATGAGCTGCTACGTGTCGGCCGCGGCCGGGGCGCGGAGCGACCTCGCCACGCTCGAGGCCTCGGACCGTCCGGAGGTGCAGAAGACCCGCACCCGCGCCCGCCTCCAGAAGACCATCGAGGTGAGCGACGAGCGCGCGGCGCAGTCGGCCTTCAACGCCGCCCAGGGCCACCTGCGCCAGGGCCACAAGGGCCAGGCGCTGACGCACGTGGATGTGGCGGCGGCCTATGCGCCGCTGGGGGAGAAGGCTGCGGCGCTCAAGGCTGCCATCGAAAAGATGCCGAATTGAAAGGCAACCACGAAGGGCACGAAGAACACGAAGATCAGAACGGTCAGGCCAATGTTCAACCGCGCGTGCGGCGGGCGCGCACCTGCAGGCCCGGGCGCTTCACGCGAACATCGATCGTGTGCATCCGGCCGTCACGCCTGGGCATCTCGTAGCCGAGCAGGTAGTACGTTCCACTCTCTTGCCAGATCTGATCCACCACGGCGTCGAACACGTTCACGTTGGAGAACGCCGCGCCGCCGGCCTCCCTGGCGTAGCCCTCCGCCTGTCCCGTGACGCCGAGGCCCCTGGTGACCGCGCTAGGCGGGCCCACAGGCGCTAGTGGGGCGCCCTCCACCGGGCGCGGCCGCACCACCTCCGTGAGGCCCAGCGGGTCGACCACGTACCTCATGCCTGCCTCGCCAGGATCAACCACGAAGAACGCGAAGGACACGAAGGGCCACGAAGCATTTGGATCAAATGCCTTCGCGTGTCTTCGTGTTCTTCGTGCCTTCGTGGTTGCATTTAACCCTAGTCGAACGTCACCACCACCGGTGCGTGGTCGCTTGTGCCGGTCTCCCGTTGCACCGCCGCGGTTCGGGCGGCGGCGGCCACGCCGGCCGAGGCCAGCACGTAGTCGATGCGCCACCCGATGTTGCGTTCCTTCATGCTGCGCCAGGGCGGCCACCACGTAAAGAGGTTGTCGTTGTCGGGGTCGAGCGTGCGGCCTACGTCCACCAGGCCGCGCGAGATCACCTGCTCGAGCAGCGCGCGCTCGTCGGGGCGGGCGCCAATCTGGTTGGGCTTGCGCTCCTTGGGATGGATGTCGCGATCGGTCCGCGCCACGTTGAGGTCGCCGCAGATGACGAGCGGTTGCCCGGCGCGCGCCGCCGACTCGGCCCAGGTATCGAGGCCATCGAGGAAGCGCAGCTTGGCGTCGTAGTCCTTGCCCCCGTTGGGGACGTAGACCGAGGCGATGGTGACAGGCAACCCTGACGAGTCCCGAGCGGAGTCGAGGGAAGGGTTGCCTCCACCGGCGCCGCCGATCGCGGCGCAGGCGATGCGCTGCTCGAAGTCGAACGAGGGATGCGAGAACACGGGCGCCTCGGGTGCCAGCGTCTTCGCGATGAGCAACCCCACACCCGAGTAGCCCTTCTCGCCGTGGTAGTAGCTCCAGTAGCCGTCGATGTCGCGCAGGTCGAAGGGCAGCTGATCGATGGAGGCCTTCAGTTCCTGCAGGCAGAGCACATCGGGCCGCTCGCCGGCGAGCCACTCGAGCACCTGCCCCTGCCGGGCGCGGATGCCGTTGACGTTCCAAGTGGCGATCTTCATGACACGTACGGGCCGCGGAGACGCGAAGACACAAAGAAAACCTTTGTCATGGCCAGGCCTGACGAGTATTCCAGAAAAGCTACCTCCGTGTCTCCGTGGCTTGTACGTCACCAGTTGACGACGATCGTCGCCGGTGTGGGCTCGGCGTGTATACTCATCGCTCACACTCCAGGAGGTTGTCCCGCATGCGTATTCGTCTTGTGACCCTGGCTGCCATTTTCGCCGCGTCGAGCGTGCCGGTGCCGAGCGCATTTGCGCAAACGCAGGCGCCGGCGCGCGTGCGCGACGTGATCTATGTTCCCACGCCCCAGGCCGTGGTGGAGGCCATGCTGCAGGTGGCCAACGTCACCAAGGACGACCTGGTGTACGACCTGGGCTGCGGCGACGGCCGCATTCCCATCACCGCCGTCAAGAAGTACGGCGCCAAGGCCGTGTGCGTGGACCTGGATCCCGAGCGCATCGTCGAGATCAACGAGAACGTGAAGAGGGAAGGCGTGGGTGCCAGCGTGAAGGTGGTTCACGGCGACCTCTTCGAGCAGGACCTGAGCCCCGCCTCGGTGGTGACGCTCTACCTGCTGCCCTCGCTCAACCTCAAGCTGATGCCCAAGCTGATGAAGGAACTCAAGCCCGGCACCCGCATTGTGTCGCACGCCTTCGACATGGGCGACTGGAAGCCCGAGAAGGAACTCGAGGTGGACGGCCGCAAGGTCTACTACTGGACGATTCCGAAGAGATAGCACCTCCGGTGATCACATACGGGCCACAGAGACACAGAGAAATGCCAATCCTTTTCAAAACGCCAGTGCTGCTCAGCCGTCGCAGGCATTGTGAAGTAGTTGGATTGCCTCTGTGTCTCTGTGGCCCGTACGTGGCCGTGTCATTCGTTGGCCCTGCCGGGTAGCAGCGGCTCGGTGTTCAGTAGCTGCGGGCCGTTGTCGGTGCACACGGAGAACCGCGACTGGTACATCGACACGCCCGCGTACTCGCCCCTGGCATTGACGATGTAGAAGTTCAGCCCGAAGTTGGGGAGCCCGCGCGAGTTGAGCAGGCGCTTCTCGATGGTGTTCTTCTGCACCCGCTTCAGCGCCTCCATGCCGGCGTCCTTCGGCGACTTGCCCGCGCGCATCTGCTCGACCACCAGGAACGAGCACAGGTTGTAGAGGTTGGCCTCGCCGCGCCCGGTGGACC
>CAYJPQ010000128.1:6232-6487 GCA_964372085.1 uncultured Bifidobacteriaceae bacterium | reverse complement strand
GAACCTGTCTTTGGAAATTGGTCGGGGCGACTGGATTCGAACCAGCGACATTCCGCTCCCAAAGCGGACGCTCTACCAGGCTGAGCCACGCCCCGACCCAGCACGTATTGTACATGGAGGGCCGGGGCGGTACTAGGAGGGCCGGGGCTTCAGCCCCGGCCGTGTCTGGCCCGGACAAAAATACCCGCCCACCAGCTACCGCCCGGACAGAAATACCCGCCCACCAGCAGCGGCCCGGGCAAAAGTAACCGCCCC
>CAYJPQ010000128.1:0-6222 GCA_964372085.1 uncultured Bifidobacteriaceae bacterium | reverse complement strand
CCCCGGGGGGGGGGGGGGGCGGCAAAAAACGCCGGGCCCCTCGTGATCGGGCGGGTATTTATGCCCGGGCCCTCCTGCTGCGGCCGGGACTAGAGTCCCGGCCCTCCTGGTACAAACGGCCCGGCCTCCATCAGCAGCCACATGTCGGGGTCGAGCGTCACCGACGCGGGCTTCGCGTTGGCCGGGATGGTGATGGTCACGCTGCGGCCGGTGAGATCGGCGCGCTCCAGGCGGGCGGGCGCGCCGGCCGCGGAGATCACGCCCACGTCCACGGCCAGCCGGTACGGATCGGCCGCCTGCGTCTGCTTCACCGTGATCTCCACTACCTTCTTCGCCGCGTCGTAGCGCCACGTTCCTTCCAGCTTGGGCACGCCCGGGCGCGTCAGCCACTGCGCGAAGAACCACCCCAGGTCCTTGCCCGACACCTGCTCGAAGATGGCCCGCAAGTCGGCGGTGGACGCGTTCTGGTCCCGGTAGCGCCGGTAGTACTCGCGGATCGCCGTCCAGAAGTGCTCGGTGCCCACCTCGGCCCGCAGCATGTGCAGCACCCAGCCGCCCTTCTGGTAGATGAGGCCGTTCAACACGCGCGTCATGTCGTCGAGGTTGTGGTGCACCACCGGCGCGTTGGGAAACTTCTGCTCCAACTGCAGCACCTGCGCGCGGCTGCGCCGCAGGCCGTCGACAAAGGCGTCGCGGCCCTCGTCGTGCTCGGTAAAGAGCAGCGCGAAGTACGTCGCAAACCCCTCGCTCAGCCACACATCGTCCCAGTCACGCTCGGTCACCGAATCGCCGAACCACTGGTGCGCAATCTCGTGGACCACCGGCGCGCGGCCCGAGGCCACGTTCCGGTCGCCATAGAAGATGCTGCTGGCCAGCTCCATGCCGCCGCTGTGCCCGGCCGCCTGCACGTTGGCCAGCTTCTCGTACGAATAGGGCCCGACGCGTTCCACGAAGAACTCCATCGAGCGGCGCGACAGGTCCTCGAACAACCGGTTGCCGCCCTCGCGGTCTTGCGGGAACACCCAGGTTTGCAGCGGCACGCCCGTGACGACGCCGGCGTGGTGCACCGAGAAGCGCGCCACACCCAGCGCGTGCAGCCACGAGGCGATGGGCGCCGACTGCTTCCAGTGCGTGCGGCGCAGGCCGCCGGGCAGGTCCACTTCCTCCACCACGAGGCCGTTGGAGATCACCTGGTAGTGGACCGGGGCCGTGACAATCATCTCGCTGGTGGCCTTGTCGTAGGGATGGTCCAGCGTCGGAATCCAGTGGCGAGCCTTGTTGGGCCAACTGTCGCTGAACATCGTCCGCTCGCCGTGGAGGTTGGGGCCGAGGCGCAGGCCCTCGATGGGCACGCCCTTGTAGGCCACCGTGAAGGCGATCTCGTCGCCGACCCTGGCGCCGGGGGGGAGCATCACGTGGAGGCGGTTGGATTCGTGGGTGAAGGGGAGGGTCTCGGCCGGGACTGGTGCCTCGGCCGGGACTGAAGTCCCGGCACTCCAGGCACCGGCACTCCCGGCACCGAACCTTCGAACGGCACTCACCGTCATGCCCTTACCAGCGCTGGCCGACACGAGGTCGAGCACCACTTCGGGGACATTGGCGGCGGTGAGCTTCACCCTGACGGTGGTCTCGCCGGTGATCTCGTCGGATTGGTCGCCCAGGCTGATGCGGAACACGTAGTGCACCACGTCGAGGCCGGGCTGCCGGGGGTAGGTGTCGGCGCCGGCCACCGCAGGCAGCGTGGCCAGGGCCAGGAGGGCGAGGAATCGATGCCGCATGTGTCATGTATCATGCTCTGGACCGCCGCCCGATGAACAGTCCTTCCCCTGTGTTAGGTGCAGCCAGCCTGCTGCTGGCTGGGTTGACGATGGCGTGCGGCGCGACGCCGCTGCCGTCGGCCATCGACCGGCTCAAGCCGTGCACGGTGGACGAGGGCCCCACCGACGCCTACTGCGGCGCCTACACGGTGTTCGAGAACCGCGAGACACGGCAGGGCCGGCAGATCGATCTTCGCATCGTCGTGCTGCCCGCGCTCAGCGCGGAGTCGCAGCCCGACCCCATCTTCTTCCTGGCCGGCGGGCCGGGGCAGGGCGCGGCCGAGATGGCGCGCGTCATCCGCGATCTGATCCGGCCGCTGCAGACCGAGCGCGACATCGTGCTGGTGGATCAGCGCGGCACCGGCAAGTCGCATCCCCTCACGTGCACGGCCGAAGGCGACTCGCTGGCGGCGATGAACGAGACCGACGAAGCCGGGCTGGCGCGGCTGAAGGCGTGCCTGGACGCCTACGACGCCGACACCCGGCTCTACACCACCACCATCGCGATGGACGACCTGGACGAGGTGCGCGGCTACCTGGGCTACGACACAATCAACATCATCGGCGGGTCGTACGGCACGCGCGCCGGCCTGGTGTACCTGCGGCAGCACGGCGACCGCGTGCGCAGCATCGTGCTCGACGGCGTGGCGCCCACCAACATGCGCCTGCCCCTCTTCCTGGCTCGCGATGCGCAGCGGGCGCTCGACAAGCTGCTGGCCGATTGCGAGGCCGACGCGGGGTGCGGCGCGAAGTTCCCGGGGCTGACCTCCCGCGTGCCGGCGCTGTTCGCCCGGCTCGAGAAGGCGCCGGCCCAGGTGCGCCTCGTGCACCCCCGGACGGGCGTGGCGGAGCAGGTGACGATCGACGCCTCGTTCGTGGCCAGCATCCTGCACGCCTCGCTCTATTCGCCGCTCGTGGCGTCGCTCCTGCCCGAGCTGGTGACGCGCGCCGAGGCCGACGACTTTCAGGCCATGCTGGCGCTGGCCGCGCTCAACGAGGGCGCGGCCGAGAACATGGCCATCGGCATGCAACTCTCGGTGCTGTGCGCGGAGGATCACCCGTTCATCACGCCGGAGGACGCGGAGACGGCGTCGGCCGGCACCGTGTTCGCGAAGCACTTGCTCCGGTGGCGCCAGCAGGCCTGCGACATGTGGCCCAAGGGTATGGTGGCGGCGGGGTACCACGACCCGGTGACGTCGGATGTGCCGGCCCTGGTGCTGTCGGGCGATCTCGACCCGGTGACGCCGCCCGCGTGGGGCGCCGAGGCCGCCTCGCACCTGTCGCGATCGAAGCACGTGATCGTGTCGGGCACGGGGCATGGCGTCACCAGCACGGGCTGCGGCCTGAAGATGATTCGCGCGTTCATCAAGGCCGGCAGCGCCGACGCGGTGGACGCCTCGTGCGCCATCACGCCGCAGCGCCCGCCCTTTTTCCTCACGCCGGCCGGGCCAGACCCCATGGGCGGCGGAAAGCAGGCCACGCCATGATCACCGTGGAGGGCCTCCGCAAGCACTTCGGGCCCGTGGCGGCCGTGGATGGCGTGAGCTTCGTGGCGCCCGATGGCGCGGTGACGGGCCTGCTGGGCCCGAACGGCGCCGGCAAGTCCACCACGTTGCGCATGCTCTATGCGTTGATGAAGCCCGACGCCGGCACCATCACGGTAGACGGCGTCGACGCGGTGCGCGACCCGCAGGGCGCGCAAGCCTGCCTGGGCGTGCTGCCCGATCCGTCCGGGCTGTACCCGCGCCTCACGGCGCGCGAGCACATCCGGTACTACGGCGAGTTGCAGGGCGTGTCGGGCGAGGCGTTGACCGAGCGCACCGATCAGTTGTTGCAGTTGCTCGACATGGGCGGCATCGCCGACCGCCGCGCCGGCGGCTTCTCGCACGGCGAGCGCACCAAGGTGGCCGTGGCCCGGGCGCTGGTCCACAGCCCGAAGAACGTGCTGCTCGACGAGCCCACCAACGGGCTGGACGTGATGAGCACGCGCGCGGTGCGCGAGATCATCCGGCGCCTTCGCGCCGAGGGCCACTGCGTGGTGTTCTCCAGCCACGTGATGCAGGAAATATCGGCGCTCTGCGATCGCATCATCGTGATGGCCAAGGGCCGCATCGCGGCCGCGGGCACGCCCGATGAGATCCGGCAACTCACGGGCCACGAGAACCTGGAAGACGCCTTCGTGGCGCTGGCCGGCTTCGAAACGGAGGTCCCGCAGTGAGCCGCCCGCGTCCGGTGCACCAGGCCATGGTCGTGTTCCGCAAGGAACTGGTGGATGCGCTCCGCGACCGCCGCGCCATCTACGCCATTTTGTTCAGCGCCCTGTTCGGACCGTTGCTTACGGGGTTCATCCTCAATCGCGTGGCCGACCGGCAGCGCACCATCGAGGATGTCCGCATCCCGGTGGTGGGGATGGAGCACGCGCCGGCCCTGGTGTCGTGGCTGCGGCAACAGAGCGGCGTGGAGCTGGCGGCCGGGCCCGCGGATGCCGAGAAGGCCGTGCGCGATCGCTCCGAGGACGTGGTGCTGGTCATCGCCGCCGACTTCGCCAAGGACTTCTCCGCCTCCAAACCCGCCGAAGTCCGTATCGTCTCGGACGGATCGCGCGACGACACGCGGGCGAAGCTGCAGCGCGTGCGCGGCCTCGTGCAGCGCTACAGCACGGAGATCGGCGCGCTGCGCCTGGTGGGGAGGGGCGTGAGCCCGGCCATTGCCACTGCCGTGGCCGTGCGCGACGTGGAGGTGTCGAGCGCGCAAGAGCGCGCGGCGCGCATCCTGGGCATGCTGCCGCTCTTCATCGTGATGGCGGCCTTCGTGGGCGGCATGCAGATCGCCACCGACTCCACCGCCGGCGAGCGCGAGCGCGGCTCGCTCGAGCCCCTGCTGGCCAACCCCGCGCCCCGCGGCGCCATCGCTGCCGGCAAGTGGCTGGCGGCCACCGCCACGTCGATGATGGCCGTGGGCCTCACCACGGCGTTGTGCGTGGCCATGCTCGAATACATCCCCTTGCAGGAACTCGGCATCCGGTTCCGGCTGGGCCCCCCGCAGGCCATGAGCCTGCTGCTGGCCATCCTGCCGGTGTGCCTGCTGGCCGCCGCCATGCAGATGTACCTGGCCACCTTCGCGCGCTCGTTCAAGGAGGCGCAAAGCTACATGGGCTTCCTGATGATGGTGCCCATGCTGCCGGGCCTCGTCGCCGTCGTGTATCCCATCACCGCCCGGCTGTGGATGTATCCCGTGCCCATGCTGGGGCAGCACGTCCTGATGACCGACGTGCTGGGCGGCAAGAACCCCTCGCCGGCGCTGTTCCTGCTGGGCGCCGGCTCCGCCCTGGCAGTGGGCGCCCTGCTCGTCATCCTCACCACCCGCCTGCTGCACCGCGAAAAGATCATCTTCGGCCGATAGGTGCCCACGTACGGGCCACAGAGACACAGAGACACAGAGGAAATTCCAAATACTTCAAAAGGCCTACAGGCCGTCTAAGCGCCATGGCGTTTAGAAAGATTTGGCATTTCTCTGTGTCTCTGTGTCTCTGTGGCCCGTACGTGACAGGCCCTTGACATTAATCATCGTATCGCTATATGTTGATTAACATCTGACCCGCGCGGTCGGAACTGGTGATCCAGAGTGGCGGAGGGAACGGGCCCGACGATGCCACAGCAACCTGGCTGCAAAAGCCGTGGTGCTAATTCCCGCCCCGGGTGTCCGGGGGGAGATACAGGCCGATGTCACCCACGCTCGCCGAATCTGTTCGTCTCGTCACCACCGCGTCGGACCTTCCCGTCGGCGGCGAGGTCTCGGCCCTGCTGGCGCGCCTCGCGCGCGCGTGGCCGGAGGTGGCCACCGCCGGGCGGGTGATGTGGGTGCGCGATCTGGATTCTTCCGCCCCTGGCCTCCTGCCTCCTGCCTTGGCGAACATCACTCCCGACGATCACGCCGCCGCATCGGCCCTTGGATGCGCCATCAAGTATGTGGTGATCTCCGCCCGCATCGACGGGCAGTGGGCCCAGGAGCACGCCGGCCCCGCCGTGCTGCCGCGCACCGAGCCGCTCGCCGCCGTCACGGCCGGATCGCAGGGGCTGCTGGTGGAGGCCCCGGAAGACGGCGGGCTGGCGTCGCCGCACTGGCTGTGCCGCCTGACGTTCCCCGGCATCGTGCCGGCGGCGACAGCCGTGGGCGCCGTGGCACAGGCCGCCGGCTTCGACGTGCGCGGCGTGGTCAATCACGACACCCGAGACTCGCGATGGCTGCGGGCGGGCCCGCACGGTGAACCTGCCATCACCCTGACCCGCACGACGCTCGCCCACCGCCACCGTATCGCCGTCACAGCCATCCCTATCCTGGGCTGTGGATCTCTGAACCCCTGAACCTCTGAACCCCTGAACCTCTGAACCCCTGAACCTCTGAA
>CAYJPQ010000127.1:0-6515 GCA_964372085.1 uncultured Bifidobacteriaceae bacterium | reverse complement strand
TGAACCTCTGAACCCCTGAACCTCTGAACCCCTGAACCTCTGAACCCCTGAACCTATCTCCGGTTGCACTTGGCCTCGGTGATGGCGGCCATCGCCATATGTCCTCCTACCTGATCGGCGAGTAATCGGTGGCGTCCATGTACACCGAGACGATCTTCGAGACGATGGGGCCGTCGACCTGGGACTCGGCCGACACCTTCTTCCATTCCGGATCCGCGGCGAAGTTGGCCCAGCTCTGCTTGGCCGCCTCGCGGCTGGCGTGCGAGATGACGTAGATGAGCGTGTTGTCGCTGGCCGGTGCATCCTGCGGCACCCAGTAGCCGACGTTCTTGATGCCGTGCTTCTCGAAGAGGCGCAGGGTGTGGTCGCGGAAGCGCTTCTGGAGCAGGGACAGCTTGCCCTCGTGCGCCGTGTAGGTGCGCAACTCGAACACACGGCCGGCCGCCTGTGCCTGCACCGCCGGCGCCGACGCAAACCACGCTCCCACGCCCACACCGGCCACAAACAGGGCCACCGATAACCCAACCGACTTCGCGATGTGCCTCATGGCGTCTCCTCTGGGGCGTAATGATACGCCAGGGCCACGGATGACACACCGACAAGTCTGGGCCACAGATGAAACACAGACAAGTCTGGGCCACAGATGAAACACAGACAAGCCTGGGCCACAGATGAAACACAGACAAGCCTGGGCCACGGATGAAACGTGGATCACCGTCGGCCACAGATGAAACACAGATCAAGCGCTCCCGACTTATCTGTGTTTTGTCTGTGTGGCCTATCTGTGTTTTATCTGTGGCCTATCTGTGTTTTATCTGTGGCCTATCTGTGGCCGTTCTGTGGTTATCTGTGGCTGTGGTGTCTTCGGCGTTGATTGAGCAGGCCCGGCGCGTTGCCTCGCACATCCGTGGCCGTGGTGGGCGTGCGCTCTGCGTGGGCGGGTTCGTTAGGGACCAGCTCCTGGGCCGCGAGTCGAAGGACCTCGACATGGAGGTGTTCGGCATCCCCCAGGACCAGTTGGCCGCGCTCCTGGCCGAGCTGGGGCGCGTGGAGCCGGTGGGCCAGGCCTTTCCCGTCTACAAGCTGGGCGCCATCGACGTGGCCCTGCCCCGCCGCGAATCGAAGACCGGCCGCGGCCATAAGGGCTTTGCCGTGCATGGCGATCCGCACATGCCGCTGGACGAGGCCGCCCGGCGGCGCGACTTCACCATCAACGCCGTGTCGTGGGACCCGCTCACGGGCGAGTACATCGATCCATTCGACGGCCGGCGCGACCTCGAGGCCCGCCGGCTGCGCGTGGTCGATCCCGCCACGTTCGCGGACGATTCCCTCCGCGTGCTCCGGGCGCTGCAGTTCGCGGCGCGCTTCGATCTGGCGCTCGACCCGCAGACCCGCGACATCTGCCGCGCCATTCCCCTCGACGACCTCCCCGCCGAGCGCATCTGGGGCGAGTTCGAGAAGCTGCTGCTCGTGGCCGATCGGCCGTCCATCGGCTTTGCCCTCGCGCGCGACCTGGGCGTAGTGCGACAGCTGCTGCCCGGGATGGAGCCGCTCTACGACTGCCCGCAAGACACCGAGTGGCACCCCGAAGGCGACGTGTGGACGCACACGCTGATGGTGATGGACGAGGCGCGGCGCAGGAACGGCGACCTCGACCGGCCCCGCCTGGCCACCGTGATGCTGGGCGCCGTGTGCCACGACCTGGGCAAGCCCGAGACAACGGTGCGCGTGGATGGCCACGTGAAGTCGCCGGGCCACGAGGCCGCGGGTGTGCCGCACGCCATCCGCATCCTCGATCGCCTGCACGTGAACACGCTCGACGGCTTCGACGTGCGCGGGCAGGTGCTGGGGCTCGTGGCGGAACACCTGCGGCCGAGTGCCTTTCACAAGGCCATGGACACGGTGACCGACGGCGCCTTCAGGCGCCTGGCGCAGCGCGTGGACCTGGAGCTGCTGGTGCGCTTCGCGCGCGCCGATTGCCACGGCCGCACCGGAACCTTCGACTGCTCCGCGATGGACTGGTTCCTCGACCGCGCCCGGGCGCTCGGCGTGGAGCACCGCCCGCCCGCGCCCATCCTGCTGGGGCGCCACCTGCTGGAGCTGGGCGTCGCGCCGGGGCCACGGATGGGAGAAATTCTGCGGGCTGTCTACGAGCTGCAGTTGGATGGCGCGGTCGTGAATCTGGAGGATGCCCGGCGAGAGGCGGCCTTGATCATCCACAGATGACACAGATGACACAGATGGATGAAGCCGAAGCCCGGTGAGGCCGCCTGAAGGCGGCCTTGTCGCGTGAACGCGCCGGGGCCCATGAGCGGCCGACAAATCGCAGCGCCGTTCATGGGCCCCGGCGTGTTCCCGCGACAGACCGGCTGCTTCGCAGCCGGTCACCGGGCTCAGCCTCACTGTGAATCTGCGGAATCTGCGGAATCTGTGGATGGACCCTAGGTCGCCAGATACTTGGCGAACGCTTCGGGCGCGACGTTGCCGCCGCTCACCACGGCCACCACGGGGCCCTTGGCTTCAGCGGCGCCGCCCAGGCCCGCCATAATCGCCGCCGTCGTCACCGCGCCGCTCGGCTCCACCACCAGGCGCGCGTGGCGGAACAGCCACGCCACGGCCGCCGCGATCTGCGCCTCGCTCACCGTCACCGCTTCGTCGACGAACGCCTGGACGTGCTCGAAGGTGATGGCGCCGGGCCTCAGGTTCATCAGCCCATCGGCGATGCTCGCGGACGATTCCAGCGTCACCGGGTGGCCCGCCGCAAGCGACCGCGTCATCTTGGGCGCGCCCGCCGGCTCGACGCCGACGATGCGCACCGAGGGCTTCAACTGCTTGATCGCCGCCGCCGCGCCCGATACGAGCCCCCCGCCACCCATCGGCAGGTACACGACGGCCACGTCGGGGCACTGCTCCAGGATCTCGAGGCCCACGGTGCCCTGGCCCGCGATGATGCGCGCGTGATCGAAAGGCGGCACCATGGTGAGGCCGCGGGCCGCGGCCTCCTGCTCGGCGCGCGCCTGCCGGTGCAGCGACGTGGTGCCCTCGAAGATGATCTCGGCCCCGTAGCTCCGGGCGCCCTCCACCTTCACCGCGGGCGCGGTGGTGGGCATCACGATCACGGCCGGTGCGCCCAGCATCTGCGCCGCCATCGCCACCGCCTGGCCGTGGTTGCCCGACGAGTAGGTAATGACGCCGCGCGTCAACTGTTCGGGCGTGAGCTGCGCCACCATGTTGTAGGCGCCCCGAATCTTGAAGGCGCCCATGGGCTGGAGGTTCTCGGCTTTCAGGAAAAAAGCCGGCTTAGGGCTTGGGGCTTGGGGCTTGAGGGCCTGCCCCGCCGTAGCCTTGGCGGAGGCGGGCCACGGCACCTCCAGCAGCGGCGTGACGCGCGCGGCGCCCTTCACGCGCTCGCGCGCCGCGCGAATCTCGTCAAGCGTGACCAGGCTCACGGCTTCCTCACCTGCGCAAACTGGTCGCCGTCGTTGTACTTCGGCATCTCGGGCGCGGCGGCGATACGCCACGCCAGTTGCGCCAGCACCTTGAGATCGTCCACGCCGCCGCTCAGGTCCCACGACGCGTCGTACTCGTCGCTCGGCTGGTGGTAGTCCTTGCCGTTGTACGCCTCCTGCTTCTTCAACAGCTCCGCGGCATTGGCGCCCGTGAACTCCCGCGACTCGCTGATCGACAGCGCCGGCACGCCGGCCTTCGCAAACGGGAAGTGGTCGGATCGGAAGAAGTAGCCGCGCTCGGGATGGCTGTCCTTGCCCAGCGTGCGGCCGCGCTCCGCAAGCAGCGCCTCCACCATGGGCCCCAGCGTCGAGCGATCGGACCCGAGCTGGATCATGTCCCGGGCGGGCCCCAGGTAGTTGAGGCCGTCCACGTTGAGGTTGGCCGCCACGGTGTTGATGGGCATCGGAGGATTGGCCGCGAAGTACGACGACCCAAGCAGGCCCGATTCCTCGGCCGTCACCAACACGAAGTACATGGACCGCCCCGGCTTCTGCGGCGCGCGCGCCATGGCCCTGGCAATCTCGATCAGGCCCGCGCATCCCGACGCGTTGTCGAAGGCGCCGTTGTAGATGGTGTCGGCGTCCTTGGGGGCCCCGGGCTGCGGGGCGCGCATGCCGAAGTGGTCCCAGTGCGACGTGAAGACCACCGATTCCTTGTCGTTGGTGCCGGTCAGCTTCGCCACCACGTTCGGCGACGTCTTGCGCGACGAGCGCTGCTGCAGCGTGGCCGCCGCCTTCAGCCCGAGCGGCACGGCCTTGAAGCCGCGCTTCGATGCCGACTCGCGCAACTGGTCGAGGTTGCGCCCGCCGCGGCGCACCAAGTCGGTGGCCGCCTCATTGGTGATCCACGCCTTGATGCCCAGCGCGCGCTCTCCGGCCTTGGGCGGCAGCCCATACTGCGTGCCGCTCCACGACGACTGCACCACCTGCCACGGATAGGTCGCCGATTCGTCGGTGTGAATCAGCAGGGCGCCCGCCGCGCCCTGCCGCGCGGCCTCCTCGTACTTGTAGGTCCACCGGCCGTAATAGGTGAGCGCCGGGCCGTCGAACAGCGTGGGCTCGTCGGCGGGCGCCGGCGGGTCGTTCACCATGATGACCACCCACTTGCCCTGCACGTTCACGCCCGCGTAGTCGTTCCAGTTCAACTCGGGCGCGTTGATGCCGTAGCCCACGAACACCACCTCGCCCTGCACCTGCACGCGGGGATTCTCCAGCCCCGAAAACGCCACGACGTCTCGGAAGTAGCGGTAGGTGTTGCCCGGCACGCTGAGCACGAAGTTGCTCTCCACCGTGGATTCGACGATGGGCACGTCCTGGAAGAAGGTGCCGTTGTCGCCCGCGGGCTCGAGGCCGAGGGCGGCCATCTGCGTGGCCAGGTACTCCGCGGCGAGGCGGCCTCCCCGCGTGGCGGGCGCACGGCCCTCGAAGAGATCCGACGACAGCATCTTGAGGTGCGCCGTCAGCGACGTGGCGTTGATTTCGCTTTCGGCCGGGCCCGGTGGGGGCGGCGGGGGGGGCGCTGGGGCGCAGGCGGTGGTGACGAGCAGCAGGGCGGCGAATGCGGAGACGGCGGAACTGAAGTTCCGCCCTACGGTCGGGGAACGCATGCGGACCAGTATAGCTATTTGTCCTTTTCCCGCTGCGCGTTCCGGTATTCCTCGAACAGCCGCGCCACGCTGTTCACCACGCCGGGGAGCGTGGGCGCCCATCCGAGCGCGCGCGCCCGTGGGCTCCGCACCCGCTGGTCCAGGGCCAGGGCGTCGGCATACGGGCCCATCTTCTTGCGGGCCTCGGCCATGGGCATGTGGCGGATGTCGGGCCGCTGCGACAGGTGCCCGGCGATGGCCTCGACGATGTCGTTCACGCGCTCGTCGGTTTCGTCGGTGGCGTGAAACACGCCGGCGGCCTCGGGCGCCTGCACAATCCGCAGGTAGAGGTCGGCGAGGTCGTGGTCGTAGACGCAGGGCCAGTGGTTCTTGCCGGGGCCCACCACGCGGATGAGGCCGTTCAGCGCGTCCTTCAGGATATCGGCGATGATGCCGCGGCCACCGCCATACACGATGCCCGGGCGAATCACCGCGGTGCGCAGGCCCGAGGCGCCGGCGGCGCGCACGATCTCCTCGTGGGCGGGCCGCCACTCCACGAACTGCGCGGGGTTGAGCGGCGCGTCCTCTTCGGCCGGCCGAGTGGTCTTGCCCAGCACCCAGATGCCCGACGTGTAGACAAACGTCCGCGGGCGGCCGTCGGCCTTCCCCTCGGTGAGGGCCTGCAGCATCGTCTCGATGGCCTGCCGATCGAGCTGGACGCCGCGCGGCGAGTACTCGTAGGCCGTGTGCACGACGGCGTCGCTCTGCCGGACCGCGTCGACATAGGTCTTCGGCATGCCGAGCTCGCCGATGATGGGCGTCGCCCCGCGTCCCAGCAATCGTTCGGCTTTTTCCGGATCCCGCGCGATGGCGGTGACCTGGTGGCCGCCCTTGATCATCGCGTCGAGCACGGCCGACCCGATATTCCCGGTGGCGCCAGTCAAGAAGATGTGCATCAAATCCCCGAAAATGAACTGCTCAGGTATTGTAGTCGAGACGTGACCACCCTCGTTGAAGTCTTCCAATCGCTGGAATCCCGCCGGGGCGAGTTCCTCGTTTACGACGATGGGTACCGGGTGCGGCGGCATTCGTACGCGGACGTCACGCGCGCGTCGCGCGGGTTTGCGGCACGGCTCGCCGCCGCCGGCGTGACCAAGGGCGACAAGGTGGTCCTGTGGGGCGAGAACCGGCCCGAATGGCTGGTGGCGTACTGGGGCACGGTGCTCACCGGCGCCATTGCCGTGCCCATCGACTACCGCTCGTCACCGGAATTCATGCACCGCGTCCGCACCATCGTCGGCGCCCGCATCGTCGTCGCAGGAGACGACGTCGCACCTGATGCATCCGCCTCCGCTCGCGAAAATCCTGGCGAGCTACGGCGAGACCCCGCCGAAGCGGCCTCCGGCCGCGAAGGCGGGCC
>CAYJPQ010000126.1:0-6632 GCA_964372085.1 uncultured Bifidobacteriaceae bacterium | reverse complement strand
AGCGTTGACGTGACGAGCCCGCCCGTCATCACGATGGCGAGCGGCCGCTCGATCTCGGCGCCGTGCAGTTGAAGCACCAGGATGGGCAGCAGCCCCAGGATGGCGGCGCCGGCGGTCATCAGCTTCGGCCGAACGCGACCCAGGCTGGCCTCGCGCAGCGCCTCCCGAAACCTCCGCCCTTCGGCCAGCAGGCCGTGCGTCTGCGTGACCAGCACCAGGCTGTTCTGCACGGCGATGCCAAACAAGCCAATCAACCCCACCAGTGACGACACGTTCCACGTCTCGCCGGTGGCGATCAGCGCCAGGATGGCCCCCACCGCCGCCATGGGCAGGGTCGAGAGGATGAGCAGCGTCTCGCGGAACGAGCCCAGCGCCAGGTACAGCAGCACGAACACGGCGAACACGGCGACGCCGATCGCCGTGAGCAGGGCCTGGGCCGCCCGCGCCTGGCTTTCAACCCGCCCGCCCACATCGACGAAGTACCCGGCGGGCAACTGCAGGCCGTCGGCCAGCCGCCGGCGCACATCCTCCGCGGTTCGCGCCAGGTCCCGGCCAACCACGCTGGCCTCGACGGCGATGCGACGGCTGCCACCTTCGCGCCGAATCGCCGCCGGCCCTTCGGCCCGCTCGATGGTCGCCACCTTCGAAAGCGGCACACGCACGCCGGAGGGCGTGTCGATCAGCAGGTTGCCGATGGCGTTGGCGTCGTTGCGCGTGCTGTCGTCGAGGCGGATGATCAAGTCGAACCGGCGCTGGCCAATCCACACCTCCGAGGCCTCTTCGCCCACGAGTCCAATTCGCATGGCGTCGATGACATCGCCTGGAGCCAGGCCGACCCGGGCCGCGAGCGCGCGGTCCACGACAATGCGGAGCTGCGGCAGGCCCGAGAGCGGTTCCGCGCGAAGATCCGCCAGGCCTTCCACCCCGGTCATCAGCTCCTGGGCCCGCCCGGCCAATCTCGCCAGCTCGCCCAGGTCAGGACCGAAGATGCGGACGGCCAGGTCGGCCGGCGTGCCACCGAGGCCTTCGTCGATGCGCATCCCGAGCGGCGTCGTGAACAGCACAGCCACGCCGGGCGCGTCCTCCAAGGCTTCGCGCATGCGATCCTCGAGCGCCGCCAGATCGCCCGTCACCTCGGGCTTGAGGACCACCAGCACGTCAGACAGCGTGTGCGGCATGGGATCCTCGGTGCGCTCCGCCCTTCCCGTTCGACGCACCACGTCTTCCACCTCCGGAAAAGCCCGGAGCAGCTCCTCCACCCGGTGATTGAGTTGGTCCACTTGCGCGAGTGAGGCCTCCGCGGGCACGAGGGTCTGCAGCAGGAAGGCCCCCTCGTTCAGGGGTGGGATGAAGTCACTGCCAATCTTGAGCCCCATCCCGATCGTCGGAATGGCGATCAGAAGAGCGACGATGCGCACCACCATCGGGCGGGCGAGGCACGCGTCGAGCGCCGGACCGTAGAGCCGCTTGACGGCCCGGATCAGCACGCGGTCGCCGCCGTCGGCCCTGGGCGAATGCAGCAGGCGGGACGCCACCGCGGGCACGGTGGTCAGCGCCAGCGCGAGCGACGCGGTCAAGGTGGCCACCACCGCGGCGGCCAGCGGCTGGTACATGCGTCCCTCGATGCCGGTCATCGCGAAGAGCGGGGCGAACACGGCCACGACGATGAGCACCGCAAACGCGATCGGCCGTCCCACCTCAACGGCGGCGAGGCGTGACGCCTCGTCGCGCCCGGACAACGCGACGCCCTGCACCCGGTGCAGGATGTTCTCGGTGACGATGATCGAAGCGTCGACGACCAGGCCCACGGCGATGGCCAGGCCGCCAAGGGTCATGGTGTTGAGGCCCACGCCAAACCGCTGCAGCAGGATGCCGGCCATGGCGATGGAGACCGGAATGGTGAGCGTGACCAGCAGCGCCGCGCGCAGATTCCCGAGGAGCAGCACCAGCACCAGCGCCACGCCGACGCCGCCCAGCAGCACGGCGCGGCCCACGCCGCCGAGCGCGGCCTCGACCAGCACCGATTGGTCGTACACCGTCCGGATGTGCACGCCGGTTGGCAGGCCCGAGGCAGTCTCGACCAGCGCCGCGCGGATGCCGGCGGCCACTTCCACCGTGTCGGCGCCGAACTGCTTGACGATGCGGCAACTGACAACTTCGCCTTGCAGCCGGCGCGCGATGCCCCGGCGCACGGCCGGCGCCTCGCGGACCTCGGCGACATCGCCCAGCGTCACGGGCACGTCACCGCGAATGGCCACCAGGGTCGTGCGGAGGTCGTCGACCCCGGTCACGCGGCCGATAGCCCGGACGCTCCACTCCATCGCACCCTGCACGATGATCCCGCCGGCGGCATTTTCGTTGCTCTCCTGCACCGCGTGACGCACCTCGTCCAGCGAGACGCCGCGCGCCGTCATCCGCTCGGGATCGAGCTGCACCTGGAACTGACGGAGGTAGCCGCCCAGGCGCTCCACCGCCGCCACGCCGGGCACGGCAAGCAGGCGGTTTCGCACGTCGAACTCCGCCAGGTCGCGCAGCGTCATCAGATCGGCGGCGCCGGCGTCGGCCTCGAGCGTGATCTCGAAGATCTCGTTGAGGCGCCCGGTGAGGCTGGAGATCACGGGCGGTTCGGTTCCCGGCGGCATCTCACCGGCCTGGCTCACGCGCTCGGCCACGAACTGCCGCGACCGGTAGTAGTCGGCGTCGGGATTGAACTCCACGGTGATCTGCGTCACGCCCAGTTGCGAGACCGAGCGAACACGGCGGATGTCGGGCAAGCCCGCGAGCGCGGCCTCCATGGGAATGGCGATGGCCGTCTCCAGCTCTTCAGGGCTCATCGCCGCGTTCTGGACGATCACGTTGAAGACCGGCGACGCCAGGTCAGGCAGCACGTCGCGCCGAAGGCCCCACACGTTGAGCGCGCCCACCACGGTGGCCGCGCCCACGAGCAGGATCATCAGGGCCGGACGCGCGAAGCACGCGTTGATGATGCGGGTGATCATGATGTGGGCCCCCGCCTCAATGCTCGTCGCTCTCGCCGAGGCCGCGGGCCTTTTCGGCCTCGGCCTTCAGCACGAACGACCCGTCGACGACCACCCGATCACCCGCGCGCAGGCCCGACAGCACCTCCACTTCGCCCGCCAGGTCGCGCCCGCGTCCCACCGGGCGTATCTCGAAGTGGCCGGGGTCCTTGGGAATGAACACCACCCAGGTGTCACCGAGGCGCTGAAGCGCGCCCGTGGGCACGACAAGCGTCTCGCCAGCGCCGCCGGCCATCGGCACCCGCGCCGATGCCGACATGCCAGGGCGAAGCACGCCGCCCGCGTTGGCCAGGACGATGCGGACGGGGACCGTGCGGGACGCGGGATCGACGCGCCCGCCCACGCGGTCGACGCGCCCCTTCAGCACGCGGCCGGGCAGCGCCGCCAGGTTGACCTCCACCTCGGCGCCGCCCTCGATGCGGACGGCATCCCGCTCGAAGGCATGGACGGTGAGCCAGAGGCGCGACAGGTCGGCAATCACGAACAAGGCCCCGGAATCAGCGCCGACCGATTGCCCCAGCACCACCGACCTGGCAATCACCTGCCCGGAGATCGGCGAGCGCACCACGAAGCGCGGAGCCTCGGTAGCGCCCGCGGCCGGCCCGTCCTGCGGGCCGAGGCCCAGGGCCTGCATCGTGGCCTCGGCCGCGGCCCACTCGGCCTGGCTGGCGGCGAGCTCGGCCTGTGCCTCTTGCACTTCGCGCTCGGGGACCACGCGGTCGGCCGCCAGCCCGCGCTTGCGTTCGAGGGCGGCCCGCGCGAGGGTCAGCCTGGCCGAGGCCATCAGCACGGCGCCCCGGGCGCGGCCGAGTTCCGCGCTATGGACCTCGGCCAGCGCCTGGCCTGCCGCGACACGGTCACCCAGTCCCGCCGTCACGCGGGTTACGCGACCCGAGAGCGCGGCGGCGACCTCCGCATACGCG
Source organism: uncultured Bifidobacteriaceae bacterium (assembly GCA_964372085.1). Lineage (GTDB taxonomy): Bacteria > Acidobacteriota > Vicinamibacteria > Vicinamibacterales > UBA2999 > 12-FULL-67-14b. The sequence continues at coordinate 2,671 of CAYJPQ010000126.1, read as the reverse complement.
TCCTGGTTGACGTCGAGCTCGCCCAGGATCGTGGCCACGCCCCCGGAAGCCTTGCGGGCCTCGACGGGCGCTGTCGTCAACCGAAGGTCCCTGAGCATGTCGAGGGCCACCTCCAGCTCGTTGTCGTCATCGTGCTCGGCCGCGCCGGTGGCCGCCTCGGCCGGCGGGGCGGCCTGCTCAGGGGCGTCCGACCGACCCTGGCAGGCGCCACATCCGGTGGCGCCCAGCGCGAACATCATTCCAATCACCCATCGCGTCGTCATTGCAGCACTCCCGCAATTGCACTCAGTTGAACGGCCGCCGCCGCCACGTCGCGGCGGCGATCGAGGATCTCCCGGCGCACCTGCAGGGCCTCCCGGCGCAGCACCAGCCACTCCACGGCACTGATCTGGCCGGCGTCGTAGCTCCGGCGCGCCAGGCCGTCGTTATCGGTGGCTGCGGGCTCGGCGTCGCGCACGAGTCGATCCAGGGCCTGACGTTGAAGCGCGAGTACCGCCTCGGCGGCCCGAAGCCGCAGGGCCCACGAGCCTCTCAGCACGTCGCGCTCGAGCCGCAGGCTTGCGATGCGGGCGAGCGCCTCGGCGCGAACGTCCTGGCCCTTGTTGAAGGCGGGCAACGACAGCGTGAAGCCTGCCACCAGCACGTGATCGCCCTCGTCGCGGTCGTAGCGGGCGCCCACGCCCCACTCGGGGCGCGCGAGACCGTCCGCCAGGCCGAGACTCGCCTCCGCCTGGCGGATCTGCGCGTCAATCGCGGCGAGATCCGGACGCGTGTCGAGCCCCTGGCGCCGCGCGTCCTCTGGGGGTGTGGTGGTGGGGAAATCGCCGGATACCGCCTCGGGGGCGTCTGTCGATCCCGTCAGCTCACCCAGGATCGCCAGTGACGCCTGCAGGTTGGCGGCCGCCAGCGCCGCCTCCGAGGCCATGCGCGCCCGCTCGATGCGGGCGGCGTTGACATCCAGCGCGGCGACGTCGCCTGCCGCGAACCGCCGCTCGGCGGCGGCCAGCGACTCGGCCGACAGGCGCTCGGCGTCGGTCAGCAGGTTCACCACCCGCTGCCGGTAGAGGCTCTCGACAAACGCGAGTCCCGCGTCGCGCACGGCATCACGCCGGGCCAGCTCCGCCAGCAGCTCGGCGGCGGCGACGCCGGCCGTCGCGGCGGCCGTTCGCGACGAACGGCGCGACCCGCCTTCGAATGCCTGGCTCACGCCAATGCCGAAGTCCAGTTGGGTCTGCTCGGCGCCTCGCCAGCGGGGGCCCGCGTCGAGATCAACCTCCGGGTTCGCCCGCCGCAGCCCCGCTGCGGTGAGCCGCGCCCTGGCCTCGTCGATCCGCGCCACCGCCAGCCGCACCGACGGCGCGCCGACGCGGGCACGCGCCAGCGCGTCGGCCATCGTCATCGAAGCGGGTTGGGCGGGCGCCCACCCGGGCACGCCGAGCAAGCAGCCGGCTGCCACGACACACGACAATCCACTCCGAACAGACATCTCCCCTCCTCTTGAGCGCGGAGCAGGCCTCCGCGTTCGAGCGACACGTGTCGACTTACGTGAGGGAGGGGCGAAGCGGGACGTGCAGGATGTCGAAGGACGGGCCGTCGGCCAACGACGCCTGCGGAGGCAGGCTTCGTGCGTGGGGCGTTTGATCAGCGGAGAGCGACGGCGTCGTCTCGCCCTCGAAGGCGTGTGCCACGACACACGCGCAGGTGACGCACAGCGGCGAGCAGTCGTCTCCGGCGTGGCTCGCTTCCTGGATCGCACATTCCTCGTTCGCCACCAGGGGCGAGACGAAGGCCTGTGCGAACAGGACCGCCAGCACGACGATACAGAAACGCCTCACGCGCTTACGCTAACCGAAACGCCCCCGCCCTGTCTATTCACGGGGACTGGGGGCCCGGGGCCGAGACGCCGTGATCGTCAGTCGCCCGACGGCCTGCGGTCGAGCGGCGTGACGTCCACCGTGAAGCTGAACGGCACTTTCCTGGGCGAGTAGCAAACCTTGTCGTCACACGCCTGGTACTCGAAGTTGCCGCTCACCGTGACGCGGGACGCTCCCGCCAGCGCCTTGCGCGCTTCCGGCGTTGCGAGCAGCGTCACCTCTTGCAGCAGCGTGAACGGCTTGGAGTAGACCTCCACCTTCTCGTTGAGTTCCTTGAAGTGGTAGATCTCCGACGGCGGATACGCGAGCGGCTGCACCTTCAGCCACGGCTTGGCGTCCACGGTGACGGTGACCACCTGGTAGTCGTGCTCGCCGGGCGCGTACACGTGCATCGTCCGCTTGGGCGCCACGTCGAACGCCACCGTCACGCTCTTGCCGGGCGCCACCTGCGTGGCGCTCACCGACGGGGCCACCGACAGGTGCAAGGTCTCCACTCGCCCCGCCGATGCAGCAAACGGGTTGGCCGCCGACTGGGCCGCGGAATCCGCCGACAGGGACAAAACGGCCAGCCCCAGATAGACACAGATGAAACACAGATACTTCATGGGTTCTGCAACGATACCGCATCCGCCTCCGCTCGCGTGCGTTCGGGCGAGCTTCGGCGAGACCTCGCCGGAGCGGCCTCCGGCCGCAGAGGCGGGCCCGCCGCACCCGCCGCACCCGCCGCACCCGCCGCACCCGCTGCACCTGATGCACCTGATGCACCTGATGCACCTGATGCACCTGATGCACCTGAT
>CAYJPQ010000125.1:4747-6691 GCA_964372085.1 uncultured Bifidobacteriaceae bacterium | reverse complement strand
GGGGGGCGGGGGGGGGGCGGGGCGCGCCCGCGGCGCCGGGGGGGGGGGGGGCGGCGCCCCCCCCGCCCCCCCCCCGCCCCCCCCCCCGGGCCGGGGCGAGCGCCTGGCAAGCCAGGCGCCCGCGGGCCTCAATCGGTGCATCGGTGGAATCTGCGCAATCTGTGGATGAAACTCTTCGACAAAAACGCTACTGCGGCTCGCTGCAGAAGGGGCAGCGGTCTGCGCGGGCGTGGAGGGCCTTGCCGCACTTCCAGCAGAAACGGGGTTGCACGCTTTCGCGCGCCTTGAGGCGGGCCTGGATGTCCTGCACCTCTTCGGACACGCCCGACCCCGCGCCCACCTGCGCCGGCCGCCAGGGCCGGCGGGGCGCCGCGGGACTGCGGGCCGCCAGGAGGGCCTCGAGCAGGTCGGCCGCCCGCTGGTAGCGCGACGGGATGTCGGCCGCGATGGCCTTCATCACGATGTCGCTGATGGCCTTGGGCAACTTCGGGTTCTTCAGCCGCGGCGGCGACGCCAGCTCGCCCTTCATCAGCTTCTCGAGATCGCTGGGCGCCGGCGTGTCGTAGGGCAGCACGCCGGTGAACATCTGGTACATCGTGATGCCGAGCGAGTAGATGTCAGATGCGAAGACGCCCTTGCCCTGGAACTGCTCGGGCGCCATGTAGGGCGGGCTGCCGATCACGGTGGTGCCATGCGCCGCAATCTCCAGGAACCGCGAGGTGCCGAAGTCGGCCACCTTGATCAGGCCCTGGTCGGTCACCAGCACGTTGCCGGGCCGCAGGTCGCGGTGGATGATGCCCTGCTTGTGGGCGTGGTCCACCGCGTTGCAGATCTGGCAGGTGTAATCGAGCGCGCGCGGGAGGTCGAGCGCGCCGTCCCGCTCGATCACCGCTTCGAGCGTGTCGCCCGGCACGTACTCCATCACGATGAAGAACACGTCGTCCTGCTTCTCGGCGGTGAGGACGGTGACGATGTTGGGATGGCTGAGCGAGGCCAGCAGCCGGGGCTCGCGGAGCAGCTCGCCGAAGTCGAGCGTCTGGCGGTGCGGGACCTTGATGGCGACTTTCTTGTCGATCCATGTGTCTTCGGCGAGGTAGACGCTGCCAAAGCCGCCGCTCCCCAGTGGCGAGAGGATGCGGTATTTCCCGACCGTCTGTCCGCGGAAGAACATCTGTGCCGATGAGTATACTCTCCGCGTGCGCCCGCGCTTCCATGTGCCCGACTTCGATCCGGCGTCGGAGCTTGTCTCGCTGCCCGCCGACGAAGCCGCGCACCTGGTGCGCGTCCTTCGGCTCGGGGCCGGCGCCGACGTGGAGATCTTCGACGGACGGGGCCGGCTGTGGCGGGCCGCGGTGGTGGAGGCCGGCAAGCGCGGCGCAACGGTGCGGCCGCTGGAGCCCGGCGTACCGGCGCCCGAGACGCGCGTGCGCACGGTGCTGGCGGCGGCCGTGCTCAAGGGCGACAAGACGGACGATGTCGTCCGCGATGCGGTGATGCTGGGCGTTGACGCCATCCAGCCGCTGGTGACCTCCCGAACCGAGATCGCCCTTGCGGCGCTGGCGCGCGGGCGCCGTATGGAACGGTGGCAGCGCGTGGCCGTGGCATCGGTGAAGCAGTGCGGCCGCGCCGTGGTGCCGCCCGTGCTGGAGCCGCAGACCTTCGAACACTACCTGGCGGTCGGAGGAGCGGGCACGCGGATCATGTGCGTGGAGCCCTCGGCCGCGACGGGCCGCGTCGTGACGGTGCGCGATGTGCCGGCGCCGGTGTCCGCGCACGTCGTGGTGGGCCCTGAAGGCGGCTGGGCCGCCGACGAGGTGGAGGCCGCCGCCGAGGCGCGGTGGGTGCTTGTATCCCTGGGAGCGCGCACCTTGCGTGCCGACGCGGTTCCCCTGGTGGCGCTGTCGGCGCTGCTGGCGATGTGGAGTGAGCTGTGAGACGGGCCAC
>CAYJPQ010000125.1:0-4647 GCA_964372085.1 uncultured Bifidobacteriaceae bacterium | reverse complement strand
AGACGGGCCACAGATAAAACACAGATGAGGCTTATCTGTGTTTCATCTGTGGCCCAACCTGAGCGCCACCCAGGTGTCTTCAGCGAGACGGGCATCCTCGGTGAGACCGGCAAACGCCTTCACCACGCCATCCACCTCGGTGTGATCGAATCCGCTCAGAATCAGTGTCCCTCCCGGCCGGACCAGCGCCGCGAGCACGGTTCCCGAGGTCTTGAGCATGCCGCCGGTGAGGTTGGCGAGCACGATCTCGGCCGGCGCCACCGGATCGGTGCGGAAGTCGGCCACGCGAAACCGCAGCGTTGCCGGCAGGGGATTCATCTTCGCGCTGGTCTCGGCCGAGGCGATGGCATCGGTGTCGACATCGATGGCGTCCACCTGCCGGGCGCCCGAAAGGGCCGCGGCCATGGCGAGCACGCCCGAGCCCGTGCCGAGGTCCAGCACGTCGCGGCCGGTGACGTCCACGTCCGAGAGGAGGCGCAGGCAGAGGCGCGTGGTCTGGTGGTGTCCCGTGCCGAACCCCATCGAGGGCTCGATCACGATCAGTGTGGCGCCTTCCGGCGCCGGCGCCGGGATGTCCCACGGGGGCGCGACGATGAAGCGTCCGGCCGTGACGGCGGTGAGGGCGGCCTGCGAGCGGGCCGCCCAGTCTTCGTCGGGTATGTCGACGGCTGACACGGCGAGAGCCGGCAGCGCGGCGCGAAGCGCGGCGGCTGCGGCGTCTCTTGCGGCGGTGCCCGAAAAGCAGGCCCGCCAGTGCAGCGGCGACGGCGGGGGATCGGGAATCGGCGGGTAGGTGGGATCCCACAGCCCGCCGGGCGGCAGGGGCCGCTCCACCAGGTCCTCGATGGCGACGGGCGCGTAGTCGTCGAGGATGGCCGACGAGAGTTCCTCCACGCCGGGCGGATCATCCACGGCCGGCGCGCGCAGCACCAGCGCGGGCCAGGTCTTACCCAAAGATGTCCTTCACCTTGTCGAAGATGCCGCGGTCCTCGTTGTCGTCGTGCGCGTGGGGTGTCACCGCCTGCTCGGGCAGCGTCGCCGCCAGTTGCTCCAGGAGCTTGCGCTGCTCCTTGGTGATCTTCCTCGGCGTGCTGGCGTGCACGGTCACCAGCAGGTCCCCATGCCCGCGGCCCGACACATCGGGCAGGCCCTTGCCGCGGAGGCGGAACGTGGTGCCGGTCTGCGTGCTCTCGGGAATCTTCACCGTCTCGTGCCCGTCGAGTCCCGGCACCTTGATCTCGGCGCCCAGGGCGAGCGTGGTGAAGTGAATCGGCACCTGGCAGTGCAGGTTGTTGCCGTCGCGCTGGAAGAACTCGTGCTCCTGTACGAAGATGACCACGTAGAGGTCGCCGGCGGGGCCGCCGAGGGCGCCGGCCTCGCCCTCGCCCGACAGGCGCAGGCGCTGGCCGGTGGCGATGCCCGCGGGGATCTTCACCGTGAGCTTGCGTGTTTGCTCCACCGTGCCCTGGCCGTGACAGGTGTGGCACGGCTTGGCGATTACCTTGCCGGCCCCGCGGCACTGGCCGCAGGTGCGCGCCACGGTGAAGAAGCCCTGCTGGTAGCGCAACTGCCCGGCGCCACGGCACTGCGGGCAGGTGGTGGGGCTGCTGCCCGGCGCGGCGCCCGTGCCCTTGCAACTGCCGCACGCTTCCTGGCGCGGAATCTGGATGGTCGTGTCGACGCCCCTGGCCGCCTGCTCGAACTTGATCTCGAGGTCGTAGCGGAGATCGGAGCCGCGTTGCGGCCCCTGCCGGCGGGCGCCGCCGAAGGCGCCGCCAAAGCCGAAGATGTCGCCCAGGCCGCCGAAGATGTCCTGGAACTCGGAGAACACCGACGGGTCGAAGCCCTGGGGCCCGGCGCCGGACACGCCGGCATGGCCGAAGCGATCGTAGCGCGCGCGCTTGTCGCCGTCGGCCAGCACTGCGTACGCCTCGGCGGCTTCCTTGAACTTCTCCTCTGCCGCCTTGTCGCCCTGGTTGCGATCGGGATGGTACTTGAGGGCCAGCTTGCGGTAGGCGCTCTTGATTTCCTGGTCGCTGGCGGTCTTCCCGACGCCGAGCACCTCGTAGTAGTCGTGCCGGCTCACGATGCCTTCGCCACCTTGACCATGGCGGGCCGGAGCAGCCGGTCACCCAGCTTGTAACCCTTGGCCAGCACGCCGGTCACCTCGCCCTCGCGGGCGCCCGCGGCTTCCTCGTAGGCCACGGCCTGGTGCAGGTGCGGGTCGAAGTCGGCGCCGAGCGCCTCGATGGTGACGACGCCGCGCTTCTTCAGGAGGTCCGACAGCTGGCGGTGGATCAGCTCCACACCGGTCTTGTAGGGCTGCGCCTCGGCCGGCGCGTCGGCCGCGAGGGCGCGGTCGAAGTCGTCCATCACCGACAGCACGTCGCTCAGCACCTCGGCCGCGGCCCACGCCACCATCTCGGCGCGGTCGCGCTCCACGCGCTTGCGGAAGTTGTCGAACTCGGCGGTCTTGCGGAGCAGCCGGTCGTACAGGTCGTCGCGCTCGTGCTGCAAGGCGTCGGCGGGCGTACCGGTGGCCGCCGGGTCGGCGGCGGGTGCGGGGGAGTCGGTCGCGCTTGCGCCGTTCTCGGGGTCGTGTTGTTGATCGCTCATGGGTTGTACGGGCGGCCAGGGCCGCCTGGGTTCCTTCAGTTCACGTCGCGCAAGACGCGCGCGACCGCCATCGCGGCGATGTCCACCACGCTGATGGCCTTGGAATATCGCATCCGGGTGGGGCCAATCACGCCCACGGTGCCCGTGCTGCGGCCGTCGAAGTAGGTGGAGGCCACCAGGCTGAAGGACCGCAGTTCCGGATCGTTGTGCTCGGCCCCAATCACCACCGTGAGGCCGGGACCGTCGATGTACTCGTTGAGCATGCGCACCAGGCGCTGCTTCTCTTCCACCATGCGCAGCAACGTGCGCAGGGTGTTGGCCGCGATGCCGCTCGCGGACACCACTTCTTCGAGCAGCGTCGAGGCCCCGTCGATGTAGACGGCGGTGGGCTGCTCGAGGTTCGAGAACGAGCTGCTGGCGAGCCGCAACGCCAGGCCGAGCAGCTGGTCGTAGAGCGAGCGCTCCTCGCGCAGGCGATCGAGGACGCCGGTGCGCACCTCGTCGAGCGTGCGGCCCGCGAACTCGGCGTTCAGGAAGTTGGCCGCCTGCACGAGCTCGGGCATCTGCAGCGACTCGCCGATGTCCACCGTCTTCTGCGACACTTGGTTGCCGCTGGCCACCACCACCACGAGCACGCGCGTGCCGCTCAAGGGCACGAACTCGATGCGGTGGAAAATCGCCTGCGCGTTGGGCGGCGCAATGGCGAAGCCGATGTGCCGCGACGCCTCGGAGAGAACGTGCGAGGTGGACGACAACAGGTCGTCCATCAGGGGCGCGTCGCCGGCTTCCTGCCTGAGGCGAGCCTCGACGGCCGACGGATCCTTCGAGGCGCGGCGGCCCTCGAGCAGCGCGTCGACGTAGAACCGGTAGCCGGCGTCGGTGGGCACGCGGCCGGCCGAGGTGTGCGGCTGGTAGACCAGACCCATCTCCTCGAGCTGGGCCAGCACGTTGCGCACGGTGGCCGACGACAGGTTCAGCCCGGCCTTTTGCGCGAGCGTGGCCGACGACACCGGCTCGCCCGTTTCGATGTACGAGCGGATGAGGGTGGCGAGGATGCGGCGCGTGCGGTCGGAGAGGGCTGGGGCGGACATTAGCAGTCGATTACCGTGACTGCTAATAGTGTAACACGCAGGGAGGTGCAGGGCCGTTCAGGGCCGTCTACCGGGCCACTTTCACAGGGGGCATCCACTTGAGCGAGACACCCGCGAGGGCGCCCGCCTTGCCCCGCCGAACGGCGATGAGCTCGGCCGCGATGCTCACGGCAATCTCCTGGGGCGTGACGGCGCCCAGGTCGAGCCCGATGGGGGCGTGGATGCGGGCCAGCAGCTCCGGGGACACCCCGGCGCCGCCCAGCACCTGCTCGTAGAGGCGGGTCACCTTGGCCCGGCTACCGATGAGGCCGATGTAGCGGAGGTCGCGCGGGGCGAGGGCGCGCAGCACGTCGAGATCGCTGCGGTGGCCGCGCGTCACGATGACGGCGTAGGCCGTGGCGGGCAGCGTCGTGCGGGCCAGCCATGCCGGGATGTCGTCGACGACCACCGATGCGGCGAATGGAAACCGCTCGGTGTTGGCGAAGGCGGCGCGGTCGTCCACCACGTGCACGGCGAAGCCGGCGTCGTGCGCGACCCGGCCCAGGTAGTAGCCCACGTGCCCGGCGCCGAAGACATAGACCGCCGGCGACGCCTCGATGGGCTCAATAAACACTTCCATCTGGCCGCCGCACATCAGGCCGGTCTCTTCCGCGAAGTCGTCGTTGAGGTCGTACTTGACCGTGGCGGGCTTGCGAGTGGCCAGCACCTGCCGCGCCTTGCCGATGGCGTCGGCCTCGTAGCAGCCGCCGCCCACGGTGCCCACGATGCGGCCGTCCTCGAACACCAGCATCTTGGCGCCCACGCGCTGGGGCGTGGAGCCGTTGCTGGAGACGATGGTGACCAGGGCCGCTTCGTCGCCGCGCGAGAGGGCCTCTCCCAGCGCGGCAAAGACTTCGTGGTTCATGGGGTGATTGTAACTGGCTACGGGCCCTGGGCTCTA
>CAYJPQ010000124.1:0-6905 GCA_964372085.1 uncultured Bifidobacteriaceae bacterium | reverse complement strand
CTACAGGTTCTACAGGTTCTACAGGTTCTACGGGTTCTACAGGTTCTACGGGTTCTACAGGTTCGCGGTAGCGTGCCGGCGAGTCGAGGGCCAGGTCGAGGGCGGTCAAGTCAGGGCTTAGGGCTTGGGGCTTGGGGCTTGGGGCCTGGGACTCAGCCAGGCTCCCGGCTGCGGCCGGAGCCGTTGTTTGCGGAAGCAAGAGCAGCGCGATGACGAACCACGCGCACAGTGCGGCGGCGGCCAGCAGGGCCTGTTCCTGCCGGAGGGCGGCGCGCGTCTGTTCGGCGTCCCGGGCCATGGCCAGGCGCACGCCCGCCACCTGTGCCGTCGCGGCGTCGAGCAGGTCGCGCACTTCGAGGAAGATCACGTCGCCGGCCAGTAGCGCCTGGCCGTTGACCACGTAGCCGCGCGCGCGTCGTTCGGCCGCCACCAGCTGGTCGAGGCCGTCGAGCGATTCGGAAAGCGACACACCCGCGGCCGCCGAAAGCCCGTCGAGGGCGAGCACCTGCTGGTGCACGGTGTCGAGCAGGTTGCCGGCGCGCGCCGACCAGTATTCGATCCCCTGGCCGGGAGCGACGTACGCGTGAACGGACGATCGGAGGTCGGCGACGGTGCGGAGGGTGTCTTCGGCGGTGCGGTCGACGTCGGCCGCCGCCTGCCGGGCCGAGGCCAGCGCCAGTTCATCCTGCTGTGCGCGATACCCAAGGCCCGCCGTCACCAGCAGGCCCACGGCGAGCAGGATGATCCGAACGGGTCGGCTGGACATCCTGCACAGAATAGCTCAACGGAGTTAAGAGTTTCGAGTCTTCTTAACTCTTAACTCTTCGAGATCTCGTCCGTGACCAGCCTGAGCGGGATGTGGGTTTCCTGCGCCGCCCCTTCCATCTGCACGTTGTGTCCCTTCACGGGCGGCAGGTCCTGGAACATCGCGTCCCACTTCCAGCGTTCCATGGGGTTGCTGGCCTTGAGCCAGTGCTCGGCGCTCACCGGGCGGTTGAAGACCTGCTCGGTGAGGGTGCCGTACTTGGGGGTGCTGGCCAGGAAGGCCGCCACGTCGGCGCGCACCTGGTCGGACGAGGTGTAGGTGTAGGGGAGACCCAGGGCCGCCGCCACGCTGGTGAGGATCTGCCAGTCGTCCACGGCCTCGCCCGGAGGCGCGATGGCCCGCGAGGCGGCCTGCACCATGCCCTGGTCGTTTGTGTAGCAGGCGTCCTTCTCCACCCACGCGGCGCCCGGCAGCGCCACGTCGGCCACCCGGGCCAGCTCGTTCTGCAGCACGCCCTGGTATACGAGCACGGGCAGGGCGCCGCTTTTCTTGGCCTCAGCCAGCCACGCCATGTCGCCGAGCGAGCCCTCGGGGCCCGGATCGACCACGTAGAGCACCGCCACGCGGCCCTGGTCGACGGCCGCCCTCAGGCCGGACAAGTCGCACTCGGTGTCGAGGGTGCCGCTCACCGCCAGGCCCAGGTCGGCGGCGCCGTTCACGTTGGGCGCGTCGGTGGCGGGCACGCGGAACTTGGCGCCGGCAGGCTGCTGCTTCTCGGAACGCCGCCATGCCACGTGCACGTGCGCGGCGCCGCCAAAACCCTTGAGGTCCTCGGCCAGGCGCTTGAGCAGGAACAGCTCCTCGAGCGACGCGTGGGCCGAGGCCAGCATGCGCACCGACGCCGGGTCCTTGCGGCCGGCCGCGTTGAGCAGGTCGCGCACGCGCATCAGCGCGTCCTTCCATGTGGCGGCCTGCTGCACGCCGTCCTTGGTGAGGATGGAGGGCTTGCGCAGGCGCTCGTCGCCTTCCACCCACAGGTACTGGAAGCGGCCGATGTCGCACATCCAGAAGTCGTTCACCGCAGGGTTGTAGCGCGGGGTGACGCGCACGAGGCGCGAGCCCTTGGCCCACTCGGGCTTGGCCTTGAGCCACGCCGTGGTGCTGCAGCCCTTGGAACACATCGTGCACGTGGTGTCGATGGCGTGCGGGTTGTCCCACGGGCGCGAGCGGAAGCGGTACTGCTTGGTGGTGATGGCGCCCACCGGGCACACGTCCATCAGGTTGCCCGAGAGCAGCGAGTGGATGCCCTGCTCGCCAAAGGTGGCAATCTCGCTGCCGTTGCCGCGGTTGATCACGCCGATCTGCGCGTCGCCGTCCACCTCGCGCATGAAGCGCTCGCAGCGCGTGCACATGATGCAGCGGTTGCGGTTGAGCATCAGCGTGGGCCCGAAGTCGACGTCGGCCTTCACGCCCTCGCCGTCGAAGGTGCGCCGCGGGAAGTCCATGCGGCTGTCGCTCTTGCCGTAGGCGTACGAGAAGTCCTGCAGCGGGCACTCGCCGCCCTTGTCGCACACCGGGCAATCGAGCGGGTGATTGATCAGCAGGAACTCGAAGACGCCCGCGCGGCCTTCCACCGACTCGGCGTCCTTCGTGTGCACCACCATGCCCTCGGCCACCGGCGTCGAGCACGATGTCTGCAGCTTGGGCATCTTCTCGATCTTCACCAGGCAGACGCGGCACGACGCGTCGATGCCCAGGCCGGGGTGGTAGCAGTAGAAGGGAATCTGGATGCCGGCCTCGATGGCGGCCTTGAGGACCGAAGTGCCCTTGGGCACGGAAACCTGGCGGCCATCAATGGTCAGCGTGACGATGTCCATAGCAGAATAATGATACTTCACGGCTTGGGGCCTAGGGCTCAGGGCCTAGGGTCTGCGGGCGGGCTCAAGCCTTAAGCCTTAAGCCCTAAGCCCTGAGCTCTGAGCCCTAAGCCGTTACTGTTTCCTCTCAATGACCGCCACCGCGCCGCCGTCCTGGTTGACGTCAACGCTGCGGATGGTACCCGTCACGGGCAGGCGGGCCGTGCTGGCAGCCTCGGTGGCCAGCACCACGTGGTCGGCGGTCTTGCCGTCGGTGTAGGTGACGGTGACGGTTACCGGCACGTCGAAGATGTCGCCGGTTTGCTCGAACCGCACCAACAGTTCCTGCCCCTCGAGCATTGAGAAGAATCGGAGGTGGGGCACCTCGTTGTCGTAGATCCAGCGGTCGAAGAACCGGTCGAGGCTGCGGCCGCTCTCGGCCTCCATGGCCCGCCGCAAGTCGTCGGTGCCGGCCTTCTTGAACCGGTTCTCGGCGTAGTACCGGCGCAGCCCCTTGAAGAAGGCCTCGTCGCCCACCAACTGGCGCAGCATGTGCAGCACGGCCGCGCCCTTGTTGTAGACGAGCGCCCGGAACACGCGGGTGTCGCTCTTGATGTGCCCGAGCCGGTAGCCCAGGTACACCGGGCCCTGGTCCGACTGGCTGATCGACCAGCGCTGGAACTGGCGGAGGATGTTGCGGAAGGCCGCTTCGCCCCGCTGCTCGCGCGCATACAGGGCCGCGAAGTACTGCGCGAAGCCCTCGCTCAGCCACTGCTCGTGGTAGTTCTTCCAGCCCACCGCCTGGCCAAACCACTGGTGCGCCAGCTCGTGGGCCATGAAGAACTCCGGGAAGTTCGTGAAGGTGGCCGGGTCGTTGCGCCACGAAATGCTCGACACCGGCGGCGGGTTGTTGAGCATCGCGAAGTAGGCGGGCGCATGCCCGCCGGGCCGTTCATCTTCCACCAGCGCCAGCGTGAGCGCGTCGTACGGCACGTCGCCCATCAGCGCCGCATACAGCCTGAGGATCTCTGCCGCCGTGCTCGTGGCGTTGCGGCCCCTGGCCTCTTGCCGCTTGTTGGCCTGGACGTCCAACTGGATCGTGTTGCGGGTCCCAATCGCCGGAGGCGATTGGGGGCTTAGGGCTCGGGGCTTGGGGCTTGCTTGCCCCGCCGAAGCCTTGGCGAAGGCGGGCAAGATGTCCAGTGCCACGGTGGCGGCGTCGATCGGGTTCAGCCTGCTGACGACGATGGCCAGGTAGCGCACCGGCTGTCCGGTGACGAACGTGAACTGCGACCGCGCCGGCATGTCGGGCCCAGCCGGGCCCACGGGCACGGGCGCGCCCGCGACCATCCCCGACCCCACCACCGTGTAGGCCGACGGCACCGTGACGCGCATCGTGCTCGTGGCGTAGTCGGTGACCGCGCCCTGCGGGTACCAGTACGAGCGGTTGCTGAACAGCCACTTGGGCTCGGCAGGAGCGTAGGGTATCTCCTCGGGCTGATTGCGCTGCGCGCCTTGATCGGCGGCGACCTCCACCGACTCGTCGAGCGGGCCCTGGCGCGGGATGCGCCCCGAGTAGGCGACGGTGAGCGTGAGGATGAAGTCGCGCGCCACGGGCGTCGGCAGGTTCACGACGATGCCGGTCTGGTTGCTGACGCGGAGGAACAGAAGCCGTCCCAGCTCGTCGCTGGTGACCGACGACACGTTGAGCGTCTCGGCCAGGCGCAGCGTGAGCACGCCCAGGGCAAACGCCTTCACGCGAAGCCGGAGCCTGGTGCGCCCGTCGAGCCAGTCGCGATCGGGCTGAAACGCCGTGTCGACCTCGTAGTCGATCACGTCGTACTCGGTGAGGTTGTCCTCGTCGTAGAAGCGGCCGCGGCTGCTCATCTTCTGCGTCGAGGCGTAGACGGCGATGTTGCGCTTGGTGGCGCGGTGGAAGAGCGACACGTCCTCGGGCTCACCGCTGGCGCGCGCGTAGGTGAGCCGGTCGTGGCGCCGCGTGCGCACCTCGGCCACGAAGTCGCCCGGCTGCGGCAGCAGCGACCACGTCTCGCGGCTCAGATCGCTCAGGTTGAGGCTGAAGGTCTTGCCCACCTCGTCGTCGAACACGCCCTGCGCGCGGCGGAGCGCGCGCGGGTCGACCGGCACCGGCTCGATCATCGCGGTGGCCACGCGCTGCTCGAACTCGAAAGGGTTCAGCCGCACGAACGCGATCGTGAAGGGCGTGTCGAGCGACTCGGTGCCCGCGAAGATCTTCAACTGGCCGCGCTCTGCCTTGGGCGCGGGCTGGAACACCATGGTGCCCTCGCCCATCAACACCAGGCCGGTCACGCCCTCTGGGGTCTCGGCCACGAAGACGTCGCCCGCCGGCAGGCGCAGCTCGAAATCCACCGCCTTCACCACCAGGTTGCGCGCGGCGAACTGCCGCTCGGCGTGCAGGCTGAGCCGGTGCAGCCCCTCGATGGACGCCAGACGGTCTTCGGCGACGATGCGCCAAGGTTGGGGGCCGAGGTCGTCGCCCCGGGGACGCCGGATGTCGAGGCGCCAGGTGGCGATGCGCCCGCGCGGCCCGGTCTCCATGAAGACCTCGGTGACCAGCCGGTAGCCTTCGCCGGGCAGCGTGCCCAGCAGCGGCGTGCGGTCGCGCTCCTTCATCACGACGCGGGTGATGCCTTGCGGCACCATGGCGTCGAAGAACTCGGTGGCCTGTCCGGTGTCGGCGAGGGACGAATGCAGGTCGAGCCACCTCGTCCGGTCCATGGTCGAGATGGCGGTCTCCACGGCCGACACAAAGGCCAGGATCGTCAGCTCTTCATCGTCTTCGGGCCGGACGGGTGCCTGCGCCGCGGACGCGGGGGCGGCGAGGAGGACGAGCAGGACAAGTAACGATCGAGCCACTTTTCCGTCTTGGGTCTTGAGTCTTGAGCCTTGAGGTACCCCAGGCCCCAAGCCTAAGCCCTAAGCCCCCGCCTTCGCCAAGGCTTCGGCGAGGCAGGCTAAGCCCTAAGCCCTAATTAGACGCCGCCGCAGGCAATCCGGCTACCTGATTCGTGACACGGCTGAGCACGAGCACGGTGAGGTCGTCCCCCAGCCGCTGGTCGCGCCGGTGCCGCTCCACGGCGTCGAAGACGGCCTGCCCCAGCGTGGCCGCGGCCGACGACTGGTAGGCCCCCGCGTGGAGGGCCAGCGTGCGCTCGAGGCCCGCCTCGTCGAAGGACTGGCCGTCCGGGCTTTCGGCCTCGGTGATCCCGTCGCTGTACATCAGCAGCGCGTCGCCGGGATGCATGGTGACCTCGTGCGACTCGTAGGTGCTGCCCTCGAACATGCCGAGCGCGACACCCCCGGAGGTGAGGCGCTCTATGGATCCATTTTGCCGGCGCAGCAGCGGAGGTGTCTGGCCGGCATTAACGAAGGTGAGGCGGCCCGTGACGGGGTCGTACGAGGCCAGGAACAGCGTGATGAAGCGCGAGGCCGGCGCGTGGCGCGACACCTGGAGGTTGAGCCGCTTCACGAGCGCGGGCAACGGCATGGCGTCGTCGACCAGCGTGCGGAGGATGGCCAGCAGCAGCGCCATCAGCAGCGCGGCGGGGCTGGCCTTGCCGGCGACGTCGCCGAGCGCCACCAGCACCGTGCCGTCGGGCTGCGGGAGGATGTCGTAGAAGTCGCCGCCCACGGTGTTGGCGGGCTTGGTGAGGCCGAAGGCCTCGACGCCGGGGCCCGACCAGGTGCCCTCGGGAAGCATGGCCTGCTGGATCTCGCGGGCGACCTCGAGGTCGCGCTTCAACGACAGGCGGTCGGCCACCTCGAGGAGCACGAGCAGGTTCATCAGCAGGAAGCCGGAGAGCAGCCAGAGCGTGCCGTCCTCGAAGATCGGAGCGGGCACGCTGATGCGCATGAAGAAGAGCGCGATGGGCACGGGCACGCTCATGAGGCCGAAGCCCTCGAAGAGCTCCAACAGCCCCACGACCGATGTGGCCAGCGCCACGCCGTACATCAGCCGCCGCGCGGGCGACAGCCGCATGGTGAACGCCAGGAAGAAGCCCTGGGCGTACTTGACGGCCCGCTTGTACCAGGGCAGGCCCTCGAGTTCGGCCGTGTTGATGCCCTTGGCGAAGAACTGGTAGGCCTCCGGCGTCTCGCGCGTGAAGAGCTTGCCCAGCTCGTCGGACGTGAGGTCGTGGGTGTAGCGCGAGAAGAACTTTTTGGACAAGGTTCTACAGGTTCTACAGGTTCTACGGGTTCTACGGGTTCTACGGGTTCTACGGGTTCTACAGGTTCTACAG
>CAYJPQ010000123.1:3879-6916 GCA_964372085.1 uncultured Bifidobacteriaceae bacterium | reverse complement strand
CGCCCAGCGCCACGGCCAGCAACAACACGCCGATGGCCGTATCGGGCGAAACGGGCGGGTGGGCGCCAATCGCCCCGGTGAGCGCGCGAACATCAAGGCCCCAGCCCGCCAGGACGGCCGCGCCGGCGACACCCGACACGATGGCCGAGACCCGGGTTACACGCGCCCGGACGGATCCCAGCGATGCGGGTTCCGGGTCTTGGGGGGAGTCGGGGGCGACCATGCCCTAGGATCGCACGAACTGGGGGCTTGGTGCCCACTCGACGAGATCCCAATGGCAGTCCCCGGAGAGCGCGCGTGAGGCCCGTGTCAGTTTCCGGCCCGCGGCAGCGTCACCCAGAACGTGCTGCCGCGCCCCACTTCGCTGCGGACGCCGATTTGGCCTCCGTGCGCCTCGACCGCCAGCTTGCAGAAGGCCAGGCCCAGGCCCGTGCCAAGCCTGGCCTTTCGGTCGCGCACCTGGCCGAACTTCTCGAAGATCATCCCGTGGTATTCGGGCGCGATGCCGGGGCCGTGGTCCACCACCTCCACCCGCGCCTCGCCGGCGTCCCCGCTCACGGCGACGCGCACGTGGCCGCCCTCCGGCGTGAACTTGAGGGCATTGCCCACGAGGTTCGTGAGCACACGCCGGATCACGTCGCGGTCGGCGTCGGCCACGACGGGCCCGGAAGGCGCCTCCACGTGCACCACCGCACCGTCGCCCACGCCAGCCGCGAGCGCCTTCGCCTCGGCGGCCACCTCCGCCAGAGAGACGCGCGAGCGTTCGAGCGGCATCTCGCCCGACTCGAGCCGCGAGATGTCGAGCAGGCCGGTGATCATCTCCGACATGGCGCGGGCGCTGCGCTGGGCCAGGACGACATCCTCCGACACCGACGAGCCGGGCCCGCCAGCCGTCATCCCGATCAGATCCAGCGCCAGCATGATGCCCGAGAGCGGGGAGCGCAGATCGTGGATCACCATATGCGTGAGGCCGTCGCGCAATCGCTCGAGTTCCTGGAGCCGGCGCAACTGGGCGGCCACTTCGCCGTGCAGGCGCTTGAGGGCCACGGCGTTGCCGACGCGAAGCGACAGGTCGGCCACATCCACGGGCTTGGTGACGTAATCGTTTGCGCCCGCCCCGATTCCATCGAGGCGGTCACGCCGATCGGCGTGCGCGGTCACCATGATCACCGGGATGGCGGCCGTCGCGGCGCTCGCCTTGAGTTGCCGGCACACGGTCAGGCCGTCCATCCCCGGCATGGCCACATCCAGCAGCACGACGTCGGGAGGGGCCGCGCCAATGGTCGCCAGGGCCTCCATGCCATCGGCGGCCTCACTCACCTCATAGCCGCGGGCCTCGAGGACGTCCCGCAGGAGCTCGCGGTTCCTGGGTTCATCGTCTACGACGAGCACGCGGCCTGGCGGCGGCGCCTCCGGATCGCTCATGCCTTATTCTCCAGCGGGCGGCTCCGGCCGGCGGCCAGGAACGCCGCGATGCGCGGCCCGAACGCGCGGGTGTCGATGGGCTTGGTGAGATAGCCGGCACAGCCCGCCGCCAGAGCCTGCTCCCGATCCTCCGGCATGGCACGGGCCGAGAGCGCCACGACCGGGATGTCCCGCGTCGTCGGATCGGCCTTGAGCGCGCGGGTGGCCGCCAACCCGTCCATCCGGGGCAGGCTCAGGTCCATCAGAATCAGGTCCGGGCGTTCGGTCCTGGCGAGATCGAGGCCGGCCTCGGCCGACGTGGCGCCGATGGCAACATAACCGGCTGCTTCCAGCAGGTCGCTGGCCAGTTCCAGGTTCAGCGGTGTGTCCTCGATCACCAGGACGCGCGGCGGACGTGTCGCACCCGTCACGGCTCCGGCACCCTGCATGCGCGCGCCAACGCCGCCAGAAGCTGTGCCCGTCCCACCGGTTTGACGAGAAACTCGGTCACGCCCAGGCTGAGCGCCAGACGCTTGTCGTCGGTCACCGACACCACGACGATTGGTATGTCGCGGGTCGTGGCATCCAGCCTGAGTTCGCCGACGAGATCCCATCCCGGCCGGTCGGGCAGCAGGATATCAAGCGTGATGGCGGAAGGTTTGAGCATCCGAGCCCGCTCGAGGGCCTGCGCCGCGGTGCAAGCATGTGCCACGTCGTAGCCGCCTGATCGTAAATAGTCGACGATCAGGCTGAAGGCCTGATCGTCGTCTTCGACCGCGAGCACAAGCGGGCGTTCAGGGGACGACCTGGGCCGCAGCGACGGCGCGAGGTGCACAACGGGCCGGCGGTTCCGTTCCCCGACCGCAGGCTGCAGGGGCAGCTCGAACGTGAACGTACTGCCTTGGCCCTCGATGCCGTCGCTCTCGAGCCAGATGCGGCCCCCGTGGAGTGCGACGATCCGGCGCGTCAGCCCGAGGCCCAGCCCCGTTCCCTCCTGGGTGCGGGCATAACTGGAGTCGATCTGCTCGAACTCCCGCCACACGCGGTCGTGATCGGCGGGCCGGATGCCGATGCCGGTATCCGACACTGCCACACGCAGATGCTGAGCGCCTTCGAGCGATGCCCGCACCGTGACAGTGCCGCCTTCCCTGGTGAACTTCACGGCGTTGCTCAGCAGGTTGTACAGCACCTGCTTCACCTTGCTCTGATCCGCGGTCAGCGGGGGCAAGTCCCGAGCCACGTCCTTGGCAAGCGTGATGCGCTTCTTCACGGCCAGGGAGCTCACAACCGAGAGGACCTCGTCGATGGTCCGCTCCAGGTCCAACGGCTCCCACTGCAGATCGAGGCGGCCCGACTCGATCTTCGCCAGGTCAAGGATGTCGTTGATCAACACCAGCAGGTGGTGACCACTCTCGAGAATGTTCGAGGCATAGCGCGCCTGCCGCTCGTTGATGGCGCCGGCCGCGCCGTCCCCGAGCATCTCCGAGAACCCGATAATCGCGTTCAGGGGCGTCCGCAGCTCGTGACTCATGTTGGCGAGAAACCGGCTCTTGGCCCGGTTGGCCTCGTGGGGCCCCCCCCGGGGGGGGCGCCCGCCCCCGCCCCCCGCGCCACCGCGGCGGGGTGTGGGTTT
>CAYJPQ010000123.1:0-3869 GCA_964372085.1 uncultured Bifidobacteriaceae bacterium | reverse complement strand
GCGGCCCCAGCTCGTCACTCTTGTGGGCGACAACCCGGCTCTTGCCCGGTTGGGCCGCGTGGGCCGCCGCGGTGGGGGCCGACGAGCACGGCGCGCGCGCGCATCCGCTCGGTGATGTCGTTGAAGCTGACGACCACGCCGCTGACGTGCCCATCCTGCACCATGGGCGCGGCGCGATACTCCACCGCGAAGCTCGTCCCGTCCTTGCGCCAGAAGACCTCGCCCTCCACGTGAACCGGCTCGCCCGTCCGCATGGCGCGGTGGCTCGCGCACTCCTCGACGGGCAGGTCCGACCCGTCGGCTCGGTGGTGGTGGAGCAACGCATGCGTGTCCACGCCGATGATCTCCGCCGGTTCGTACCCGAGCAGGCCCGCGGCCACCTTGCTGACGAAGGTGCAGCGGTGTTCGAGGTCGACGCCGTAGATGCCCTCGCCAGACGTGTCCAGGATGAGCCGCAACTCGCGAGTCAGGCGTTCGCGCTCGGCCTCCTCGGCGCGCTGCGCGGTCACGTCGCGCGCGATGGCGTACATCAGCCCGTCGGGCCCGGGCACCGACTGCCACGACAGCACCCGCCACGTGCCGTCCTTGTGCCGGTAGCGGTTGTCGAAGTGCAGCACGGGCTCGCCGGCCCGGATCTGGCGGTCCACCTCGCGCAGGGTTGACGCGTGGTCGTCGGGATGCACGAACTCCAGGAACGGCTGCGCCGTGAGCTCGTCGGCGCTCCAGCCCAGGATTCTCGTCGCGGCCGGGCTGACGAACTTGAAGTAGCCGTCAGCGCTGGCGATGACCATCATGTCGAGCGAGAGCGAGAAGAACCGGTCGCGCTCGGCCGTGGCGGCGCGGAGCAACGTCCTCGCCGACTCGAGATCGCGGGCCGCGCGGGTGCGGCGCCGGTTCTCGTGGAGGGCCGCCCACCCGGCCAACGCCACGAGCAGGATTCCGCCGAGCGCGGTACCGCCGTTCGCCACGAACGTGCGGCGCATGGCGGCGTTCCTCGCCTGTTGCCTGGCGGCCAGCAGTGAGCGCTCGGTCAGTTGGAAGTCGCCTACACGGGCGTAGACGGCCCGCATCAACTCCGCGCCGCGCCCCTCTCGCAAGAGCACGAGCGCTGCCGCCGGATCCACGGCGTGGCGGTCCGCAATCTGCTCGGCGAACTGCAGGCGCGAAGTCGCGAGCACCGAAATGCGCTCCCACGCCGCGAGTTGTGCGGGATTGTCGCCGACGAGTGTCCGGACGCGATCCAAGTGGGCACCGAGGCGCGCCCCGGCCTCGCGCATCCGTTCGCGCTGCCCGGGATCGCTCGTCAGGAGGTACCCCCGCTGGTCGGCCTCGATCTCGGAAGCGGCATGCAGCACGTCCTGCGATTGGCTGAGCACCTCCATGGTGTGCTCCACCTCCGCCGACGATTCATCAAGGCGCACGATGCTCCAGCCCGTGAGCAGCCCGCCGGCGGCGATGAGCGACACGCCCAAGGCCAACGCGACAATCACGCGAACCTGGACCGACAGCCGCACCGCGCGGAAGCTGCTCACGCCGTCACCTCATCACTTGTTCAACCCGTCAAGCCACTCCCGCAGCGCGTCGCCCCCCCGGTGGAGGGCCCGGCCCCGGCCACTGCCTGCTCGTGCCAGGCCAGCGCCTGGTCGATCGCGGCCAGCACCTCTGTCCTGCCAAACGGCTTCAGCAGATACGCAACGACGCCGGTCCGGAGGCTAATCGCGGGCGGCACCGTGGAGACGCCGGTGGCCAACACGACCGCCACGTCGGGATGGCGCTTGCGGATCTCGGCGGCCAGCCACAGGCCGCCGCGGCCCGGCATCTCCACATCACAGAAAGCCACGGCCGCGGGGTTGGCGGCCATCAACTCGATCGCCGCCTCCGCCGTCCCCGCCTCGGCCGTCTCGTGCCCGGCGCCCACCACCAGCCGGCTGAGAATCTCCCGCATCGGAGGTTCGTCGTCCACAATCAGAATCCGCGCCATCGTCTGGGCCCCCAAACATCACAGTGAGGCAAGAGGGGGTGGCATTACAAGCTCCGAATGGGCTTGACGAGGTTGCTGGAGCATGGCCGTCTCTGTACAGCCGTCTCTGTACAAGGGTGGTATAACAGGGCCCAGACTCTCTCTCTTTCGCCCCCGGAACCCAACAACGTGACTGGCAACCCAGATCCGCCCGTTCCGCACGTCCCGACCATTCCGCATGGACGCGTCCTTGTCGTGGACGACATGCCGGCGAGCCGCGAGCTGCTCAGACGCCTGCTGATGCTTCAGGGGTATGCCGTGGTTGAGGCCGCATCGGGCGATGACGCCCTCGATGCCGTAGCGGCCCACCCCCCCGACGTCATCCTGCTCGACGTGATGATGCCCGGCCGTGACGGATTCGACACCTGTGCCAGCCTCAAGCAGCGACCGGCTACGCGGCTGATCCCGGTCATCCTGGTCACGGCCCTCGACGCCAGGGCCGACCGCATTCGCGGCATCGAGGCGGGCGCCGACGACTTCCTCACCAAGCCCGTGGACCCCCAGGAGCTGGAAGCCCGCGTTCGCTCGCTGGTGCGGCTCAAGCACTTCACCGACGACCTCGACTCGGCCGAAGCCGTGATTCTGAGCCTCGCGCTGACCGTCGAAGCGCGCGATGCCTACACCCAGGGCCACTGCGCGCGGCTCGCGGCATACGGGGTGGCGCTCGGCGGAGCGCTGGGCGTGCCGGGCGACGAGCAGGCGGCGTTGCGGCGGGGCGGCTACCTGCACGACATCGGGAAGATTGGCGTGCCCGATGCCGTGCTGCTCAAGCCCGGACGGCTGACCCCGGATGAGTACGAGGTCATGAAGCGCCACACGGTGATTGGTGACCGGTTGTGCGGACAGCTTCAACTGCTGTCCCACGTGCGCCCCATCGTCCGGTCGCACCACGAGCGGCTGGATGGCAGCGGTTACCCCGACCGACTGCGCGGTGATGCCGTGCCGCTGCTGGCCCAGATCATCAGCACGGTGGATTGCTTCGATGCGATGACCACCGACCGGCCTTACAAGCCGGCGGTCACGCCCACGCGCGCCTGCGACGAGCTGCGCCACGAGGCGTCGGCGGGCATCCGGCGGGCCGACGTGGTCGAGGCGTTCGTGTCGTTGGTGGATGCGGGCGCCCTCCCGCCGGTGGCGGGCGTGTCGCCATGACAAACCGCGACCTCGTGCATGAGTTCAAGAACCAGTTGTCGATCATCGTGGGGTTTTGCGACCTGCTGATGACGACGGTTCCGCCAGATAGCCAGGCGCGGCGCGACATCGCGCAGATTCAGCGGGCGAGCGAGGCCGCGCTGGACCTGTTGCCGGAGCTGGCTCGTCGCCTCGATCCGGATGCGGCAGGGTCACCGGCTCCCGGCGACCACACGGTGGGAGGAGTGCCATGACCAAACGCGCAGCGCAATCGCCGTTTCCTGTCGTGCTGATCGCGGAGGACGAGGAGCCCATGCGGCAGGTGGAGCGGCGCATCCTCGAGTCGGCGGGCTACCGCGTCGTCGAGGTCGCCAGTGGCGCCGAGGCGCTGATGCGCGTCCACGACGAGCCCCACGTCGACCTGCTGCTGGCCGACATCGAGATGCCGGAGCTGAGGGGCGACGAGGCCGCTCGGCTGATCAAGGCCACGCGGCCCGGACTCAAGGTCCTGTTCGTCACCGGCCACACCAGGCAGCTCTTCAAGACGCCGTCGACGCTGGCCGACGATGAGGCGTATCTCGACAAGCCGTTCACGGCGGTGGGCCTGCTCGAAGCGGTGTCGCTGTTGCTGTACGGCACGCGCACGCCGCCGTGGCAGGCGTAGGAGGGGCGCCCACCGAAGGCCGAGTATGATCGCCCCGTGCGCGTCGCCCTCGTC
>CAYJPQ010000122.1:0-6947 GCA_964372085.1 uncultured Bifidobacteriaceae bacterium | reverse complement strand
GCAGGGGTGCAGGGTGCAGGGGTGCAGGGTGCAGGGGTGCAGGGTGCAGGGGTGCCCGGTGTATTCTGGCGCGTGGCCGATTTTCGCGTCATTCCGTCCATTGACCAGTTGCGCCAGCGTCCCTCGGTGCGCGTGCTCGAGACGCAATTTGGGGTGGAAGCCACGCTCGATGCGCTGCGGGTGGCTGCGGCACGACTGCGGGATCGCATGAGGAGCAGCGACCCCGCCCCAACCTCACCAGACGACGCCGCCAGACAGATCGAGGGGCAGGCCGAAGCGGCCCTGTCGCGGCAATCGCGCGGGTCGCTCCGGCCCGTGATCAACGCCACCGGGGTCATCATCCACACGAACCTGGGCCGGGCTCCGCTCGCCGGCGCGGCGCTCGCCCGCATCGCGGAGGTGGGGCGCGGCTACTCCAACCTCGAATACGACCTGGCCCGCGGCGGCCGCGGCTCGCGCACGGTGCACGCCGAGGCGCTGGTCACCACCCTCACGGGCGCCGACGCCGCCGTGGTGGTGAACAACAACGCCGCCGCCACCATGCTGATGCTGGCCGGCCTGGCCGGCGGACGCGAGGTCGTCATCTCCCGCGGCGAGCTGGTGGAGATCGGCGGCGGCTTCCGCGTGCCCGACGTGATGCGCCAGTCGGGCGCCGACCTGCGCGAGGTGGGCACCACCAATCGCACCCGCATCTCCGACTACACGGCCGCCGTCTCGCCGCGCACGGCGCTGATCCTGCGCGTGCACCGGTCCAACTTCCGCGTGGAGGGATTTACCGAGCGCCCGTCGCTGGCCGACCTCGTGGCGGCCGGCCGGGCCGTTGGCGTGCCCGTCGCCGAAGACCTGGGCAGCGGCGCGCTCACCGGCGACCTGCCGGGCGAGCCGTCCGTGCAGGCCTCCATCGCGGCCGGCGTCGGCGTGGTGTGCTTCAGCGGCGACAAGCTGCTCGGCGGGCCCCAGGCCGGCATCATCGCCGGCCAGACGGCGCTGGTCGATCGCCTGCGCACACACCCGCTGATGCGCGCCCTCCGGGTGGACAAGCTCACGTTCGCGGCGCTCGAAGCCACGCTGCTCGAGTACGTCGCGGGGCGGGCGCGCGACACCGTGCCGGTGCAGCGCATGCTGCACCTCGATGTCGCGGCCATCCAACCGCGGGCCCGGGCCCTGGCCGACGCGCTCGGCGCCGCCGGCTGGCGCGCCTCCCTGGTGAGCGGGTTCTCGGCCGTCGGCGGCGGCAGCGCCCCCGGTCTTCAACTGCCGACGATGCTCGTGGCGCTGGAGCGGGACGGCCTGTCGGCCGACGCCCTCGACGCCAGGCTGCGCGCGCTGCCCACGCCCATCATCGGCCGCATCGAGGACGATCGGCTGCTGCTCGACCTGCGGACGGTCGACCCGTCCGAGCCCATCCTCGATCTGCTCCGCTCCGTGTAGGGAAGGGATTGCCGAGTACGGAGGGGCGGGGCTTAAGCCCCGCCCCTCCGGCGCGGATCTACGACGAGCGCCGGTGGAAGGAGCCGGCCCACCGGGCCATCACCCAGGCCAGCACCGCCGTGCCGAACACCACACCCCACAGGTGCGCGGGGATGGCCACGCCGCCGAGCAGCGCCGATGTCACCGGCACGAGGGCCACCAGCACCTGGATGATCACGCCGCTCACGACCGCGGCATGCAGCGCCCAGTTGTTCGGCGCGGGTTCGCTCGTCAGGCGTGAGGCATAGGTGAGGAACAACTGCCCCACGGCCATGAAGTGGAACGTCACCGCCCGCGCCACGTCGGGGCTGTAGCCGGCGGCCGGGATAAGCGCCAGCACGCCCAGGCCCATGCACGCCTTGACCACGCCCACCGTGATCACGAAGCGCATGGACGGCCCGTCGAGCAGGGGCGCCGAGGGGGCGCGCGGCGGCTCGCGCATCACCCCGGGCGATCGATCAAACGCCAGCGCCAGCGCGGGCAGCCCGTCGGTGATCAGGTTGATCCACAGGATCTGCGCGGCCAACAGCGGCACCAGCAGGTCGCCCGCGTCGCTCCGGAGGCCCAGCGCGAGCGCAATGAACGTGCCCCCGGCCACGAGCACGACCTCCGACAGGTTCGTCGAGAGGAGGAACCGCAGGAACTTCTGGATGTTGCGATAGATGCCACGGCCCTCCTCCACCGCGGCGACGATGGTGGCGAAGTGGTCGTCGAGCAGCACCAGGTCGGCCACCTCTCGGCTGACGTCGGACCCGCGCAGCCCCATGGCCACGCCCACGTCGGCGCGCTTCAGCGCCGCCGCGTCATTCACGCCGTCGCCCGTCATGGCCACGATCTCACCGCGCGCCTGCAGCGCCTCCACGAGCCGGAGCTTCTGGTCGGGGCGCACACGCGCGAACACGTTGGTCTCCTTGAGCGCGGCCGATAGCGCCGCCTCGTCGAAGTCGTCGAGGTCCACCCCGGTGAGCACGCGCGGGCCCATGATGCCCACCTGCTGCGCCACCGCCAGGGCGGTGGCCGGATGGTCGCCCGTCACCATCACCACGCGGATCCCGGCGGCATGGGCCGTGCGGATGGCCTCGGGCACCTCCGGGCGCGGCGGGTCCCACAGCAGCGCGAGGCCCAGGAACACGAGGCCCTCCTCGGCGTCGCCCTCCCCCTCGGCAAGCCCGATCACGCGGAAGCCGTCCGCGGCGTAGGCCTGGGCCTTCTCGGCCCACGACTGGCGCTCGGCCGGCGCCAGGCTCGATCGCTCGATCACCACCTCGGGGGCGCCCTTGACCGCACTCACGCGGCGGAGGGCGTCACTCACCGTCACGCGCGTGAACCGCCACTCGCTGTCGAACGGCCGCGCCGACACCACGGGGTGATCGCGCCGAACGGCCAGCGGGTCGGTCCCCTGCGCGCGCGCATATCGCACCAGGCCCAGGTCCACCGGGTCGCCCACCCCCGTCACGTCGTCGGCATCGCTCGCAAGCGCGATGACCCGCAGCGCGCGGCCGGCGTCGACGACGTCGAGCGAGCGTACTTCCATCAGGTTGGCGGTGATCGTGCCGGTCTTGTCGGTGAGGATCACGGTCACCGAGCCCAGCGACTCGACGGCCGCCAGGCGCCGCACCACGGCCTTGCGCCGGGCCATGCGCTCCACGCCCAGCGCGAGCGCCACGCTCAGCACGGCCGGCAGGCCCTCCGGCACCGCGGCCACCGCCAGGGCCACGGCGAGAATCACCATGTCGGCGGCGGAATCGAGGCCCTCGGCCATCACGCCAGAGCCGGCCAGGACGACAACCAGCACCAGGATCCACTTCGCGATCTGCCGGCCAAACTGGTCCACGCGCCGCTCGAGCGGCGTGGGCACGGTGCGCACCGACTCGAGCATCGTCGCCAGCTTGCCCATGGCGCTGGACGCGCCGGTGCGCGTGATTTCCAGCCAGGTGGCGCCCCGCACCAGCAGCGTGCCGCTGAACGCCTCTTCCCCGGCGCCCTTGTCGAGCGGCACCGACTCGCCCGTGAGGATGGCCTCGTCGAGCATCACGCCGCGCGACTCGGCCAGCACGCCGTCGGCCGGGACCCGATCGCCGGCCTCGAGCCGGACGTGGTCGCCGGGCACGATGTCGCTGGCCGGCACCCGCACGAGGTGCCCGTCGCGCAGCACCCAGGCCTGCGCGGCCGACAGCGCGCGCAGGCGCGCCAGGGCTGCCTCGGAGCGGTACTCCTGGTGCAGGCCGAGGCCGGCGTTGAGCAGCAGGATGATCGCGATGGCCAGCGCCTCGACGGGCCAGCCCGTGGCTCCCTCCCACGCCCAGTGAGAGAGATCGAACGCGAGGGCGAAGAGCAGCACGTAGATCAGCGGGCTGCCGAACTGCCGGACGAAGCGCTGCCACATCGGCTCGGGGGCCGACGCGGGCAGCCCATTGGGGCCGTATTGGACGAGCCGGCCGGCTGCGTCCTGTGAAGAGAGTCCGCTCATGCGGCCTGCAGGAACCAGCGCTCGAGCAGCACGTGCCTCGAGAACCAGGGAGTGGAGAGCAGGGGCCCCGCCACCGCGGCGGCCAGCCCGCGCGACCACGACGACAGCGGCGATCGGCGCGACCTGGGGAACCTGGCCTCGAGGCCGTCGGCATAGGACTGCAGGGCGTCGCGCGTGTAGCGGCCGCGGGCGGCCAGGATGGTGGCGGCCGCCAGCAGGCCCGACTCGATGGCGGGCCGAATGCCCTCGCCGCTGACGGCACAAGCCAGCCCGGCGGCGTCACCCGCCAGCAGCACGCCGTCGTCCACCGTCGTGCGGGTGCTGGCGTCGCGCAGCAGGTAGGCGTGGCCTTTCCATCGCATGACAAACCCCGGCGGTATCGTGCCACTCGACACCAGCGCCTCGGCAAAGGCACGCACGTGCGAGGGCAGCTCGGCGGGGTCCTGCCGGCCCAGGCCGATGTTCAAGCGATCGCCCTTGCGAAAGCACCAGCCGTAGCCGCGCAGGTCGCGGCACAACTGCAGGTCGGGCATCTCGGGATCCACGCGGCATTGCGCGGCTTGCATCGGCGTCAGTCTCAACTCTACCTCTTGCGCGACGATGGCGGGCTCGTCGCCGGGGCGGGCGCCCAGAGCGCGCGCCACGGGACACAGGTGGCCGCCCGCGCCCACCAGCATCGGCGTCTCGATGCGCCCGTTGATCACCCATCCGCCGCCGTGCCGCTCCAGCCGGGTCACGGGCGTGCCCTCGAGCCGCCGTGCGCCCGACCGTTCCAGCAGGTAGTGGTCGAACTCGAGGCGGCAGATCCCGTAGCTGACCGTGGCGCCAAAGCGCGTCTCGACCGGGGCGCTGCCCATGCGGCTGGTGCGGAAGCCGGTGATGGGCTGGCAGACGTGGCGCTGCCGGTAGTCGTCCACCGGCAGGTCGAGCGAGTCCACCACCGCGGGCGTGATCCATCCGGCGCAGGTCTTGTCGCGCGGGAACCGCGCGCGGTCGATCACGAGCACGTCGAGGCCGGCGGCCACGAGGGCGCGCGCGCAACTCGAGCCGGCCGGCCCTCCTCCCACGATGACGGCGTCGCGGCGCTCCATGCCCGCGCCCTCAGGGCTCGTAAAGCGCAACGCGCGTCCACGGCACGGTGTTGTCGTGCTCGCGGGCGAACGTGACCTGGAATAGCTGCAGGCTGCCCGTGGTGAACCCCACGCGCGAGCCCACGAGGTAGAGGTGCCACGCGCGCGCGAAGCGCTCGCCGCAGGTGCGCGCGACCAGTCCCCTGGCGCTGTCGTAGCGATCGATCCAGTGCTCCAGCGTGCGCGCGTAGTGCGGGCGCAGGTTCTCGACGTCGAGCACCGACAGCCGCCGGGGCTCGAGCACCGCGCGCGCCACCTCGCCCACCGTGGGCGGATAGGCGCCCGGGAAGATGCGGCTCGTGATCCACCGGCAGAGAGGCTCGGCGTGGTTGCGGCCGATGAAGTGCAGCAGCCCGCGCCCGCGCTCGCGGTCGAGCACGCGGTCGATCACCTCGCCCAGCGCGGCGTACTGCTCCACGCCCACGTGCTCCAGCATTCCCACTGACACGAACCGGTCGAACGATCCCGACACGCGCCGGTAGTCGTCCTCCACGAACTCCACCTGTCCGGCGAGCCCGGCCGCCTCGGCCTTCGCCCGCGCGTACGCCACCTGCTCGTGCGACACGTTGTAGGCGCGCACCGACACGCCGTAGTGGCGCGCCATGTAGAGCGCGAGGGCGCCCCACCCGCTGCCGGCCTCCACCACCCGCAGGCCGGGTTCCAGGGCCAGCTTGCGGCACACCAGCTCCAGCTTGGCCTCCTGCGCCTGTTCGAGCGTGGCCGTGGCGTTGGGGAAATAGGCGCAGGTGTATACCATCTGCTCGTCGAGCCAGAGGCGGTAGAAGTCGTTGCCGAGGTCGTAGTGGCGGTGCACGTTGTCCCAGGCGCGGCGCAGGCTGTTGGAGGGCAGGCGCGGCCGCCAGGGGATGAGCCGGCCGCCGGGCGCGCGGTAGGCGACCTCCAGCAGGTGCGCGAGGTCTCCGGCCACCTCGATGCGGCCGTCGCTGTAGGCATCGCCAAACGTCATCTCGGCGTCCCACACCAGGCCGTACAGCGCCGTGCGATCGGCAATCGACACGGTCACGCGCGCCGCGCCCGGGCGGGCGCCCACGGCCGTGCCATCCCACAACTGCAGGCGGATGTCTTCGTCGTGCAGGCGGTGATGGATCTGCGACAGCATCCATCGGTCGATGTACAGGGCGTGCAGGCGACTCACCCGGTGGGTCGCGTTGGCTCCGAGCCGGCCCTGTCCCGCCCAGTCGGCGGCTGAACGCATGATGGACCTCCCTGATCCCCGATCCCCGATCCGCGATCCCCCGGTTCCTGATCGCTGATTCAAGGCAAGCACCGTGCCACCCCGAACCGGCCCCGAACGACCCAATCGGCGGCGGCGTCGCCGATAATCCGGCAAAGGGCGGAGTTCGCGCGCCGCCATGCCAGAGGTTGCAGCAGGGCACGGCACTTGCTAAGAGAATAGGCAGGGAGGCCGCACATGCCCGTGCCGTTGCGCATTACCCTTCGCCAGGTTCGTCCCAGCCAGCGTCTACGGCGGGAGATTCGGGAACGGACGGATGCCCTCGAGAAATTCCACCCGCGCCTCGGCGGCTGCCGCGTGACGCTGGAGATGCCGCACAAGCATCACGCCGCCGGCAACCGCTTTCATGTGCGCATCGAGCTGAAGGTGCCCGGGGACACCCTCATCATCAACTACGAGCCGACGGTGCTGGGCGCCCTGCCCGAGGGGAAGGCCTCGAAACTGACGAAGGCGGGCGAAGCCGACGTGGTGGCCCGCTATCTGTATGTGGCCCTGCACGCCGCCTTCGAGGCGGCGCGGCGGCGGCTGCAGGACGTGGCGCGCAAGCAGGGCGCCAAGGCACAGGCCGTGCGATCGCGCGTGCCCCGCAAGCGGGCCGGCTAGGCCACAGATGGGCCACAGA
>CAYJPQ010000121.1:0-6958 GCA_964372085.1 uncultured Bifidobacteriaceae bacterium | reverse complement strand
TCGTTCGATATACTGCCCTGCATGAACGTCGAACAGTTCGCGATGGAGCGGATGCAGTCCACCTACGAGAACCTGGTGGAGTTCAACCTCTCCGAGAGCGGTGTGCGGCCGCTGTCGGCGCGGGAATTGGTGGAGGACGCGGCCGGTCTCGAGGGCCTGCTCGACCAGCCGCTCGTGTACTCGCAGTCGAACGGCACCATCGAGCTGCGGTCGGCCATCGCCGCGTGCTATCCCGGCGCCGGCATCGACCACATCGAGGTGACCAACGGCGGGTCCGAGGCCAACCTGCTGGCCACGTGGCGGCTGGTGGAGCCGGGCGACGAGGTGGTGATGCTCGTCCCCAACTACATGCAGACCTGGGGCCTGGCCCGCGCCTTCGGGGCCACGGTGCGCCAGTGGCCGCTCGTGGAAGACCACGCGGCCGGCCGGTGGCGGGTGGACCTCGACCAGCTCGCGGCGCTGGTCAACGCCAAGACCAGGCTCATCATCCTGTGCAATCCCAACAACCCCACGGGGGCGCGGCTCACCGCCGCGGAGCTCGACGCCATCGCCCGCGCGGCCGACAGGCACGGCGCGTGGATCCTGTCGGACGAGATCTACAGGGGCGCCGAGATCGACGGCGTGGAGACGGCCTCGATGTGGGGTCGATCCGACCGGGTGATCGTGACGAGCGGCCTGTCGAAGGCCTACGGCCTGCCCGGCCTGCGCATCGGCTGGATCGTGGCGCCGCCCGCGATGGCGGCGAGCCTCTGGTCGTACCACGACTACACCACCATCGCGCCAGGGGCGCTCAGCGACCGGCTGGCCCGCGTGGCCATGCAGCCCGCGCGGCGCGCCCGGCTGCTCGCGCGCACGCAGGACATCCTGCGCGCGAACCTGCCGATGCTCGAGGCCTGGCTCCGGGCCCGCGACCCGATGTTCCAGTGGATTCGGCCCGAGGCGGGCGCCATCCTCTACGCCAAGTACGGCTATCGCGTGAACTCCACCGCCCTCGTCACCCGCCTGCGTGAGGAGAAGAGCGTGCTCGTCGTCCCGGGCGATCACTTCGGGATGGACGGCTACCTGCGGCTCGGCTTCGGCGAGCCGGTTGAATACACCCGCACCGGCCTCGACCGCCTGGGCGAGGTGCTCGAGACCTGCCCGCGCGCATGAACCGGCCCGAACTCGCACTCGCGTTGATTGGCTTCGGCCACGTCGGCCAGCGGTTCGTGGGGCTGCTCGACGAGGTGGCCGACCGCCTGGAGTTCGACTGGCGGGTGGTCGCCATCTCCACGAAGCACCGCGGCAGCGCCGTGCAGGCCGACGGCATCGACGTCGCGCGCGCCATCGCGATGATCAACCAGTCGCAGTCGCTCGATCGGCTCGACGCCTCGCCGCGCGAGCGGAGCGGCCTCGACGTCATCCGGCAGGTCACCGACCTGCTGCCCGACGAGGCGGCCGAGGGCCGGCTGGTCGTCGTCGAGACCACCGTCCTCGACATCGACCGCGGCGAGCCGGCCGTGGCCCACGTGCGCGCCGCGCTCGAGGGCCAGGCCCACGTGGTGACCGCCAACAAGGGCCCCGCGGCGTTTGCGTACCACGAGCTCGATGCCCTGGCCGAGTCGGTGGACCGCGTGTTCTTCTTCGAAGGCGCGGTGATGGACGGCGTGCCCGTCTTCAACCTGGTGCGCGAGACGATGCCGGCCGTCGTCATCGAGGGGTTCCGGGGCGTGATCAACGCCACGTGCAACTACGTCCTCTCGGAGCTGGAGCGCGGCATGGAGTTCGACCAGGCGCTGGCCGAGATGCAGGCGCGCGGCATCGCCGAGGCCAACCCGTCGTACGACATCGACGGCTGGGACGCGGCGGCGAAGACGGCCGCCCTCGTCAATGCGCTGATGGGCAGCGCCATCACGCCGCACCACGTGACGCGCACGGGCATCGGCGACGTCACCGGCGCCGACGTGCGCGAGGCCGTGGGCCGCGGGCGCCGCATCCGCCTCGTGGCCTCGGCCACCCGCCAGGGCGGCAAGGTGCGCGCGCGGGTGGAGCCAGAGGTGCTGGACCGCCACGATCCCCTGGCCGTGCTCGAGGACCTCGACAACGCGCTGTACCTCAACACCGACCTGCTGGGCCAGGTGGGCATCGTCCAGCGATCGGGCGGGCTCACGCAGACGGCCTATGCGTTGTTGAGCGACCTGGCCCGCATCAGCCAGCGCCTTCGGGACATCTGATGTCCGGGCCGCTCGCGGGCTTCACCGTGCTCGACCTCACCCGCGTGCTCTCGGGCCCCTACTGCACGATGGTGCTGGGCGACCTGGGCGCGCGCGTCATCAAGGTGGAGCATCCCGGCAAGGGCGACGACACCCGGCACTGGGGCCCGCCGTTCATCGGCCAGGAAAGCGCGTACTTCCTCAGCGTCAACCGCAACAAGGAGAGCGTGACGCTCGACTTCAAGACGGCGGCCGGCCGCGACGTGCTCGAGCGGCTCATCGCGCGGGCCGACGTGCTGGTGGAGAACTTCAGGCCGGGCACGCTGGCGCGCGCGGGCTTCGGCTGGGATGCGGTGCACGCGCGGCACCCGCGGCTGGTGTATGCGTCGATCTCGGGCTATGGCCAGACGGGCCCGCGCCGCAACGAGGCGGGCTACGACGCGGTGATGCAGGCCGAGGGCGGCCTGATGAGCGTGACGGGCGACGCCGACCGGCCCGGCTACCGCATGGGCGTGGCCATCACCGACATGGTGGCGGGCCTCTACACGGCGCAGGGCATCACGGCGTCGCTGCTGGCCCGCGAGCGCACGGGCCAGGGCCAGCGCGTCGACATCAGCATGCTCGACACCACGGCGTCGCTGCTCACCTACCAGGCCGCCAACTGGTTCTCCACGGGCGTGACGCCCGCGCGGCTGGGCAACCGCCACGCAACGATTGCGCCCTACGAGACATTCACCACGTCAGACGGGGAGATCGTGATTGCCGGGGGCAACGACGCCATCTGGCAGCGCTTCTGCGCCGCCCTGGGCCTGCCGGAACTGGCGAACGATCCGCGCTTCACCACCAACAAGGACCGGATGGCGCACTACGCGGACCTGCGCCCGCTCCTCGCGCAGGCGTTCCTCTCCGCGACCACCGCCGAATGGCTGCGGCAGCTTGCGGCGGCGGCCGTTCCCTGCGGCGCGGTGCGCGACATCGGCCAGGTGCTGGCCGACCCACAGCTCGATTCGCGCGAGATGATCGCCACGCTGCTGCACCCCTCCGTGGGGCCCACGCGCGTGATCGGCACGCCGCTCAAGCTGTCGGCCACCCCGGCCAGCCTCCGCACGCCGCCGCCCACCCTGGGCCAGCACACCGACGACGTGCTCGGAGAGCTGGGCTTCGCGCCCGGCGACATCGAGGCTATGCGCCGCGACGGGGTGGTGTAGGGGGCTCGCGTCACGCTCCTTCTCCCGTCAAGCATCCCGCTCCGGTCAAGTCCCCGCCTCCCGGCTCCCGGCTTGCCCTGAGCGACGTCGAAGGGCTCCCGACGTACAATCGTGAGATGGCAGACGTAGGCATTCTCCGCAAGCGCGTGAAGTCGGTGATGGAGCAGGTGCGGCGCGATCAGGCGGAGCGGCGGGGGCGCGTGGCCGACGCCACGAAGATCTACACAGACTTCCTGAACCAGGCCGCCGTGCCGGCGTTCCGCGCCATGGCCAACGTGCTCAAGGCCGAGGGCATGCCGTTTGAAGTGATGACGCCGTCTGGCGGCGTCCGCATGGTGTCGGAGCGGCATCGCGACGACGCCCTCGAACTGGAGCTGGATACCACGGTCGATCCGCCGGAGCCGCTGGTAACCATCACCCGCGCGCGCGGCAGCCGCGTCCTGCGCGCCGACCGGCCGGTGAAGGCCGGCACGCCGCTCAAGCAGCTCACCGAAGACGACGTGACCGAGATGCTGCTGGAAGAACTGCGGCCCTGGCTGGCGTAGGGGGAGGCGCTGCGGGTGAGCGCTGTCCGTGGGCGCTGTGCGTGGGCGCTTCGCGTGGGCGCTTCGCGTGGGAGGCTTCGCCTTGGACCCCTTCGGGTGGGACATTTTGGGGCCGCTGTTAAACAGCAGCGGAATCTCAAGGAGGGGCGGGACTTCAGTCCCGCCCTCCCCCGCTTCAATGGGGCTCCGCCCGTTCTTCGCGGGCCTTGCCCACGCGCGATTGGCTGTTCACGACCGTGCCGTCGATGACGATGCATGGGCCGTCGATGGGAGAGTAGGGACGGTCGAGTGCGGTGATGACGCGGTCGCCGCGGCCTTCGACGGGACCGAGGTCGACGAACAGCACCTGGTCGTCCTTGTAGTGGATCACCTTGGCCAGGGCGTGGCGGCAACGAACGAGGTCCGTTGGGGTGAACTGGCACTCGAAGACGGAGTACTGCAGGTGGTCTCCGAACCCGCGCATCACCTTGTGGACGCGGCGGAGGCGGAGGTCGTTGGAGATGTCGTACGTGACGAGGAATGTGTTGCGCATGGCGCTCCTCTGTGTCGACGCCGAGACCCGTATTGTGGGCAGAAGCCATGGCTGGCTTGAGGACCGACGCCGACGCTAGCTCGACAGTAGATGACGCAAGTCTCGAGCGCCGTGAAGCACGCGAATCACCTGGAGGGGCGTGGTCTCGGGGCGGTAGACAACCAGATAGGAACGAACGCGCCAGAAGCGGACGGGCAGCGGCGTGAGGTCGGGCCGGGGATGGCCCAGGTGGGGGTGTCGAGCCAGTTCGATCATCGCATCGCGGATCTCTGCGAGCACCCGGTCGGCGGCGTCGACGCTGTCGGCGGCGATCGCCTGGTCGATCTCGTCCAGGTCCCCAATGGCGGCCGGTGCCAGCTGATAGGGCTCAGGCCTTGGCACGACGACGGCTCAACAGGCCGTCGAACACGGCCGGGCCGTCGACGAGGTGTCCCCGTTCGGCCTGGTTGAAACCGACTTCGATGTCGCGCCTGATCCCGTCGCGTGCCTGCAGTTGCTCCTGCTCGTGCTGCTGCAGCAGCGTCAGGGCATCCTGCACCACCTGGCTTGCGGTGGCTGCACGGCCGGTGGCAATGCGGTCCCTGATGAAGGCGTCGAGGGGCTCCGACAGGGTAACGGTGATAATTGGACTTGGCATGTCAACGGTCCTTCCGCCGGTCTAGCATCGTCTCGAAACGACCATCACTTTGACGCAGCTCCGGTCTCGACGGTGGGGGGCAATCCCGCCTCCCGGCGAACGTCGAGGCACTCGCGAAGGGCGGACTGAAGGTTGCGGATGGCGTTCGCCCGCGTCCGCCCCTGGCTGACGCAACCGGGAACGTCGGGGCACTCGGCGATGACGACGCCATCTTCGTCGCGCCAGAGGACGACCGACATCGTTTCCATGGTTGCCCCCTTCCGGGTGAGTCTAGCATCGTCCCCCGGCCGACTGGCGTTCGAGGACTCAGGCCGGCAGCCGCCCTATTTCCCGGAAAGGAGCTGACGCTTCAACTCGTCCCAGGGTACGGACTCTTCGGCGTTCGCGTCGATTTCGACCTGACGTTTCTGGAGTTCATCACGATGCCAGTCAGGGACCGGAAGCGTGTCCTTCGCGATGACAGAGCAGGTCACAGTTTGTGCTTTGAAGATGTGCGCAGAATAGATGAGCCGGCGATGCACCGAGTGCAGACCCACCGCAGGTCCCACGCGAAGCGTCCCACCCGACGGGTCCCACCCCGGAGGGGTCGCACCCGAAGGGTCCGCGAACCTAGGCCAGCCGCTCCACCACCGACGTGTCGACACCCTCGCGCTTGAGGCCGGCCAGCAGGCGCTGGCGGTCGGGGCACTTGCGGTAGGCCTCGCGCACGTCCACCACGCCCGACTGGACGAACGCCACCAGCGCATCGGTGACCGGCGCCATCCCATGCTTGCGCCCGCTCTCGAGGGCCAGCGGCAGTTGCGCGAACTGGCCCTCGGCCATGAGCCGCGTCACCGAGGCGGTGCCCAGCATCACCTCCCGCGCCGCCACGCGGCCGCCCGCCGTCTTCTTGAGCAGCACCTGGGCCACGGCGCCGCGGAAGGTCTCGGCCATCGCGGCCTGCACCGCCTTGCGCCGGTCGGGCGGCGCCAGGTCCACCAGGCGCGTCACCGCATCGGTGAGCGACGGCGCGGTCATCGAGACAAACACCAGCAGGCCCTGGCCGGCGGCCTCGAGCAGCAGCGGCACCATGTGCGCCGACACGAGGTCGTCCACCACCAGCACGTCGGGATTCTCGCGCAGCGCCGCGCGCGCGGCCGCCAGCACGTCGTCGGTGCCGCCCCGAATCTCGCGCTGGCTGACGAGCGCCAGGCGGTTGTCGTGCACGAGCCGAATCTGGCGCTCGAGCGTGATCACGTACTCGGCCCGCTGCCGGTTCACCAGGTCCACGAGCGCCGACATCAGCGTCGACTTGCCGCTGCCCCGCGAGCCCGCCACGAGCACCAGGCCTTCCGTTTCGGTGGCCAGCGCCTGCACCTCGCGCGCCAGGCCCAGGTGCTCGGCCGTGGCGGCCTTGGTGGCAATCATCTGCAGCAGCAGGCCGGGACCCCGCTGGTCGGCGAAGCTCGTACAGCGGATGCGTCCCACCTCGGCGACATCCGCAATCCACTCGGTGGCCTCGCCCTTGCCGGCCCGCTCCCGCGCGCCCTCAGGCCCAATCTCCAACGTCGCGGCTTCGACGTCGGCCTTGGCCAGCACGGGTTCGTTCTCGATCAGCCGGATGTCGCCTTCCACCCGCAGGTAGGGCCGCGCGTCGGTCGTGAGGAACAGCGCGGCGGCGCTGCGGGCCGAGGCCAGGCGCAGCAGGCGGTCCACCACGCCCAGTCGAGACGAGGGGATGCGGGGCGGCACCTCGATGCGCACGGTGCGCATCATCGGAAGGACGCGGGATTGGGAGACAGGTTCAACAGGTTCTACAGGTTCTACAGGTTCTACAGGTTCTACAGGTTCTACAGGTTCTACAG
>CAYJPQ010000120.1:5029-7033 GCA_964372085.1 uncultured Bifidobacteriaceae bacterium | reverse complement strand
GTGCAAGGGTGCAAGGGTGCAAGGGTGCAAGGGTGCAGGGGTGCGAAGGGTGCGAAGGGTGCGAAGGGTGCGGCTCTGCTACTATTCCGCATGCGTTTGTTGGGGCTCGCCCTCGCGGTGGTGGCGCTTGGCAGCCAGCCACTGGCCCAGGCTCCGCTCGATCGCGACGCCCGGCAATGGGTGGACGCCACCCTCAAGAAATTCAGCGTCGAGCAGCTCGCCGGGCAGCTGGTGTTTGCCTCGCTCGATTCCACGTATCTCAGCAGCGACACCGGGAAGTACGACGTGCTGGTGCGGCTGGTGCACGAGGCGCACGTGGGCGGCCTCATCGCCTTCGGCGGCACCGAGCCCATGCCGCAGGTGATGCTCAACAACACCTACGGTCCCGTGATCCTGGGGCAGCCGCTGGCGCTGGCCTCCACGCTCAACCGCCTGCAGGCCATCGCCGCGGTGCCGCTCCTTATGTCGAGCGATTTCGAGTGGGGCGCCGGCATGCGCGTGGGCGGCGCCACCAAGATGCCGCGCGCCATGGCGTTTGGCGCGGCGGGCGATCCGCAACTGGCCTACGAGGCGGGGAAAGTGACCGCGGCCGAAAGCCGGGCCATGGGCGTGCACGTGAACTACGGGCCGGTGGCCGACGTGAACAATAACCCGCGCAACCCGGTGATCAACATCCGGTCGTTCGGCGAAGACCCCGCGCGCGTGGGCGCGATGGTGGCCGGCTGGGTGAAGGGGCTGCAAGAGGGCGGCATGCTCGCCACGCTCAAGCACTTTCCCGGGCACGGCGACACCGACGTGGATTCGCACCTGGGCCTGCCGGTGATTCCGCATCCCCGTGCGCGGCTGGATGCGGTGGAGCTGCCGCCCTTCAAGGCGGGCCTCGCCGCCGGCGCCGCCGGCGTGATGGTGGCGCACATCGAGCTGCCCGCCATCGACGCCGAGAGCGGACCGGCCACGTTCAGCGCCAAGGTGATGGGCGGGCTGCTGCGCGGTGACCTGGGCTTTGGCGGTGTGATCTACTCCGACTCGATGAAGATGGACGCCATCACCAGGATGCTGCCGCCCGGTGAGGCGGCGGTGAGGGCCGTGAAGGCGGGCATGGACGTGGTGCTCGATTCGCCCGATCCGCTCGCCGCCTCGCGCGCCATCGCGGCGGCCATCCAGACGGGCGAGATCCCGAGGGCGCAGGCCGAGGCGTCGGCGCGGCGGGTGCTCGAGACCAAGGCGCGGCTGGGACTGCACCGCACGCGCACGGTGAGCCTGGAATCGGTGGCGCTGTCGCTGGGCGGTCGCACGCACGCGGCGGTGGCGCAGGTGGTGGCGGATCGCGCGGTGACGCTGGTGAAGGACGCGCGCAACCAGGTGCCGTTCCCCGTGGCGCGCGGGGCCAGCGTGCTCTACGTATCGGCGCTCGACTATCCCTCGGGCTGGCGTACGGCGGCGCCCAGCCGCACGGTGATTCCCGAGTTGAAGCAGCGGTGGCCCGCCACCGAGGCGGTGGAGGTGTCGGACCGCACCGGCCCCAACGAGCTGGACCTGGTCCGCGCGCTCGCCGCCAAGTCGGACGCCCTCATCGTCGGCATCTTCGTGCGATCGGCGTCGGGAAGTGGACGGCTGGACCTGTCGCCGCAGGTGGTGCGGCTGCTGCAGGATCTGGCGCGGGCGAGCGAGCGGCGGTCGCAGCCGATGGTGGCGGTGTTCTTCGGCAACCCGTATGCGGCGATGGCGGTGGCCGACCTGCCGGCGATGCTGCTGACGTACGATTTCTCCGATTGGGCGGAACGCGCGGCGGTGAAGGCACTTGCGGGCGAGATTCCCATCGGCGGAACGCTGCCGGTGGCGCTGCCCGGGCTATTTCAGATCGGGCACGGCCTGAGTCGCACTTCTGCAGGGCCGGGGCACTAACGTCAATTGGAGGGCCGGGGCTTTAGCCCCGGCCGCCGCACCTCTGTAGGGCCCCGGCGTAAGCCAAGGCCAGCCCCCCCACCGCAGTAGGGCCCCGGG
>CAYJPQ010000120.1:0-5019 GCA_964372085.1 uncultured Bifidobacteriaceae bacterium | reverse complement strand
GCGTCTGGGTGAGCCAGCGCAGCCGCAGGACGCCCCCCCCCCCCCCCCCCGCCGGGGGGGGGCGGGCCCCCCCCCCCCCCCCCGCCCCCGCTGCTCCCGTAGAGCCGAGGCTTTAGCCTCGGCTACAGTCGTGTTAAGATCGAAAGTCTGTCGCGCCCATAGCTCAGTTGGATAGAGCGTCTGGCTACGAACCAGGAGGTCGCACGTTCGAGTCGTGCTGGGCGCACCATTCGACTCGCCTCGCGAAATGCTGCGGGGCTCGCTCATGGCCAGCCATTTCGCCTTCCCGGTCGAATCCTGAGCGAGCGAGGCGAGTCGAAGGACCTCTCCCGAACGACCTCTATTGAGCCCTAAAACGCTCTCCCAGGCCGGCGGAGCTTTGCCTCGGCGATGATTTCGGTCCCCTGAAATGGTATAGTTTATATACCAAATGAAGTTCGAGTTCGACCCGGCGAAGTCGGCCGCGAACTTGGCGAAGCATGGCATCGACTTCGTGGCGGCCCAGGCCATCTGGGACGACCCAGACCGGCTGGAGATTCCGGCGCGAAGCCTCGACGAATCGCGGGTTCAGGTGATTGGGCAGATCGGCCCGGTGGTGTGGTCGGCGTTCGTCACCAATCGCGCCGGCCGGGTCAGGATCATTTCCGTGAGACGGGCACGTCATGAAGAAGAAGCAGCGTACCGCGTCACCTAAGGCGCTTTCGGCATCGGCACTCGACGCCAGGCACGACGCCGGCGTCGACCTGTCGGCGCACATGGATCTCGCGCACGCGACGCGTCCGGGCCGCAACGTTCAGCGCGTCAATGTCGATTTCCCTGCGGACGTGCTTCGCGAGATCGATCAGGAAGCGCGTCGACTGGGCGTCACCCGACAAGCGTTCATCAAGATCCGCATCGCCGACAGCCTGTCGCGCCCATAGCACGCCGGCGGCCAGACCCGGCGCGAGGCATCTAACCCAGGGTCTTCAACCACTCCTGCGCCGCTGCGCGCGCGGCGTCCACCGCGGGCTTGCCGGCGCGGTACATCATCTTCCACTGGTTGTCCTTCAGCTCGAGCGCCTTGTTGACGAACATGTAGCGCTTCGACTTCGGGTTGAACTCGGTCGTTGCCGTGAAGTCTACCGTGGCCGACACGTCGAGGAACGACTTCAGGCGCGCGGCCACCAGGCCCTTCGGGTCGGCGGGAAAGTCCCGCTCCCACTTCGCCAGCGCCTCCTGGTGCTCGGCGGCTTCGTTGGCGGCCTGCATCTTGAACATCTCGTCCATCTGGGCGTTCATGGCCTTGTCGTTGCCCAGCTGCGCCAGCTGCTGCTTGAACTCGGTCACCATCTTGTCGATGTCCGCCTTCATCTGGGGCATGGACTCGGCCATCTTCTGGGCGTTGGCAATGCCCTCCTCGAGCGCCTTACGCTGCTGGGCCACCATCGAGTCGTTAGTCTGCGCCGGTCCCGGCGGACTGGGCTTCCGCGCATCGCGGAACTCGGTGTAGCGCCGGGCGAAGTCGGCGCTGCCGGCATAGGTGCGCGCGAAGGCCACCACGCCCTGCACCATGGCCACCCGGCCCGCGTCGGCCGCCGCCTTGAAGACATCAGCCGTGCCCACCGGGTAGACCCTCCCGCTCGAGAAGGCGCTGAAGACCTGGTTCCGGCCTTCCACCTCGTTGGCGCCGAACGGGGTGAAGACATCGGCCTGCGCGCCCAGGACGGCGGCGCCGAGGAGAAGCGCGAATACCGAGTGGGAAAAGATTGAAGCTGCGCGGCTCATGGGTGCCTCCTCACGGCCCATTATCGCCCCAATGGCGCCTGTCACGACTTTGCCATGTTGTTGACACGGCCTTCTCACACACGCGGGCGTACCGCTCTGATAACAGTTGGATCACACGCGATAGAAGGAGTGGCAGCCATGACAAGACGAACGGTTCTCGCAACATTGTTCAGCCTGGCGGTGGCGTCGGTCGCCGCCGCGCAAACCACCACGCCGCCCAGCGGCCGTGGCCGCAACCGGGGCACGCCCCCGCCGGACGGGCAGCACCCGAACTGCGGGTCGAACCCCAACTGCACGGGCACCCCGCCCGCGGAGCGCCCGCGTGACGGGTCGGGGCGGCCGCCGTCGGGCCAGCCGCCGTCGGGCGGTGGGGGCCGGGGCCACGGACAGCGGCCGGGCGGCAACTGACGGCACAGGCACGGGGGCGCCTCCTGGGCAGGGGGCGCCCCCGCGCTGCGTCCCGTTGATCGGCGACGGCTGGCGTTCGCACACTGCTCACGTAAACACGTGATACACTGGTTTGCGTGGCCGATATCCAGAACGTCACGCTCAGCCTGCCCCGGGACCTGATCAAGCGCATCAAGCGCGTGGCCGCCGAGCGCGACACCTCCATCTCGGCGCTGATGGCCGAGGCCCTGGCCCGAGTGGCCGACGAGGACCGGCGCTACAGCGTCGCGCGCAAGCAGGCATTGGCCGCCCTGCGCTCCTCCGGTTCGCTCGGCACGAAGGGCCAGCGCACCTGGACCCGCGACGAGCTCCATGAGCGATAGTCATCGCGAATTCGTGGACGCCAACGTGCTGGTCTACGCCTTCGATACGTCGGCAGGGATCAAGCAGAAGTTGGCGATGCAACTGCTTGAACGGCTGTGGGCCGGTGAATCCGGGCACCTCAGCGTCCAGGTGCTGCAGGAGTTCTTCGTCACCGTCACCCGGAAGGTGGCCCGCCCCCTGCCTGCGAACGAGGCGGAGGACCGCGTGCGCGAACTCGCGGCTTGGACGGTGTTTGCCCCGGCGGCGGACGACGTGGTCGCGGCGATCGGCGTGGCCAGGAAGGCCAAACTCAACTTCTGGGACGCCATGATCCTGCACGCCGCTGCCGAGTCGAGATGCGACGTCTGCTGGACCGAAGACCTCAACGACGGCCAGCTGTGGCGCGGGGTCCGCGTCCGGAACCCGTTCGTGCCGGGGGTTCTCCTTGGCCGGGACTGAAGTCCCGGCCCTCCGAGGTTACGGTCCCGGCCTTCGGAGGTTACGGTCCCGGCCCTCCGAGGTTACGGTCCCGGCCCTCCGAGGTTACGGTCCCGGCCCTCCTCATTTCAGGGCGAAGGCGACGAGGGCGGTGTTCTCGCCGCGGCCGGTGGCGATCACGATCATCTGGCGGCCGTCTGGCGCCAGGTAGGTCATCGGCGTGGCCGTGGCCTGCCGGGGCAGGACGTGCCGCCACACCTCGCGGCCCGTGTGCTTGTCGAACGCCGAGAGCGCCACGTCGTTGCCGCCCACGAACACCAGGCCGCCCTTGGTGACGATGGCGCCGGGCGGGCCGACGGCGCCCAGCCGATCGGGGAGGGGCACGTCTTTCAACGCGGGCACGGCGCGCAACTCGGGCGCATCGCCGAAGGGCACCTTCCACGCGATGTCGCCGCGGTTGAGATCCAGCGCCACCAGGTGCGCATAGGGCGGCTTCAGGATGGGCACGCCGTCGATGAAGCCCGGCTGCGTCCGGTTGATCCACTCGGCGTCGACCTCGCCCGCGCGGTCGCCCGGCTCGGTTCCCTTCTCGAAGCGCTCCATCTTGAAGATGCTCGGGCTGCGCGACGTCTTCACGTAGAGCCGCCCGGTTTCCGGGTCCCACGCCCCGCCGCCCCAGTTGGCGCCGCCCCACACGCCGGGCAGCGCGACCGTGCCCCGCAGCGCGGGCGGGGTGTAGAGTGGACCCAATTCGTACTTCTTCAACTCCGCCACCGCCTTCGCCTGCAATCCCGGCGTCGCATCAAACGCATCATCCAGGGTCACGCCCTGCTGCTCGAAGGCGGGCGGACGCGTGGGGAAGGGCTGCGTGGGCCACGACGCCTCGCCGGGCACGTCGCTCCTGGGCACGGGGCGCTCCTCGATGGGCCACACGGGCGCGCCGGTGACGCGGTCGAACACGAAGGCAAACCCCTGCTTGGTGAGCTGCACGACGGCGTCGATGCGCCTGCCGTTCACGGTGAGGGTCACGAGGTTGGGCGCCGAGGCGGGGTCGTAGTCCCACAGGCCGTGATGGACGATCTGGAAGTGCCACTTACGCACGCCCGTGTTGGCGTCGAGGCACACCAGCGACTCGGCAAACAGGTTCTGCCCCGGCCGGCGGCCGCCGTAGTAGTCGTTGCTCGGCGTGCTCACGGGCATGTAGAGCAGGCCGCGCGATTCGTCGAGGCTCATGGGCGCCCACACGTTGGTGTGGCCGGTGAACTGCCACGAGCCGTTGTCCCACGTGTTGTTGCCGAACTCGCCGCGCTGCGGGATGGTGTTGAACTTCCACACCAGCTTCCCGGTGCGCGCGCTGAACGCCCGCACGTCGCCGGGCGGGTCGTTCCTGTAGGTGAGCCGGTCGCCCACGCCGTTGCCGACGATCACCAGGTCCTTGAAGACCACGGGCGGGGAGGTGTTGGTGTAGTGCTTCTTGTTGATGGGCCACACCAGGCCCTCGCCGAGATCCACCACGCCCTTCGTGCCGAAGTCTTCGACGAGCGCCCCCGACCTCGCGTCGAGGGCGAACAGGCGATAGCGGCTGTTGAGAAAGATGCGGAGCGGAGTCGAGGGGCTTTGCCACGCAGCCACGCCGCGGTGCGCGAAGCCCTGGCCGTTGGGCGGCTGGCCGTCTTCGTAGGCCTTGGGATCGAAGCGCCACAGTTCCCGGCCCGACCCGGCGTCGAGCGCCGCCACCTGGTTGTAGGGCGTGCTCACGTACAGCACGCCGTCGATCATCAGCGGCGTGTTCTGGAAGGCGCCCGGCCGCGTCCCGAACTCGGGCAGGAGCTTCTCGCCGGGCTTCCACTCCCATGCCACGGCCAACCGCGAGACGTTGGCCGCGGTGATCTGGTCAAGGGGCGAATAGTGGGTGGCGGCCTGATCGGCGGCGTAATGCGGCCACTGATTCCCGGCCACCGATGACGCGGCCACCGCCACAAACGCAAGCGCCAGGACATGGCTCTTCATGGGGTCATTCTAGGGCCACAGACAGGCCAACAGATAGGCCACAGATGAAACACAGAT
>CAYJPQ010000119.1:0-7129 GCA_964372085.1 uncultured Bifidobacteriaceae bacterium | reverse complement strand
TTCAACAGCCCCGTGTGGTTCAACTGCGGCTTCGAGAAGGCGCCGCAGTGCTCGGCGTGCTTCATCAACTCGGTGGACGACACCATGGACTCGATCCTTGGCCTGGCCAAGACCGAGGGCATGCTGTTCAAGTTCGGCTCGGGCACGGGCAGCAACCTCTCGGCGATCCGCTCGTCCAAGGAGCTGCTGGCCGGCGGCGGCACGGCGTCGGGGCCCGTGTCGTTCATGAAGGGCTTCGATGCGTTTGCGGGCGTCATCAAGTCGGGCGGCAAGACGCGCCGCGCGGCCAAGATGGTGATCCTCAACGCCGAGCACCCCGACATCGTCGAGTTCATCAACTGCAAGGTCGAGGAAGAGAAGAAGGCCTGGGCGCTCATCGACGCCGGCTACGACGGCTCGTTCACGGGCACGGCGTACGGCTCGGTGTTCTTCCAGAACTCCAACAACTCCGTGCGCGCCACCGACGAGTTCATGCGCGCGGTGCTCGACGATGGGCTGTGGCAGACCAAGGCGGTGACCAACGGGGAGGTGATGGACACCCATCGCGCGCGCGACCTGATGCGCGCCATCGCCGAGGGCACGTGGGTGTGCGGCGATCCGGGCATGCA
Organism: uncultured Bifidobacteriaceae bacterium; assembly: GCA_964372085.1. Classification (GTDB taxonomy): domain Bacteria; phylum Acidobacteriota; class Vicinamibacteria; order Vicinamibacterales; family UBA2999; genus 12-FULL-67-14b. Next base: position 6,521 of record CAYJPQ010000119.1, on the reverse strand, counting down.
GTTCGACACCACCGTCAACGAGTGGCACACCAGCTCGAACACGGCGCGCATCAACGCGAGCAACCCGTGCTCGGAGTACATGTTCCTGGACGACTCGGCCTGCAACCTGGCGTCGCTCAACCTGATGACCTTCGTCCGCGAAGACGGCGAGTTCGACGCCGAGGCGTTCCGCGCGGCGTGCCGCACGCTCATCACGGCGCAGGAAATCCTGGTCGACAACTCGAGCTACCCGACGAAGGCCATCGAGAAGAACAGCCACGCCTACCGGCCGCTGGGCCTGGGCTATGCCAACCTGGGCGCGCTGCTCATGTCGCGCGGCCTGCCCTACGACAGCGACGCCGGCCGCGACTTCGCCGGCGCCATCACGGCCGTGATGACGGGCGAGGCCTACGCGCAGTCGGCGCGCGTGGCGCGCGACCACGGCGGCCCGTTCGCGGGCTACGAGGCCAACCGCGAGCCCATGCTGCGGGTGATGCGCAAGCACCGCGGGGCCATCAAGGACATCAACGCCAAGCACGTGCCGGCCGATCTCTTCCAGGCGGCGCAGCAGGCGTGGGACGAGGCGGTGGAGCTCGGCGAGGACTTCGGCTACCGCAACGCCCAGGCTACGGTGCTGGCGCCGACCGGCACCATCGGCTTCATGATGGACTGCGACACGACGGGCGTGGAGCCCGACATCGCGCTCGTCAAGTACAAGAAGCTGGTGGGCGGCGGCATGATGAAGATCGTCAACCAGACGGTGCCCATGGCCCTGAAGAAGCTGGGTTACACCGCCGCGCAGATTGACGACATCGTCAAGTTCATCGACGACCAGGAGACCATCGAGGGCGCGCCGCACCTGCTGGAGCGCGACCTGCCGGTGTTCGACTGCGCGTTCAAGGCGAACAAGGGCGAGCGGTCCATCCACTACATGGGCCACATCAAGATGATGGGCGCCACGCAGCCGTTCATCTCGGGCGCCATCAGCAAGACGGTGAACGTGCCCAAGGACGCCTCGGTGGAGGACATCGAGCAGGCCTACCTCGAGTCGTGGCGCCTGGGCGCCAAGGCCATTTCGATCTACCGCGACGGCAGCAAGCGCACGCAGCCGCTGAACACGTCGAAGGACGCCAAGGCCGGGCCGAGCGCGGCCGTGAAGGAATCGATCGACGCCGCGGTGGCCAAGGCGCTGGCCGCGCAGGCGCCGATCCGCCGCAAGCTCCCCGACGAGCGCCGGGCCATCACGCACAAGTTCGACATCGCCGGCCACGAGGGCTACATCACGGTGGGCCTCTTCGAGGATGGCATGCCGGGCGAGATCTTCCTGGTGATGGCCAAGGAAGGCTCCACCATCTCGGGCTTCGCCGACGCGTTCGCCCAGGCCATCAGCTACGCGCTGCAGTACGGCGTGCCGCTGCAGGCCCTGGTGGACAAGTTCAGCCACGTGCGGTTCGAGCCGTCGGGCATGACGAAGAACGCCGACGTGCGCTTCGCCAAGTCGATCGTCGACTACATCTTCCGGTGGATGGCGTCGAAGTTCCTCTCGCCCGAGGCACAGTTTGCCGCCGGCGTGAACAACCGCGACGAGGCCATGGCGCCCAAGGCCGACTCGCCCTTCGGCTCCGCTCAGGGCCGTGGGGTCGTGCCCGCGCCCAAGGCCGCGCCCGCCGCCACCGCGCAGGTGAGCCCCACCGGCGCCATCGTGCCCGCGGGCACGCAGTTCGCCGCCATGCAGAACCAGGAAGACGCGCCGCCGTGCACCACGTGCGGGTCGATCATGGTGCGCAGCGGATCATGCTACAAGTGCAGCAACTGCGGCACGACCAGCGGCTGCGCCTAGCAGGCAGGGCAACCACGAAGAACACGAAGGACACGAAGACACGACGTCAGACAATCAAGGGGGAGGGCTCCAGTGCTCTCTCCCTTTTTTCGTGTGGAACCCTCGTGTAGAACCCTCGTGACGAACCCTCTTTCCGACATCCTCGAACGCTACTGGGGCTACACCGCCTTCCGCCCGCTGCAGCAGGAGGCCATGCAGGCCGTGCTGGACGGCCGCGACTCGCTCCTGGTGCTCCCCACCGGCGGCGGCAAGTCCATCTGCTTCCAGGCGCCGGCCCTGGTGCGCGAGGGGCTGGCGGTGGTGGTGTCGCCGCTCATCTCGCTGATGAAGGACCAGGTCGACACGCTCGTGGGCAACGGCGTGGCCGCGGCCTGCTACAATAGCTCGCTGCCCCCCGAGACCAGGGCCGACGTGGCGCGCGGCGTGCGCGAGGGGCGCTTCCGCCTCCTGTACGTGGCGCCCGAGCGGCTGGTGGGGGAGGGCGGCGACGGGTTCACCAATCTCGTGGGTTCGCGGCCCATCAGCTTCGTGGCGGTGGACGAGGCGCACTGTATCAGCCAGTGGGGGCATGACTTCCGGCCCGAGTACCGCCAGCTGGCGCAGTTGCGCGACCGCTGGCCGGGCGTGAGCCTGCACGCCTACACCGCCACGGCCACCGCGCGCGTGCGGCGCGACATCATGCAGCAACTGGGCCTCCGCGACGCGGTGGAGCTGGTGGGGTCGTTCGATCGACCCAACCTCGTGTACCGCGTGCTGGCGCGCGCCGCGCTGAAGCGACAGATACTCGACGTGCTCGAACGGCACCGCGGGCAGGCAGGCATCATTTACTGCTCGTCCCGCAAGGAAGTGGACAGCCTGGCCGAGTGGCTGCAGGACACCGGGTGGCGCGCGCGGCCGTACCACGCCGGGCTCTCGGACGAGGATCGCCACCGCAACCAGGACGCGTTCCTCAACGAGGAGATCGACCTGGTCGTGGCGACGGTGGCGTTCGGCATGGGCATCGACCGGTCGGACGTGCGGTTCGTGATCCATGCCGGCGCGCCGCAGTCACTGGAGCACTACCAGCAGGAATCGGGCCGCGCGGGCCGCGACGGCCTCGAGGCCGAGTGCGTGCTCATCACCTCGGGCGCCGACTTCCTGAAGTGGCGGGCCATGCTCGAGAAGAACGGCGAGCTGTCGGACGCGCGCCGCGCCTTGCTGCGCGACATCGAGCGCTATGCCGCCAGCGTGGGCTGCCGCCACAAGCGCCTGGTGGCCTACTTCGGCGAGGTGTTCGACAAGGACGATTGCGGCGCCTGCGACTACTGCCTGGGCGAGCTCGAGGAGGTGCCCGACGCGGTGACGGTGGCCCGCAAGGTGCTGTCGTGCGTCGCGCGCGTGGGCCAGCGCTTCGGGGCGGCCCACGTCACCAACGTGCTGCGGGGCAGCGACAGCGAGGCGGTGCGCGCGAGGGGACACCACGAGCTGACGGTGTTCGGCCTCATGCCCGGGGCCGCCGTGGACGAGCTGCGCGGCTACATCGACCAGCTGCTGGCGCACGGACTGTTACAGCAGGGCGGCGACGAATACCCCATCCTGCAACTCACCGCCGAGGGCCTGGCCCTGCTCAAGGATGCCGGCGCCGCGCCTGACCTGACGCTGGCCCGCCTGAAGCGGCCCGACAAGACGCGCCTGCCCAAGCGGGCCCGCGTGGAGACCGAGTCGTGGGAGGGCGTGGATCGCGACCTCTTCGAGCGCCTCCGCGCGTTCCGGCTGCAGGTGGCGCGCAAGCGGGGTGTCCCGCCGTACGTCATCTTCCACGACACCAGCCTTCGCGAGCTGGCCCGCCTCAAGCCGGCCACCGTGGACGACTTGCGCCACGTCTACGGCGTGGGCGCGCGGAAGGCCGACGACCTCGGCGCCGCCGTGCTGGCCGTGATTCACGGCGGCGCCGCCGCCGAATAGGTCATCCACAGATTTCACGGATTTCACAGATGGCCGCGGGCGCGAGCCGTGTACCAGACTGCGGGCCCGCGGCGCCGGGCTCTACCCGGCGCGACAAACAGGAGGGAGCGGCGATTTGAGTGAGCCCTGTGTCTCCTTCGGCCCATTCAAATCGCCGCTCCCTCCTGTTTGTCACGGCCGGAGGCCGTCGCGGGCCCTCACATCTGTGTCATCTGCGTCATCTGTGGATAACCCCATCCGTGTTTTATCTGTGGCTATGGCAGACTCTTCGTCATGGCCATCTCACTTGCCTCGTTTGCCTGGACCACGCCCTTCATCGCCGATGCCTGCGTGCAGCTCGGCCTGCCCGTTCGTTCCGGCCCGCCGGGCCTGCGGCCCAACGTGGCCGGCAGCCGGATCACCGGCCCCGTGCGGCCCGCCCGGCACGCCGGCAGCACCGACGTCTTCCTGGAGGCCATTGCCGCTGCGCAGCCCGGCGACGTGCTGGTGATCGACAACGGCGGGCGCCTGGACGAGGGCTGCATCGGCGACCTCGTCGTTGGCGAAGCCCACATGCGCCGCCTGGCCGGCGTCGTGTGCTGGGGTACCCACCGCGACACGGGCGCCATCCTCGCCATGGGCGCGCGCGTGTGGAGCCTCGGAACGTGCCCCGTGGGTCCGCTCGAACTGCGTCTCCGCGCCGCCGACGCGTTGTCGCGCGCACAGTTCGGCGTCGTTTCGGTGACGGCCGACGACGTGGTGTTTGGCGATGACGATGGCGTGGTGTTCGTGGCGGCGAGCGATCTCGACCGGATCGTGGAGGCCGCGCGCGACATCGCTGCGCGCGAGGGCGCACAGGCCGAGCGGCTGCTCAGGGGCGAGTTGCTCGCATCGCAACTCGACATGGCCGGCTACGTGGCCCGGCGCGCGAAGGAGCCCGGCTACACCTTCCGGGATCACCTGCGGTCGTTCGGCGGCGCCATCGAGATCTGATCCGCGGTGTACAATCGCGGTTGCGGCTCTTGATGACCAGACAGTACTGCCACATCGGCTCCCGGACGATCGCCTACCTCGACTCGGCGCCCGGCGACACGGCGCTTCGCACCTGCGTGCTGCTCCACGCGTTTCCGCTGGGCGCGGGCATGTGGGAGCCGCAGATACGGGCGATTCCGGCGGGATGGCGGCTCATCACGCTCGACCTGAGGGGCTTTGGGGGTTCCACCGATGCCCCCGATTCCATCGGCGCCGTCTCCATGGACGATTACGCCGCCGACGTCATCGACCTGCTGGCGGAGTTGTCGGTGCCCACGGCCGTGATCGTGGGGCTCTCGATGGGCGGCTACGTGGCGTTGGCGCTGATGCGCACCGCGCCCGAGCTGGTGACGGCCTTGGTGTTGGCCGACACGCGCGCGGGCGCCGACACGCCCGAGGGCCGGGCCAACCGTCGCAACATGCTGGCGTTGGTGGATCGCGAGGGGCCACAGGGCGTGGCCCAGGAGATGATGCCGAAGCTGCTGGGCAAGACCTCGCGCGACGTCAATCCCAGCCTCGAGCCGACGGTGCGGAGGCTCATCAAGCAGCAGTCGCCCGTGGCCATCCGTGGCGCCATCCTCCGGATGATGCATCGCCCCGACTCGACGCCCGTCCTGGCCTCGGTGGCCGTGCCCACGCTGGTCATCGTGGGTGACGAAGACGAGCTCACGCCGGTGGCCGAGTCACGCCGCATCGCGGAGGCCATTCCCGGATCGAAGCTCGTGATCCTGCCCAAGGCCGGGCACCTCGCCAACCTCGAACAGCCCGAGGCGTTCAACCTGGCGCTCTCGGGGTTCCTGGGGACGCTCTGATGCGCGCCCGTGCCTTCGCGTGCGCCGCGCTGGCGGCCCTCGTGCTGGCGGCCGCCGCGCCCTCGGCCCAGGACGCGCCGCCGTCGTCGGTGGAGGCGATCCACCAGCCCTTCGACGAGATTCTCGACGCCTACGTGCGCGACGGCCTGGTGTATTACGCCGCGCTCAAGCAGGAGCGCCCCAAGTTCGACCGCTACGTGGCGGCGCTGTCGGCCGTGCCGGCCGCCGCGATGGCGCAGTGGACACCCCCACGGCAGCTTGCGTACTGGATCAACGTCTACAACGCCTTCGTGCTGCAGTCGGTGATCGACCACTATCCCATCCGCGGCAAGGCGGCCGACTATCCGCCCAACAGCCTGCGGCAGGTGCCGGGCGCGTTCGAGCGGCGCACCTTCAAGGCCGGCGGCCGCACCCTGACCCTCGACGGCCTCGAGCGGGACGTGATTGCCGGGTTCGGCGACGCCCGCGCGCTGCTGGCCCTGGGGCGGGGCGCCGTCGGCAGCGCCCGGCTCAAGAGCGAGGCCTACACAGCCGGGCGGCTCGACGCCCAGCTCACCAGCATGGCCCGCGAGATCGTGGATCGCCGCGAGATGGTGCAGGTGAACCGCGAGAGCAACCAGTTGAGCGTGAGCGCGCTGTTCTCGTGGCGCGAGTCGGTCTTCAGCGTCTTTGCCGATCGGGCGCCCGACTTGTTCCGCGAGCGGAGCCCGATCGAGCGCGCGGTGCTGGCGCTCGTCGACCCGGTGGTGATGCCCAGCGAGGCGACGTTCCTGAAGCAGAACCAGTTCCGCATGGTGTTTCACGACTTCGACTGGCGCCTCAACGACCTCACGAATCGCGGACGATGATTGGAACAAGGGTGCATGGGTGCAAGGGTGCATGGGTTCAGGCGTGCATGGGTGCAGGGGTGCAGGGGTGCATGGGTGAAAGGGTGC
>CAYJPQ010000118.1:0-7294 GCA_964372085.1 uncultured Bifidobacteriaceae bacterium | reverse complement strand
CTAAGCCCCAAGCCCCAAGCCCCAGGACCTCTTATGCTCAACGACCTCCGCTACGCTCTCCGAGGCATGCGGCGCAGCCCCGCCTTTGCCGCCGTCGCCATCCTGTCGCTGGGGCTCGGCGTGGGCGTGAACACGGCGATGTTCTCGCTGGTCGACAGCCTGCTCTTCCGCCCCCTGCCGGTGGAGTCGCCCGGTGCGTTGGTGGACCTGTTCACCTCGAGCGGTGACGGCGACGAGTACGCGACCTCGTCGTACCCGGACCTCGTCGACATCACGGCCGAGAACACGGTCTTCACCGGCGTGACGGGCTACAGCCCCATGTTTGCCCCCCTGGGCCTGGGCGATCGGGCGCGCCTCGTCCTGGGGCAGGTGGTCACCTCGAATCACTTCTCCCTGCTTGGTGTGCAGCCCGCGATGGGACGACTGCTCGTGCCGTCGGATGACGACCCGGGGGCGCCGCGCGTGGTGGTGGTGTCGCACCAGATGTGGCAGCGCGAGTTTGGCGGGCGCGCCGACATCGTGGGGCAGTCGCTCACACTGCGCGGCCAGTCGTACATCATCGCCGGCGTGGCGCCCGCCTCGTTCACCGGCGTCGTGCCGCTGCTCGAGCCCGAGCTCTGGCTGCCTGTCGCCCACGGCGACGAAGTGGAGCCGGCCGGCATCAACGACACCATCCCGTCGCCCACGGGCCGGACGACGCTCGAGCGCCGCGGCCGGCGGTGGCTGTTCGCGAAAGGCCGCCTCAAGCCCGGCGTCACGGCGGAAGCCGCCCATGCCAACGTGGCGCTCATCGGCACGCAGCTGGCCGCGGCCCACCCGCAGACCAACAAGGACCGCAAGATGTCGGCGGTGCCCACCGCTGACGTGCGCATGCTGGTGCCCCAGGCCGGCGGCGTGTTGTCGATGGGCGCGGCGGGCGTGATGGCGGTGGTGGGGCTGGTGTTGCTCATCGCGTGCGCCAACGTGGCGGCGATGCTGCTGGCGCGCGCCTCGGCGCGGCGCCGCGAGATCGGCGTGCGCCTGGCCATTGGCGCGAGCCGCGGCCGGCTCATTCGGCAGCTCCTGGTCGAAGGCCTCGTGCTGGGGGCGCTCGGCTCGGTGGCCGCCGTGGCCTGCGCGTGGGCGCTCATCCGCGCGCTGCTCTCGGTGGAGCTGCCGCTGCCCGTGAACGTGGCGCTCGATCTCCGCCTCGACCTGCGCGTGCTGGGCTTCGCCGTGGCGGTGGCCGCGGTCACGGGACTGCTGGCGGGACTGCTGCCCGCTCTCAAGGCCAGCTCGCCCAGCCTCGTGGCCGACCTGCGCGGTGACGCGCCGGCGGCGCGCGTGGCGGGCCGCCGCTGGGCCCTGCGCGACGGGCTCGTCGTGGCCCAGGTGTCGCTCACCGTGGTGCTGCTGGTGATGGCCGGCCTGCTGTTGCGGAGCCTCGGCGCCTCGCAGCGGGCCGACGTCGGCTTCCGCACCGAGAATCTCGCGGTGCTGTCGTTCGACACCGACATGGTACGCTACCCGCGCGACAAGGGCGAGCGGTTCTGGCAGGACGTCGTGGGGCGTGTTGGCGCGATGCCCGGCGTCGTGTCGGTGGCCACCGCATCGCCCACGATCCCGTTCGAGTTCAGCTTCAGCCAGAACGAGCTGCGCATCGACAACCGGTCGTACCCGGAGGGCACGCGCGGCGAGATCGTCGAGAACCGCGCGGTGTCCGCCGGTTACTTCGACACGCTCGGCGTCGGCGTGATCGACGGCCGCGGCTTCAACGAGATCGATCGTCCGGGCGCGCCCCGCGTCGCGGTGGTGAACGCCACCATGGCGCGCCGGTACTGGCCCAACGAGAGCGCCGTCGGCCACACGTTCACCGTCCCCACGAGCGGCAGGTCGTACCAGGTGGTCGGCGTCGTGGCCGATCACAAGAACCACCGCGTGCTCGAGGCCCCCGCGCCACTGGTGCACTTCGCGTCGGCGCAGGAGCCGACGCTCTACAACACGATGCTCGTCCGCACGGCGGGCGACGCCGGTCCGGTGCTGGCGTCGATACGCCGCGAGTTGCTGGCGCTCGAGCCCGGCCTCGTGTTCCTGAACAACGGCACGATGGCCGACAACCTGGCCGCGAGCCTGATGCCGGCGCGCGTTGGGGCGCTGCTGGCCACCGGGTTCGGGGCCCTCGGCACGCTGCTGGCCGCCATCGGGCTCTACGGCGTGATTGCCTTCTCCGTGGCCCGGCGCACGCGCGAAATCGGCGTGCGGATGGCGCTTGGCGCCCGCCCGCAGGGCGTGCTGGCCATGGTGCTGCGCCAGGGCTTCGCGCTGGTGGCCGCGGGCATGGCCGTGGGCGGCCTCCTGGCCGCGGCGGTGTCGCGCGCCGTGTCGGGAATGCTGTTCGGCGTGTCGCCCCTCGATCCGGCGGCCTGGGGCCTGGCGCTCGGCACGCTGCTCGTGGCCGCGGCCGCGGCCAATCTGGTTCCGGCCAGGCGAGCGATGCGCGTCGATCCCGTCACCGCCCTCCGCACCGAGTAGGCGCGTCAACCGGAAGGGTATACTTCCCCTCCGGAGGACCACGAGATGCCGCGCCAGCCGAGAATTGTGCCCTTCCCTGCCGCCCTGATCTTGGCGGCGGCCGCCACCCTGTCGGCCCAGATGAGCCCCACGCCCACCCGCCAGGCGGGTGAGGGAGACGGCCCGTACGATCAGCTCGTCATTCGCGGCGTGACGGTGATCGACGGCACGGGCGCGCCGCCCCGCGGGCCCATGGACATCGTGGTCCAGCAGAACCGCATCACCGAGGTGCGGAGCGTCGGGTTTCCCGGCGTGCCGATCAACGAGCGCGCGCGGCCGGCGAAGGGCACCCGCGAGATCGACGGCACGGGCCTGTACCTGACGCCCGGCTTCGTGGACGCGCACGTGCACTGCGGCGGCGGGCAGGCCCGCGACCCCGAGTACGTCTACAAGCTGTGGCTCATGCACGGTGTCACCGCGGTACGGGGCGTGCCCTGCGGCTCGATGGACTGGGACCTGCAACAGCGCGACCTGTCGGCGAAGAACCAGATCGTGGCGCCGCGCATCTTCTCGTATCACCGGCCGTTCAGCGGCGAGGGCTGGGACCGCGCGCGGCCGCAGACGCCCGAGACGGCGCGCGAGTGGGTGCGGTTTGCGGCCAAGAAGGGCATTGACGGGCTGAAGCTGGGCGCCATGGACCCTGACGTGATGGCGGCCGTGCTGGACGAGGCGAAGGCGTTCAGCCTTGGCTCCACCGCCCACCTCGACCAGATGGGTGTGGCGCGCATGAACGCGCGTGACGCCTCGCGGCTGGGCCTGGGCGCGCTCACGCACTACTACGGCCTGTTCGAGGCGCTGCTCAAGGACTACACCGTGCAGCCCTTCCCGGTGGGCCAGAACTACAACGACGAGCAGCACCGCTTCGGCCAGGTGGCGCGGCTCCACGACAAGATTCACCCGCGCGGCAGCGAGCCCTGGAATGCCCTCATCAAGGAGTGGGTGGACCGGAAGTTCATCCTCGACCCCACGATGACCATCTATTCCGCCGGGCGCGACGTGATGCGCGCGCGCAACGCCGACTGGCACGAGAAGTACACGATGCCGTCGCTGTGGGACTTCTACCAGCCCAACCGCAACGCGCACGGCTCGTACTGGTTCTACTGGACCACCGAGGACGAGATCCAGTGGAAGCGCTTCTACCAGGTGTGGATGTCGTTCATCAACGACTACAAGAACGCCGGCGGGCGCGTCACCACCGGCTCGGACTCGGGGTTCATCTACCAGACCTACGGCTTCGGCTACATCAACGAGTTCGAGATGCTGCAGGAGGCGGGCTTCCACCCCCTCGAGGTGATCCGGTCGGCCACGCTCCACGGCGCCCAGGCGCTCCACGAGCCCAAGGGCAAGCCCATCGACTTCGGCATCATCCGCCCTGGCCTGCTGGCCGACATGGTGCTCGTCGACCAGAACCCCCTCGAGAACTTCAAGGTGCTCTACGCCACCGGCGCCGTGAAGCTGAACGACCAGACCCGCGAGGTGGGGCGCGTGGGCGGCGTGCGCTACACCATCAAGGACGGCATCGTCTACGATGCGAAGAAGCTCGCGGCCGACGTGGCCGCGCTGGTAGACAAGGCGAAGCGACAGAAGCCCGCCGCGACGGCCCAATAAGATGATGAAGCTGCTGCTGAAAGTCGTTGGGGGCCTGCTGGCCCTGGTCGTGTTGGCGGCCGGCGCCGGGCTGGCCTACCTGTTTCTGGCCTTTCCGAAGGCCGACGCGCCGGGCACGCTGAAGATTGAGGCGACGCCCGAGCGGCTGGCGCGCGGACAATACCTCGCCCGGCACGTGAGCATGTGCATCGCCTGCCACTCCGAGCGCGACTGGAGCCGGTTCGCCGGGCCCCTCAAGCCCGGCACCGAGGGCCGCGGCGGCGAGCGGTTCGTCGACGGCATTCCCGGCGTGCTGTACGCGAAGAACATCACGCCGGCGGCGATCGGCGCGTGGACCGACGGCGAGCTGATCCGGTCCATCGCCGGGGGCGTCTCGCGCGACCTCACGCCCCTGTTCCCGCTGATGGCGTACCAGCATTACGGCCGGATGGCGGAGGACGACGTGCACGCGATGGTCGCCTATACGCGAACGCTGGCGGCCATCGAAGGAGAGGTGCCGGAGCGTACGCTGAGGTTCCCGATGAACCTCATCACCCGCACCATCCCGGCGCCGCCCGCCTACGGGCCGCGCCCGCCGGCCACCGACGTCGCGGCGCACGGCGCCTATCTGGTCAACGCCGCGCTGTGCGAGGCGTGTCATACGCCCATCGACACCCGCGGGCAGCCGCTGCCGGGCCGCAGGTTCTCGGGCGGCACCGAGTTCTCAATCCCGCCGGCCGGCTACCGCGTGCGCGCGGCCAACATCACCCCCGACATGGCCACCGGCATCGGCTCGTGGACCGAACAGCAGTTCATCGATCGCTTCAGGGCCATCGAGCAGACGGATCACCACGTGCTCTCCGACGCCGAGCAGCGGGAGAACTCGGTCATGCCCTGGTCGTTCTATGCCGGCATGACCCGCGAGGATCTGGCGGCGATCTATCACCACTTGCGGACGGTGCCGCCGGTGTCGAGCTGGATCGAGCGCTACCCGGACGCGCGGGCCAGGGAGGGTGAGAAGTAGAAAGTGAAAAGTGAAAAGTGAAAGGGATGAGGCGCGAATGCGATTTGGATTGAAGGGGAAGCGGGCCATCGTGATGGCGGCGAGCCGTGGCCTTGGCTACGCCTCGGCGCTGGGGCTCGCGCGTGAAGGCTGCGACCTCGTGGTGTGCAGCCGCGACCAGGCCCGCATCCACGCGGCGGCGTCGGCCATCCGGCAGGAGACCGGCGCGCGCGTGAAAGAGGTGGTGGCCGACGTCAGCACCGCCGGCGAGGCGGCGCGGCTCGTGCAGACCGCCGTCTCCGAGTTCGGCGGGCTGGAGATCGTCGTCCACAACGCGGGCGGCCCGCCCGCCGGCGAGACACTGGCCATGACCGACGAGCAGTGGCAGAAGGCCTTCGAGCAGAACCTGATGAGCCTCGCACGCATCGTGCGCGCCGCGGAGCCCGAGATGAGGAAGGCCGGCTACGGCCGCGTGCTGACCATCGCCTCGTCCTCCATCAAGCAACCCATTCCCAATTTGGCGCTGTCGAATGCGCTCAGGGCCGGCGTATGGGGCATGGCCAAGACGCTGTCGCGCGAGCTGGCGCCGCACGGCATCCTCGTCAACGTGATTGCACCGGGGCGCATCCAGACCGAGCGCATCGAGGAACTCGACCAGGTCAACGCGCAGAAGTCGGGCCGGCCGCTCGACGACATCAAGAAGGCGTCGGTGGCGTCCATTCCGCTGGGCCGGCTGGGCCGCCCCGAAGAGCTGGCCAACCTCGTGGTGTTTCTTGCCTCCGAAGCCGCCAGCTACATCACGGGCCAGGCCATCACGGTGGACGGCGCGGCCGGGAATGCGTTGTAAGAATGAGCCGCCTCTATGTCATTGATGTGCTTCGTGGCGTAGCGGTCCTGCTGGTGTGCGTCTTTCACTTCACTAACGGCAATCCGGACTTCCTCCCAGTGGAGTCAGCGGTGCGCATCGCCGGCGCCGCAGGGTGGCTTGGGTTCATCATATTCTTCTGCATTAGCGGTTTTGTTATCCCATATGCCCTTTGGCAGGCGGGGTACGAGACCTCGGCCTATTTCCGGTTCATGGCGAGGCGGATTGTCCGGCTCGACCCTCCGTACTTGGTGTCGATCGTTCTCGTGATCGTGCTGGGGATTGTGGCGGCTCAGGTGCCCGGCTACCGCGGTGCCCCATTCGCGTGGGAGTGGCCAAGGTGGGCGGCACACCTGGCCTACGCTAATACCATTGTCGGCTACGCGTGGCTCAGCCCTGTCTACTGGACGTTAGCCATCGAGTTTCAGTTCTATCTGGCCCTAGGTCTTCTCTTTCCATTCGTGGTGGACGAGAGACCGGCGCTGCGCACGGCGCTGTTGGCGGCACTCGTCGCTCTGCCGTGGCTGTCTCCCAGTGGTGCGTGGATTCTCGCCTGGTGCCATTACTTTGCCGCCGGGATCTTGGCCTTCCAGTTCCGGACGGGGTTGGCCTCAGCGCGCCAGGCACTTTGCCTTGGCGCGGTATTGAGCTTGGCGATCATCATCGCCAACAACACGTGGATAGCGGCGGTCGTTGTGGTGACGTCCATGGCATTGGCTATTGGACCAGCCGCGCGAGTATCGGGCACGACAGCGATGGCCCATATTGGGTTGCTGTCGTACTCCCTGTATTTGGTTCACGTGCCCCTCGGTGGGCGGGTCATTAATGCCGCGGTTCGGTGGGCCGAGCCAGGGCCGTGGCGCCTCGCCGCGGTGCCCTTGGCGTTGGCCGCATCAATCGGCGTAGCGTTCCTGCTCTACCGGAGCGTTGAACTTCCCTGTATGCGGTGGTCTCGACGCATTGCCATCGTGCCACTGCCGGTTCGTCCGAAGGTTCCCGGAGTCATGCTGTGAGCGACCGAGGGCGGGAGTTGACTGCCATTGTGCTGGTGACTCTGGCCTTCGGCGTGCGGGCGCAGGAGGCGCCTCTGCCCGAGCGGCCGCCGTTTGCTGCGTTCGTGGAAACCCTGAAGGCCGTCGCGCTCGAGCGGGGCATCCGGGCCGAGGTGGTCGAGCAGGCGCTCACGGGGCTCGAGCCGCTCGATGTGGCCGTCGAGCGCGATCGCAACCAGCCCGAGGCCGTCCTCACCATCGACCAATATGTGGCCCGCCGGCTCACGCCGAGATTTG
>CAYJPQ010000117.1:0-7400 GCA_964372085.1 uncultured Bifidobacteriaceae bacterium | reverse complement strand
GGTTCAGAGGTTCAGAACCCCTGAACCCCTGAACCTTTGAACCCCTGAACCCTAATAGTCCATGCCGATGACGTTCCCCTGGTCGTCCACGTCCAGTTTTTGGGCCTGGGGCACCTTGCCGAGGCCTGGCATCAGCATCATGCTGCCCGCGATGGCCACCACGAACCCGGCGCCGGCCGACAGGGTGACGTCGCTCACGGTGAGCGTCCACCCCGTGGGCGCGCCCATCACCTTGGCGTCGTCGGTGAACGAATACTGGGTCTTGGCGATGCAGACCGGCAGGGCGCCATAGCCCATCGCCTCGAACTTCTTCAGACGCTCCCTGGCGGCCGGCTTGAAGCTCACCCTGCCCGCGCCGTACACCTTCGTGGCCACCTCGGTGATCTTGGCTTCGAGCGGCTGGTCGGCACTGTAGATGGGCTTCACCTTCGAAGTATCCGACGCCGACGCCGCGGCCACGAGCTTGCCGGCCAGTTCGGTCATGCCGTCGCCGCCCTTGGTGTAGCCCTCGGCCAGCGCGGCCTCGGCGCCAATGGAGCGGCAATAGGCCAGCACCGACTGCAGGTCGGAATCCGTGTCGCCCGGGAAGCGATTGAGCGCAATCACGCCCGGCACGCCCCAGCGCTTGAGGTTGTCGAGGTGGCGGGCCAGGTTCGGGAAGCCGGCTTCCACGGGACCATCCGGCGCGCCGCCCTGCGTCCGCAGCGCCTTGAGCGTGACGATCACCGCCGCGGCCGACGGTACGTGCCCGCACATGGGCATCACGATGTCGAAGAACTTCTCGGCGCCAAGGTCCGCGGCGAAGCCCGTCTCGTTGACCACCCAGTCGGCCAGGTGCAGGCCGATGCGCTGCGCCAGCACGCTGCTGGTGCCATGCGCGATGTTCGCGAAGGGTCCACAGTGGATGATGGCCGGCGCGCCTTCGGTGGTCTGCACCAGGTTGGGCAGCACCGCTTCGTTCAGCAGCACCATCATCGGGCCCACGGCCTTCAGGTCGGCCGCCGTCACGGGCTTGCCATCGTAGTTAAATCCCACGACGATGCGGCCGAGGCGGCGGCGGAGGTCGGCGCGGCTCTCTGACAGCGCGAGGATGGCCATGATCTCGGAGGCGGCCGTGATCACGAAGCCCGTCTCGCGGGCCGGCCCGCTCTCGCGCCCGCCGAGGCCGGTGGCCAGGCGGCGCAGCGCGCGGTCGTTCATGTCCATGGCGCGCGGCCACAGGATTTCCTTGGCGTCGATGCGCAGGTCGTTGCCGAAGTGCAGGTGCGCGTCGAGGAGCGCCGCCAGCAGGTTGTGCGCGGCGGTGATGGCGTGGAAGTCGCCCGTGAAGTGGAGGTTGATCTTCTCGAGGGGCTCCACCGACACCTTGCCGCCGCCGGTGGCGCCGCCCTTCATCCCGAACACGGGGCCGAGCGACGGCTCTCGCAGCGCGGCCACCGCCTTGTGTCCCAGCTTCACCAGGCCCTGCGTGATGCCGATGGTGTTGACGGTCTTGCCCTCACCGCTGGTGGTGGGCGTGATGGCCGTCACCAGGATCAGCTTGCCGCGCCGCGTGGGAAAGCGGTCGAGCACGTCGAGCCGAATCTTCGCGATGTAGCGGCCGTGGGGTTCGAGGAATTCTTCGGGGAGGCCAAGGCGGGAGGCGATCTCGGTAATGGGAAGCATTACCAGAATTGTAGTTCAGGGAGGTTCAGGGGGGTTCAGGGAGGTTCGCGCGGCGCTGAGCCACTCGTCGTCCCACCGCGTGGCGGGGTGCTCCCGCAGCCAGGCGCGCGGGCGCGCCAGCGCGTCGCCGTGCGGAGGCGGCGCGGCCAGCGACACCAGGAGGGCGGCCAACTCGCCGGGATCGCGGAAGGTCACGCCCTCCTGCCCCACGGTGAGCACCTCGCCCAGCACCGGGGCATAGGCAAACGCAGCCACCGGCACGGCGGCGCCGCGGAAGTCCTGCACCTTCATGGGCAGGTCGAGCCCGGACGAGGACTGATGCAGGCACAGGCCCACGTCGGCCATTCCCACGACGAGCGGGTAATCGGCCGGCTCGAGCCACGCGGTGCGCACGAGGATGGATGTGAAGTGGCGTTTCGCCACCCGCGCCTCGAAGGATGCGCGGAGGGCGCCGCGGCCGGTCAGCAACACCGACAACTTCGGGTCAGGCAACCCTGAAGGGTTGCCTCCACCGAAATTGCCGCCGAGGGTGCGGTCGGCGCGCTCGAGGGCTTCGAGCAGCAAGTCGAAATCTTCGTCCGGGGTCCAGCTTGTGGGGCACACGGCCAGTGGGACCCTCGTGGCGGGCAACACGCCCTGCGCGGCAAGCCTGGCCCACATCGACCCGGCCTCGGCCGCCGTCACCGGGGCAAACGCGCGCGCCGGCCGGTCGTACACCACCCGGACCGCAATGCCGTACTCACGCTGCAGCCATGCAGCCAGTTCCCGCGACACGGCCAGGTGGCCATCGGCGCGGCGGGCCCAGCGGCGCTCGCTGCGGGCAATCGCGCGCACGGCGCGATGGTCGTCGCCCAGGCGGATGGCGGCCACCGTGTGGGCCAGGTTGTGCCAGTCGATCACGAGTCTTGCCCCGCGCAGGCGAGCCACCAGCCACGCCACGGCCAGCGTGGGGACGGCCGGCGGGTTCTGCACCAGGATGAGCCCTGGTCGCGGTAGGCGCATCAAGACAGTGAAGAGCCGCACGCCCTGCATCACCGCGCGCATCACCGAACCGAACACGAAGCGCCGCACGCCGCCGGCCGCGCGCGTGACAAACGCGCGATCGGGCAGCCGATGAAGGTGGATGCGCGGCTCGGCCGACAACGTGGGCGGCACCTCAGCACCCTCAAGGCCCACGAGATCCACGTCGCCCGCGTTGACGGCCAGCGCGAGGGCGTGATACTGCATTCGGGGGCTTCGGCCCAGATCGCCCAGAACCACGACCACGCTTCGCATGTGAGCCCCTATCTTCTCTCGGGTCTGGTGGCCGCCGCGGCGGCGTTCCTTGTGACGCCCTTCATTGGACGGGGCGCGGCAGCAATCGGCTTGGTAGACGCCCCGGGTGGCCGAAAGGTTCACGCGCAGCCGGTGCCCCGCCTGGGCGGCCTGGCCATCGCCGGCGCGGCCGGGATGGCCGCCCTGTTTGTCCCTCACGGCGTCCCACTGGCGTCGGCGTGGCCCCTCGCCGCGGGCGGCCTGCTGGTGTTTGCCGCCGGCACGCTCGACGACGTCAGGTCGCTGCCCGCCCTGGTGAAGCTCGTGGTCGAGACCCTGGCGGCCGCGGTAGTGATGGCCTCGGGCCTGCTCATCGAACGCGTGACGCTCGGAGGCGCCACCATCGAGCTGGGCGCGGCCGCGTGGCCCATCACCTGGCTCTGGATCGTGGGACTCACCAACGCGTTCAACCTGATCGACGGCCTCGACGGGCTCGCGGCCGGCGTCGCCGCGATCGCCGGCGCCGCCTGCACGGCCATCCTCATCCGCCGCGGCCACGCGGCCGAGGCGCTGCTGCTCGCCAGCCTCGTGGGCGCCGCCCTCGGCTTTCTCGCCCACAACTTCCCTCCCGCCTCCATCTTCCTTGGTGATGGCGGCAGCTTGCTGTTTGGCTTCGTGCTGGCGACGACGGCGCTGGCGGGATGGCAGAAGGGCGCCACGGCGCTGGCCGCTGGCGTGCCCCTCCTGATCTTCTTGCTGCCCATCGCCGACACCGCCGCCGCGCTGGCGCGCCGGCTGCTCGCCCGCCCCGACGCCGCCCGCGGGTTTTCCCTGGTCGAGGCGCTGGCCCGCGTCGTCGTGCCCGACCGCCTGCACATCCACCACCGCCTGCTCTCGCTCGGCTGGTCCGCCCGCGGCACCGTGCTGCTGTTGTATCTGGTGACGCTGGTCCTGTCACTCGTGGCCCTCGCGACAGCTCGCTTCGACTGACGTGCGCCGAATCCTCTTCGTCCAACCGTCGTTGCAGCCGCCCGGCGGGGGCGGCGGCGTGTCGGCGTGGGCGCTGCAGGCCCTGGTGACGCGCTACAGGGTGACGGTGCTCTCGTGGCAGCCCGTCGACGTGGCGCCCATCAACCGCTTCTACGGCACGCACCTGGCGGCATCGGACTTCGACACCATCGTGGTGCCGCGCGCCATCACGTACCTGCCCGACCACGTCCCGCTGCCGCTGGCGCTGCTCAGGGGATCGATCCTGATGCGCTACACGCGGCGGGTCAGCGCCGGCTACGACGTGATCATCGGCCTCCACAACGAGATCGATTTCGGGCGCCCCGGCATCCAGTACGTCCACTACCCCACTTACCTCCGTCCGCGGCCATCGGTGGACCTGCGGTGGTACCACCGCCTCCCCGCGGTGCTGCGGTCCTACTACGCGGCGACAGACGCGCTGGCGGGCTTCTCACTCGCACGCCTGCGGACGAACATCACGCTGGCCAACTCCGCATGGACCGCGGCGAAGATCCAGCAGTTCCACGGCATCGAGGCGCGCGTGGTCTACCCGCCCGTTGCCGACCCGGCGCCGGCCCGGCCCTGGCACGAGCGCGCGCCGGGGTTCATGGCCGTGGGCCGCATCGCGCCGGAGAAGGCGCTGGAGCGCGTAATGCGCACGATGGCGCTGGTGCACGCGCGGCAGCCGTCCGTCACCCTCACCATCGTCGGCACGTCGGACCACTGGACGACGGCCTACATGCACTCGCTGCGGCGCCTGGCCGCGTCGCTCGGGCCCTGGATCGCCTTCCGGCCGAACCTCACGCACGACGAGGTGCGGGCCCTCATGGCCGGCACGCGGTACGGCATCCACGGCATGCTCGAGGAGCACTTCGGCATGGCGCCGGCCGAGATGGTGCGCGCGGGCATGGTGGTGTGGGTGCCCGACGGCGGCGGCCAGGTGGAGATCGTCGGCGACGAGCCGACCCTGCGCTATGCGTCCGAAGCCGATGGCGCCGCCAAGATCTGCGCCGTGCTCGAGAGCCCCGCCGAGCAGGCGCGCCTGGCGGCCCACCTGGCGCGGCAGGCGGATCGCTTTTCTGTGGAGCGGTTCTGCGACGGGATTCTCGCGGCGGTGGATCAGCACCTGAACGACAGACTGCGAGCCCAAAACGGTGCGCCGGCCGCGGTCATCAGGGATGCCACCGATACCGCCGATGATGCGGGCCGCGGCGTTCGCGGCGGCGCATAGCGCCGTGACCGGATGACGAGACCCGGCCCAAGAGTCCGACAACCACTCACCGCTGGACTCTTGGGCCGGGTCTCGTCGTCCGGTCTTGAGGCCGGCCTGCCGGCCGGCCTCCGCGCACGCCACGCCCAGATGAGGCGTCCGGCGGAATATGAATCTGCGCCCTCCGGGGAATCGGTGGATGACCAAAACGTCGGGCCGGCGCCTCCTCGGAATTCAACAGCGAGGACGTGACGCCCTACGTGACGAGACGGCAGCCCTAAAGGGCCGCCCTACGTGAGGCCCTACGTGAGGGCGCGGAACGACGGGTCGGCCAGCAACTCCTGGTAGGTGCCGATACCGGCCACGCGGCCATCGCGCAGGTAGATCAGCCGGTCGCATGCCTGCACGGTGGAGAGCCGGTGCGCGATGGCGATGAGGGTGCGCGTGCCGCGCAGCTCGCCGATGGCCGCCGTCAGCTCGCGCTCGGTCTGGCTGTCGAGCGCCGCGGTGGCTTCGTCGAACACCAGCACGTCGGGCTCGTGGTAGAGCGCGCGGGCGATCGCCACGCGCTGCCGCTGCCCGCCCGACAGGCGCACGCCGCGCTCGCCCACCACCGTCTCGAGCTTCTGCGGCATCGCCGCCACCACGGCGTCGAGCCTCGCCAGCGTCACGGCGCGGGCCAGGCGCTCGTCGTCGATGGCCCCATCGGCCACGCCAAACGCGATGTTGCGCCGGAGCGAGTCGTCCAGCAGGTAGACGTCCTGCGGCACGTAGCCGATCTGACGCCGCCACGCGCGCTCGTGCCCGGCAAGGGCCACGCCGTCCACCAGCACGCGGCCGGACGAGGGGGTCAGCAGGCCCAGCAGGACGTCCACGAGCGTGCTCTTGCCCGCGCCGGTGGGACCGACGATGCCGATCGACTCACCGGGACTGATGGCCAGCGTCACGCCGGCCAGCGCCGGCGCGGATCCGGGTTCGTAGGTCACCGACACGTCGTCGCACGCCAGGCTGGTGGTGAAGGCCAGGCCGGGCCCGGGCACGAAATGCACCGGGGCGGGCAGAGCCAGGTGGCGCATGTCCTCGTCCATCCCGCGCACCCAGGCGTGGCCTTCGCGCAGGTAGCCCACATTGAGCATGATGCGGTTGGCCGACGGCACGACGCGGAAGCCCGTGTAGGCAAACAGGGCCAGCAGCGCCACGGTGTCGCTGCCAGGGGCCTGTTGGCGCAGCACCAGGAACACCACCAGCAGCATCGCCAGGATGAGCACGGCCTCCACGCCGAGGCGGGCGCCCGCGGCGGCCCACGACCGCCGCCGCTTCGTGCGCGACAGTGACCGGCGCACCTGCCGGTACCGCTCCTCGAAGAACGCCTGGCGGCCCGTGATGGTGACGTCCTTGATGGCGCCCAGGCTCTGCTGCAGCACGTGCAGGTGCTGCTGCGTCAGGTCGCGCTCGGCGTCGCCGATGCGCGCCCACGCGCGCCGGAGCCCGACGATGGGCACGAGCACGACGGCCAGCACGGCGGCCACCGCGAGCAGCGTCACCGGGGGCGTGGCGGCCACGAGCACGGCGGCCAGGGCCGCAATCGTCACGCCCTCGGCCAGCACGTTCACGGCCGACGCCAGCACCAGCTCGCAGGCGATGTCGGCCGACCGTGTCATGGGCTCGATGAGGGACGCCGATCGGCGCCTCGCGTGAAACAGGTAGTCGGCGGCCAGGTAGCGCGCAAACAGCCGCTCCGCGGCCGACGCGGCCGACTGGTAGACGATGCCCTGCTTGAACCACTCCACCCAGCCGAGGAACACCGCGCGCGCGACGTAGAAGACGGCCACCAGCGCCGTGAGCACGGCGACGGCGGCGCGCGGGTCGTCGGAGGGCGAAGCCAGCCACACCAGCGAGACGAGCGACGCCATCGGGGCCGATCGCACGAGCTCGGGGTCGACCACCAGCCGCAGGAGGCCAAACACCGCCAGCGCCCCCACCGCCTCGATGAGCGCGGCCAGGCTCACCACCGGAACGAGCAGGGCCCAGCGCCCGCGCTCCCGCGGCGAGAGCCAGGCCAGCACCGCGCGAATGTCGGAGATCATGCGATCACCACGTCACACGCCCAACCGATTCGCCTTCGGCGTGCACCCGAAGCCAGGCACGAGCGTCTTGAGCAACCTTGCCCAGTATAGGCTCAACACCCGGCTGTTCGTGGCGCGGGATCTCGACACCACCTTTGCGTTTTTCGCCGACGCCGGCAACCTGCAGCGGCTGACGC
>CAYJPQ010000116.1:0-7434 GCA_964372085.1 uncultured Bifidobacteriaceae bacterium | reverse complement strand
TCGGTGGGGGCTACGGCCGTGTCAGCAGCCTTGTGATCGTTGTCCACAGTGCATCCAGTCCTTCGCCGGTCTGGGCCGAGACGGCCGTGACCGGTCCTGAGTAACGCCGTTCGAGCTCCGCGAGGTGACGCTGGCGTTCGGCCCGCGTCAGCTTGTCCAGCTTGGTGGCCACCACGTGGCGGGTCACGTCCTGGCGCTCGAGCCAGGCCCACGCCCGCCAGTCGGCCTCGAGGCCCGGGTGGCGGCTGTCGACGAGCAACAGCACGGCGAAAAAGGGGACAGTCCCCTCTTTCGGGTCTTCGTCATCGAAAAAATGGGACTGTCCCCTTTTTCGCGACTCGAAGTACTCCGCCGCCAGTTGGTCGAACGTCTCGCGCGCCGCGTCGCCGCCCCGCGCGTAGCCGTAGCCGGGGAGGTCGACCAGGTGGAACGGCGGCCGGTTCTCGGGCGAGACGCGAAAGAAGTTGGCCAGGCGCGTCTTGCCCGGGGCCGCGCTCGTGCGCGCCACCTTCTGGCGCAGCAACGCGTTGATCAAGGTCGATTTGCCGACGTTCGACCGGCCCACCAGGGCCAACTCAGGCACGCCGTCCTTCGGAAACCCCTCGGCCCCCGCGGCGCTCGTGACGAACTCAGATACGACCCGCAACGCGCTCTACCAGGGCCGCAGATGACACAGATGACGCAGAGGGCGAGTCATCAAGACCTCAAGACCTCAATGCGTAATCGCGTCGGACGACTCGACGATGTCGCCGGCGTCGGGCGTGGGCACGAGCGGCGTGATGGGCCGCTCGAGCGCGATCTTCAGCACTTCGTCCATCACGCTGATCAGGTGCACGTCGAGCGCGTCGAGGACGTTCTTCGGGATGTCGGCGAGGTCCTTCTCGTTGTCCTTCGGCAGCAGGATGGTCTTGACGCCGGCGCGATGGGCGGCCAGCACCTTTTCCTTCACGCCGCCGATGGGCAGCACCTTGCCGCGCAGGGTGATCTCGCCGGTCATCGCCACCTCGCGGCGGGCCGGAATGGCCGCCAGGGCCGAGATGAGCGCGGTGGCCAGCGTGATGCCGGCCGACGGGCCGTCCTTCGGGATGGCGCCCTCGGGGATGTGGATGTGGACGTCGAGCTTGCGGTTGAAGTCCTTCGGGATGCCGAACTCCTCGGCCCGCGAGCGCACGTAGCTCATGGCGGCCTGCGCCGACTCCTGCATCACGTCGCCGAGCTTGCCGGTGAGCATCAGGCGGCCGCGGCCCGGCATGAGCGTGGCCTCGATGACCAGGATCTCGCCGCCCACCTCGGTCCACGCGAGGCCGGTGGCCACGCCCACCTCGTTCTGCTCCTCGGCCAGGGTGGGCCGGTAGCGCGGCACGCCCAGGAACTCGGTCACCTTGTCGGCGGTGATGGCCTCCGAGGTGGCGGGGCCGTCCACCACCACCCTGCGGGCCACCTTGCGGCAGATGGAGTTGATCTCGCGCTCGAGGTTGCGCACGCCCGCCTCGCGGGTGTAGCGCTGGATGACGGTCTGCAGGGCCTCGTCGGTGAAGGTGATGTTCTTCTCGGTGAGGCCCGAGCCCTCGACGGCCTTCGACACCAGGAAGCGCTTGGCGATCTCCGTCTTCTCCTGCTCGGTGTAACCGGCCAACTGCAGCACTTCCATGCGGTCGCGCAGCGCCTGCGGGATGGTGTGCAGCACGTTGGCGGTGCAGATGAACATCACGTTCGACAGGTCGTACTCGACGTCGAGGTAGTGGTCGAGGAACGCGTTGTTCTGCTCGGGGTCGAGCACCTCCAGCAGCGCCGCCGACGGGTCGCCGCGGAAGTCCATCGACATCTTGTCGACCTCGTCGAGCAGGAACACCGGGTTGAGCGACGTGGCCTTCTTCATCATCTGGACGATCTGGCCGGGGAAGGCGCCGATGTAGGTGCGGCGGTGGCCGCGGATCTCGGCCTCGTCACGCACGCCGCCGAGCGACAGGCGCACGAACTTGCGGTTCATGGCGCGGGCAATCGACTTGGCGAGCGAGGTCTTGCCGACGCCCGGGGGGCCGACGAACGTGAGGATGGTGGCCTTGGGCTTCTTCACCAGGGCGCGCACCGACAGGAACTCGAGGATGCGGTCCTTGATCTTCTCGAGGCCGTAGTGGTCCTCGTTGAGCACCGCCTCGGCGTTCTTGAGGTCGCGGTTCTCCTTGGTCTTCTTGTGCCACGGCACCGCGATGAGCCAGTCGAGGTAGTTGCGCGAGACGGTGGCCTCGGCCGACATGGGGGGCATGGCCTCGAGCCGCTTGAGCTCCTGGATGGCCTTCTCCTGCACCTCCTTGGGCATGCGCGCCTGCTCGATCTTCTTGCGCAGGTCGTCGGCCTCGTTGCCCTTCTCGTCCTTGCGGCCCAGCTCCTTCTGGATCGCCTTCATCTTCTCGTTGAGGTAGTACTCCTTCTGCGCCTTCTCCATCTGCTTCTTCACGCGCGACTGGATGCGGCGGTCGACCTGGAGCTTGTCCACCTCGGCTTCGAGGATGCCGGCGATGCGGTTGAGGCGCTCGAGGGGCGAGACGATCTCGAGCAGGTTCTGCTTCTCGTCGATGCCCACCAGCAGGTGGGCGGCGATGGTGTCGGCCAGCTTGCCGGGGTCGTCCACGCGGACGGCGGCGATCATGGCGTCGTAGTGGAGGTTGTTCGACAGCTTCACGTACTGCTCGAACAGCGTCACCACGCGGCCCATCGTCTGCTCCACGTCGCCGGCGGCCTCCTTCTGCCGCTGCAGCACCTTCACCACGACGCGGGAGAAGCCCTTGTCGTCCTTCCACTCGATCACGCGCGCGCGATCGACGCCCTCCACCAGCACCTTGATGTTGCTGTCGGGCAGCTTCAGGCTCTGCACCACGTTGGCCACGCAGCCCATGGTGAAGATGTCGGCGGCCTGCGGATCGTCGGTCGACGCGTCGTGCTGCGCCGCCAGGAAGATGCGCTTGTCCTTGCCGAGCGCGTGCTCGAGCGCGCGGATCGACGAGGGCCGGCCAATCACGAACGGCATCATCATGTGGGGGAACACGACGACGTCGCGGAGCGGAACGATGGGGAGCGTTTCGTAGACTTCGATCATAAAAAGAGGCTTCGGGCGTTGGGCTTCGGACTCTCGACGTCGGCGTTGGGCGGCGCCGGACCCAGGGCCCAGAGCCCGGAGTCCAGAGCCGTCTTCGTCTATCCGGCCTTCTCGATGACCTCGAGCCCCGCGGTCTTGCTGACCACCATCTCGCGCGTGATGACGCACTCGCGGGCCTTCTTCTGGCCCGGCACCGAGTACATCAGGTCGAGCATGAGGTCCTCGATGATCATCCGCAAGCCGCGCGCGCCGATCTTGCGCGCGAGCGCCATCTCGGCGATGGCCTCCAGCGAATCGTCCGTGAAGCGCAGCTTCACGTTCTCGTACTCGAACAGCTTCTGGTACTGCCGCGTGATGGCGTTGCGCGGCTGCGTGAGGATCTGCACGAGCGCCGGCTTGTCGAGCTCGTGGAGCGCCCCCATCACGGGCAGCCGGCCCACGAACTCGGGGATGAGGCCGAACTTGATGAGGTCCTGCGGCTCGGCCTGCTCGAGCACCACGCCCACGTCGCGGCCCTTGTTCGACTTGACGTCGGCCTTGAACCCCAGCGTCTTCTTGCCGATGCGCCGCTCCACCACCTTATCGAGGCCCACGAAGGCGCCGCCGCAGATGAAGAGGATGTTGGTGGTGTCGATCTGGAAGAACTCCTGGTGCGGGTGCTTGCGCCCGCCCTGCGGCGGCACGTTGGCCACCGTGCCCTCCAGGATCTTCAGCAGCGCCTGCTGCACGCCCTCGCCCGACACGTCGCGCGTGATCGACGGGTTCTCGTCCTTGCGGCCGATCTTGTCGATCTCGTCGATATAGACGATGCCCTGCTGGCACTTCTCGATGTCGCCGCCGGACGCCTGCAGCAGCTTGAGGATGATGTTCTCCACGTCCTCGCCGACGTAGCCCGCCTCGGTGAGCGTGGTCGCGTCGACGATGGTGAACGGCACCGACAGGAGCTTCGCCAGCGTCTGCGCCAGCAGCGTCTTGCCCGTGCCCGTGGGCCCGATCAGCAGGATGTTCGACTTGGTCAGCTCGACGTCGTGGCGGCTGCGCGGCTGCTTCTGGATTTCCAGCCGCTTGTAGTGGTTGTAGACCGCCACCGCCAGCTTCTTCTTGGTCAGTTCCTGGCCGATCACGTACTCGTCGAGGAACTTCTTGATCTCGGGCGGGGCGGGCAGCGACGCGCGCGTCCCGCGGGCGTCGAAGCGGTTGTCGTCGGCGATGATGTCGTTGCACACCTCGACGCATTCATCACAGATGAACACCGTCGGGCCCGCAATCAGTTTGCGGACGTCGTTCTGGTCCTTATTGCAGAACGAACAGCGCAGAATCTCGCCGCCGTCGCCGCTCTTTTTCACCATGCCGATAGCCCTAGGTTACACCCGTTTCCGAATGACATCGTCAATAATTCCGTATTCCTTGCCCTGGTCCGCCGACATGATGTAGTCGCGTTCCGTGTCGTCCTGGATGCGCTTGACGTCCTGCCCGGTGTGCTTCACCAGGATCTGGTTGATCCGCTCCCGCATGCGCAGGATTTCCTTCGCCGCCAGGTCGATGTCGGTGGCCTGCCCGCCGAGGCCCGACATCCACGGCTGGTGAATCAGGATGCGCGAGTTGGGCAGCGAGAACCGCTTGCCCTTCGTCCCCGCCGCCAGCAGCACCGCCGCGATCGACGCCGCCTGGCCGATGCAGTAGGTCTGCACGTCGGGACGGATGAACTGCATCGTGTCGTAGATGGCAAACCCCGCCGTGATCGAGCCGCCCGGGCTGTTGATGTAGAGGAGGATGTCCTTGTCGGGATCCTCCGCCTCGAGGAACAGCATCTGCGCGATGGCCAGGTTGGCCACCCCGTCGTCAATCGGCGTGCCGATGAAGATGATGTTGTCCTTCAGCAGGCGCGAAAAGATGTCGTAGGCGCGCTCGCCACGGTTGGTCTGCTCGACGACCATGGGAACGAGCTGGTTGTGCGGGTATGCGCTCATGGGTGACAGTGTGCTCCTATCCTTTATCGGCCGAGGGCGGCAAAGATGCAATCGCCGACCGGCTAGGTCACCTTGGCCTGGGCCAGCACCCAGGCGAGGGCCTTTTCCCGCCGCAATTCGGCCGCGAGGCGGCCCAGCTCGCCTTCCTTCTGGAGGCGGGCCCGGATGCTGGCCACGGTGTGGCCGGTCCGCTCGGTGTAGCGCTGCAGCTCGGCGTCGAGGTCCTCCTCGGTCACCGTGACCTGCTCGCGGCGCGCCACCTCGTCGAGGGCGATGGCCGAGCCCACCGCGTCGGTGGCCGGCGCCTTCTGGCCCTCGCGGAAAGCGTTCCAGTCGATGTTGGCCTTCCGCGGGTCGATCTGCTGTTCCATCAGGCGGCGGGCGAAATCTTCGAGCCGCCGGTCGATCTCGCGCTCCACGAGCGAGGCGGGCAGCGCGAACGGCACGCGCGCGGCCAGCTGCTTCAGCACGGCGGTGCGCACCTCGCGGTCGGCCGCGTCGGCGGCCTCGCGCTCGAGGTCGCCGCGCACGCGCGCGCGCAGGGCGTCGAGCGACTCGAAGTCGCCCAGGTCCTTGGCCAGCTCGTCGTCGAGGGCCGGCACCACGCGCTGCTTGATCTCCTTGAGGGTCACCGCGTAAGTCACGGTGCCGCCAGCCAGTTCGGGGATGCTGTAGTTCTCGGGGTAGGTGAGCGTGAAGCGCTTGGTGGCGCCGATCTCCATGCCGATCATCTCGGCATCGAAGCCGGGTGGGTTCGACGGGGCGCCGAGTTCGATCGACACCTGGTCGTGCCTGTCCATCGGACCCTGCACGCCGGCCTTGTCGGTGCCCTGGCGCTCGAGCGTGACAACCACCGTGTGCCCGGCGGCCACCACGCCCGTTTCCACGGCCTCGAAACGCGCGGCGCGCTCGCGCAGCCGCTCGAGCGCCTGTGCCACGGCCTCGTCCTCCACGGCCGACGCCGGGCGCTTGGCCTCGATGGCGGCGAGGTCGCCCGGGTCGAACTGGGGCACCACCTCGAACGACGCCTTGAAGGTCAGGGGCTTGCCCTCCTCGAGCACCAGGTCCTTGATGTCGGGCGTCTCGACGGGCTCCACGCCCTTTTCGGTGAGCGCGTCGCCGATGGCCCTGGCCACCAGGTGCTCGGCCACGTCCTGCATGATCTGCCCGCGGAAGCGCTGCCGCACCATGGTGCTGGGCACCTTGCCCGGGCGGAAGCCCGGGATGCGCGCCTGCTTGCCAATGCGGGCGGCCGCGCGGCCGATGGCCTCGTCCACAACCGTGCTGGGCACCTCGATGGTGAGATCGCGGCGCGTTTGGTTCACGTCGATGAGTTCTGATTTCATGTGTCTTAGTGGTCCGCCTTCGCCCTGCGGGCTTCGGCGTGACAGCCTTCGCGGCGCTTGCCGAGCCGAAGCACGAGCGCAAGCGAGTGCGAAGGCTGGTGCGAAAGGGGGGAGTCGAACCCCCACAGCCTTGCGGCTACCGGATCCTAAGTCCGGCGCGTCTGCCAGTTCCGCCACTTTCGCGTGCGGAGCGCATCTAGAGCGTAGCACAGGCGGCTGGCGTCACTTGGTATCCGGCCGGCGGGGGCGTCCGGCCCTTTCGGCGGCACGCCAGGAGCGTACGAACTGCTGGAATATTCGATCTGGAAGCCACTCCGCCCACCGCACGGGCGCTTCTACCGCCATGCGAGGTAGCGCCCGCAGACGGAACGGTTGGTCCACCGTCACAAGGCTGTTGGTCGAGAGCAGGGCGCCGGCCAGGATGCCCACGTCCAGTGTGAGGCCCATCGCGCTGCCTCCGCCCTTCTTGCCAACAAAATACAGGTCCTTCGACACGTCGTTGCGGAAGAAAACATAGCTTTCGAACATCGCGTCCAGATCCAGGTGGCGTTCGAAATCGGTCCGGTTCAGATTGCGGTAATAGCGCCACCCGACGGCCTGTGTGCCGGGCGATTCCTCGGGCTTGGTCCGGTCGGTGCCGTGCTCCATCCGTCCGCGCGAGGCGCAAGTGATCACGACCGCGCCCCCAGCTTTGGTCATCCGGTGCATGTTACGGAATGTCTCGATCCAGTGCGGATTGTGCTCGAAACACTCGCACGAAATCGCCAGGTCGAAGCTGCCATCCGCCAGCGTGAGTTCGTGGCCCGCGCCGACGAGGTCGACGCCCGCACCCGGGCTGAGGTCGACGCCGGTATACCGGCCGCCCGCAAACATCGGCCGAATCGAGCCGTTCACGTCGTGCGATCCGATCTCCAGAATCGCCCGCCCGTCCCAACGCTCGGCCAGATGCGCCGACGTGACCTGCACGAAGTGCAATTGCTGGAAGTGAGCCATGCTGATGAATCGAGCGTCGTCCGGGCGG
>CAYJPQ010000115.1:0-7565 GCA_964372085.1 uncultured Bifidobacteriaceae bacterium | reverse complement strand
ACCCGGCCACGGCCATGGCCATGCGCAGGAGCTGCTCCTGGAACAGCGGCACGCCCAGCGTGCGCTTGAGGATGGGCTCGAGCAGCGGGTGGTCGTAGGCCACCGGCTCGCGGCCGGCCCGCCGGTTGAGGTAGGGATGCACCATCTGGCCCACGATGGGGCCGGGGCGGATGAGCGCCACTTCCACCACGAGGTCGTAGAAACACGCGGGCTTGAGCCGCGGCAGCGTCGCCATCTGCGCGCGCGACTCCACCTGGAACACACCGATGGTGTCGGCGGCCTGCAGCATGCGATAGACCTCGGGGTCGTCTTGCGGGAGGCGCGCCAGATCGACTCGGTCACTCTGCACTCTGCACTCTGCACTCTGCACTCCGGCTTCCGTATTCACCAGCCGGATCGTGTCCTGCAGCACGGCCATCATGCCGAGGCCGAGCAGGTCCACCTTGATGATGCCCATGTCGGCGCAATCTTCCTTGTCCCACTGCACCACCACGCGGCCGGGCATGCTGGCGTTTTCGAGCGGCACGACCGACGACAGATCGCCCTGGCACACCACCATGCCGCCCGAATGCTGGCCCAGGTGGCGCGGCAGGTCCTGCATCCGCCGCCATAGCGCCGCGAAGTGCCGCACGCGCCCATCGTCGCCGCTCATGCCCACCTCGGCGAGGCGCTTCGACAGGGTGTCGTCGGGGTCGATGAACTCGTACTGGTGCATCACCCTGGCCAGGCGATCCACCTGCGGGTCGTCGAGCTCGAGGGCCTTGCCCACCTCGCGCGCCGCGCTCTTGCCGCGGTAGGTGATCACGTTGGCGGTCATGGCGGCGCCGTGCTGGCCGTACTTCCGGTAGACGTGCTGGATGACGCGCTCGCGTCGATCGCCGCTCGGCAGGTCGAGGTCGATGTCGGGCCACTCGCCACGCTCTTCCGAGAGGAAGCGCTCGAAGAGCAGTTCCATGCCCACCGGGTCGACGGCGGTGATGCCCAGGCTGTAGCACACGGCGCTGTTGGCCGCCGACCCGCGGCCCTGCACGAGGATGTCCTGCTGGCGGCAGAAGTTGACGATGTCCCAGACGATCAGGAAGTAGCCGGCGAGATCGAGCTTCTCGATCAGGTTCAGCTCGCGCGCCACCTGGGCGCGGGCCTTGTCGTGATACGGGCGGTAGCGATCGCGCGCGCCCACCTCGGCGATCTTCCGCAGGAACGAGGCCTCGGTCTCGCCTGGCGGCACGGGGTAGCGCGGAAAGCGGTAGCCGAGGTCGCGCATGCTGAACTGCAGGCGGTCGGCCAGGTCGCACGTGGCCTGCAGCGCGCCGGGGCGATCCGCAAACAGCCGCACCATCTGCGCGGGCGGCTTCAGGTAGCGCTCGGCGTTGGCGGCGAGCCGCCGGCCCGCGCGCGACAGCGGGACGTGCTCGCGGATGGCGGTGAGTACGTCCAGCAGGGGCCGCTCGTCGGAGGTGGCGCATCTCACGCCCCCGGTGGCCACCACCGGCACGCGAAACGCCTCGGCCAGGCACACCAGCGCGTCGTTGTCATCCTCCTGGTCGCGGTGCAGGTGCCGCTGCAACTCCACGTACACGTGGGCGCGGCCGAAGATGCCCACGAGCCGGTCGAGCAGCCCACCCACGCCGTGGCGCTCCACCGCGAGCAGCGGGCGGCCGGCCAGCGCCACCAGGCCCGCCACGCCGCTCTCGAGATCGTCGAGCGTGAGCGCGCCCTCGCCCTTGGGCGCGCGCAGCTTCATGCGCGAAATCAGGCGGCAGAGGTTGCGCCAGCCTTCTTGCGAGGAGACAAGCACAGGCAAGACGAAGTGAGAAGTGAGAGGTGAGAAGTGAGAAGGCTGACTGCGGACTCCCCCCTTCTCACTTCTCCCTTCTAACTTCTCACTTCTGATGGTCAGCTCGGCGCCGATGAGCGGGCGCAGGCCGGCGGCGAGGGCGGCCTTGTGGAACCGCGGCGCGCCCGAAACACCGTCGCGATCGAGCAGCGCCACCGCCGGATAACCCAGCAGGGCCGCGCGGTCGACCAGGGTCTCGGGCAGCGACGCCGCGCGCAGAAACGAAAAGGCCGACGAGGTGTGGAGCTCGATATATGGGATCACGGACGGGCCACAGAAGACACAGAGGCACAGAGATCAAACACAAAAGGCAACCACGAAGGCACGAAGGACACGAAGAAAACAACCCAAGGCCTTCTCTGTGTCTCTGTGTCTCTGTGGCCCGTACGTGATCAGTCGAGGATGCCCTCGATGAACCACTGCCCCACCTCGCGTTCGACGGCGAGGCGGTAGAGGGTGCCGTCGGCCAGGGCGATGTCCCACTCGTCGCGGTCCCAAGCCGCAGATGACGCAGATGACGCAGACGCCGACGACCACCACTCGCCCGACGTGCGCCAGGGGCCGGCGGCCTGCACCACGGCGCCGCTCGACAAGCCATGGCGGTCGATGGCCACGCGCACGGGCCGGCCCTCGCGCACCTGCACGCGGGCCGGAATCGGGAGGCGAAATCTTCTCAATGCAGAGTTCAGAGTTAAGCGTTCAGAGTTCAGAGTCGTGCAGCCGGCGGTCGGCGCTCTAAACTCTGCACTCTGCACTCGAAACTCCTGCAAGGCGAACGCCCCGGGCCTCCACGTGTCCACCACCGAGGGTGAGCCCACATGCCCTTCGCCCATGAGCGCGGTGAGGCGGGCCACCAGCGTGGACACCTGCTCGGGCGCGGGCTGCGCGCGTTCGAGCAGGTCCCACTGCACCACGCGGCCCGGCGTGGGCTCCACCGACACGCGCACCGTGTCGATGGCCGCGTCCGGCGGATGCGACTCGAGGTCGAGCAGCACGAGCGTGCGCAGCGTCTTGGGATCGCGCATCGGGGCGGGCAGCTGCAGCGCGCGCGCGTGCACCGCCCGGGTGGTGAGCCGCAGCATCGTGTAGATGACGGCCGCCCCGCGGTCGGCCTGCTCCAGGCGCTCGGCCAGCGGCTCGAGCAGGCGCGCCAGCACGAACGACAGCGGCTCGAGCCCCTCGATGGGCCATTCAAGTTCCAGCGTGCCCTCGAAGGGCGCCTCGTCCACCTGCGGCACCAGGGGCCGATCGTCCTCACCGCGCGCCCAGCGCTGCCACACCACGCCCCGCGCCCCCAGGCGCTCGTGCACCTCGGCCGACGGCAACGCCGCCAACGCGCCCAGGGTGCGGATGCCCCACTTGAGCAACACGGTATGCAGGTGCGAGGGTGCGGGGGTGCAAAGGTGCGAGGGTGCGGGGGTGCGCGGGTGCCGGCTGGCCTGGTGCGTGTGGCGTGGATGGTGCCAGCCGCCGTCCGGAGGCTTAGGGCTTAGGGCTTGGGGCTTGGGGTTTGCTTGCCCTGAGCGAGGCCTTTCGGTCGGGCCGAGTCGAAGGGAAGTCCTGAATTGCTCGAACCGATCGAGCACCGATATCGGCAGCGGCGCCAACGCCGCGGCTTCGCCGCCCGATGGCACAACGGTGAGGCCAGGGCGATGAAGCGCCAGCAGCGCCGCAGACGTGGCCGACGGTGCCACCGCCACCGCGCCCTCATACGGCACTTCTCGTGAGGAACCCCCGTGAGGAACCCCCGTGAGGCACCTTCGTGAGGAACCCTCGTGCAGCAAGTGCTCCCCTAATTCTCGCGGACTGCCGAACACGCGCGAAAGCCCGCCGACATCGAGCAGCACGAGCGGGCCAATCACCTCCACGCGCGGGCTGAACCCCTGGGCCACCGATACCAATGCGGCCACAGATGGACACAGATGAGACACAGATGGTCCCGAACCCGTAGAACCTGTAGAACCTGTAGAACCTGTAGAACCTGTAGAACCTGTAGAACCTGTAGAACCCGTAGAACCCGTAGAACCCGTAGAACCCGTAGAACCTGTAGAACCCGTAGAACCCGTATACATCGCCGCAAACATGGCTACACCGCGTTGAAGGCCGTGGTGTCGATCGTCACGCGCGCGGTGTGCGTCCACCGGGCCCCGGTCACGCCGGCCGCGGCACGCACGCCGGCAAAGCGGCGCGAGCGATCGTGATCGCCGCGCCAGAGAACGCGGACGCAGTCGGGAGACGGACTCGTGTCGGGATCGATCCCGTCCTGCATCCGCTCCCGTCCCGTGTCTTCTCCCGTCAAGGATCCGTCTCCCGTCCGTATCGTCCTCCCCCCAGCGCTGCGTGCGATTGGCATGGGTGCCAGCACCACCACCGCCGTCTCGCCGCCCTCGATGGCGCGCTCGATGCGGAACCACGTGGCGGCGGGCAGCCGCCGCAGCGCCGTGACCGGCACGTCGGCCAGGTCGATGGCCACCAGCGTGCACACGCCCGACCGCACCACGAGGTTGAGGGCTTTGATCGCGCGGTCGATGACGCGTTCCACGATCGTGCCGGGGCCGCCCACCGGGCGCACTCCTGGCAGCCAGGCCGGATCGATGGCGCCCGCCGTCTTCGAAATCGCCTGCCCGCGCACCCACAACAGGCGCGACAGCTCGATGCCGCAGGCCGCACCCGTGGGGACGTCGAACCGATCGAAGGTGTCGATGAGCGCCACATGCTCGCCGCGCCGGGTGGCCGCGCCGAGCGCCGCCCACAGCAGGCTCGTACGCCCGGACGACACCGGCCCCACCACTTCCGACACCTGCCCCCGCGGCAGGCCACCGGCCAGCCCGCGGTCCAGCCCCTCGACATCGAGAGGCGCCACCGCATCCTCCGACAGCCGCTCGGGCATGGCAGAGGTGAGCGTGCGATCAAGCTTGCGTTCCCGGAGAAGAGCCTCAACGGCAGCCCTGGCAGCCATATCCACCTCTGTTTCGCTTAATTTTCGCTATTATAGTGAACAAAAAGCGAAAATCAAGATCTATCCACAGATTTCACCGATTACGCGGATTTCTTCAGCACAACTGACAGGTGGGGTTTGCTGGGGGGCGGCGCCAAAGGCGCCGATGGGGACAACGCAATCCCAGGTGGATGAGTCGAATTACATCCCATCGAGCCGACTCATCCACCTGGGATTGCGTTGTCCCCATTTGGCCGGCCATCGGCCGGCCTCCCCCCAGCGAACCCTTACAAGCGTTGACGTGCTCGAGGCCCGCTCCATCGCGCCGGGTACGATGGCGTTCCGCTCGTTCTCGCTCACGTCGATGCCCGACAGCTTGAGCGCGTCGATCATCATCGCCCGCGTCACGCGCTCGGCATCCACGTGGGCCAAGGGGCGCCTAGTATAAGATCGAAGTCGTTTGTTCGAGACTGTCCTCGTCGCGGCGCGCCGGACCTCGGTTGCGCTCACCCACCGCAACTTCCGGCTGCTCTGGATGGGCGCGCTCACCTCGTCCATCGGCACCTGGATGCAGCGGGTCGCGCAGGCCTGGCTCATCGTCACGATGACCGGCCCGCAGTCGGCGTTCTTCCTGGGGCTCGACAGCTTCCTCGGCGAGCTGCCCATCCTGCTCTTCACGCTCATCGGCGGCGTCGTGGCCGATCGGCGCGACCGCCGCCACATGATGATCTCGTCCAACGCCATCCAGATGATGGTGGCGCTGGCCCTGGCCGCGCTCGTGTTCACCGAGCGCATCCAGATCTGGCACATCCTGGGGCTGTCGTGCATCACGGGCCTCGCCCAGGCCTTCGGCGGGCCGGCCTACCAGTCGCTGATCCCCACGCTGGTGGGCAAGGAGCACCTGCCCAACGCCGTGGCGCTCAACTCCATCCAGTTCAACCTCGCGCGCGTCGTCGGGCCCATCGTGGCGGGCGTGACCCTGGGCACGTTCGGCATGACGGCATGCTTCGGCCTGAACGGCATCTCGTTCCTCTTCGTCATCGCGGCCATCCTCGCGTTGCGCGACGTGCACGTGCCACCGACGGCCACCGAGAAGATGCTCGACCAGATGAAGGACGGCCTGCGCTACGTGCGCGACTCGCCCAACCTGAGGACGGTGACGATGCTGGGCTTCGCCGGCGCGTTCTTGGGCCTGCCGCTGCTCACCTTCCTGCCGGTGATCACCAAGGACGTCTTCCACCAGGACGTGGGCCTCTACACGCGGCTGATGACCTTCTCGGGCGTGGGCGCCGTCACGGGCGCGCTGTTCGTGGCGTGGATGGGCAAGAACCGGTACATGGGCCGCATGCTGCTCGTCCTGCTGGCGCTGTTCGGGGGGGCCATGGTGGCCTTCTCGCTGTCACGCACCGTGTGGCTGACCGAGCTCATCCTCTTCACGGGCGGGTCGCTGCTGGTCATGACCTTCTCGCTCACCACCTCCTTGGCGCAGCTCCTGGCGCCGGCCGAGCTGCGCGGCCGCGTGGTGAGCATCTACATGGTGGCGTTCCGCGGCGGCTCGCCGCTGGGCGGGCTGGCCAGCGGCTGGCTGGTCACCCAGGTCGGATCGGCCCCCATCGTCCTGGCCCTCAACGGCGTCGCCCTGACGTGCGTGGCGATTTACTTTCTGATCCGCGGCCACGGGCTCAAGGAAATCTGAGCACGTACGGGCCACAGAGACACAGGGACACAGAGGAAATACCAAATACTTCAAAATGCCTGCGGGCCGTCTAAGCGGCACGGCGTTTAGAAAGAGTTGGAATTTCTCTGTGTCTCTGTGTCTCTGTGGCCCGTACGTTATTGGGGAACGATGCGCCCGCCGGTGAGGAAGCGGCGGTACTCGGTGTAGTTGGTGGCAGTGCGCAGGCGAGGGGTGCCCGATCCGCGGGTGATCCGAAGCGACGAGAGCGACACGGGCAGCACCAGTGTCTCTTCAGGATTCTCGAACGCCACCGGCTTGAACCGGATCGACGTATCCCACCGCTCCATCGTCCAGTATTGCGGGCTGCCGGGGCGACGCGCGGCATGGCGTGGGAGCGGTACGTCGACG
Organism: uncultured Bifidobacteriaceae bacterium; assembly: GCA_964372085.1. Classification (GTDB taxonomy): domain Bacteria; phylum Acidobacteriota; class Vicinamibacteria; order Vicinamibacterales; family UBA2999; genus 12-FULL-67-14b. The sequence goes on along the minus strand of CAYJPQ010000115.1, from coordinate 704 downwards.
AGGCCAATCAGGCCCTGATCGAGGCGCAGCACGTCGTAGGTGTGCTCGTCGATCCACAACCGCCCGCGCATGCCGCCATCAATCTTGAAGCTGACGCAGTCTTCCTTGCCGTCGACCATCTCCACCGTCACCTTGGTCTTAGTGAGCAGGCGGTAGTCCACGAGGATGGCGGCGCGGTTGTCCACCTTGCCGGCGCCGGCGAGCGTGAAGGCGTAGTCGCGCCGCTGCTCGGGCAACAGCATCGAGAGGGGTTGGGGCTCGCTGGCCTGCTGCTCGGGAGCCGTGCAGTTGTCCCAGTCATCGTCGCGTGGCTTGTGCCCGTTCACGCGGAGGAGATGCCGCAGCGTCTGCGCCTCGGTGGACGGGGCGCCTTCCTTCGGGTCCCACGAGAGCCGCAGTTCCGACTCGACCACGCGGCTGCCTCCCGACGCGGTGAGGCCCTGCCCCAGCGGCTGCAGACGCACGACTTCGAGGCACATCAGGCTCTGCGCGCGCTGGAAGAAGCGCTCCACGCGCTCCCCCGCACGCTGCAGCACGGCCGTCAGGTCGTGGCCGCGTGATGGCTGCGCGGTGACGATGACGGTCGAGGCCGCCACTACGGCCGAGGCAGTCGCCAACCCGAGGCAACGGGGAACCACGCCACGGATTTAACCACGAAGGGCGCGAAGAATCACGAAGGCTTGAGCTCAGGCGGCTCTGAACTC
>CAYJPQ010000114.1:0-7909 GCA_964372085.1 uncultured Bifidobacteriaceae bacterium | reverse complement strand
GCACCCTCGTGTGGCACCCTCGTGTGGCACCCTCGTGTGGCACCCTCGTGTGGCACCCTCGTGTGGCACCCTCGTGTGGCACCCCTCGTGTGGCACCCCCGTGTGGCACCCCCGTGTGGCACCCCGTGTGGAACCTTCGTGTGGCACCCCCGTGTGGAACCCCCGTGTAGAACCCCCGTGTGGAACCCCCGTGTGACACCTCGCATATGATGCCTCCGGCATGACCGAGTCCCATCACCGCCTCACCCGCCTCGCCGCCGCGCGCTGGCGCCTCAGCATCCTGATCACCACCCTGATGACGGCCGTCTACGTGGGCTTCATCCTGCTGGTGGCCTTCAACAAGCCGCTCCTGGGCACGGTCATCGTCCCCGGCCTCAGCGTGGGCATCGCGCTGGGGGTGGTGGTCATCCTCACGGCGTGGGTGCTCATCGTGTGGTACGTGCGCTGGACCAACCAGCACTACGACGCGGCGGTGGCCGACATCCGCAAGCAGCACCGCGAGGGCCGGTAGATGCCCGGCACCATGCAGCCTAATGTCGTGGCGATGGCGGGCTTCGCCATCTTCATCGGCCTGTCGCTCGTCATCACGTGGTTCGCCGCGCGGCGCACGCACAGCACCGAGGCGTTCTACGCCGCGGGCCGATCCATCACGGCCTTCCAGAACGGGCTGGCGCTGGCCGGCGACTACATGAGCGCCGCCAGCTTCCTCGGCATCGCCGGCCTCGTGGCGCTCTCGGGCTTCGACGGCCTCATCTACTCCATCGGCTTCCTGGTGGGCTGGCCGGTGGTGATCTGCCTGGTCGCCGAGCCGCTGCGCAACCTGGGGCGCTTCACCTTCGCCGACGTGGTGGCGTTCCGCCTGCGCCAGACGCCGGTGCGCGTGGCCTCGGCCGCCGGCGGCCTCGCCGTGGTGGCCTTCTACCTGATCGCGCAGATGGTGGGCGCGGGCAACCTGATCCGGCTGCTCTTCGGGCTCGAGTACGAGACGGCCGTCGTGATCGTCGGCGCCGTGATGCTGGCCTACGTACTGTTCGGCGGCATGATTGCCACGACGTGGGTGCAGATCGTGAAGGCGGTGCTGCTGCTGGCGGGCGCCTTCCTGCTGGCCATGCTGGTGCTGGCCAAGTTCGCCTTCAACCCGCTGGCGCTGTTTGACGCGGCCGCGCTGCAGTACGGCGCGGGGGTGCTCGCGCCGGGACGGCTGGTGTCGGACCCCGTCGACGCCATCTCGCTGGGCCTCGCGCTGATGTTCGGCCCGGCGGGCCTGCGGAACATCCTCATGCGGTTCTACACGGTGCCCGACGCGAAGACCGCGCGCGTGTCGGTGGCGTACGCCACCGCCGCCATCGGCGCGTTCTACCTGCTGACGTTCATCCTGGGCTTCGGCGCCATGGTGCTGGTGGGGCAGCCCGCCATCCGCGCGGTGGACGCCGGCGGCAACATGGCGGCGCCGCTGCTGGCCGAGGTGGTGGGCGGACAGGCGTTCCTGGGCTTCATCGCCGCCGTGGCCTTCGCTACCATCCTCGCCGTGGTGGCGGGCCTCACGCTGGCCGGCGCCGCGGCGCTGTCGCACGACGTGTGGGTGCACGTGTTCCGCCACGGACGCGCCAGCGAGCGCGAGCAGCTGGTCGTGGCCCGGGGCTCCACCATCCTGCTGGCAATGTTGTCGATCGTCCTCGGCATCGCGTTCAAGGGCCAGAACGTGGCCTACATGGTGGGCCTCGCGTTTGCGATTGCCGCCAGCGCCAACTTCCCCGCGTTGATCCTCTCGATGTTCTGGCGGCCCTGCACGACGCGCGGCGCCCAGGCGTCCATCCTGGTGGGCACCGCCGCCACGCTCCTGCTGATCTACCTCTCCCCCGCCATCCAGGTGGACCTGCTCCACCGCGAGTCGGCGTGGTTTCCCTATCGCAACCCCGGCCTCTTCACCATCCCCCTGTCGTTCATCGTCGGCATGGTGGTGTCGCTGGCGACGCCGGAGCCGGAAGCCGCGGAGAAGTTCGCGGAGCTCGAGCGGCAGGTGCACCTGGGCCATCACGACGAGAACTAGCGGAGCTGCGCGTGCCGACTCCGCCGCCAGAGAAACACCCGATCCGCCACGCCATCACGGCCGTGTGGCTCGTGCTGGTGGCCGGCGCGCTCTCCCTCTACCTGTTCCGGCGCGACCTGGTGGAGGCCGCGCTCCAGAGCGCCCTCGCCGGGTCGTCCGTGGCGGCCGGCCTGTACCTGCTGATCGGGGGCCTCCGGGCCGTCACCCTGGTGCCAGCCACGGTGCTGCTGGTGGCCGCCATCCCCTTCTTCGACCCGTGGACGCTGCTGGGCCTCACGCTGGTGAACATCGCGGTGTCGTCATCCATCTGCTACTTCTTCGCGGAGGCCCTGCACCTGGACGAGGCCTTCACGCGCAAGTATCCGGAACAGATCCTTAAGATCACCGCGACGCTGCAGCGCTACGAGCTCCCCATCATCGTCGGCTGGAGCTTCATGCTGTTCCTGCCCACCGACCTCATCTGCTACGTGTGCGGGTCGCTCAAGATCAACTTCCCGAAGTTCCTGTTCGGCGTGGTGCTGGGCGAGGGCACGGTGTACGCCATCTACATCTTTCTCGGCGACTACGCGTTGGGGAAACTATAGAAGGTGAAAAGGGAAAAGTGAAAAGGGAAAAGGGAAAAGGCGTCGAGGCGGTTCATCGCGTGAAGCGATACTTGAGCAGCACCTGGATGGCTCGCACGCCGTCGCGCCAGCCGATCTTCTTGCCTTGCGCCCGGCTGCGCGGCTCGAAGCGCACGGGCAGTTCGACGATGTCGTGGCCGGCGCGGAGCAGCTTGGCTGAGATCTCCGGCTCGATGTCGAACCGGTTCGACTCGAGGTCGAGCGACCGCGCCACGTCGGTGGTCATCACCTTGTAGCAGGTCTCCATGTCGGTGAGGCGCCCGCCGTAGAGCACGTTGGTAACCGCGGTCAGGAACAGGTTGGCCGCAATCGACACCCACGGGGCCGCGGGCCGCCCGGCCAGGAACCGCGACCCATACACCACCTTCGTGCGGCCCTCGAGGATGGGCCCCACCAATTCGGCCAGCTGCGCCGGGTCGAGCTCGAGGTCCGCGTCCTGGATGGCCACGATGGTGCCCGCGGCCTGGGCGAAGCCGATGCGGATGGCGCTGCCCTTGCCGCCGTTCCGCGCCGCGTGGACGATGCGCAACTCGGGCCGGGCCGGCACGCGGTCGAGCACCTCGCGCGTGCCATCGGTGGACCCGTCGTTGACTACCAGGATTTCGCGCGGCACCGGCAGGTCGATGGCGATCAGCCGGTCCAGCACGTCGGCCACCGTGCGCGCTTCGTTGTAGACCGGGACCACGATCGAAAGAAGATGCGTCTTCAGGCTTCCACCACCGCGGCCGGCGCGCTCCTGTCTATCTTGCGCGCGGGGACGCCGGCATAGATGGCCCCGCCTTCGAGTGTCGACCCCTTCAGCACCACGCTGAGGGCGCCTATCTGGCACTTCTCGCCGGCCTCCACGTTGATGCCCACCATGCTGCCCAGGCCCACCGTGACGAACCGGCCAAGCCGCACGGGTCCCGTCTTCACCATGCCGCCTTCCACAGTATGACCCGACAGGTGCACGTTTTCGCCAATCACCACGCCATCGCCGAACTCCAGCATGCTGTGGTCGGAGATCGACAGGCTGTTGATGTGGACGCCGCGGCCGATACGGGCGCCGTTCCACCGCAGGTACCACGTCCAGAGCGGCGACGCCCGGAAGAAGGTGCCCACCAGCACGCGGACGACGTGGGTGGAGATCATGTAGCGCGACCACTTGAGCAGGGGCCACTCCAGGTCGCGCAGCTTCCAGGCGCCGTCCGGCGCGGTGCGCCACCCGCACAGGCGCGTCGAGAGCGCCGACAGCGCCACCAGCGCCACCGCGAACACCAGGTAGGCCGGCACCAGCGTCGTGGCCACGATGGCCGGCCGCAGCACCGGCCAGTCGGGAACGGCCCACGTCATGGTCCACGTCCAGAAGGAGAACGCCGGCAGCACCGCCAGCCCGAACACCAGGCTCTCGACGATGAAGATCGACACGATGGTCCAGGCCACGCGGCCGGCCTGTGCAGGCGTCACGGGAGAGAAGCTACCATAGGTAGGCGACCCTGAAGGGTCGCCTCTACATGACCACGTCGTCTCCCGGTTCCCAGCTGCCGGACCCTGTTGTGCTAGTGCCCGGCCTCGACGGCACGGGCCTGCTCTACTACCGCCAGGTGCCGCTGCTCGAACGCCGCTACCCGGTGGTGACCACGCGCCTGCGCGACACCGCCGTCCTGCTGGACGAGCTCGTGGACGGCCTCCACGCCGACGTGGAACGGGCGGCCCCCGGCGGCCGCCGCGTCACGCTGGTCGGCGAGTCGTTTGGCGGCGCCCTGTCCCTCAGCTACGCCCTGGCGCACCCCGAACGTGTGGGCCGGCTCGTCATCCTTAACTCGTTTCCCTACTTCGGCCCCCAGGCCCGGCTGTGGCTGGGGTACCACCTGCTGCGCGCCACGCCGTGGGGGATGATGCGGACGGTGCGGCAGTTCACGGCCTTTCGAATGCACTCCCCCACCACCGGCCGGGACGAGATTCGCCGCTTCCACGAGTTGATGCGGGCCACCACGCGGCATGGCTACCTCTCGCGGCTCCGCATGCTGCAGGACTACGACGTTCGCGATCGCCTGCCGACCATCCAGGCGCCGGTCCTGTACCTGGCCTCGGACCGCGACCACCTCGTGCCCTCGGTGGAACAGGCCGCGTTCATGAGCCGCGCCACACCGAACGCGACCATGCGCATCCTCAAGGGGCACGGGCACATCTGCCTCATCGCCCCCGACATGGACCTGGCGGAGGTCCTGAACGACTGGACGGGGGATCACGAACGGGCCATCGAGACACAGAGACACAGAGGATAGGACCTTCACGATGGCTCACGACGACGTCCTGAACGCGGCTCACCGACACGCATCCGCCTTCCTTCGCGACGTGGCCAATCGTCACGTTGGGGGGACCGCGACCCGTGCCCAGCTGCTGGCGGCACTCGGCGGACCACTGCCCCAGTGCCCGGCCGATCCCCTGGCGGTGATCGATGCGCTGGCCCGCGATGCCGACCCCGGCATCGTGGCCACGGTGGGTCCGCGCTACTTCGGCTTCGTCACCGGGGGCGCGGTGCCGGTCACCGTGGCCGCCGACTGGCTGGCCAGCGCCTGGGACCAGAACGGCGCGATGTACGTGATGTCGCCGGCGCTCGCGGTGATGGAAGACGTGGTGGCGGGCTGGGTCGTGGAGCTGCTCGGGCTCCCCTCCGCCTCAACGGTGGGCTTCGTCACCGGCTGCCACATGGCCAACTTCACGTGCCTCGCCGCGGCCCGGCACGAGGTGCTGCGGCGCGCCGGATGGGACGTGGAGGCGCAGGGCCTGCAGCGCGCGCCGCGTGTACGCGCGATCGTGGGCGGCGAGGTGCACATCTCGGCGGTAGGCGCGTTACGCCTGCTCGGCTTCGGCACGGGCGAACTCGTGCGCGTCCCGGCCGACGGCCAGGGCCGCATGCGGGCCGACCTCTTCGCGAAGGTGATCGCCGAGGACACGGCCCCCACCATCGTGTGCGCGCAGGCAGGCAACGTGGCGAGCGGCGCCAGCGATCCGGTGGCGGCGATCATCGCGGCCGCTCATGCCAGGGGCGCGTGGGTGCACGTGGATGGCGCGTTCGGGCTGTGGGCGGCGGTTGTCCCCGAACTGCGGGGCCAGGTAGCCGGTGTCGAGGCGGCCGACTCGTGGGCCACCGACGCGCACAAGTGGCTCAACGTCCCCTACGACTCGGGCCTCGCCATCGTTCGCCACGATGCGCCGCATCGGGCCGCCATGGGCCTGCAGGCCTCGTATCTCCAGCGAGGAACCGGGGAAGAGCGGATCGGGATGGACTGGGTGCCCGAGTCGTCTCGACGCGCGCGCGTGATCCCGCTCCACGCGCTCATCCGGGCGCTGGGACGCGACGGCATCGCGGATCTCGTGCGGCGCACCTGCGCGCTGGCGCGCCGCATGGCCGAGCGGCTGTCACGGGTGGAGGGCGTCACCATCCTCAACGAGGTCGTGCTCAACCAGGTGCTGGCGCGGTTCTCAGGGGCGGGTGGCGCCGATCCCGACGCCCTCACTCGCGACGTGATCGCGCGTGTGCAGGCGGAGGGCACCTGCTGGGCCGGCGGCGCCGTGTGGCAGGGCCAGCAGGTGATGCGCATCTCGGTGTCGAACTGGTCGACGACCGAGGCGGATATCGACCGATCCGCAGACGCGATCATCGACTGTCACGTACGGGCCACAGAGACACAGAGACACAGAGAAAACACCACATCCTCCTAAACGCCAGTGCTGCTGAGCAGATGGCAGGCATTTAGCAGTATTGGTATTTCTCTGTGTCTCTGTGTCTCTGTGGCCCGTACGTGATCAGGGTTTCTTGACTGGAGCCTTCGTCGGCGCGGGGCCGGGGGTGAATTCCAGCATCACGTTGCTGATGGTGGCGATGGGGCGCCCCTCGGCCGAGAAGTGGTCCACGCCGTTGGGACGCACCACGGTGAGCTTCTCGCCGAGGATCGACACCTGGCCCTGGATGGCGGCCGGCAGTGCCATCACGATGAACTCCGTGCCCGAGGGCGCCACCGCCTTCATGCCGCCGGGACCGGCGCCGCCCGCGATGCGATCGAACAAGTCGTCCACCGTCCGAAACTCGCTCTGGATCACGGCGCGGTCGACCAGCGTGTTGTCCATCGACAGCACGCCCACGGTGGCCGTGTACTTGCGATAGGCCTGCTTCTGCTCCACCAGGTCGGCGGAGTAGGTGTGGCGGTTGTGGAGCTCGAACGAGAGGGTCAGCGGCCCGCGGTGCGGCGGGATGGTGATGAGCACGCCGCCCTTGGGGTCGCGGCCCGTGAGGACGTCGCAGAACCGGCGCCCGGTGGCCACGCCCGCGCCCAGCTCGGATGGGCACGCCAGTTCAGCCTGGATGCGCGAGATGACCGGCGCCGGCGCTTTCCTGGTGGTCCTGGCGGGCGCCTTCTTCGGCGCGGTCTTCTTCGTCTGCGCGTCGAGGCCACTGGCCAGTGCGACGACGGCGCAGAGACACGCAATCAGCAACCGCATGCCCCACAGTATACCCGTTGAAATGCAACCACGAAGGGCGCGAAGGGCACGAAGTATTTTGATCAGCCGCCTTCGTGGTCTCCGTGATCTTCGTGATCAGTCGTCCAGGTCGTGGCTCGGCACGCCCACGGGCAGGCCCGTCACCGACAGGCCGGGGCTGCGGAGCTTGAGCAGCTCGAGGAACTCCATGCGCGTGCGCGCGTGATCGCGGAACGCGCCGAGCATGGCGCTGGTCACGGTGTACGAGTTCTGCTTCTCGACGCCGCGCATGGCCATGCAGAGGTGGGTGCCCTCGCACACCACGGCCACACCCAGGGGCCTGATCTTCTCGGTGATGGTCTCGGCGATCTGGTTCGTCATCCGCTCCTGCAACTGGAGCCGGCGGGCGAAGATGTCGACCAGCCGCGGGATCTTGCTGAGGCCAATCACGCGCTTGTTCGGGATGTACGCCACGTGGCACTTGCCGAAGAACGGCAGCAGGTGATGCTCGCACAGGCTGTAGAAGTCGATGTCGCGCACGATCACCATCTCGCTGTAATCCACGGTGAAGAGCGCGCCGTTCAGCACATCATCGATGTCAGCGTGGTAGCCGCTCGTGAGAAACCTCAGCGCCTTGTCGACGCGCTTGGGCGTCCGCACGAGCCCCTCGCGAGACGGATCCTCGCCAAGCTCGATCAAGAGCCGCTTGATCAGATCCTGCATCGGGTTATTGTACATCTCTGCAGCGGGTGCAGCGGGTGCAGCGGGTGCA
>CAYJPQ010000113.1:0-8066 GCA_964372085.1 uncultured Bifidobacteriaceae bacterium | reverse complement strand
GGTTCCACACGGGGGTGCCACACGAGGGTTCCTCACGGGGGTGCCACACGGGGGTGCCACACGAGGGTTCCACACGGGGGTGCCACACGAGGGTTCCTCACGGGGGTGCCACACGGGGGTTCCTCACGGGGGCATTTTCGTGTGGAACCTTTGTGAAGAACCTTCGTGAGGAACCTTCGTGAGGAACCTTCGTGAGGAACCCCCGTGAGGAACCTTCGTGAGGAACCCCCGTGCTAGCATCCCCTCGTGCCCTTTCGTGACCTGGTCGGCCACACGCGCCTTGTCGCGCTTCTCACGCGGGCGATTTCGCGGGACACCCTGCCCCCCACGCTGATGTTCGTGGGGCCCTCCGGCGTCGGCAAGTGGCGGACAGCCGTCGCCACCGCGCAGGCGGTCAACTGTGTGGAACCTCCGTGTGGCACCCCCGTGAAGAACCCCCGTGAGGAACCTCTATCCATGGACTCCTGCGGCCGCTGCCGCGCCTGCGACCGCATCGCCCGCGGTGTCCACGTGGACGTGATTGCGTTGCAACCCGACGACCGCGCGTCGATCAAGATCGACGCCGTTCGCGACGTGCTTGGGCGCACCGGGTTCCGCCCCTTCGAAGGCAAGCGCCGCGTGGTCCTCATCCGCGAGGCCGACACGCTCGAGCCCGAGGCGCAGAACGCGCTGCTGAAGTCGCTGGAGGAGCCGCCGCCGGGCACCATGTTCATCCTGACCACGTCGATGCCCGGCGTGCTGCTGGGGACGGTGCGATCGCGCTGCATGCGACTGCGGTTTGCGCGGCTCACCGCCGCCGAGGTGTCCGAGGCGCTGGTGCGCGACCATGGCCTGAGCGAGGCCGAGGCGCGCGAGGCCGCGCCGCTGGCCGACGGCAGCATCGGCCAGGCGCTGGCGCTGTCGGACGTGGACCTTGGCGGCCTTCGGGACCTGGCGATGGGGCTGCTGCACGGCGCCTCGGGCCGGGCCGACACGCAGGCCCGGCTGCAGGCAGCCGCGTCGGTGGTGTCGGGGCTGTCGAAGAAGGGAGAGCGCCAGGATCTGGCCACCGTGCTGCGCCTGGCCGCCTCGATGCTGCGCGACATCGAGGCCATCAACGCCGGCGCCGACGCCCGTGTGCTGGCCAACCCGGCGTTGTCGAACGACCTGTCGGCCATGGCCGGCGCCTTTGCCGGCGACCGGGCCCGCAGCGCGTTCGGCGCGGTGGACAGAGCCCTCGTGGCGCTCGAGCGCAACGCCGGCACCAAGGTGGTGGCGGAATGGCTCGCGGTGCAGATGTAGGACGCGGCGCTTCGCGCCGCGTGCGCCGGCCCGTCGCGCCGCTCGGGCCGGTGGGCGCGCCCGTTGTCTCGCTCGGGCGCGTTGGGTCGCTTCGCTCCTGGGGATTCCCTCCTGCGAGATCCGAAGGCCGAGCCCACACCGCGAGTCGCGGCGAGCGGCGCCCACGCACGCAGTGCGCCGACGACCCTTCGACAGGCGCACGGTCGCCCCAAGCGGAATCAAGGGGCGAACGAAGTGAGCGATACTAGTCCGATGCGACTCCCGCGCGTGGCGCTCACCGTTGGTGACCCGGCGGGCATCGGCCCCGAGATCGTGGCGAAAGCGGCGGCCGACCCGGCGGTGCTGGCGTGTTGCGAGCCGGTGGTGTTTGCGCCTCCCCAGTTGCCCGGACTCGTGATCGGCCGGGTGTCGGCCGAGGCCGGCCGTGCCGCCTACGACACGGTGTTGCGCGCCGTGGCGGCGGCCCAGCGGGGCGAGGTGGACGCCGTGGCGACGGCCCCCATCAGCAAGGAAGCCTTCGCGGCCGCGGGCCTGCCGTGGCGCGGGCACACGGAACTGCTGGCCCACCTGTGCGGGGTCGAGCGCGTGGCGATGATGTTTCATGCGCCCCGCCTGCGCGTGGTGCTGCTGACCATCCACGTGCCGCTGGCCGAGGTGCCGCGGCTGCTGACGCGCGAGCGGGTGGACGGCATCCTTGCGCTCACCGCGGCGTCGCTGCCGCGCTTTGGCGTGCCGCACCCGCGCATCGCGGTGGCGGGCCTCAACCCGCATGCGGGTGAGGCGGGATTGATCGGCACCGAGGATCGCGACGTGCTGGCGCCGGAGGTGGCCGCCGCCCGCGCGCGTGGCATCGACGCCAGCGGGCCATGGCCGGCCGACACCGTGTTCGTGAAGGCGTCACGCGGCGAGTTCGACTGCGTGCTGGCCTGCTATCACGACCAGGGCCTGATCCCGGTGAAGCTGCTCGACTTCGGCCAGGCCGTGAACGTGACGCTGGGGCTGCCGATCATCCGCACATCCGTGGACCACGGCACGGCGTTCGACATCGCCGGCCGGGGCGTGGCCGACCCGGGCAGCATGATTGCCGCCATCACGCTCGCGGCGAACCTGGCGTCGAACCCGTCGAACCCGTAGAACCCGTAGAACCCGTAGAACCCGTCAATGTCAAAGGACAAGACGACGAAGAGCGACACCGAGACGCTCATCGCCGACAACCGCAAGGCCTTCTACGACTACCATGTCCTCGAGACGTTCGAGTGCGGCATCGCGCTGCTCGGCACCGAGGTGAAAGGCATTCGCGAGGGGCAGGCCAACCTGCGCGACAGCTACGCGCGCGTGGACGGGGGCGAGGTGTGGCTGCACAACGTGCATATCAATCCCTATAGCCACCGCGGGTACGTGGATCACGACCCCAGGCGGAAGCGCCGGCTGCTGCTGCACAAGTACGAAATCCGCAAGTTGATTGGCAAGACGGTGGAGAAGGGGCTCACGCTTGTTCCCACGCGGCTGTACTTCAAGAACGGCAAGGTGAAGGTGTCGCTGGCGCTGGCCAAGGGTAAGCAGGCCCACGACAAGCGCGAGACCATGCGCCGCCGCGAGGTGGACCGCGAGACGCGGGCCGCCGTGAAGGAGCGGGTCCGCCGATGAACGTGCTCGTTGTGGGCGCCGCCGGTCAACTGGGCCGCGCCATCACCGCCCGCTTCTCCCCCGCGCACGTCGTCATCCCGTGCACGCGCGCGGACGCCGACCTCACCGACCACCACGCGCTCGCCGCGCTCGTCGCCGCCCGGCGCCCCGGCGCCGTGATCAACTGCGCCGCCTACAACAACGTGGACGGCGCCGAAGACGACCCGCGCCTGGCGCTCGACGTCAACGCCATGGCCGTGCACACGCTGGCGCGCGCGGCGGCCGATGTGGGCGCCGTGCTGGTGCACTTCAGCAGCGACTTCGTGTTCGCCGGCACCGCCTCGGCCCCCTACACCGAGGCCGATGCGCCCGAGCCGCAGAGTGTCTATGCCCAGTCGAAGCTGGTGGGTGAATGGCTGGCGGCCGAGTGCCCCCGGCACTACGTGATCCGCGTCGAGAGCCTGTTCGGCGGCCCGCACGCCCGCAGCAGCGTGGACCGCATCGCCGATGCGGTGCGTGCCGGCGGCGACGCGCCCGTCTTCACCGACCGCTGGGTGTCGCCGAGCTTCGTGGACGACGTGGCGGACGCGACGCGACACCTGGTGGAGCAAGCGGCGGCCCCCGGGCTGTATCACGGCGTGAACACCGGCGCGACCACGTGGCTGGAGGTGGGCCGCGAGATCGCGCGGCTCCTGGGGAAGGGTGACGAGGCGTTGCGGCCCGTGTCGGTGAAGGACGTGCGCCTGCGGGCCCCGCGGCCGCAGTACGCGGCGCTCAGCAACGCCAAGCTCGCCGCCGCGGGCTTCGTGATGCCGGCGTGGCAGGATGCCATTGGCCGCTACCTCGATCGGCGCACGGAGGGCCGCACGGATCGCACGGAGGGCCGGGACTTCAGTCCCGGCCGCACCTCATGACGCGCATCGCCGTGGCGTCCCGCTCGTTCTCCCGCAACGCCGCACTGCGCGCCGAGATCCAGGGGCGCTACGAGCACGTGACGTTCAGTGCGTCGCCCGACGTGCTGGAGGGCGAGGCCCTCGTGGCCCTGCTCCGTGGGCACGATCGCGCCATCGTCGGGCTCGAGGTGATGAGCGAGGCGGTGCTCGCGGCGGTGCCGGAGCTGCGCGTGATCAGCAAGTACGGCGTGGGCCTCGACGGCCTCGATATCGGCGCGCTGGCGCGCCACGGCGTGAGGCTTGGCTGGACGGGCGGTGTCAATCGCCGCGCCGTGGCCGAGCTCACGCTGATGTTTGCCATCGCGTTGTTGCGTCGAGTGCCCGAATCGAGCGGCGCCCTGCGCGAGTCTCGCTGGCAGACGCTGGTGGGCCGGCAGTTGACCGGGCGCACGGTGGGCATCATCGGCTGCGGCCACGTGGGCAAGGACCTGGTGCGGCTGCTGGCGCCGTTCGGCTGCCGCGTGCTGGCGCACGACATCCGCGGCTACGCCGACTTCTACCGCGAGCACGCCGTGACGCCGGTGTCGAAGGCGCAACTGCTCGCCGAGTCGGAGATCGTGACGCTGCACGTGCCGCTGGATCGGTCGACCCGTGGGATGATCGGCGCGCCCGAGCTGGCGGCCATGCCGAAGGGGGCCGTGCTGATCAACGCCGCCCGTGGGGGGCTTATCGACGAAGCGGCGCTGGTCGACGCGCTGCGGCGGGGGCACCTGGCCGGCGCGGCCGCCGATGCGTTCAGCGCCGAACCGGCCGCGAATCCCGAACTGCTGGCGCTGCCAAGTTTCTTCGGCACGCCGCACATCGGCGGCAGCAGCGAAGAGGCGCAGCTGGCCATGGGGCGCGCGGCCATCGAGGGACTCGAGACGGCAAGGCCGGTGGGTAATGGGTACCCGGTACCGGAAAGCACCGCGGGGGAATAGCGATGAGCCAGGGAGCGAAGATGGAGGCGAGGCGGGGCATCATCCTGGCGGGAGGGTCGGGCACGCGGCTGTATCCGGCCACGCGGGCCATGTCGAAGCAACTGCTGCCGATCTACGACAAGCCCATGATCTACTACCCGCTGAGCACGCTGATGCTGGCGGGCGTGCGTGACATCCTGGTCATCTCCACTCCGCGCGACACGCCCACCTTCCAGCAACTGCTGGAGGACGGCAGCCAGTGGGGGCTCCATCTGCACTATGCCGTGCAGCCGCATCCGGGCGGGCTGGCGCAGGCCCTGGTCATCGGGCGGGAATTCCTTGGCGGCGCGCCCTCGGTGCTCATCCTCGGCGACAACCTGTTCTACGGGCACGACCTGCCCGAGCGCCTGGCCGCGGCCAACCGGCGGCGCGAGGGGGCCACCGTGTTTGCGTACCACGTGGGCGACCCCGAGCGGTATGGCGTGGTGGAGTTCGACGCCGAGGGCCGGGCCCTCTCCATCGAGGAGAAGCCCGCGGCGCCGAAGTCGAGCTTCGCCGTCACGGGGCTGTATTTCTACGACGGCCGCGCCGGGGAGTTCGCGGCGGGCCTGGCGCCATCGGCGCGGGGGGAGCTCGAGATCACCGACCTCAATCGCTGCTACCTGGATCGGGGGGAGCTGTCGGTGGAGGTGATGGGGCGCGGCTATGCGTGGCTCGACACCGGCACCCATGCGTCGTTGCTCGAGGCCAGCCAGTTCATCGAGACGATCGAGCGGCGGCAGGGTCTCAAGATCGCGTGCCCGGAGGAGATCGCCTACCGGCAGGGATTCGTGGACGCGGCGCAACTGGCGCGGCTGGCGGATGCGTTTGGGCGCGGCAGCGAGTATGGCCGCTACCTGCGGGACCTGCTGGACGGCCCGAGATAGGCATGCGGGCTGCGCTTTTCAGCAGCCTGATAGAATGACGCCATGCGAATCTTGATCACGGGCGGGGCCGGCTTCATCGGATCGCACCTGTCGGAGGCCCTGCTGGACGCCGGCCACGAAGTGTTCGTGCTGGACGACCTGTCCACGGGCTCCATCGACAACATTGCCCACCTGAAGGACCGGCCGCAGTTCCACTACACCATCGACACGGTGTTCAACGACCGGCTGGTGGCCGAGATGGTGGACCGCGCCGACGTGGTGTTCCACCTGGCGGCGGCGGTGGGCGTGAAGCTGATCGTCGAGCGGCCCGTGCACACCATCGAGACCAACGTGCGGGGCACCGAGGTCGTCCTCAAGCACGCCGCGAAGAAGAAGAAGCTGGTGTTCATCGCGTCCACCTCCGAGGTGTACGGCAAGAGCGTGAACGTGCCGTTCCGGGAGGATGCCGACCTGGTGATGGGGGCGACGTTTCGGCACCGCTGGGCGTATGCGTGCAGCAAGGCGCTGGACGAGTTCCTGGCGCTGGCCTACTGGAAGGAACAGAAGCTGCCGGTGATCGTGATGCGGTTCTTCAACACGGTGGGGCCGAGGCAGACGGGGCAGTACGGCATGGTGGTGCCGACCTTCGTGCGGCAGGCGCTGCAGGGCGAGCCGATCACGGTGTTCGGGGACGGCACGCAGCAGCGCAGCTTCACCTACGTGGGCGACGTGGTGGGGGCGCTGCTGAAGCTGATGGTGCATCCCGGCGCGGTGGGGCAGGTGTACAACGTGGGCAACCCCGAAGAGGTGAGCATCCGTGGCCTCGCCGAGCGCATCAAGGCGGCGACGGGGAGCCAGTCACCGATCGTGACGATTCCGTATGACGAGGCCTACGAAGAGGGCTTCGAGGACATGCCGCGGCGGGTGCCGGATCTGACGAAGATCACGGCGGCGATCGGGTACGAGCCGAAGGTGGGGCTCGACGAGATCATCCGGCGGGTGGTGGACGAGAAGCGGAGCTACGCGGGCACGCAGCGCACGATGCGGTAGCGCTCGTGTTCACGAAATGAACACATGATCGTCCTTCCGGGCGGCGCGCGCGGCGTCCCCGTTCAATCCGTGAACGAGTTCGGGTATAATGCCGTTCAGTTCGTGAACGTCCGGCCCGCTCGCGCACGCCCATCCTGTATGCGAGCCAACCGGAGGTCTTCCCGCCTTCGCCCCGCCTTCGCCCGCCTTCGCCAAAGGCTTCGGCGTGGCAGGCTGAGCCCAAAGCCCAAAGCCCAAAGCCCAGAGCCCAGAGCCCTTGATCAACAACGCCCTATCCGATCGCATGCTCCGCGGGATGTTCGGCCTGCCCGGCGAGGTGGCCGTCGTCACCGGCGGCCTCGGGCGGCTCGGACGCGAGTACGTGCGCACCCTGGCACTGGCGGGGGCCGACGTGGCCGCCTTCGACGTGGCCGGCGCCACGGAGGGATTCGAGGACCTGGTGGCGGCGGGCGCCCGCGTGAGCGTGCGCCGCGTGGACATCACCGACAAGGCCGCCGTCGATGCCGCCATGGCGGCGGTCGTCGCGTCCTTCGGCGCCCCGACGATCCTGGTGAACAACGCAGGCATGGGATCGTCGCCCTCCGCCGCCGACGCCGAGAACGGGCTTTTCGAGGACTACCCAGAGGTGGCGTGGGACACGATGATCGATTCCCACCTCAAGGGCACGCTCTTCGTCTCGCAGGCGTTCGTGCGGGCCTTCCGCGCCGCCGGCCGCCGCGCCGGCAGCATCGTCAACGTGTCGTCCACCTACGGCGTGGTGTCGCCCGACCAGGCGGTGTACGAGTACAAGCGCGCGTCGGGCGCCACCTATTTCAAGCCCGTGGGCTACAGCGTGGCCAAGTCGGGCGTGCTCAACTTCACGCGGTGGCTGGCCGAGTACGGCGCGCCGCTCGGCATCCGGGCCAACACGCTGGTGCCCGGCGGCGTGCGCGAAGAGGCGCACGACTTCAAGTTCATCGCCGAATACGAGAAGCGCACGCCGATGGGCCGCATGGCCAGCGCCGACGACTACAACGGCGCCGTGCTGTTCCTGGCCTCGCGCGCGTCGGCCTACATGACCGGCGCGATGGTTGTCGTCGACGGCGGGTGGACAGCGCGGTAGCCGCGGCACCCCTAAATGGGTGCCCTACGGGTCCCAAGCCCAAACCCCAAGCCCCAAGCCCCAAGCCTCAAGCCAAGCAGGATCACAGAATGGGTGAGAAGGATTTTTCAGACCGCGCGCTCGTTGGCGATGACACGCTGTCATTCGTCCCGCGCGAGGCGTTTGCCGCCGTGCGCGAGGGCATCGGCGACCCGGTGGCGCGGGCTGAGGTGCTGGCCGACCTCTGCCGCGTCAACACGCTCTACATGAT
>CAYJPQ010000112.1:0-8263 GCA_964372085.1 uncultured Bifidobacteriaceae bacterium | reverse complement strand
GGTCAATGCTTCGGCGAAAGGGACGCCGTGTTTCTTGAGATTGGCCTTGGCCTTCGCGTCGTCCCATTCGAACTCGAAACTCATCGGAATTGGCCGAGCCTAGCATGTCCTGCCGATCACTGGCTTGTCGGGCTAACGTTGGGCATCAGCCGCGGCGCCTGTTGTCACGCGCGCCGTCGGCTGCATGCCGAGTTAGCCGGCGCGTCGGCCGATCGCGATTATTGAGCGGTCCGGGCAGGTGTCGTCTGGCCCTGAAAGAGCAGAGGAACGAACGCCGCCAAGTTGCGCCGCCACACCACAAAAGCATGACCACCCGGCGTCTCGACGCCCTGATGCTCGATGCCCTTTGACTTCAGCCACTCTCGGAGGCGTCGGTTCGTCGTGATCAAGTTGTCCTCGGTGCCGCAAGCAATCCACAGCAACCGCAGTTGCGCGTTGATGGTTGCGTTGAGGCTGGGCAGCGTCATGTTGAAGTCTTCCAGGCTGCCTGAGCTAAATGCTCCGACCCAGGCAAAGCGATCAAGGGTGGTTAGGCCGGTTGTCAGCGCCTGACCGGCGCCCATCGACAGCCCTGCAATGGCCCGCGATCCTCGCTCTCGTGAGACGTGGTAGCCCTTCTCAATCTGTGGCATCACTTCGGATAGAAGGCTCTCTTTGAACTTGGACCGGTTACGCACCGTGACCGCAGGGTCTCGGGTGGCGCCCGGCGGCAGCGGAGCCAGCACCTCGCGCGTGCCGTAGCCATCTGGCATGACAACAACCATCGGCTTCGCTTGCCCACGCGCAATCAGGTTGTCGAGTATGACGTCGGCGCGGCCCACGTCGCTGGACCAAGTGTCAGCACTATCGGAATTGCCGTGTAACAAGTAGAGCACGGGGTACCGCGTGGCAGTCGATGCGCTGTAGCCCGGAGGGGTGTAGACATAGAAGTCACGCAATTCGTCGACCACTTTTGATTTGTAGCGGTGATGATGGACCGTACCGTGAGGGACATCATTAACCTCCCACATCAGGGACAAAGGTCCGGGTACATGGAGCAGGCTAACCGGGTTCTGGAGATTGAGCTTGAACATCGGGTTTGACGAGTCCAGTACTCGGGCGCCATCAACGCTGAAGCTGTAACTGTAGAAGTCAGGTTCAAGTGGGCCGATGGTGACACTCCACACACCGGAATCGTCCCTTTGCATCTCAGTCGGCTGCGAGAACGCGCCCTCACGCGCTACTGCGACGGTCCGGGCATTTGGCGCCCGCACTCGAAACGTGACGCGTCCGTCGGCATGGATCTCTGGAGACTGCACCGGCTGAGGGGGCGGGCCCTGAGCAGCCGCGACGGAAGCGGAGATCGCCAACAGCAAGACTGCTCGAATCATCGTTTTTCCTCTCGCACAACCGTCGAATTCGGCGTGCCGGCTAACGCTAGATTTCAGCCGCGGCGGCCAGGACGCTCTTGACGCGCCGCCGACGGCTGCAAATCTTTGTTAGGCGGACCCTCGGTTGGTGACAGATGTCGAGACTCAGCGCCAAAACTGCCACCACTGGCGCGAGGACGCTTTCTGCGAGCGTTCATCCAGAACGGGCCTCTTGCTGGCACGACCTTCAAGAAACTCTTCAAGACGCGAGAGCGACTCTACGTCAAAGGCCCTTGCCATGGCCAATGGGGCGGCAGCCGTGATGAACTGTCGATGCTTGGTCGCCAAGTCGTCAGCAAGACTGCGAATCGCATCACGAGTTTCCTTCTGGGTCGTGAAGCCCCACTCCTTCGCTTTTGCTTGAACCTGAGGGCTAGAAGCAAGATTCTCTGCGTATTTTCCAGCATCAACATTGTTCTTGATTGCCTGCGCGGCCAAGGTGGACTCGCGCTCCTGAATCTTCGGCACAATCACTTTCACCGCCGCGGAACCCCACATGCCAGCTTGTACCCAGTCCGGTTTTTCTTCCAACGCTGCAAGGAGCAATGCAGATACGATGGTGCACAGTTCCAGCATGATCGCGCCAGTCAGCCGCTGGACGTCGGCTGACCCGACATCGCCTGCGGCCGGGATCTCAGCAACTGCTCCCTTTACCGGAACCATCAACTCGTCGCCCCAGTTCCCAACCCCCGTACTGATTTGCTGGCGTATCGATTGCGTGAGCGGTGACATCGTTTCGCGCTCCTTCTCGAGAAGGCTTGTCAAAGCCAGTCCCGCACATTCGGTTGAACCGTCCGCCTAACGGCCAGGGCTGAGCCGCGGCGTGCACGCGACTGGCCTCGCGCCGACGGCTCCAGCCCGTGTTAGGCGGCGGATTGCCACAGCTATGGCTGGCCTTTCCATCCAGGCCCGCGCACTGCCCGGCCCGGTGTAGCACCGGTATGGTCACCATTCTTCAGAACCTGGACGCCGTTGACGAACACGTGCACCATGCCGGTGGCGTACTGCCGCGGTTCGTCGAACGTCGCATGGTCCTGAACAGTCGCCGGGTCGAAGACGACGATATCGGCGTAGTACCCGCCTTCCAGTCGGCCGCGCTGCTTAATGCGGAGAGTCTCAGCCGGCAGGGCCGCCAGCTTTCGCACGGCTGACTCCAGCGGCATACCCGACTCCTGCCGGACATACTTCGCGAGTACACGCGCAAAGGTGCCATACGCCCGCGGGTGCTGCTGGTACGTCGTGAACACGCCCTCCGGACCCGAGGATTCCTCGTCCGAGCCAAAACTGACCCAGGGCAACGCGATCTGCTTTCGAAGGTTGTCCTCCGACATCACGAAATAGGCGGTGATCACTCGGCTGCCGTCCTCGACGACGAGGTCCATTGCGGTGTCCTCCGGCGACGTCCCCCGAATGCGGGCCACCTCAGCGAGCGTCTTGCCGGTGTACTTCTTCAGTGTCTCGTTCTTGAAGCCAAGAAGCAGGACCTTTTCCGGCGAACCCGCGGCTAAGTACAGGCTCTCCCACTTGTTCGTCGGAGTCGTCATCTCCCGCCTCACCCGTGCGCGGATGGCGGGCTCCTGAAGTCGCCTCCGCCATTGCTCGAGTCCGCCCTCTTGGACCCACGGGGGCATTGCGGCGTCGAGGCCGGTCGCCGCAGCAGGATACGGGTACATGTCCGCAGTGATCCGCAGGCCGGAGGCGCGGGCGTCGTTGATCTTCGCGATGACCTCGTCCATCTTTGGCCAATTGGCGGAACCTGCTGCCTTGAGGTGGTAGATCTCCGCCGCGACCCCCGCTTCCCGAGCGATGCGGATCAACTCATCGATCGCCTCGTGCAGGGCGTTACCCTCGTTTCGCAAGTGCGAGATGTAGATCCCGTCGTACTCGGCAACGACACGGCACAGTTCGATGAGTTCCTCGGTAGTCGCGTAGAACGCTGGCGCGTAAATGAGCGACGACCCCAGCCCAAGCGCCCCGTCTTCCATGGCCTGCCGCACGAGGGCCTTCATGCGGGTCATCTCTTCCGGCGTTGGCGCACGATCCGCGTAGCCGAGTTCGTGGCGTCTGACGGTCGTCGCGCCGACAAAGGATGCGACGTTCGTCGACACGCCGCGCCGCTCCAGGTGGCGCAGGTATTCGTCGAGCGTGGTCCACTCAATGGGATACTTGAGGTCGGCCTGAAGCGCCACGTCCTCTTCCTTCATGCGCGCATTCAAGGGCCCCATTGAGTTGCCCTCGCCCATGACTTCGAGCGTGACACCCTGTCTGATGTCGCTCTGTGAGCGGCCGTCCACGAGCAGCGATTCATTCGCCCAGCTGAGCATGTTGACGAAGCCGGGTGCCACCGCCAGACCCCTTGCGTCGATCTCCTGCCGGCCGGCCGAGCTACCCAGTTCGCCGATGGCGGCGATAGTGTCACCGTTGACGGCGATGTCCGCTACCCGCGGCGGTTGCCCGCTACCGTCGTAGATCGTTCCGCGCCGAATCACAAGGTCGTACGACGGACTCTGCCGGCACGCAGTGAGCAGAAGAACGAACAGAATTGCGACGCGCATCTCGACCTCCAACTGAACGGACTGTTCGGTTGCCCGCCTAACGATTCGGCCTGAGCCGCGGCGATTCACTCTCGCGATGAGCAAGTCGATGTTCCAACGCCGCCGGCTCCAGGCCGGTGTTAGACGGCTGCCAATACCGCGCGCCTGGTTGGCGCCGGCAACTCAATTGGCGCAAACCACGACGCAGGAAAGAGGTAGTCCTCGCCGGATTCGTCGATGACTCGAATTTGTCGGTGTCGGGCGCCCGCTGGGTCGGGAAGGGTCTCGTATATCTTTCTGAGTTCGAGCGACACTTCGTAGCCGTCGTTGCGAATGCAGACCGCGAATTGGCGACGTGTATTTGCCATGGCTCTAATCGAGGTAACGTTTGATCTTCAGTTCACGCCGGCCAATGCCGGTCGCCTCGTACCAATGTAACTCGGCTTGCTTGACCGCGCCGTCCGCAAGCCGCACCGTCGCCACACCTTTGCGCTTCCGCCACCGGCCCTTGCCGTACTTCTTGTGCAAGCGCTTGACCTCACGAATGCGCCGGCCAATCGCGAATGTTTCAATGCTCTCGATTTGGCCGATGAGCGTGAAGTCCACCACTCATCGTCACCAAAACGCGACCGGACGTCAACTTCGGAGTTGCCCGTCTAACGTCCGCGGATCACCGGCGGCCGCTCACCGGCCTTGACGGGCGGCCGTCCGGTGCAGCCGCTTGTTCGGCGGCGCTACCATGATGTGCCTACTTTGAGCCCGCCGACAGCAGGAACGCTCGCACCTCTTCAACCTGCAGCAGCCCACTCGGATCAGCACCTGCGATTGCTCGTGCCTCCGCTGCCGTCTGTGCCCGCACAACGAGGACGCCTCCGGTGGGCTTCATGCTGGAAAAGTCCTCGAGCAACGGACCACCGAAGGCAAGCTGCCCCTTGCTCTCGAGCTGGCTCATGTAGGTCACATGGGCTGGGAAGCTCTTTTGATGCCGGATGGGCAGCGCCATGTCATACGAGGGACCGAGCCGCATCAGAACCAGGAAGTGCCGCGGAGAAGACTGCGGTTCCTGAGCAAGAAATGACGATACGCTCCCAACGGCGAGGAGCATGAGAAATCCTGCGACGGCAACGGTGTTTTTGAAGTTCATGTCGTTCTCCGCCAGCAGTCTACCCGCACCGTGGCTCGCGCCAATCAGCTCGTTTGTCCGGCTAACGACGAGCGCTCACGCGCGGCCGCTCATCGTCAGTGTCGCGGCCGTCGCGTGCAGCGCTTTGTTAGCCGGCACCCACGGTCAGCTCTCTCCAGGGTTCCGCTGGATCCTGAACAACCCGCCCGCAATTCCCAGCAGTGCGAAGCCATTCACCACGACGGCGGGGATGCTGCCTCGCCAGAACAACAAGATGATAGCCGCGCTTCCGGCCAAAATGGTCATGGGGGCTGACACGAACTTGCTGAATAGCTCCGGCTGATGGGTCTGCGGCGCATAGAAGTAGACGGATGCCGCCGTGAGGATTGCTCCAAGGATGGTCAAGAACGCGGAGACTGGATTCACCCAGCGCTCCAACGGCTCCCACGCTGAGCCAGTCCGCGACGAGATGACGCCATAGAGAATGAACATGACGCCCGCCCAGCCGAGAAAGTTGAAGAACTTCCTGAGCGAGATTGGGACCAACCGCGCACCGAGCGAGGAGTTAGGCACCATTTATGGCTCCGGTTCGTAATTGGCCGGCATCGAAATGCGCGTCAACGGCAATGGCTCATTGTGGAACACTGCCGCTGCCAGAATCCACATTAACTGGCTGACCTCACGTGGCCTTTCTGTCGATCGTCGATGAGCTGCCGCAACATCTTTCGCGGGACCTTCCAGTAATTGTTGAGAGAGTCGATGGCCCAGAGTGCCTCTGGCGTCTCGTCCAGCATGGATAGATCAGGCGAGTTCTCCAGCATGTATTCGCCCGGCTGCAAAGTGCGTGGCATCGGGCCGCGAGTATTGATCATGAAGTGCTCGTCTTTCCTGATCGCGCCGCCGATGTGGGTCACAACGACCGACCGGCGGCCCACGTTGGTCACGTTGTATATCAGGTAGGTTCTTGGATCAGGCGGCCCGTCGCCACCACGAAGATGACCGAGATAACAGACGACGCGGACCTTGCCTCGATCTACCAAGTCGCGACGGATATTCCAGAGAATCGCGATGGTGGACACCACCGCGCCCCATATGGCGAGGAACGTTGTCATAGCTGTTCGCGCATTCCGTTGACTCGAGTCTTGTCCGGCTAACGCGCTGGCGCTCAGCCGCGAGCCGCGCGGGAACGCCGCTTCGACTTGCCCTTCGTTCGAGCGAGGCTCGCCGGCTGCAGCGCCTTGTTAGCCGGCTTTCGACCCACGAGCGTGTCGTATTCCGCGTGTGAGCCGATCCAGAACCAGACGAGATCGCTCCCGACCTCGGTGGCCAACGCCCGATAGTGTAGACCGACTCGAACGGACCACAGTGATCCTACCTTCTTGAAGTGAAGCGAGCCGTGGGTCGAATCGGACTTGAGGAGGGCGTAGTTGCGATCCGCGAGATCGCGGATTTCCTTCGGCAACCCCTGGTAGCAGCGCCAAAACCGAGGGTTGGCGTGGTGCTTCACAGGGCTTTCGTGCGACCTGCCCGATGGTCGCGCTGTGCCTCGCGAACCAATGCGTCAAGTTTGCCAGCCGTGGCGTCGGCCTTAAGCTGGCGGTCCCATCCGGCCGCGTCGTACTCGGCAAACCACTTCCGAAAGCGGACCAGGTCTTTCTTTGGGAGGCGCTTCACGGCCCCAGTGATGTCGGCCACGGTGGTCATGGAAACAAGGCTACTCCGGTGAACAGCCCTACGCAACTCGACTTGGCGCAGTCCGGCTAACGCCTGCGGTTCACTTGCGGCGGCCGCGCGGCGCTCCGGCGATCGGCCCAGATGTTACCGCGGCCGCCGACAAGTGCAACCGCTTGTTAGCCACCAACCCGGATGAGAGCGCCAGGTGTCGCGCGGCCGAGCGCCTCGAGTATCTGGGGGACTAATGGCCTCAGTTCTTTGATGCGGTTGGTCTTCGCGAGTACGACAACGACGCCGATTCCAGACGCTCGCAGATTCTGCTGAAATTCGAGATTCTGGTCTACCGTCAGCAACACGTCGAAGCGCTCGCCGACCATGAGGCGCAAGAGGTCGCCATTGCGCTTCGAGGACCACCCCATATCGACGACGTGACGGACGTCGTGGCCAACCAAGTCCCGGATGAGGGGACGCGGCACGCACTCATCGAGCAGCAGCAACATGAGATTCGGTCATCTCACGGGCCAGTTCGAGCGCGGCCACGGCTTGGGCGCGGCTGACCGAAGGGAAACTCTCGAGAAACTCGTCGAGCGAATCGCCGGCCTCAAGATAGTCGTACAGGGACTTGACGGGGACCCGCGTGCCTACAAACACCGGTGTGCCGCCGAGGATCTCCGGATCGCTATGGACGACGGTGGAGGGGTTGGGCATGGCTCTCGTCCTGTGTCTTTGAGTATACGCCCGGGTCTTGCTGTTGGGTGGCTAACGCCTGCGGCTCACTTGCGGCGGCCGCACGACGACCTGTCGAATGGCCCCGATATTACCGCGGCCGCCGACAAGTGCAGCCGCTTGTTAGACCGCGTGTTAAATAGTATGATGATTCGTCATACCACTATGCCGAAAACCAAAGTCGCCCTCACGATCGACGCCGACTTGCTGGACCGCGTGGACCACTTGGTCGCGCACCAGCGGTTCCGCAACCGCAGTCAGGCCATTGAGACGGCGCTGGCCGAAAAACTGGCGCGCCTCGCCCGGACGCGGCTCGCTGAAGAGTGCGCCAAGCTTGACCCCGCCGAAGAACAGCAACTGGCCGAGGAAGGCCTCGCCGCGTCGGGTGAGTCATGGCCCGAATACTAAGAGGCGAGATCCGCTGGGCGGATCTCAACCCGGTGCGCGGCCACGAGCAGGCCGGCGAACGGCCGGTCTTGGTGCTGAGCCACGACGTGTTCAATGAGCGATCGGGCACCGTGATCGCGGTGGCGCTGACCAGCCAGGAGCCGCGGGCGGGCTACCCGCTGACGATGGAACTGCTGGCCGCGAAGTTGCCCAAGCGCTCCTGGGCCAAGATTAGCCAGATTCGTACGCTCTCGACTGAGCGCATCGGCAAGCGATTGGGGCGAGCCTCGGACGAGGAACTCGCCAAAGTACTCGATGGCCTTCTTGAAATAGTCGGCTAGATCTTCGAGTAGCGGTCTAACGCGCTGGCGCTCAGTCGCGAGCCGCGCGGGATGGCCGTTGCGTCTTGG
>CAYJPQ010000111.1:0-8400 GCA_964372085.1 uncultured Bifidobacteriaceae bacterium | reverse complement strand
GGCAGGATCATGATGTAGACGGCCGGGTGCGAGTAGAACCAGAACAGGTGCTGGAAGAGCACCGGGTCGCCCCCGCGGGCGGCGTCGAAGATGCCGAAGCCGAACGCGCGCTCCACGAACACCATCACGATGGTGATGGCCACCACCGGCGTGCCCAGCACCTGGATGAGGCTGGTGGCGTAGTGCGCCCACACGAACAGCGGCAGCTTGAACCAGGTCATGCCCGGCGCCCGCATCCGGTGGATGGTGACGATGAAGTTGAGGCCCGTGAGGATCGACGAAAAGCCCGCGATGAAGACGCCCAGCGCCACGGGCACGACGTTGCTGTTCGACGCCGTCGAGCTGTAGGGCGTATAGAACGTCCAGCCCGTGTCGACGCCGCCGACGGCCAGCGCGTAGAGCGTGAGCGCCGCGCCGATCCAGTAGAGGTACAGCGACAGCAGGTTGATGCGCGGGAACGCCAGGTCCTTGGCGCCGATCATCGGCGGGATGAGGAAGTTGCCCAGCACGGCCGGGATCGACGGGAGCAGGAAGAAGAACACCATCACGACGCCGTGCGCCGTGAACATCTTGTTGTAGGTGTCGGCCAGCAGGAAGTCGCCCGCCGGCGTCGCCAGCTCGAGGCGGATGCCGACGGCGAACAGGCCGCCCAGGAAGAACATCACCGAGATCGAGATCAAGTACATGATCGCGATCCGCTTGTGGTCCTTCGTCAACAGCCACGACTTCCAGCCGTGGCCGTTGTTCAGGTAGTGGTGCTCCGGCATTGTCAGCGTGTCGAGCATGGCTATTTCTTCTCGCCCTGCGGCGCGGGTGCGTTCGTGACGGGGGCCGTCGCGGCGGCCGTGGCCGCCCTGGGAGACAACGCCTTCAGGTGTTCGATCAGCGCCACGAGGCCCTCTTCGCTGACCAGTCCCTGGAAGGTGGGCATCAGCGGCTGGAAGCCCTTCACCACCTTCGCCTGCGAGTCAAGGATCGACTCGCGCAGGTAGGCCTCGTCGACCACGGCCGTCGAGCCGTCCTGCAGCTCCACGGTGGTGCCGAGGATGTCGTGCAGCAGCGGCCCGCGGCCCTGGCCCGAGTCGAGGTGGCAGGTGTTGCAGGCCAGGTCCGAGAACAGCTTGGCGCCGCGCTGCGCCAGCGTGCCCTCGATCGCGCCGCCCTGCAGCCACGCCTGGTAGGCCGCCGGCTCGAGCACCACGACCGTGCCGATCATGCCCGAGTGATTGGTGCCGCAGTACTCCGTGCAGAAGATGTGGTACCGGCCCGGCTTGCTGGCCTCGAACCACAGCTCGGTGTAGCGGCCCGGGATGGCGTCGATCTTGGTGCGGAACGACGGGAAGTACAGGCTGTGGATCACGTCCTCGGACGTGATCGTGACGCGCACCGGCCGCCCGGCCGGCACGTGCAGCTCGTTGATCTCGCGCTGGCCCTCGGGATGCTGGAACTTCCACATCCACTGCTTGCCCACCGCATACACGTGCATGGCCTCGGCCGGGGGCCGGCGCATGTGGTAATACATCGACGCGCCCCAGCCAAACATCACCATCGCGATCATCGTCGGGATGACGCTCCAGAGCAGCTCGAGCGGCAGGTTGCCCTCGATGCGCGCGCCGATCTCGGACGCGTGCCGGCGGCGGTAGCGGATGCCGAAAAACAGCACCAGGGCCGTGACCAGCAGCGTGAAGAAGGCGCAGACGGCGACGATGAAGAAATAGAGCGCGTCGACGTCCGCGGCGAACGTCGACGCCTGCTCCGGGAAGAGTGGTACTCCGAATAAAGACATAAGCCTACTGTCCGGCCTTACGGTGATCGCGGCGGATCGACACGATCACGAAGCCCACAAGCGCCAGGAGCGTCAACGCGCCGCCCACGCGGACCGCCCGCATCAGGACGAACCCATACTGCCCCGTCGACGGGTTGTAGTGATAGCAGTAGAGCAGCACCTTCTCGGCCAACCCGCCGATTTGCCCCGCCGACGATTCCATCAAGGCGAACTTCAGGTCGCGCGGCGCGTAGTCGATCCCGAAGAAGTAGCGCGACAGCCGGCCCTCGGGCGTCGCCACGATCACGCCGCTCGCGTGCGCGAACTGCTGCGTCTGCTCGTCCCACGCGTAGCTGAATCCCGCCGCGTCGGTGAGGGCCGTGATCGACGCCTCGTCACCCGTCAGGAAGTGCCACCCCTGTGCCGCCTCGGGGCGCTGGTAGCGTTCCAGGTACGCCGACTTCTTGGCCGTCGCCAGCACCGCCGTGTCCTTCGGGTCGAAGCTCACGGTCACGATATCGAACTCGCGGCCGACCGTCTCGTCGAGCACGCCGATCGCGCTCGCCAGGCCGTTGAGCACCTGCGAGCACAGCATCGTGCAGTCGTAGTACACGAACGACAGCACCACCGGCCGCGTGCCGAAGTAGTCGC
Organism: uncultured Bifidobacteriaceae bacterium; assembly: GCA_964372085.1. Taxonomy (GTDB): domain Bacteria; phylum Acidobacteriota; class Vicinamibacteria; order Vicinamibacterales; family UBA2999; genus 12-FULL-67-14b. Next base: position 5,984 of record CAYJPQ010000111.1, on the reverse strand, counting down.
CCAGCTTCACCGGCCGGCCCGCCTCGTCGCGGAACGCCAGGTCGAGCGGCAGCTGCGTGTCGAGCTTCTGGGTGAAGTCGACCTGGCTCAGCATGCCCGGCATCTGGCCGGCCGGCACGCCCTGGTCGGGCAACAACCCCGACCCGCCCTGCCCCCACACGAGCGCCGGCGCGAGCATGAGCATACCCGCCATCACCGCCGCTCGAATCGTGTGCCGCCTCAGTGTTTCACTTTTCACTTTTCACTTTTCACTTTTTATTTCACCGCGAAGCGGTGGTGCGCCCGCCCGAACTGTCCTGCACCACCTGCGGCGCCGCGGCGCCGCCCTCGGGCCGCACGGGCAGCCCGCGCTCGATCACCAGCTCCATCGCGCGATCGATCGGAATGCGCGTGATGCCCGCTGGCTGGTCCACCCAGCCGTAGCTCCCCAGCCGCTCGGCCTCGGCCTTGTGCAGCAGGTAGACGTCCTTGAACGGCTGCGTCTGCAGGCGGGGCGCGGGCGGTTCCTTGGCCTGGTCCGCGGCCAGCGGGTACTTCTGCACCGCCTGGTCGCGAACCGCGACGCGGCCCTCGAAGAACCAGAAGATGCCGTACACGAGGCCGCCCGCCAGCAGCATGGCGATGAACAGCCACGCGCCGAACTTGTAGCCGATCGACGTGTCGATGTCGGTGTGTTCGTACTGCGCCCCGGGCGGGTTGGGCCCGTATTCGAGGTCGTGCTCGTTAGTGGACATGGTGCGTCAACGCCTTCTCGAGGCCCGCGTCGTGAACCGGCAGCAGCGCGCGGCCCCGCAGTTGCGACACGAACACCGTGATGAAGATGCCGCCCAGCGCGAGCGGCAGCGCCACGTCGAGCAGGCTCAGGCTGAGGCCCTCGTGCTGGAACTCCGGCGCCACGTGCCAGTAGTAGTCCACCACGCGCATGCAGATGATCCAGATGGCGATCAGCTTCAGCCGCGCCGGGTTGCGTTTCAGGTCGCGCGACAGCAGCAGCGAGTAGGGCAGGATGAAGTGCAGCACGATGATCGCCATGCTCACCCACTGCCAGCCGTGGTCCCACCGCGTGAGGTAGTGCGGAATCTCCTCGGGCAGGTTCGCCGACCAGATGATCAGGAACTGCGAGAACGAGAGGTACGCCCACAACATCAGGAAGGCAAACAGGAACTTGCCCAGGTCGTGCATGTGGTGCTGCGTGATCACCGTGTCGAGCGGCGGGGCCTGCGCGAGCAGCACCAGCACCACGATGCCGAACGCGAAGGCCGACAGGCCCTGGCCCCCGACGTAAAGCATGCCCCAGATGGTGGAGAACCAGTGCGGGTTCACCGACATCGTCCAGTCGACCATCGCGAAGGTGACGGTGAGGCCGTAGATCACCAGGCCCGCGCCCGACACGACGCTCATCTTGCCGACAAGCGCCGGGTCGCCGGTCTGGTCGTGCTCGGCCGACCACTTCGTCAGCAGCGCGCCGATGGTGCCCCACACCAGGAAGTAGATCGCCTGCCGCACCAGGAAGAAGGGCGTGTTCAGGTACGCGGCCTTCGCGGCAATCACCGGGTCGTTGGCGGCCTCGGCGTGCGTCCACTCGTAGAGCGAGTGCATGCCGAACACGATGGGCAGGAACAGCACCGCCATGTAGGGCAGCGTGCGCACCGCCGCCTCGAGCGGCCGGCGCAGCACCACGCCCCACGCGCCGCCCGTGAGGTGCTGCACCATCAGCAGCGCGAGGCTGCCGAGGACGATGCCCATCCAGAAGGTGTAGGCCACCAGGTACGCCTGGTAGAAGCGGTCGAGGCCCGACCCCATCGCAAAGCCGGCGCCGACCAGCGCCAGGCCCACGCCCGCCGCCGCCATGCCGAACCGGCGCATGCCCGGCAGCAGCGCCTCGGGCGCCTGGTAGGTTTCAGTCGTCGCAGCCATCACTAGCGTCTCTCCGCGGCCAGGGCTTCGAGCGCACCCCGGCGGTCGGCCGGCACGTCGTCGATCGACGCGTGCTGGCTGAGCTGCAGCGCACGGACGTAGGCGATGATCAGCCACCGGTCGCGCACCGGCACCTGCTCGGCGTACCCCTGCATGACGCCAAACCCGTTGGCTACCACGTCGTAGAGGTAGCCCACCTTCTCGTTCCGCAGCCGGTCCTGGTGGTACGAGGCCGCCTGCCGCAGGCCGCGCTGCACCACCATGCCGTTGCCGTCGCCGATCTTCCCGTGGCACGGCGTGCAGTAGACGTTGTAGCGCTCCTGCCCGCGCGCCAGGTCCGCGCGCGACACCGCCAGCGGGAACTGCTCCACGAACTGGCCGTTCACCTTGCCGGTGTGGAAGGCCTCGTCCTCGCGGAGCCAGCCGCGCGCCACCGTGCCCGCCGGCGCCGTGCGCGAGGCGCGGCCGTCGGCGAAGAACGCGCTCGCCTCGTAGGTCTCGAGCCGGGGCGCGTCGTGCATGTCCTGCCGGCAGCCGGCGGACACGAGCGCAATCAGCGCCACGATCAACAGGTTACGCCGCAACGTCGTACACTCCCTTCGCCCCGAGGCCCTGCAGGAACTCGGTGGTCCCGCGCGCTTCGAACTTCGGATCGGCCGACTCGATCACCAGGAAGAACTTGTCGGAGCTCGCCATCGAGAACCGCTCGACGTTGAACACCGGGTGGTAGGGCTGCGGCAGCCCGCTCAGCACGATCATCCCGATGGCCGCGGTGAGCGCCGAGAACAGGATGGTCAGCTCGTACGACGGCACGATGAACGAGGGCCAGCTGGCCTGCGGCCGGCCGCCGACGTTCATCGGGTACTCGATGACCGCCGCCCAGTACTGCAGCGCGAAGCCAGCGGCCATGCCCACGAGCCCGCCCGCCAGCACCAGCCTGGGCAGCACCGTTCGCGTCCTGTGGATGATGTCGTTCAGCTCCTCGATCGGCACGGGCGTGTAGCCCTCCACCTTCGTGAACCCCTGCGCCATCGTCCGGCGCGCGGCGTCCACGAGCGCCTGCCCCGAGTCGAACTCGGCCATCACCCCGTAGAGCGGATTCTCAGTCTGTGTCATCTGCGTCATCTGCGGCCCTTAGTGGGATCCGTGTTCGGCCTTGACCTTGCCCTGCGGCAGCAGCGTCTTGACCTCGAACATCGAAATCATCGGCACGAACCGCACGAATAGCAGGAACGCCGTGAGGAACAGGCCGAACGTGCCCGCGTAGAGCAGCCAGTCCCAGATCGTGGGCTTGTAGTAGCCCCACGACGAGGGCAGGTAATCGTTGGCGAGCGAGGTCACGACGATGACGAAGCGCTCGAGCCACATGCCCACGTTCACGATGAGCGACATCACGAAGAGCAGGCCGGTGTTCTGGCGCACGCGCTTGAGCCACAGGAACTGCACCATCACGACGTTGATCGAAATGAGCGTCCAGTACGACCAGCCGTACGGCCCGAACATCCGGTTCCACATCATGAACCGCTCGTGCGGGCTGCCGCTGTACCACGCGAAGAACGCCTCCATCGTGTAGCCGTAGCCCACGATGAGGCCCGTCGCCAGCATGATCTTCGCCATGTTGTCGATGTGGCGCATCGTGATCAGGTTCTGCAGGCCGTAGGCCGCCCGGATCGGGATGGCCAGCGTGAGCACCATCGCGAAGCCCGAGTAGATGGCGCCCGCCACGAAGTAGGGCGGGAAGATCGTGGCGTGCCACCCGGGGATGAGCGACACAGCGAAGTCGAAGCTCACCACCGTGTGCACCGACAGCACCAGGGGCGTCGAGAGGCCCGCGAGGATGAGCGAGGCCACCTCGTAGCGGTGCCAGTGCCGCGCCGAGCCGCGCCAGCCCAGCGAGAACATGCCGTACGACACCTTCTTGAACCGGGTCACCGCGCGATCGCGCATCGTCGCCAGATCGGGGATGAGCCCCACGTACCAGAACACAATCGACACCGTGGCGTAGGTCGAGACGGCGAAGACGTCCCAGATGAGCGGGCTCTTGAACTGCGGCCACAGGCCCATCGCGTTGGGATACGGGAACAGCCAGTAGGCCGCCAGCCACGGCCGGCCGGTGTGGAACACCGGGAAGATGGCCGCGCAGGCCACCGCGAAGATGGTCATCGCCTCGGCGAAGCGGCTGATGGACATGCGCCACTGCTGCTTGAACAGCAGCAGGATGGCCGAGATGAGCGTGCCCGCGTGGCCGATGCCGATCCACCAGACGAAGTTGATGATGGGGAAGGCCCAGCCCACCGGCTGGTTGGTCCCGAAGATGCCGATGCCGGTCATCACCAGGTAGCCGAGCGCCAGGTGCAGGATGCCAAAGAGGCCGAGTGCCGTCGCGAAGATCGCGATCCACGGCAGCGGCGTCCGCGTCGACAGCGGGATCTGGGCCACCGACTCGGTGACGGTCTCGAAGTTCTGGCCGGGGCCGACGACCGGCACGTCCAGGACCGCCGTGGACGAGGCGTGAACGTGGTTGCTCATCAGTGCTGCTCGCTCGGCTCGTGCGACGCGGTGGCCGCCTGGTGGCCGCCGACCGTCGGGTTCGACGGCAGCGACGGATTCGGGTTGCGCACCGCGGCCAGGTACGTCGTGCGCGGCCGCGTGTTCAGGTCGTCCAGCATCGAGTAGTTGCGCGAGCTCGCCTTGAGCTTCGCCACCCGGCTGTTCGGATCGTTGATGTTGCCGAAGACGATGGCGTCGGCCGGGCACACCGCCTGGCAGGCGGTGACGATCTCGCCGTCGCGAATCGCGCGCTCCTCGCGCTTCGCCTGGATGCGCGCCGCGTTGATGCGCTGCACGCAGTAGTTGCACTTCTCCATCACGCCGCGGCTGCGCACCGTGACGTCGGGGTTGCGCTGCAGCGCGAACTGCGGCGTGTTCCAGTCCTGGTAGAGCAGGAAGTTGAAGCGCCGCACCTTGTACGGGCAGTTGTTCGAGCAGTACCGCGTGCCCACGCAGCGGTTGTAGACCATGTCGTTCAGGCCCTCGTCGCTGTGGACCGTCGCCGACACCGGGCACACCACCTCGCACGGCGCGTTCTCGCACTGCTGGCAGGGCAGCGGCTGGTAATACGTGTCGGGCGTGTCGAGGCTGCCCGCGAAGTACCGATCGATGCGCAGCCAGTGCATCTCGCGGTTGGTCTTCACCTGCGCCTTGCCGACCACCGGGATGTTGTTCTCGGCCACGCACGCCACGACGCAGGCCGAGCAGCCCGTGCAGGCGTTCATGTCGATGGCCATGCCCCACGCATCGCCCGTGTATTCCTTGTCGGCGTAGAGCGAGATGCGGCCGTCGAGCGGCTTGCCGTGCTCCATCGTCTTCACGAACGCGGGGTTCTGCTTGAACTCCTCCAGCGTGGCCGCGCGGACGATGTTGCGGCCCTCCACCGACCAGTGGTCCTGCGTCGAGGCCAGCTCGTAAGTGTCGCCGGTCTTCGCCAGCGTGGCCGCGCCGAACCACGGCGTGGTTGACCCGCGCAGCGCGTAGGCGTTGAAGCCCGCCTCGTTGCCCACGCGCCCGGCGCGCATGCGGCCGTAGCCCACCGTCACGGTGACGGCGTCCTGCGCCTGGCCCGGCGTGATCCACACCGGCACCTTCAGCGACCGCCCGTCCTGCTCGAGGCTCACCATGTCGCCGTTGGCGAGGCCCAGCCGCTCGGCGGTGCCCGGCCCGACCAGCGCCGCGTTGTCCCACGTGAGCTTGGTGATGGGCTTGGGCAGCTCCTGCAGCCAGCCGTTGTTGGCGAAGCGCCCGTCGTAAATGGTGGGGTCGCGGCGGAAGTTCACTTCCACGCCGTCCACCCCCGCCGTCACCGCCCCCAGCCGCGTGGCCACGTCGGGCGCCAGGATCACCGCCTTCGGCTGCGCCGCCGTGCCGGCAACGATGCCGTCGTGCAGCCACTTGCGCCAGGCCTTCTCGAAGTCAGCGGCGGGTGCAGCAGGTGCAGCGGGTGCAGCAGGTGCAGCAGGTGCAGCGGGTGCAGCGGGTGCAGCAGGTGCAGCAGGTGCAGCGGGTGCAGC
>CAYJPQ010000110.1:0-8525 GCA_964372085.1 uncultured Bifidobacteriaceae bacterium | reverse complement strand
CCCTTGTCTGTTCCGCCCTGCTAATCCGCGTGGGAGGCGCTCTCGGGGCCCAGGCGCCAGCGCCACAGGCGGGGGCGCCGCGCGGCGCCGCCGGGCCGCCCGAGCACGCCGCGGTGGCGCCCATCAACCACCTGCCCAACCCGTACGAGACCGTGCGGAACTGGGGCACGCTGCCCGACGGGCGCAAGTGGGGATCGGTGAGCGCCGTCGCCGTGGACGTCGACGGCAAGCACATCTGGGCCGGCGATCGCTGCGGCACCAACTCGTGCGCCGGCTCGAAGGTGGACCCCATCGTCAAGCTCGACCCCAGCGGCAAGGTGGTGCAGAGCTTCGGCGCGGGCCTGATCCTGTGGCCGCACGGGATGGACGTGGACAAGCAGGGGAACGTGTGGGTGGTCGACGCGCGGTCGGCCAACGCCAACGAACTGAAGCAGTTCCCCGACGCGGCAGGCAAGGGCCACACGGTGCTGAAGTTCAGCCCGCAGGGCAAGCTCCTGCTCACCATCGGCACGCCGGGTGAGGCGGGCGACCCCCCCGCGAAGCTCACCGAGCCCAACGACGTGATCATCGCGCCCGATGGCAGCATCTTCGTGGCCGAGGCACACAACGCCCAGTACCTCGACACGCCCGACCAGCCGGGCGCCGTCGGCCGCATCACCAAGTGGTCGCCCGACGGCAAGCTCATCAAGACCTTCGGCACCTTCGGCTTCGGTGCGAGCCAGTTCCGCGGGCCGCACTCGCTGGCGTTCGACTCGAAGGGCCGCCTGTTCGTGGCCGACCGGGGCAACCGGCGCATCCAGATCTTCGACCAGGAAGGCACGCACCTCGACACGTGGTACCAGTTCAGCCGCATCAGCGGCCTCGTCATCACGCGCGACGACACCTTGTATGCGATCGACTCCGAGTCGGACGACAACTACAACCCCGGCTGGCGCAAGGGGTTGCGCGTGGGCAGCGCGCGCACGGGCGAGGTGTGGTACTTCGTGCCCGAGCACGTGTCGAAGCAGGCGTCGGGCATGGGCGGGTACGGGTCGATGGGCGAGGGCGTGGCCGTCGACGCGCAGGGCAACGTCTACGCGGGCGAGGTGGGACCCGTCCAGGGGCTGACCAAGTTCATCCCGCGGCTGAAGCGCTGAGGCCCGCCTGGCGCCCGGGAGACCGGTTTCTTGACCTTGAAAAATCAACACGCATAGTTGATAATTCAAGGTATGGAAATCGACCGCCCGTGGCACCTGCGGCGAGTCCGGCAGCTGATCCGGCGGTCGCCGGCCGTGGCCATTCTTGGGCCGCGGCAGGTGGGCAAGACCACCCTGGCCGACGGCGTCCGGCGGTCGTGGACGGGGCCGGTGACCGCCTTCGACCTGGAGGACCCCGCTGATGTGGCCCGCCTGGCCGACCCCATGCTGGCGCTCCGGTCCCTGAAGGGCCTCGTGATCCTCGACGAGGTCCAGCGGCGGCCCGAGCTGTTCCCCGTGCTGCGCGTGTTGGCCGACCGGCCGCGGTCGCCAGCCCGGTTCTTGGTGCTGGGCAGCGCGTCGCCAGACCTGCTCCGGCAATCGTCCGAATCACTGGCGGGCCGGCTGGCCTTCCACGAGCTGGGCGGCTTCTCGCTGGACGAGGTCGGCGCTGGAAGGCTCGACCCGCTGTGGCTGCGCGGCGGCTTTCCCCGTTCGTTCCTGGCGCGGTCGGGCCAGCACAGCCTCGATTGGCGGCTCGACTTCGTCAGCACTTTCCTGGCGCGCGACCTGCCGCAGCTTGGCGTGTCGATTCCCTCGACGACCCTGCACCGCTTCTGGACGATGCTGGCGCATTACCACGGGCAGGTGTGGAACGCCTCGGAGTTCGCGCGGTCGTTTGGCGTGTCCGACATGACGGTCCGGCGGTATCTCGACCTGCTGGCCGCCACGTTCGTCGTCAGGATCCTGCTCCCCTGGCACGAGAACCTCGGCAAGCGGCAGGTCAAGTCGCCGAAGGTCTACCTGGCGGACAGTGGCCTGCTGCACGCCCTGCTCAACCTGGGGACGCGCGAGGATCTCGAACGGCACCCCAAGGTCGGGGCGTCGTTCGAGGGCTTTGCCATCGGCGCCGTGGTGGACCGGCTGCGCGCGCGGTGGGACGAGTGCTACTTCTGGGCCACGCACGCGGGCGCCGAGCTGGACCTGCTCGTGGTTCGCGGCCGCACCCGGATCGGCTTCGAGATCAAGCGAACCGTGGCGCCGGCTGTCACGCCGTCGATGAGAACGGCGCTGAAAGACCTGGGACTCTCACGCCTTGACGTGATCCACGCGGGCGACCGCACGTTCCCCCTGGCGCCGCGCATTCGCGCGGTGGCCATCTCACGGGTGCTGCACGACCTGGCGCCGCTGGCCTGAGTGGGGCGGCGCCGTGCCAGAGGCCGGCCTATCGAGGCTTCTGAAAGAGCACGATGCGGTTCGTGTTCGTGCCCTTCGTATTGTTCGAGACTCCCCAGATGTTCGCCGTCTTCGAGAAGGTCTGGGCATTGACGACCACCGCGACTGGAACCAGGCCGGCATCGACTCCACACGGGAGCACGGTCTCTTCAAGCCGGATCTTTCCGGCGCGTACTTCCCCGACCTCGAACGCCGCGTACCCGCTGGGCTTGAGGAGCCTGGCGAGTTGCACGAACACTCCACCGACAAACGATCGCCAGTCATCGAGCCTCTTGGGGACGGCAATAGGAACACCGGCGGCATCGATACCGCAAAACCAGCACCTGAGCCAATTGTCACCGGCGTAATTCACCACGTCCAGGAAGGGCGGCGACGTGACAACAAGGTCGACGATGCCTGGCTCCCAGAACGCATCGGCGCAACTGCCGACATGAAAACGACCCTCTCGTTGGCGAGCCGCCAAGCGATCCTGGGTGTCGTGTGAGATGTCGCCAAGAAGCGTCCTGGTCTTCTTGATGATGATCTTGCGGACGTCACGGAAGGGAGGCGTCTGTGCCCTATCGGTGTTGATCTTCCGTTGAGCGTCAACCGACAGCGCCTGGTTGGGCGGCAACGTGTACACGGAGAAGAAGCCGCTGGAGTGGCCTGTCAATCGATTGACCGCCACCATCTGGATCCACGCGTCAACGGCGTCCGCGGTCCCTTGCGCCATGCGCGAGAGCAAGTAGCGTCGAAGCGAACAGATCTCCGACAGCGTCGTTGGGTGGTAGAACGCCAGAAGTTCATCGGGTGTGTCCCCACTCCATCTCAAGTCGAGGGCATTCAGCCGATGGCTTACCGCGCTGACCGACGGGGGATTCAGCCTGGGCAGGGCCAAGACATGACTCAGCGGGTTGACGTCGCACCCCATGGGCACGCGATCCATGAGCGCGGCTTCCAGAACGGTGGTCCCACGCCCCATGAAGGGGTCGTACACGGCATCTCCCTGCCGCGTGAGGCGACTGATGAAAAACGCCGGCAACTGGGGCTTGAAGCAGGCCCGGTACGAGATCTCATGCAGGCTGCTGGCGGCCCGCTGCCTGCTTGTCCAGAACTCGTTTGTGAGCACCGGAACCATCACGCCGGTTCCGCTGTCGATCGAGGACAGGCTGGTCGGACGACCCTGCCACTCAAAGGTCTTGAGCGTGTCGACCAACTCACTCGCTGTCAGGAGGCCGCGGCCGGTGGCGTGCGCCCCGCCGAAAAGGCCAAGCTGAAGGGACATGCTTGCTTCGCCTAGGTTAGCACCGTTGTGTGTTGGCCTGTAGAATGTCTCGATGACCCGTTCCATCCTCGCCTTCACAGCGTGCGCCCTCACCCTCTTCATGACCCCATCCAGCTTGCTGCAGGCCCAGGCGCCAGAGCCCATTCGCTATACGCTCCGCTTCCCCGCTCCCCAGACGCACTACGTCGAGGTGGAGGCCGTGGTCCCCACGGGCCGCCGGCCCGAGGTGGAGCTCTACATGGCGGTGTGGACGCCGGGCTCGTACCTGGTGCGCGAGTACCAGCGCCACGTCGAGGGGGTGACGGCCTCGGCCGATGGCCGCGCGCTGGCGGTGGAGAAGTCGCGCAAGAACCGGTGGAAGGTCACGACGGGCGGCGCCGCGTCGGTGACGTTCAGCTACCGCGTCTACAGCCGCGAGATGACCGTGCGCAACAACTGGGTGGAGGCGGGCTTCGCCATGCTCAACGGCGCGCCCACCTTCGTCACGCTGGTCGAGCCGCGCCAGGCGCGCCCGCACGACGTGCGCGTGGAGCTGCCGGCGGCCTGGAAGGGCGTGCAGACGCCGCTCGTGCCGGTGGCGGGCGCGGCCAACACCTTCCGCGCGGACGACTTCGACACGCTCGTGGACAGCCCCATCATCATCGGCAACCCGGTGGTGCGCGAGTTCACCGTGGACGGCAAGAGGCACGCGCTGGTGCTCGAGGGTGACCCGTCGTTCTTCGACGCCGACCGCGCCGCGGCCGACGTCCAGAAGATCGTCGAGGCCGGCCGGGGCGTGATGGGCTCGTTCCCGTACCCCCACTACTACTTCCTCAACATGGTGGTGGAATCCGGCGGCGGCCTGGAGCACAAGAACAGCTTCCTCGGCATGTCGGGGCGCTTCACGACGCGCACGCGCCGCAGCTACCTGGGCTGGCTGGGCCTCATCGCGCACGAGTACTTCCACAACTGGAACGTGAAGCGCCTGCGCCCGGTGGAGCTGGGGCCCTTCGACTACGAGAACGAGAACTACGTCGAGACGCTGTGGGTGGCCGAGGGCTTCACCGACTACTACGCCGACGTGCTGGTGAAGCGCGCCGCCCTCAACACGCGCGACGAGTTCTTCGAGGGTCTGTCGTCGCACATCGAGGCCGTGCAGTCGACGCCTGGACGCCTGGTGACGCCGGTGAACATGTCGTCCTACGACACCTGGATCAAGCAGTACCGTCCCGACGAGAACACGGCCAACACGTCGATCAACTACTACCCCAAGGGCGCCGTGATCGCGTTCCTGCTCGACGCCAGGATCCGCAACGCCACGGGCGGCGCGAAGACCCTGGACGAGGGGATGCGGCTGGCCATGCAGCGCTACTCGGGCGACAAGGGCTACACGCCGGAGCAGTTCTACCAGGTGATGAGCGAGGTGGCGGCGGGCATCGACCTGCGGCCGTGGTTTGCCCGGGCGGCGGAGTCGACCGACGAGTTGGACTACACCGAGGCACTCGAGTATTTCGGGCTCCGCTTCCGTCCGGTCGACATGGCCAACGCCCGCGCCTTCATCGGCGCCGGCACGCGCAACGACAGCGGCCGCCTCATCGTCACCTCGGTCCGTCGCGGCACGCCCGCCATCGAGGCGGGCCTGAACGTGGACGATGAGATTCTGGCGATTGATGACGTGCGGGTGCGAGCCGACGGTTTGGTGGGACGCATGGATCAGTACAAGCCCGGCGACAAGGTGTCGGTGCTGGTGGCCCGTCGCGAGAAGCTGACGCGGGTTACCGTCACCCTGGGCGCCGAGCCCGGCCGCCCGTGGCGGCTGGAGCCGCTGCCCACGGCAACGGATGAGCAAAAGGCCCGCCTGACCGCCTGGATCGGGCAGTAGGTGGGTGTTGGAGGGCCGGGACTTCAGTCCCGGCCGAATCGCCGGGATTCTGGAGGGCCGGGACTTCAGTCCCGGCCGTGCCGCCCGGGGTAAAGCCCCGGCGCGCCAGCGGAGGTTGTATAGTTTTTACATCCATGGATTTTTGTGGCACAGTGCCGGACTGGCGTGGCAACCGGGCCGTCGTGGTGACGGCCGCGGGCACGCCAGGATGCCACATGTCCGCCAAGTCCACTGCTGAGGCGTCTTCGCCGGCGCCGCGCGCGCGCGGCGAACGCTGCTGCGATCCGGATCCGCGTCCCGCGCTCACGCCGAAGGCGGCGCGCGGGCTCGCCCGCGACCTTGCCGCGCTGGCACATCCCGTCCGGCTCCAGATTCTCGCCGTGCTCGCGGCGAACCCGGGGCGCGTGTGCGTCTGCGACGTCGAGGCTGCCGTGCCCGTGAAGCAGCCCACCGTGTCGCATCACCTGCGGATCCTGCGGGAGGCCGGGCTGGTCCACGTCGAGCGGCAGGGCGTGTGGGCCTACTACACCGTGGCTCGCGAGAAGCTCGCCGCCCTCAGGATGCGCGTCGGCGACGGTCTGCACGCCCTCGGCTGACGGGCGCCTTTTTTTTGGTCCTATGTATCGATGAACATCAATACGAATACTTCCGTCTGATCACAAAGGAGATCGATGTATGAGTCGCCTGACGTCCCTGCTTGTCGTGTTCGTTCTGATCGGCGCGGTCCCGCGGTCTGGCGCTGCGCAGGATCGCGCACTCGCCAGCCACCACGCCCACGGGCACGCCGCCGCCGCGTCCGCGCCGCCGCGCGTGGCGCACGTGCCGCGCACCCCCCGCCCTCCCACCGTCGATGGGCACATGGCTCCTGAGGAATGGGCCGGCGCCGTGCGCCTCGACGGCTTCGTGCAGCGCGAGCCCGACGAAGGCGCACCCGCCTCGGAGGCGACCGAAGTCTGGGTCGCCAGGGACGACGCCCGGTTGTACGTCGCGTTTCGTGCGTGGGACCGGACGATGGCCCAGGTCCGGGCGGTCCACACGCCGCGCGATCAAATTGCGGCCGCCGCCGATCTTGTCGGTATCTGGATCGATCCGCTGCGCACGGGCACGCGCGCCTTCGCGTTCCAGTTCAACCCGCTCGGTGTCCAGTACGACGGCATCTGGTCGCGCCAGTGGGACCCGAGCTGGGATGGCGTGGTCGAGTCGGCGGGCGCCCTTGCCGCCGACCACTTCACGGTGGAGATCGCGCTGCCCCTGGCCACGCTCGTGGCCGGCTCGTCGCCCGACACATGGGCCGTCAACTTCTCCCGCACGATCGGCCGGCGCAGCGAGGACAACTGGTGGGCGCCGCTGTCCCGCGCCCGGCGGACCGCGATGCTGTCGGAGTTCGGCGCGCTCGCCGGCATGCAATCGGCCCGCGCCGGCGCCCGCATCGAGGCCATTCCCACCTTTGTCAGCGCTGCGGCCGCCGGTGGCGGCCAGTCGGCTGCCTGGTCGCACGATGCCGGCCTGACGGCGCGGGCGGGCCTCGGATCGAGCACACGCGTCGATGCCACGATCAACCCGGACTTCAGCTTCGTCGAGGCCGACACGGCGCAGATTGCCGCCAACGAGCGCTGGGCGCTCTTCTACCCGGAGAAGCGGCCCTTCTTTCTCGACGGCGCGGACCAGCTCACGACGCCGCCGGCCAACTTCGTGAGCGACCCCCTCCGGCTCGTCCACACGCGGACCATCGTCCGTCCGCGCGCCGGCGTGCGCCTGACGGCCGCGCCCGCCGGGACGTTCGTCGGTGCCATCTGGACGACGCAGGATCGCTTCGACGGCGCGGCGGACGGATCCAGCGCCGTCCTGCGCGTCCTGCGCCAGCACCGCACGAGCTCGCAGGCCGGCTTCACGCTCACCCACCGCGACCGACCAGGCGGCCTGCGCAACACGGTTGCCGCCGCCGATGCACAGCTGCGCCTCGGCGGGCAGGTCACGACCACGGCTCAGATCGCGGCCAGCCGGACGACGGACCCGGATGGCGCGGCGCGCGGCGCGGTCGCGGGCTACTTCGACATCGCGCGCAACACGGGCGAGAGCTTCCTGGAGCTGGCGCTTCGCGCGATCCCGGCGGACTTCCAGACCGACATCGGCTTCGTCCCCCGCCGCGACCTGCTGCAGTCAGTGGCCCACGCGGGTCGCTACTGGCGGCGGACCGGCGGACCCACGCAGTGGGTGAACCCGATGCTGCAGGTCGTCTCGAGCTGGGACGCGGCGGGACGCTTTTCCGATCTCGAATGGCTCCCGCACATCGAAACGCAGTTCACCCGCGACACCAACGTGTGGATCGGCCAGCGCATCCGCGCCGAGCGGTTCCGCGATCGGACCCACCACATGAGCCGCTTCGAGGGCCGGATGCGCTCCAGGCCGCATCCGCGACTCGACATCGGAACGGGCGTCAAGGCCGGCACGCGTCTTCGATACGACACGGACTTGGCGGCAACGGACCGCAGCACGGTCGTGACCTTCGTCGAGTGGCAGGGGTCCACCGAGTTCCGCGTGGGCCGGTCGGGCAGCGTCTCGGCCACGCTCATCCGCCAGTTCCTCGGCGACGCGCCGGAGATGCCCGCGCAGAGGCTGTGGCTCGTGCGGACACGCGCCGCGTGGCACTTCGACAACGCCACCTACGTGCGCCTGCTCGTCCAGCACGATCCGGACCGACGGCGTTGGGCCGAGAGTCTCGTGCTGGGGTACGAGCGCGACTACGGCACGCAGTTCCACGTCGGCGTCGAGCGGGGTTGGGACTTCGCCGACGGCCCCGGGGCGGGAAGCGACCGGCTGCGCGTCTTCGCGCGCGCATCGTATCGCTTCGCCGTCCGCTGACGGGACCTGACAGACCTCCAGGCGGCCGCGGCGCGCGGGGCATGATTGGCAGTCGCGGCCGCCGCCGGGGTGTTGGAGGGCCGGGACTTCAGTCCCGGCCATGCCGCCGGGGCTAAAGCCCCGGCGC
>CAYJPQ010000109.1:0-8714 GCA_964372085.1 uncultured Bifidobacteriaceae bacterium | reverse complement strand
GGGCACCTCGGTGATTCGCGGCCAGGTGATGGCCGCCGACACGGGCGCGCCCATCCGCCGCGCGCAGGTACGCGTGTCGTCGCCCGACGCGCGCGAGTCGCGCATCGCCACCACCGACGCGCAGGGTCGTTTCGAGATCAGGGACCTGCCGGCCGGCCGCTACACGATGAGCGCCAGCAAGGGCGGGTTCGTCACGCTGCAGTACGGGCAGCGCCGGCCATCCGAATCGGGCACGCCCATCGAGCTGGGCGACGCGCAGACGCTCGACAAGGTGAACATCGCGCTGCCGCGCGGCAGCGTGCTGGGCGGCCGCATCACCGACGAGTTTGGCGAGCCGGTGGCCAACGCCACGGTGACGGCAATGCGTTACGGCTACGCCGCGGGCGCCCGCCGCCTGATGCCCGCCCCGGGCGCCAGCTCGCGCGACACCACCGATGACCAGGGCCACTATCGCCTGTTTGGCCTGCCGCCCGGCGAATACGTGGTGAGCGCCATGCTCCGCACGGCAGGCCCCGAGGTGACCGACCCCATGGGCGAAGCCTCGGGCTACGCCGCCACCTACTTCCCCGGCACGCCCAACGTGGCCGAGGCCTCGCGCGTGACGCTGGCCGTGTCGCAGGAGAACACCGGCGTGTCGTTTGGCCTCATCGCCACGAAGCTGGTGAAGCTGTCGGGCCAGGTGATGCTATCGAACGGGTCGCCGGCGGCCGGCGGCGTGGTGATGCTCGTGCCCGGCACCGCGGCGGGCGGGGGCCGCAGCGCGCTCATGCAGGGCGGCGGCGGCGGCCGCATCGATCAGACCGGCGCCTTCCGCATGACCAATGTCGCGCCGGGCCGCTACCAGGTGCAGGCGCGCACGGGCCAGCGCGCGGATGGCGAGTTTGCGCGCATGGATCTCACCGTGGGCATGGACGACGTGGAGGGGCTGCTGCTGGTGACGTCGGCTGGCGCCCGCGCCACCGGCACGGTGGTGAGCGACACGGGCGACGCGCTCGACTTCCGGCCGCAGCAGCTGCAGATCGCGGCCCGCGTGGCCAATGCCGACACGCAGGCGCTGGGCGGAGGGGGCGGCGGCGGACGCGTGGCCGACGACTGGACCTTCGAGCTGACCAACCTCACCGAGGCGCGCTTCATCCGCACCAACGCCCCGCAGGGCTGGACGCTGAAGGCCGTCACGCTGAACGGCGACGACATCACCGACACGCCCGTGGAGTTTCCCGCCGGGCAGGCCGTCACCGGCCTGCAGGTGGTGCTCACGAAGAAGACCAGCGCGCTGTCGGGCCTCGTCACGGATGCGCAAGGCAAGCCGCTGCTCGACGCCACGGTGGTGGTGTTCCCCGAGGACGAGGCGCTCTGGACCTACCAGTCCCGGTTCATCAGGGCCGCCCGTCCCGACCAGCAGGGCCAGTACCGCGTGACGGCGCTGCCGCCCAGCGAGGCGTACCTCGTCGTGGCGCTGCAGGGCCTCGAGGACGGCCAGGCCGGCGACCCCGAGTTCCTGGCCACGATCAAGGACAAGGCCGCGGCCTTCTCGCTGGCCGAGGGCGAAACCAAGGCGGTTGACGTTAAACTCACCGCGCAGCCGTGAGGTCTAACCAGCATGCGATGCAAACAGTGCGGTGAAGCATTCCCCAAGGGCCAGTCGTACAACATCTGGGAGCTCAGGCGCCAGGAAGTGACGCCGGCCGACACGCAGGGATTGACGACCCATGTCAACACCGAGGACGCGGGCGTGTTCTGCTCGCGCGAGTGCCTGACGAGCTACCTCAAGTCGGGCAACAAGTCAGGGGTCTTCGACTTGGGAGGCCGCAAAGCGTAGGCCCGCCGCCGAAGGCGACCGCCTCTAGAAATAGTCCGCGCGCCAGTAGACCACTTCCTCCGCCGCCAGCGGAGGCAGCGGTAGCATGCGGTCCTTGAGCGGCCGGATCATCAGCACGTCCTGCGCCGGCACCGCGGCGGCGACGCGCAGTTGCGGCGGCACCAGCGACTGGGGGAACCAGGCGCGAATCTCGGGCAACGGTTCGCCGGGGTGGCGCGCCAGCATCACCTGCAGCATGGCGCCCAGCCGCGCGCCGGCGGGGTCGCGGTCGCCGGCCTCCTCGATCATCCACCGGCCCTCGTGCGACGTGCACACCAGGTACGCCACGGCCTGGCTGCCCTCCTCCACCACGAGGAACTCGGTGTCGCGCAGGCCCGGCGGGCCCAGCCCCGAGAGCAGCCGCTTCCTCGTGATCCCGAACCGGATGAAGTCTTCGCTGCGATCGAGCGCGAGCCGCGCGCCCACGGCGCGCATGGCGCTCATCTCGGCCACCGCGTGCAGGTCGCGGTCGTCGCCGCTCCGCACCAGCATGGCCGGCGCCCCTCCGCCCTTCTGGTCCACCTCGATGCGCCACTCGGTGAGCGGCACGGGGACAAACTCCAGGCGCTCGTAGAAGGCCGGCGCGATCTCCGAGAAGAGCATCGCAAACTCCTGGCCCTCGGCCACGGCCGCCTCGAGGATCCGCGCCAATAGCTCGCGCGCGCTGCCGCGGCCACGGTAGCCCGGGGCCGTGAACACGGCGCCGATGCCCAGCACCCGGCGGATGCGCCCGTCGAAGCGCAGCGACAGGTCGTAGCGCTTGGCGCTGGACAACACGCGCTCGCCGTCCACGAGCGCCACGCGGTCGAGGTGCCCGGCCCCCCATGCCGTCTTGAGCTGCGCCGCCCACGACCGCGCGTAGTTTTCCCGCGACAACCCGTCGCTCCACAGGGCGTGGGTGTCGTGGAGCACCTGGTCGAGGACAGGGCCGACGGCGGGGACGAGCTTCAGCGGCATGCCGGGAGTTGATCCTTGAGGGGAGTTGATCCTTGAGGGGAGGTTAAACGATCTCTCGGGATCTCCAGTCGAACTGGCAAGTAGAGGTTATCCCATGTTGAGCTCCCGCTTCCTTTCCGCGTTCAGCCTCGTGCCGCCTGCCCTGGTCGTGGTGCTGGCCGCCGCGCAGATGCCGGCCTCGGCCGGCGGCTCGTCCACGCTTCCCGCCACAGACGCCGCCGTCAGCCACGCCGTGAGCCGCCTGACCTTCGGGGCGCGGCCCGGGGACGTGGAGCGCGTCAAGGCCATGGGCCTCGAGGCCTGGATCGGGCAGCAACTGGCGCCCTCGCGCATCAGCGACGCCGCCCTGCAGCCGCGGCTGGCGCGGCTCGAGACGCTGCTGCTCGACCCCGACACCCTGGCGCGCGAGTACCACATCCCCGCGCGCCTGGAGCAACGGAAGGCGCTTCAGGGATCGGGAGCAACAGACCCCAAGACCCAGGACCCAGGACCCAGGCCTCAGATAAGCGAAGCGAGCCGCAAAGATCAGCAAATCGTCACCGACCTCGCCGCGGCCAAGCTGCTGCGCGCGGTCTACAGCGAGCGGCAGCTCGAGGAAGTGCTGGTGGACTTCTGGTTCAACCACTTCAACGTGTTCGCCGGCAAGGGTCCCGAGCGCGTCTGGGTGGGCCAGTACGAGCGCGAGGCCATCCGGCCCCACGTGCTCGGCAATTTCCGCGACATGCTCGAAGCGGTCGCCAAAAGCGAGGCGATGCTCTTCTACCTCGATAACTGGCAAAGCGGGGTGCCGGCCGCAGGCGGCGGACGGGAGGAGGGGCGGAACCTCAGTGCGCGGGAGGAGGGGCGGAACTTCAGTTCCGCCCGAGGCGGGAGGCAGCCACAGGACGGGAGAAGGACACTTGACGGGAGGCGTCAGCAAGGCCCGTTCACCCGCCGCGCCACCGGCATAAACGAGAACTACGCCCGCGAGCTGATGGAGCTGCACACGCTCGGCGTCGACGGCGGCTACACGCAGGACGACATCGTCAACGTCGCCCGCGCCTTCACGGGTTGGACCATGGGCGCGCCAGGGGAACCCGGCGGCTTCCGCTTCGACGAGTCGATGCACGACCGCGGCGAGAAGACGGTGCTGCGCCATGCGATCAAGGCCGGCGGCGGCATGAGCGACGGCCTGCAGGTGCTCGACATCCTGGCGGCGCACCCGTCCACGGCGCGCTACATCGCCACGAAGCTGGCGGTGCGCTTCGTGAGCGACACGCCGCCCACGGCGCTGGTGGACCGCGCCGCGGCACGGTTCACGGCCACAAAGGGTGACCTTCGCGAGGTGGTGCGCACCATCATCACGTCGCCCGAGTTCTTTGCGCCCGAGGCCATGCGCGCCAAGGTGAAGACGCCCTTCGAGTTTGTGGTGAGCGCGCTGCGCGCCACCGGCGCCGACATCCAGAACGCCCTGCCGCTGGTGCGCGAGCTGCGCGAGATGGGCCAGCCCCCGTACTTCTGCAACCCGCCCACGGGCTGGGGCGAGACGGCCGTCTCGTGGGTGTCGTCGGGCGCGCTGGTGGCGCGCATGAACTTCGCCGTGGGGCTGGGTGACAACCGGCTCCGGGGCGTGCGTATCCCGCTGTCGTCCGAACAAACCCTGGCGCTGAAGATTGGGGCGCCGGAGTTTCAACGACGGTAGTTCCTCACGAGGGTTCCTCACGAGGGTTCCACACGAAGGTTCCACACGGAGTGTGACATGACGAACAGGCGAGTGTTTCTCAGGGCCGGGGCTATGGCGATGATCTCGCTGGGGTTCGCGCCCTCGTTTCTCTCGCGCGCGGTGGAGGCGGCCGGTGCGCGCAAGAAGCTGCTCATCACGGTGTTCCAGCGGGGCGCCGTGGACGGCCTCAACATGGTGGTGCCGTACGGCGAGGCAGAGTACTACCGTGCGCGGCCCGGCATCGCCATTCGCAAGCCCGGCGGCGCGGACGCCGCGCTCGACCTCGACGGCTTCTTCGGCCTCCACCCGCGCATGGCCCCGCTCAAGCCCCTCTGGGACCAGGGCCATCTCGCCATCGTCCACGCCTGCGGATCGCACGACGCCACGCGGTCGCACTTCGACGCGCAAGACTACATGGAGTCGGCCACGCCGGGCGTGAAGAGCACCAGAGATGGGTGGCTGAACCGGTACCTCGCCGCCGCGGCGGGCGAGGCTGAAGCCTCGCCCCTCCGCGCCATTGCGCTCACGCGGCAGATGCCGCGGACGCTGCAGGGCGCTGCGCCCGCGCTGGCCATGGGCAGCACCGCCGAGTTCGAGGTGCACGACATGAGCGCGCGCACGTCGTTCGAGGAGCTGTACGAAGCCGCGAAGGACCCGTCGCTCAACAGCACGGCCGGCGAGGCCTTTGACGCCATGCGCACGCTCGCGAAGAAGACCGCAGGGGTCTATCGCCCGGCCCACGGCGCCGTGTATCCGCGCTCGCCGTTTGGCCAGGCCCTGCAGGAGATTGCGCGCCTGGCCAAGGCCGACGTGGGCCTCGAGATTGCGTTCGCCGAGAGCACGAACTGGGACCACCACGTGAACGAAGGCGCGGCCACGGGACAGATCGCCAACCGGCTGGACGACTTCTCGCGCGGCCTCGCGGCGCTGGTGGAGGACCTGGGCGAGCGCATGGCCGACACGGTGGTCCTGACGATGTCGGAGTTCGGGCGCGCCGTGGCGCAGAACGGCAGCGGCGGCACCGACCACGGGCACGGCAACGCCATGTTCGCCATCGGCGGCCCGGTGAAGGGCCGCGAGGTGTACGGCCGGTGGCCGGGCCTGGGTGCCAGTCAGCGCTTCGAGGGTCGCGACCTGGCGGTCACAACCGATTTCCGCGACGTGTTCAGCGAGGTGGTGGTGAAACACCTGGGCGCCGAAGCCGCGACGGCGGCCAAGGTGTTCCCCGGCTACCAGGTGACGGCGGCGGCATTCCGGGGGATCGTGCGCGCCTAGCGCAACAGAAAAAGGGGACTGTCCCCTTTTTCCCTTTCCCTTTGACGGGAGAATGAATCTTGACGGGAATTGGAGGCTTGACGGGAAATGGAGGCTTGACGGGATCCCGATGAGCAGCTTCCTCCCGTCACGGATCCCGTTCCCGTCAAGGATCCCGTTCCCGGCAAGATTCGATCTAGACTACGTCCGTGGCTAAGACCGACACGTTTGGCGAAGCGCTGGGAATGGTCGAAACACGCGGGCTCGTGGGCATGATCGAAGCCGCCGACGCCATGGTGAAAACGGCCAACGTCGTGTTCGTGGGCTGGCAGAAGGTTGATGCCGGCCTCGTCACGGCCATCGTCCGGGGCGACGTGGGGTCGGTGAAGGCCGCCACGGACGCCGGCGCCGCCGCCGCGCGCCGCGTGGGCGAACTCATCGGCGTGCACGTGATTCCCCGCCCCGCGGACGACCTGGAGAAGGTCTTCCCGATGCTCCGTCAGAAGATTTAGCTGATCCAGGCGGGAACGGGATCCCTGCAACAGACAGTCCCGTCAGGGATCCCGTTCCCCTCAAGTATCTATCTCCCGTGGAGGATCCCCCTCCCGTCGTTGTCGTAAGCTATCGCCATGAAGCGACACGCGCCGCCGGCGTTCCTCCTCGCCATCGTTGCCGCCCTCGTGGTCACGGCGGCGCCAGCGCAGGTTCAGCAGGCCACCTCCTCGCCTGCCGACCGGTTCGAGGTGAGCGACGTGATGATCCCCACCCGCGACGGGACGCGGCTGCACACCAAGATCTTCACGCCCCGCCTTCGCCAAGGCTCCGGCGAGGCAGACTCTGTCGGTGAGCCGCTGCCCATCATCTTCAAGCGCACGCCCTACGGCATCGTGGGCTCGGCGAACAACTTCAACGCCTACTTCAAGGCACTGGCGGACGAGGGCTACATCTTCGTGTTCCAGGACATCCGCGGGAAGTTCGGATCGGAAGGCGACTTCGTCATGCAGCGCCCCGCCCGTCTTCGCCCTGGAGCTTCGGCGGGGCAGGCTCCGGCCGGCGACGCCGCCATCGACGAAGGCACCGACACCTACGACTCCATCGAGTGGCTGCTCAAGAACGTGCGCAACCACAACGGGCGCGTCGGCATGCTGGGCGTGTCGTACGACGGCTGGACCACCGTCATGGGGGCCCTCGAGCCGCACCCGGCGCTCAAGGCCGTCTCGCCGCAGGCCTCGCCCGCCGACATGTGGCTGGGCGACGACTTCCACCACAACGGCGCCTTCCGCCTGAGCTACGGCTTCGAGTACGCCGCGATGATGGAGAGCGGCAAGGACGTGCGGCAGTTCTCGTTCGACCGCTACGACACGTTTGACTGGTATCTCGCCCTGGGGTCGCTGGCCAACGTCAACGCGAAGTACCTGCACGGCCGGATTCCCACGTGGAACGACTACGTGGCGCACCCCGACTACGACGACTTCTGGAAGCGCCAGACGATGATCCCGCACCTCACGAGCGTGAAGGTGCCCACGCTCAACGTGGCGGGATGGTGGGACCAGGAGGACTTCTACGGGCCGATCGCCATCTACGACGCGCTCGAGCGGCACGACACCGCGGGCCTCAACTACCTGGTGGTGGGCCCCTGGCGTCACGGCGGCTGGGCCAATGGCCGGGGCGACGCGCTGGGCGCCATCTCGTTCGGCAGTAACACGTCGGAGTACTTCCGCGACCGCGTGCAGGCGCCGTTCTTCGCGCACTACCTCAAGGACAAGGGCCCGCGCGACTTCCCGCAGGCGCTCACCTTCGAGGCCGGCGCCAACGAGTGGCGGCGATGGGACCAGTGGCCGCCCACCGCGCGGACGGAGACGCGGGCTTTGCTGCTTGGGCCCGCGGAGGCGCTGATCGTGTCGGGAGCGGGAGGCTTGACGGGAGCGGGAGGCTTGACGGGAGACTTCGACGAGTTCGTCTCCGACCCCGCGCACCCGGTGCCCTATCGGCACCGGCCCATCCAGCCCACCTACTTCTCCGGCGGGTCGAAGTGGTCCACGTGGCTGGTGGAAGATCAGCGCTTCGTGGACGATCGGCCCGACGTGCTCAGTTGGGAGACGGCGCCGCTCGATCAGGACGTGACCATTGCCGGCGAGGTGGTGGCGCACTTGTTTGCGTCAACCACGGGCAGCGACGCCGACTGGGTGGTGAAGCTCGTCGACGTCTACCCGGAGGATCACCCCACCAACTGGGAGCTGGCCGGGTACCAGTTGATGGTGTCGAACGAGGTGTTCCGCGGGCGCTATCGCACCAGCTTCGAGAAGCCCTCGCCCATCGAGCCCGGCAAGGTGCTGGAGTACACGTGGAGCCTGCACACGCAGAACTACACGTTCAAGAAGGGCCACCGCATCATGGTGCAGGTGCAGAGCACGTGGTTCCCGATCATCGACCGCAACCCGCAGACCTTCGTCCCCAACATCTTCGAGGCGAAGGAAGGCGACTTCAGGGCCGCGACGCACCGCGTTTATCGGACGCCGGAGTTCCCTTCGCGCGTCGACGTGCCGGTCGTTCGCGCGCGATGAGCTGGCGCAGCCGCAGCTCGGCGCCCACCATCAACAGCGGCTGCGCGGCGTTGTCGAGGATGTTGTAGAGGTCGCCCTTCTCGGAGCGCGCGTAGATGTCGGGGCCGTCCAGGAAGAGCGTCACCGGCCCGCCGCCCTCGATGGCTTCGTACAGCCGCGTGTTGAAGCGCGTCTTTAACGTCTGCAGCAGCCGGCGGATCTGGAACACCGTGAAGCCCTTGCGCCGCAGGTCGGCCAGCACCATCAGCTCCAGCAACTCGATGGGCGAGTAGCGCCGCTCGCTGTAGCCGCCGGCGTCGGTGCGGTGCGAGGGCACCGACGGCAGGAACAACTTCCGCTTGGCCCACCATTGCAACTGGCGGGCCGTGAGGCCGGTGAG
>CAYJPQ010000108.1:0-8786 GCA_964372085.1 uncultured Bifidobacteriaceae bacterium | reverse complement strand
GGGTGCATCAGGTGCAGCGGGTGCATCAGGTGCAGCGGGTGCAGCGGGTGCAGCGAGTGCAGCGGGTGCATCGGCAGCGTCCAGCACGTAGACCGTATCGTCAGCCGGCTCTTCAGCCTCGAGTGTCATCGCTGCGGGCGGCTTGGGCGGCGGGGTCCGGGCGCGGCCGCTCGCCGCCGGCGGGCTCGGCCCCTTCTCGTCCGCGCCGAACAGGCGATCCAGATCGAGCGTGCCAGAGGCGAGCGAGTCGGCCTGGGTCGTCATCGACGGCAGCTCGAAGTCGGACGCGCCCTCCGGCGAACGCTCGGGCGTCTGCAGCGCCAGTTCCGGCGTGTCGTCAAACGGCGAAAGCGAGAAGTCGTACCCGCAATTCCGGCATCGGTCGGTGGTTTCGAACCCGAGGTAGCCGCACTTCGGACACTTCATTCGTTGGGCGGAGCTGCAGGGGGAACGGCAGGGGCCGCAGCCGGCGCGCCGGGCGCCGAGGTGGCCAGGAGCTCACGTTGAATCAGTCCCCGAAGGCGCTCGGCCTCGGGCCGCAACGAATCGCCGAACGGCACGCGGTCGAGCGCGCGCAGCGCGTCGCGGAGCTTGCCGGCCGCAAACAACTCGCGGCCCTGCGTGACATGGATCTCGGTTGGCGCGGGCACGGGCAGCGGCGCCGACGCCGCCGGCAGCGCCACGATGGTCTCTGGAGCGAAGGCGGGCGGCCACAGGTTCGGCGTCGACGGCGAGGCCACGAGCCACGCGGCCAAACCGGTGACGACGGCCAGGACGACGGCCGCGGCCATCCAGAACCGCCGCGCGGGCCGGGTGCCGCCGTCGCGCTGGGGCCGGCCGGCCACCAGGCTCGACACCAGCGTGCCGCGGCGCCTGGCCTCCCCGGGCACGGTGCCGGCCACGCGGCCGGGACCCACGTCGAGGCGGTCGATGCGGCCGAGCACGCCCAGCGCCAGATCGTGCGAGGCGCCCTGGTCGAGCGCGTCGCTCAGCAGTTCGCGCGCGCGCGCAACTTCCCCGCGATCGAAGGCGTCGAGGCCCTGATGCACCAGCGCCTCCCCGGCGCGCTGGCGCTCGGCCTGCGCGCTGCGGGCGCGATCGATGTAGGCGCGGGCCCGGTCGTGGCTGCGGTCCAGGAACAGCACACGCGTCCAGACGTTGATGGCCTGTTCGAACTCTTCGGCGAAGTAATGGTCGAGACCCGTCACCAGCAACTGCTCAATCCGCACATCGTCATCGGCGCCAGTGGGCGCCTCGGCGGGCCGCGGGCCTGACGGAAGCGGGTCGACCATGGGTAAGTACCGGTGATTATAGCACTTGGGGGCCCAAGCTGTGGTAGAAGCAATGACCATGGCTGTGATCGAATGCGTCCCCAACATCAGTGAAGGCCGGCGGCTCGACGTGGTGTCGGGCATTGCCGATGCGCTGCGGGCGGTGCCGGGCCTGCGCGTGCTCGACGTGCAGTCGGACGGCGCGCACAACCGTTCCGTGTTCACGCTGGCGGGCGATGCCGGCCCGGTGGCCGAGGGCGTGCGCGTGTTGTTTGCCCGCGCGGTGCAGGCGATCGACCTGCGAGCGCACCGCGGCGAGCACCCGCGCCTGGGGGCCGTGGACGTGGTGCCCTTCATCCCCATCGAGGGCGTCACCATGGAGGGCTGCGTCGCGCTGGCCAGGACGGTGGCCGCCGACGTGGCGGCCCGCTTCGGCGTGCCGGTGTTCCTCTACGAGGAGGCGGCCACCAATCCCTCGCGCAAGAACCTCGAGGACATCCGCCGGGGCGAGTTCGAAGGCCTGGCGGCAAAGATGGCCCAGGGGCAGTGGGCGCCGGATTTTGGCCCGGCCGCGCCGCACCCGTCGGCCGGCGCGTCGGTGGTGGGCGCGCGCATGCCGCTCATCGCCTACAACATCAACCTGGCCACCAACCGGCTGGACGTCGCGAAGAAGATTGCGGCGGCCATTCGCCAGAGCAGCGGCGGCCTGCGCTACGTGAAGGCGATGGGCATTCCCCTGGAGGATCGCGGCATCGTGCAGGTGTCGATGAACCTGACCAACTACGAGAAGACGCCGATGTTCCGCGTGTTCGACCTCGTCAAGCGCGAGGCCGCGCGCTACGGCGTGCAGGTGCTGGAAAGCGAGATCGTGGGGCTGGTGCCGTCGGCCGCGCTCACGCAGACGGCGGAGTACTTCCTGCAGCTCGAAGGCTTCTCGTCGCAGCAGGTGCTCGAGGCGCGACTACGATCGGACTAGCCACGAAGAACACGAAGACACGAAGCATTTCAAACAATAGGTCTTTCTTCGTGTTCTCGGTATTCTTCGCGGCCTGCGTCTACTTCTCACTGCGAGGCGCGATGCCGAACGCGCGCAGCTTCTTGTACAGGTTCGACCGCTCCACGCCGAGCACGTCGGCGGTGCGCGACATGTTGCCCTGCTGGGCCGCGAGGGTCTGCAGGATGTAGTCGCGCTCGAAGCGCTCGCGCGCCTCGGCCAGCGGCACGGCCGGGCCCTCGTCGTGCGGCGCCTCGGGCCCTCCGTCGCGGCCGAGGAAGGCCAGGTCCTGCGCGGTGATGGTGTCGCCGGCGACCATGATCATCAGCCGCTCGATGACGTTGCGGAGCTCGCGCACGTTGCCCGGCCACGCGTACTGCCGCAGCCGGGCGGCCGCCTCGGGGGCCAGCCGCTTGGGCCGGCGCCCGTACTCGGCCGCCAGCATGGCCATGAAGTGATCGGCCAGCGGCCCGATGTCGTCCTGCCGGTTGCGAAGCGGGGGCACGAAGATCGGCACCACGTTGAGGCGGAAGTACAGGTCCTCGCGGAACCGCCCGGCGCGAATCTCGGCGGTGAGGTCCTTGTTGGTGGCCGCCAGCACCCGCACGTCCACCTTGATGCGCTGGGTGCCGCCCACCCGCTCCATCACCTGCTCCTGCAGCACGCGCAGCACCTTGGCCTGCGTCTTCAGGCTCATGTCGGCGATCTCGTCGAGGAAGATGGTGCCGCCGTTCGCCTGCTCGAAGCGCCCGGGCTTGTCGGCCACCGCGCCGGTGAAGGCGCCCCGCGCGTGCCCGAACAGTTCCGACTCGATCAGCTCCTCGGGAATGGCCGCGCAATTCACCTCGACGAACGGGCCGTTCTTGCGCCGGCTTAACTGGTGGATGGTGCGGGCCACTAGCTCCTTGCCCGTGCCGTTCTCGCCGAGGATGAGCACGCGACCGTTGGTGGGCGCGGCCATCGCCACCTGCTCGCGCAGGTACGCCATGGCGGCGCTCTCGCCCACCATGGTCTGCTGGCGATCCACCTGGGCGCGCAGCACGCGGTTCTCGGCCTCGAGGTCACGCTGGCGCAGCGCGTTGCGGACCACCAGCACGGTCTTCTCCAGCGAGAGCGGCTTCTCCACGAAGTCGAACGCGCCCATCTTGATGGCGCGCACGGCGCTCTCGATGTTGCCGTGGCCCGAGATGATCACCACCTGGGAGTCAACCTTGCGCTCGCGCAGCCGCTGCAGCGTGGTCAGCCCGTCCAGGCCCGGCAGCCAGATGTCGAGCACGATGACGTCGTAGCCGCCCGTGCTGGCACGCTCGAGGCACTCCTCTCCCGTGCCGACGGCTTCCACGCTGAAGCCCTCGTCCTGGAGGACGCCGCTCACCGAGGAGCGGACGCCGGGTTCGTCATCAACGACAAGGATCGACGGCATCAGATGGGCAGCTCGATGGTAAACCGGGTTCCGTGGGGCACGTTGTCGGCCAGCTCGATGCTGCCGCCGTGCTCGGCGACGATGCGCCGGACGATGGCCAGGCCGAGGCCGCTGCCGCGCCCCTTGGTGGAATAGTACGGCAGGAACAGCTTGTCACGCTCGGCCTCGGGGATGCCGGGGCCCGTGTCGGCCACCACCACCCGCACCAGGCTGTTGGGCGCGTCGCGCGCGGTCTCGATCACCAGCAGGCCCTCGCGGCCCATCGCCTCGATGGCGTTGTCAATCAGGTTGATGATCACGCGCTTCATCTGCTCCGGGTCCACGCGCACCTGGGTGACCGCCGGATCGAAGTGGCGCTCGATGACCAGCGACGCGAAGAGCCCGTCGTAGAGCGCCAGCGTCTCGCCCAGTAGGGCGTGCAGCTCGGTGGGCACCGCCCGGGGCGCGGGCATCCGCGCGAACTGCGAGAATTCGTCCACGAGGCCCTTGAGCGACTCGACCTCGCCGATGATGGTGGAGGTGCATTCCTGCACCAGGTCCTGTAGCGGCGGCGCGATGTCGCCCAGCTTGCGCCGCATGCGCTCGGCCGACAGCTGGATGGGCGTGAGCGGGTTCTTGATCTCATGCGCCAGGCGCCGCGCCACCTCGCGCCAGGCCGCCACCTTCTGCGCCCGGATGAGCGGCGTCACGTCGTCCACCACGAGCACGGTGCCGTCGAAGCCGCCGTCGACGCCCGCCAGGCGGGTGGCGGCCGCGGCCACGTGGCGCTCGCGGCCGTCGCGGACCAGCGCCACTTCCTGCGCGAACGAGTCGACCCTGGCGCGCGCCGCCTGGTCGAGCACCTCATTGATCGGCGCCAGGTCGGGTCGCGCGAACACGTCGACGGCGGGCCGTCCCACCGCGCCCGCGTCGAGCTCGAGCAGGCGCTGCGCCGATGGGTTCATGGTGCCGATGCGGCCCGCCCGATCGATCGAGACCACGCCCGTGGCGATGCGCTCGAGGATCGCCTCGATGTACCGGCGGCGGGCCTCGCCTTCCTCGTGTTTGCGCTCCAAGTCCGAGGTGGCGCGCTCGATGCGCCGTCGGCTCGACGCCACCTCGGCCGCCATCGTGTTGAAGGCCTCCACCATCGACCCGAACTCGTCGGTGGCCTCGTAGGCGATGCGCTGGTCGTAATGGCCGGCGCCGATCTCCCGCGCGGCCTCCGACAGCATCTGCACGGGCCGCGTGATCCGCTTGGCCAGGTACAGGCCCATCCAAGTGGAGCCCACGAGAATGAGCAGCGTCACCATCACGAAGAACGACACGTACACGCCGGCCAGCGGCTGCTTAAGCACCCGCAACTGCGAGTAGTCCTCGTAGGCCTTGGTCATGCGCCGCGAGCGGTCCGCCAGGTCGCCCGACAGGTACGCCGTCGCCACCACGACGCCGGTCACCTCGCCGGCCGCGCCCCTGACAGTGGCCGCCACGCGCAACAGCTCGCCGCCGCCCGCGACGGGCTCGAACACCGGCGCCACGTCGGCGCCCGCCACCGCCCGCGACGCCAGCCGGTCGGCCGACGCGCGGCCCAACCCCTGCGGCATCGACGGCGAGGCCACGTCCACCACCGGCACCGTGTCGACGGCGCCCTCGGCGCCCCGCACCACGCGGTAGACCTGCACCATGCCGATGCGCTGGCCCGTCACCTCGGGAAACACCGCGTCGCGCACGACCGACACGTTGGTCACCGCCGCATCGGCCGCGCCCACCGTGCCCGCCAGGCGCGCCGCCTGGTCGGCCACCAGCCGCTGGCGCTCCTGGTAGTAGTCGGCCGCAATGCTGTTGGCGCCGGACAGAATCTCCTCCATCGGCGCGTTGAACCACCGATCCACCGCCGTCAGCACCACCTGGCTGCCGACGATGGCCACCAGCACCGAGGGAATGACGGTGAGGCCCAGGAAGGCCAGCACCAGCTTGGCGCGAAACCGCCCGAACGGCAGCCCCCTCGCGTCGCCGAACACCGACTTGATCACGTTGCGCGCGAGCACGAACAGCAGCGCCACGAGCATCGTGACGTCGGTGGCGATGAGGGCGCCGAGGACCACCTCGGTGAGGAAGTCGGGCGACAGCCGCGCGGTGCGCTCCGCCACGACCGCGATGCCCACCAGGACGGCGATGAGGATCACGATGCCGGCGAGGATGAGGCGGGGGTTGTCGCGGAACGGGCGGCGCGCGGGCGCAGTCGGCGGCGTCACCGCCGGCCGGGAAGACGCGCTCGGGGGCTTGGGGGTCGCCACGGGCGGCGCCTACTCCTTGTTCCCTCTGAGCGCGCGGGCTTCCTGCACGAAGTCGTCCACGTCGCGGAAGTCGCGGTAGACCGAGGCAAACCGCACGTAGGCCACCTGGTCGAGCCGCTTCAGCTCCTGCATCACCAGCGCGCCCAGGTCCTTGCCGGCAATCTCGCGCTCGGGCCGGTCGTTCAGCAGCTGCTCGGCGAGATCGGCGATGGCCTCGATGTCGGACACCTTCACGGGGCGCTTCTCGCACGCCTTGAGCAGGCCGGCCACGAGCTTCTGGCGCTCGAAGCGCTCGCGCGTGCCGTCCTTCTTCACCACCATGTAGGGGATCTCGTCGATGCGCTCGTAGCTCGTGAAGCGCTTGCGGCAGGCCTCGTTGAGGCACTGGCGGCGGCGGCGGATCACGTCGCCCTCGCGGCTCTCGCGCGAGTCGACCACCTTGTCACCCAGCTCACCGCAGAATGGACATTTCACCCGAGGTCTCCCTTGGCGGTCATCTGCGCGATGCCACCCAGGCGCAGCCCGTCCTGGATGGTGAACCACACGCCGACGAGCACCACCGGCACGAACGAGATGGCGTGCAGCACGATGGCCGCGCCCACCGCCGTGTCGTTGTCTGCGCCGAAGAAGGCGGTGGCGCCCAGCCGGAACGCCTCGTGGAACCCGCCCACGCCGCCGGGCGTCGGCACGGCCACGCCCACCACGAGGGGCGCCAGCATCAGCCAGGATCCGGTCAACGGCATCTCGATGTGGAACGCGAGCGCCACCGTCCAGATGCCGACCGCGATCACCACCCACAACACCAGCGACCAGGCCAGGGCCGCCACCAGCCGCTCGGGCCGGCGCACCACCGCGAAGCCCTCGGCAAACATCTTCACGAACCGCGCGATGGCCGCGGCGATCCTCGCCGGCAGCACCCGCTCGGCCTTGAGCAGCCATTCGTGCAGCCGCTCGGGATGGCCGGCCATGAAGAACATCAGGCCCAGCGCCCCCAGGGCGACCGGGGCCATCACGAGGCTCCCGAAGCGAATGGCCTGGAACACCGCCGAATCACGCGCTTCCATGCCCGGGTCGAACCAGATCAAGTACACCGCCAGCAGCAGCAACACCGCCACCAGATCGAGCACCCGCTCGACGATGATGGTGGCAAAGGCCGCCGTGGCGCTCAGGCCCTCGCGGCGGGCCACGAGGTAGGGCCGAATCACCTCGCCCGCCCGCGCCGGCAGCAGCGCCGACGCCGCAAACCCGATCACCGTGGCCCGGAGCACCACCGAAAATCGCGTCGGCCCGAGCGGCCCCAGCAGGTATTGCCAGCGCTCGGCCCGCACCAGATAGGTCACAACCGTGAGCGCCACCGACGCGAGGATCAGCTCCACGCGGGCCGCCAGCATCGCCGTCCACACGCGCGAGAAGTCGGCGTTACGCAGGAACAGCGCGATGAGGCCGACCGCCAGCCCGATGACGATCAGCGTGCGAACGACGGTGCGCAAACTACTGTCCATACTACATGAGGTGTCGCGCGGGGCGGGCACCCCTTGTTCTTGGCGTCTTGCGCCCGCCGCCCGTCACCGCTACCATGTGGCCTTCGCCTCGCGAGCCCCTCGTGCCTGCACAACCGCTTCTTGATACCCAACTCGACGGCCTCACCCTCGTCCGCAAGGGCAAGGTGCGTGACGTCTACGCGGTGGACGACCGCCTCGTGCTGGTCGCCACCGACCGCATTTCGGCCTTCGACTACGTGCTCGGGTCTGGCATCCCCGACAAGGGGCGCGTGCTCACCCAGTTGTCGGCCTTCTGGTTCGCCCAGACGCGGCATATCGTCCCCAACCACCTGATTGCCACCGACCTGGCCGCGTATCCGGCGGCGGCCCGGGCCCATGCCGCGGTGCTGGAGGGCCGGTCGATGCTGGCCCGGCGGACCGCGCCGCTGCCCGTGGAATGCGTGGCCCGCGGCTACCTGTCGGGATCGGGGTGGAAGGACTACCAGGCCACCGGCCAGGTGTGCGGCATCGCGCTGCCCCCGGGCCTGCGGGAATCGGACCGGCTGCCCGAGCCCATCTTCACCCCGGCCACCAAGGCGGAGTCGGGACACGACCAGAACATCAGCGAGGCCGAGGCGGCCGCGGTGGTGGGCGGCGAGTTGCTGGCCCGCCTCAAGCGGCTCACGCTGGCGCTCTACGCCTACGGGGTGGCCCACGCCGAGTCGAAGGGCATCATCCTGGCCGACACCAAGTTCGAGTTCGGCCTCACGGACGAGGGCGAGCTGCTGCTGATCGACGAGATGATGACGCCCGACTCGTCGCGCTACTGGCCCCGGGACCAGTACGCGCCGGGCGGCCCGCAACCGAGCTTCGACAAGCAGTACGTGCGCGACTACCTCGAGTCGATCCAGTGGAACAAGCAGCCGCCGGTGCCCTCGCTCCCCGACGAGGTGGTGGCCCGCACGCGCGACAAGTATCTCGACGCCTACCGCCGGCTGACCGGCCGCGACCTGGACACCGCCCGTGCGTGACCTGCTCGAGCAGCTCGTCACCGAGATGGTCGACAAGGGCATCCGCTACGAGGAGGCCCAGCGCGAGTTCGAGAAGCGCTTCATCAGCCGGGTGGTGCACGCGAGCGACGGCAACCTGTGCCGCGCGGCGAAGGCGCTCGGGGTGCATCGGAACACGCTGGCGAGGAAGGTGAAGAGCCTGAAGATCAAGGCGCGCCCAACGGGCGCGTAGGCGTGGCGCGAGGCCCCGGGTGGGCGCGCTTCGCGCGTGGGCCGCCGCCCCTGGCCCCCGGGGGGGCCGGGGGGGGTACGGCGCCCCCGGGGGGCCCCC
>CAYJPQ010000107.1:0-8971 GCA_964372085.1 uncultured Bifidobacteriaceae bacterium | reverse complement strand
CACGACCGGATCCATCTCGCCGGCCGGATCGTGCACCCGCACCCCAGCCTGCCCCGCGACGATGGCCAGCTGCTGGATGGCGGCCGGCCGCCGGACGTCGGTCGAGACCACGATCGGGTGGCGGCCCTGCTTGGCCAGCCACTTCGCCAGCTTGCCCGTCGTGGTCGTCTTGCCCGAGCCCTGCAGGCCGAGCATCACGATCACCCGCGGCCGGGCCGAGGTCTCCTGCAGCCCGCCCTTCGCATCGCCGAAGAGCGCCAGCAACTCGTCGCGAACGATCTTCACGACCTGCTGGCTGGGGGTCAGGCTCTTCAGGACCGCCTGATCCATCGCCCGATCGCGCACGCGATCGACAAACGCCTTGACGACCTTGAAGTTGACGTCGGCCTCGAGCAACGCCAGCCGGATCTCCCGGAGGGCGTTCTCCACCGTCGCCTCGGTGAGACGTGTTTCTCCCTTGATTGACTGGAAGACGTCCTGGAGGCGGTTACTGAGCGCGTCGAACATGGGCCATCACGGCGAGGACGAACCTCCGCCGCGCAAACCCTTATCCTACATGAACTTCAGAAGAATCGTCAAACCGACTTGAGGTGGTGGCCGAGCTTCTCTTTCTTGACCCTGAGGTACTTGCGCGTGGTGGCCGACGGGGGGATTTCAAGCGGGACGGTCTCGACGACCGCCAGCCCGTATCCCTGCAACCCCACGAATTTGCGAGGGTTATTGGTGAGCAGCCGCATCGTCCGCACCCCGAGGTGGCGCAGGATCTGCGCGCCGATGCCGTAATCGCGCTGGTCGGGCTTGAAGCCGAGGCGCTCGTTTGCCTCGACCGTGTCGAGGCCCTGGTCCTGCAGCTCGTAGGCGCGGAGCTTGTTGGCCAGGCCGATGCCCCGGCCCTCCTGGTTGAGGTACAGCAGCACGCCGCGCCCGGCGGCGGCGATGCGCTGCAAGGCCGTGTCGAGCTGGTCGCCGCAGTCGCAGCGGGCCGAGTGGAACACGTCGCCGGTGAGGCACTTCGAGTGGACGCGCACGAGCACGTCCTTGCCGTCACCCATCTTGCCGCACACCAGCGCGACGTGGGTTTCCTGGTCGATCAGGCCCTGATAGGCATGGATGCGGAAGCGCCCGACCGCCGTCGGCAAGTCGGCCTCCGCCACCTTCTCGACGAGGCCCTCGGTCTGCATCCGGTAGCTGATGAGATCGGCGATGGTGATCATCAGCAGCTTGTGCCGCCGGGCCACTTTGGCCAGGGCGGGGACGCGCGCCATGGTGCCGTCCTCGTTCATGATCTCGCAGATGACGCCGGAGGGCTGCAACCCGGCGATGCGCGCCAGGTCGACGGCGGCCTCGGTCTGCCCCGCGCGCACCAGCACCCCGCCCTCGCGCGCGCGCAGGGGGAACATGTGCCCTGGCCGCGCCAGGTCGGCCGGCTTGGTCCTGGGGTTGATCGCAGCCAGCACGGTGGCGGCGCGATCGGCCGCCGAGATGCCGGTGCTCGTGCCGCGCTTGGCCTCGATGGAGACGCAGAAGGCCGTCTCGAACCTCGTGGAGTTTTTCGTCACCATGAGCGGGATCTCGAGCTTGTCGAGGCGCTCGCCCGTCATGGGCAGGCAGATGAGGCCGCGCCCGTGCCTGGCCATGAAGTTGATGGCCTCGGGCGTCACCTTCTCGGCGGCCATCGTGAGGTCGCCCTCGTTCTCGCGATCCTCGTCGTCGACGACGATCACCATCTCCCCGCGCCGGATGGCGGCGATGGCGTCCTCCACCCGCGCAAACGGCGGGTGCGGACGGGATCCCTTGGCAATCTTGATGGGCGAGGTAGCCTTCTGTGTCATCTGCCTAGCCCTGCGTCCGCAGTTCCATGGCGCGCACGACGTACTTGCCAATCATGTCGCATTCGACGTTCACCTTGTCGCCCTTGCGCAAGGTGTGCATGGTGGTCTGGGCCCACGTGTGCGGGATCACCTGCACATCGAACTGGCGCTCGCCGAGGCCCGCCACGGTGAGGCTGATGCCGTCGACGGCCACCGATCCCTTGCGGATAAAATACGCCGCGAGCGGGGCGGGAAAGGCGATGGTGAGCCAACGCGACTCGGCCTCGGGCCGGATGTCCTCTACCGCGCCCACACCGTCGACGTGCCCGAGCACGAAGTGCCCGCCGAGCCGGCCATCGAAGCGCATGGGGCGCTCGAGGTTCACGGTCTGGCCGCGCTGCAGCAGCCCCAGCGTCGTGACGCGCGAGGTTTCGGGGCCCACATCGGCGAGCACGTGCCGCCCGTCGATGAGGATCACGGTGAGGCACACACCGTTCACGGCGAGGCTGTCACCCAGCTTCATGGCGTCCGCCAGGTCGGTCTCGATGCGGACGCGAAACCCGCCGCCGGTGTTCTTCACCTCGGCCAGGGTGCCCATTGCTTCAACGATGCCCGTAAACATCTGCCTCCATCCACGTATCCGGCCCCAGCGCCTCGACGCGCACCGCCGCCATTCTCGACAACGGCACCGGGAGCCCGTCGAACACCTTCACGCCCGCGTCGCCCAGGACGCGGGGCGCCACGACCAGGTGCACCCGATCGACGACACCGGCTTCCCAGAGCGCGGCGTGCAGCGCGGCGCCGCCTTCCACCAACAGGCACGAGATCCCGAGGGGCGTCAGCAGCCGCAGGTCGGCGCGCAGATCGCCCGAGCCCTCGATCACGGTGGCGCCGGCGGCCTCGAGGGCTCGCTGGCGGTCCCGGTTCCCGGCACCCGTGATCATTATGACCGGCCCTGCGTCGAGGGTCGAGAACACCCGCGAGGTGGGCGGCGTGCGCAAGCGCCGGTCGAACACCACGCGCGGCAGGGGCTTGTCACGAAAGGTCTCTCGCACCGTCAGCAGGGGATCGTCCGCCAGCATCGTGCCGGATCCCACGGCCACGGCATCCACCGAGGCGCGCAGGGCATGCGTGCGGCGATTGGCTTCGCGCGAGGTCAGCGGGGTGCGGGCGCCCGGCCGCTCCGCGATGCGGGCATCGAGGCTGGTGGCGGCCTTGAGCACCACGAGGGGCCGCCCTTCGGTCTGCACGAGGATGAAGGCGGCATTCAGCCGCTCGGCCTCGGCGGCCAGCACGCCGGTGTCCACCTGGATGCCGTGCGCGCGCAACTCGGCGAACCCCCGCCCGCGGACCCGCGGGTTCGGATCCTGGATGGGCGCCACCACGCGGGCGATGCCCGCCTCGATGATGCGCCGCGTGCACGGCCCGGTGCGACCCTGGTGACAGCACGGCTCGAGCGTCACGTAGAGCGTGGCGCCGCGGGCGCGCGCGCCGGCGTCGTCGATCGCCAGCACCTCGGCGTGGGGCTCGCCGACCCGACGATGACGGCCCTGGCCGGCCACCACGCCGTCGGCGGTGACCACGAGCGCCCCCACCAGCGGATTCGGCGTCGTCATGCCGGCTGCCCGCTGCGCATGGAACAAGGCGCGCTTCATGTAGCCGGCGTCGGTCACCACTTCTCCTGGAACAGGGCGTCCACGTACTCGCGCGGCGCAAACGGCAGCAGGTCGTCCACGCCCTCCCCAACCCCCACGTAGCGAATCGGCAGATCCAGGTCGTGCGCGATGGCCACCGCGATGCCGCCCTTGGCCGTGCCGTCGAGCTTCGTCAGCACGATGCCGGTCACGCCCGCCACGCTGGTGAACTCGCGCGCCTGCGCCAGGCCGTTCTGCCCCACCGTGGCGTCGAGCACCAGCAGCACCTCGTGGGGTGCGCCCGCAACCTCGCGCGCGGCCACCCGGCGGATCTTGTCGAGTTCGGCCATCAGGTTGGCCCGCGTGTGCAGCCGTCCGGCCGTGTCGACCAGCACCACGTCCCGCCCGCGCGCCTTGCCGGCGGTGATGGCATCGAAAACGACGGCGGCGGGATCGGACCCCTCGCGCGCCCGCACGATGTCGACGCCCGCCCGGTCGGCCCAGATCTGGAGTTGGTCCACCGCGGCGGCGCGGAAGGTGTCGGCGGCGCAAATCAGCGGCGTGCGCCCGTCCTGCTTGAGCCGGTTGGCCAGCTTGCCGATGGTGGTGGTCTTGCCGACGCCGTTGACGCCGACGATCAGCACCACCTCGGGCGGGCCTGCCGCGGGCGAGCCCGCCGTAGCCCCTCCGGATCGCGGGGCGAAGGTGGGGGCCTCCAGCACCCGGAGGATCTCCTCTTTCACGAGGTCGCGCAGGCTCTCGCCCCGGCGGGCGCGGCGGCCCACCGCCGACACGATCTCGCCCGTGGCGGCGACGCCGACGTCGGCCATGATCAGGATCTCTTCCAGCGCCTCGGCGGTGTCGACGTCGATGGTCCGCTGGCGCGCCTCGGGCGTGTCCGCGCGCCGCACCAGCTCGTCGAAGCGGCCCACCAGCTGCTGCGCCGTGCGCGACAGACCCGTTTTCAGCTTGTCGAAGAAGGCCACTATGCGTGTTCCAGTTTCTGCCGCCGGTTCATCAGGTCGCGAATGGCCGACGGCGCGTCCTTGCGCCCGGCCAGCACGTCGGCCATCTGCTCGGTGATGGGCAGCTCCACGCCGTAACGCGCACCCAGCGCGAGTGCCGCCTCGGTGGTGCGCACGCCCTCGGCCACCATCTTCATGGACGACAGGATCTCCGGCAGCGAGCGGCCCCGGGCCAGTTCGATGCCCACCTGTCGGTTGCGGCTGAGCCCGCCGGTGCAGGTGAGCACCAGGTCGCCCAGGCCGGCGAGGCCCGAGAGCGTGTCGCGCTGCGCGCCCATGGGCTCGGCCAGGCGCGTGAGCTCGGCCAGCCCGCGCGTGATGAGGGCCGCCAGGGCGTTGTGCCCCATGCCCAGGCCTTCCACCACCCCGGCCGCGATGGCGATGGTGTTCTTGAGCGCGCCGCCAATTTCCACGCCCACCACGTCGCTGCTGCCGTAGATCCGCAACACCGGCGAGTGGAAGGAGGATTGCACCTGCTCGACCGCCGTGGTCGACGTGGCGGCGGCCACCATGGCCGTGGGCAGCTTCCGCGCCAATTCGATGGCGAAGCTCGGCCCCGACAACACCACCACGCCGCCCTTGTCCGGCATCTCGGCGCGAATCACCTCGGACATGCGGAGCAACGAACCCACTTCCAGGCCCTTGGCCGCGCTCACGACCACGGCGTCGCCCGCGGCAAACGGCGCCGCGGCGCGCGCCACCGATCGCAGGCCGTGCGAGGGCACGGCCATCACGAGGAAGCGGGCGCCGTCGACGGCGTCCGCGATGTCGTGCGTGGGCCGCAGCGTGGCCGGAAACCGGATGCCGGCCAGGTACGCGGCGTTCTCCCGCGCGCCCGCCATCTCGGTGGCCAGCAATGGGTCGCGGGCCCACAACTTCACGTCGTGGCCGATGCCGGCCAGGTGCACGGCCAGCGCCGTTCCCCAGCTTCCCGACCCCAGCACGCCGATCGTATGCGTCATGCTCCCAGCGCGCGCTCGGTGCCGCGCCACAAGCGCTGCACGTTGCCCCGATGCCGAAACAGGATAATCACCGCCACGGCGGCGGCGCCCATCGCCACGGCCCGCGGCCCCCGCATCCACCACTCTGCCACGGGCAGCACGACGGTGGCCACGACGGACCCCAGCGACACGAACCGCGTGCGGGCCACCACCAGCACGAACGCAACCGCTGCGGCGAGCGTGGCCCACGGCGCGAGCACGGCGAACACGCCCGAGGCCGTCGCCACGCCCTTGCCCCCGCGAAACCCGAGCCACACCGGGTAGATGTGCCCGATGACGGCCGCCACACCGGCCGTGGCCGCCGCGACCCCGCCCGGCATCAACCACACGCTGACCGCGCCCTTGGCCATGTCGGCCGCCATCACGACCAGCGCCAGGGCCAGGCCGGTCGTGCGATAGACGTTGGCGGCGCCAACGTTGCCGCTGCCGACGCGGCGCAGGTCGACCCCGCGCGCCAGGCGCATCACGGCATACCCGAGGGGCAGCGACCCCACGGCGTACCCCACCGCCGCCGGCCACCACGGGATCATGCGCCCACCAGCGGAGCCTTCATCAAGACAGTATAGTGCGCCCCTCTCGGCGACAGTTCGCTGCCATAGAGCGCGACATCGCGCACGTGCGTCCGCACGCCGCGAACGTCGACCTTCTCGATGATGGCCGGCCAGTCGACGCCGGCGCCGGGCGTCTTCACCCGGCCAATCGTCACGTGCGGCCTGAACGGATGGGTGTCGATTTCCACCGCCCCGAGGCGGCGCGACACGTCGGCCTCGAGTCGTCCGAGCGGAGCGGCGCCCGACACCAGGCCCATCCACAGGGCCCGCGGATGGTGCGGCGAGGGAAACGCGCCCAGGCCCCGCCACTCCACGACGAACGGATCCAGTGCGATGGGCGGTTCGAGCGCCTGGCACACGCCGGCCAGCGCGTCGGGAGCGACCTCGCCCAGGAACCTCAGGGTGAGGTGCAACGCCCTGGGCGCCACCCACAGCACGCGCGGGGGCTGCGGGGCCGCCTCCAGCTTCGCGTCAATCGTGGCGCACGCGCGCGAGACCTCCGCGCGCACGTCGTCGCCGACGTCGACCGCCACAAACAGCCTCACTACACCTCCACGAGGGCCCGCCGCAGCATGTCGATCGCGGCGTTGGCCGAGAAGGTCTTCACCGAGTCGCGATCGCCCCCGAAGCGAAAGGTCCGCACGCGCGACCCGGCCGAGGCCACCGCGATGCACACCGTGCCCACGGGCTTCTGCTCGCTGCCGCCGCCCGGGCCGGCAATGCCCGTGATGGCGACGCCCACCTGCACGCGCGCGCGATCGCGAATGCCCTCGGCCATGGCGACGGCCACCGGCTCGCTGACGGCGCCATGCGCCGCGATGAGTTCCGCGGGCACGCCGAGCCACTCCACCTTGGCCTGGTTGCTGTAGGCCACGACGCTGCGCTCGACGTAGTCGGAACTGCCGGCCATGTCGGTCAACCGTGAGGTGACCAGCCCGCCCGTGCACGACTCGGCCAGCGCCACCCGCCAGCCGCGCGAGCGCAGCAACTGCCCCACCACCGCCTCCAGCGTGTCGCCGTTGCGGCTGACGACGTCGGGCCCGAGCACGGCATCCACCTGCGCCACCGCGGCATCGAGGGCCGCGCCGGCCGGTCCCGGGTCTGACGTGTGCACCGACAGGTGCAGTTCCACCTGGCCCAGCGATGCCAGGATGGTGGTGGCGATCGGCGGATCCTGCCCAAGCCAGATGGCGTAGAGCGGCTGCACCAGCTCCTCCACCGCCGACTCGCCCTTCCCCGCCACGCGAACGACGCGGCGCAGCAGCCGCACGGCGCCGGCATGCGCGGCGAGCCGCGGACCGACGTGCGCCTCCATCATGGGCTTCATCTCGCGCGGCGGCCCCGGCAGCAGCGCCATGATCGATCCGGCATGCTCGATCCAGAGCCCCGGGGCGGTGCCGTTCGGGTTCGGCAGCACGGTGGCGCCGCGCGGCACCTGCGCCTGGCGCCGGTTCACCGCGGGCATGCGCCAGCCCCGCGAGGCGAAGCGCTGCTCGATGGCGGCCACAATCGACGGGTCCTCCACAAGCGGCAAGTCCAGGTGCGCCGCCATCACCTCGCGCGTGACATCGTCGTCGGTGGGCCCCAGGCCGCCCGTGAGGATGAGGACGCGGTGGCGGGCCAGGGCGTGCGCGATGTGGGCGGTGAGCTCGCGCCGATCGTCGCCCACGATGGCCTTGCAGGCCACGGCGATCCCCAGCTCGTTGAGCACCGACGTGATGAAGAGCGAATTGGTGTCGACGCGGCCGGGCGTGAGCAACTCGCTGCCCACCGCGATGATGGCCGCGTCGAGCGGCCGCGGATCCGCCGTCACGCCCCGAGCCATGACGGGGCCACCAGCAGCAACCCGCGCAGGGCCAGGTGCCCGTAGACGCCCGCCACCGCGTCGTCCAGCATCACGCCCATGCCGCCCTTGAGCGACTCCATGCGCGCGGCCGGGTACGGCTTGACGATGTCGAAGATCCGGAACAGGACAAAACCCGCGACGACGCCCCCAAGCGAGAGCGGCAGCCACATGAGGGTGATGAGCATGCCCAGCACCTCGTCGATCACGATTGGACCCGGGTCCTTCTGGTCCAGGGCCCGTTCGGTGAGGCTGGCCGACCACACGCCGGCCGCCAGCACGGCCACGACCATGGCCACATCGAAGGCGGGCAGGCCCACCCATCGAACGAGCGCATACAGCGCCAGGGCCGCCAGCGAGCCGGCGGTGCCGGGCGCGATCGGAAAGAAGCCCACGTAGCCGAAGGTGGCCACGGCCACGGCCAGACGACTCATTCGCGCACCACGCGGGTGCCCGCGAGGCGGTCGTGGAGCGCGCGGCGATCGGCCGTGACAAACACCGGCACATAGGTGAGGCCGGCCGTGAGGGGCACGAGCATGCAGCCGAGCGCCCGAAGCAGGCCTCCCGCCAGGTCGACCGATCGTCCGTCGTCGCCAATCACGCGGATGCGCATGAGCATCTTGCCAATCGTCTGCCCGCCCGCCACCGTGAACATCGCGAGGTAGCCCACCGACATCAGCAGCGTGAAACCGGCGAACGGAATCAGCGGCACGACGCGCAAGTCGGCCATGGTCCATTCGAGACCCGCGATCCGGAGGGTGAGGGCGAGCACCGTCACGTGAATGGCGGCCAGCAAGCCGAGGTCGATCCCGTCGGCGCCCAGCCGTTCGCCGAGCGTCGGCGGGTCCAGCGGCACCTGTGGAGCCCCCGACTCGGACGCCGACGGGTCTGCAGGCGGCTCGAGGCCCAGCGCCAAGGTGGGCTCCATTCGAACCGGGCGCGTGGTGCGCGAACGGCCGCGCGGGATATCGGTGGTGCGACGCACGGCCAGCGGCGGACGCGCCGGGGGCGGGGCCGGGGGCGGGCTGTCGTCAAAGGGCAAGCCGCCGGGATCGGGTACATCGGGTGCATCAGGTGCAGCGGGTGCATCAGGTGCAGCGGGTGCA
>CAYJPQ010000106.1:6555-9104 GCA_964372085.1 uncultured Bifidobacteriaceae bacterium | reverse complement strand
TGCACCTGATGCACCCGCTGCACCCGCTGCACCCGCTGCATCCGCCTCCGCTCGCGAGAGCTCTGGCGAGCTACGGCGAGACCCCGCCGAAGCGGCCTCCGGCCGCGAAGGCGGGCCCGAAATCGTCGTCTCCGTCACGGAGCGGCGCGAGCCAGGCGGCATGCGCGTCATGGCGGGGCGCCCGTTCAACCCGTTCGAGGGCCGCTGGACCATGCTGGCCAAGCATCGTGCCGGCTCGCTCGAGGCCGCGGTGGCGGCGGTGCGCACGCGCAACCTGGTGCTGAGCTCGGGCATCCTGTTGCTCCTCACCACCGCCGTGGGCCTCATCGTGGTGTCGGCCCGCCGCGCCCAGGAGCTGGCGCGCCAGCAGATGGAATTCGTGGCCGCGGTGTCGCACGAGCTGCGCACCCCGGTGTCGGTGATTGGCACGGCGGCCGGGAACCTGGCCGACGGCGTGGTGGACGACCCGCAACGCGTCCGCAAGTACGGGCAGACCATCCAGGGCGAGGCTCGACGCCTGGCCGAAACGGTGGAGCGGGTCCTGCAGTTGGCGGGCATCGCCGCCGGGCGGGCGGCGGCCGAATCGGTGCGCGTCAACCCGACCGACCTGGTGCTCGACGCCCTGCAGGCGTGCCGCACCGAGATCGACGCCGCGGGCGCCGAGGTGGAAACCCGCATCGCCGAGGGCCTGCCCATGGTGCAGGGCGATGCGACCGCGCTCCGGTCGGCGCTGCGCAACCTGGTGAGCAACGCGGTGAAATACGGCGGCAGCGCGCGGTGGGTACGGGTGAGTGCGACTACCCAGAGCCCAGAGCCCAAAGCCCAAGGCCGCGCCACGGGAGTCACTTTCACCGTCGAAGACCGCGGCCTCGGCATCACCGCCGACGACCGCCGCCACATCTTCGAGCCGTTCTACCGGGGACGCGAGGCCGTGGCCAACCAGATTCATGGCAGCGGGCTCGGCCTCAACCTCGTCCAGCGCATCGTCGAGGCGCACGGCGGCGCCGTGTCGGTGGTGAGCGAGCCCGGCAAGGGCAGCGCGTTCAGCATCACGCTGCCGGCCGCCCCAGACGCACCCGCCGAAGCGTACGTGGGGACGAGCCTCCCCTCGGCCCCGCTCGGGTCGGGTCAGGCTCGGTCCTGACATGTCAGAGAAGCGTCTTCTCCTCGTTGAAGACGAGCCTGGGCTGCAGCTGGCGTTGTCGGACCGCCTCACGGCCGAGGGCTACACCGTGGAAACCGCCGGCGACGGCAACACCGCGGTGACGCGCGCCACGGGCGAGCCCTTCGACGTGATCCTGCTGGATGTGATGCTGCCGGGCCGCGACGGCTTCGACGTGGCCAGGACGCTGCGCCAGCAGGGCATCCAGACACCCATTCTCATGCTCACCGCCCGCAGCCAGGTGGTGGACCGCGTGGTGGGCCTCAAGCTGGGCGCGGACGACTACCTCACCAAGCCGTTCGAAACCATCGAGCTCCTGGCGCGCATCGAGGCGCTGCTGCGCCGCGCGCCCGCGGCCTCGGGCGTGTCACTGGAGCGCTACCAGTTCGGCGACATCACGGTGGACGTGCGCAAGGCCGAGGTCACGCACCGGGGACAGCCCGTGGAACTGTCGGCCAAGGAGTTTCAGCTGCTCCGCTACTTTATCGAGCATCGCGGCGCCACGCTCACGCGCGAAGAGCTGCTGCAGGAAGTGTGGGGCTACAGCAACACGCCGTCCACGCGCACCGTGGACGTGCACGTGGCCTGGCTGCGGCAGAAGCTCGAGCCCAACGTCCGCGTGCCGCAGTACATCCTCACCGTCCACGGGCTGGGGTACAAGTTCGCGGGGTGATCACGTACGGGCCACAGAGACGCAGAGACACGGAGAAATTCCTGTACAATCCGGGCACTTCGTAATCACTCG
Source organism: uncultured Bifidobacteriaceae bacterium (assembly GCA_964372085.1). Taxonomy (GTDB): domain Bacteria; phylum Acidobacteriota; class Vicinamibacteria; order Vicinamibacterales; family UBA2999; genus 12-FULL-67-14b. The sequence goes on along the minus strand of CAYJPQ010000106.1, from coordinate 7,197 downwards.
GAGGGCCGGGACTTCAGTCCCGGCCTCTGCTGAGGTTACCCGCGTGGCCAACGCGCGCTTCGCGCGCGCAGGCGGGCGTGGTTAGGTTTGGTCCCTACCTATCCACTTCGGCAGGTCCGGCACCTCGGCTCGCTCGAGTTTCGCCAGCAACGTCACCGGGTCGGCGTCGGACACGACGATGCCGCGGTGGGCGGGCTTGATGAAACCCTCGCTCACGGCGCGGTCGACGAAGGCCACCAGCGGCGCGTAGAAACTTTCCACGTCCAGCAGGCCGCACGCCTTCTTGTGCAGCCCCAGCTGCGACCACGTGATCACCTCGAACAACTCCTCGTAGGTGCCCATGCCCCCCGGCATCGCGATGAACGCGTCGGAGAGCTCCGCCATCATCGCCTTGCGCTCGTGCATCGACGAGACGATGCGGAGGTCGGTGAGGCCGAGGTGGGCCACCTCGCGATCGGCGAGGGAGCGAGGGATCACGCCAATCACCTCGCCGCCGGCCCCGAGCGCGGCATCGGCCAGCTCACCCATCAGCCCCACGTTGCCGCCGCCGTACACCATCGTGATGCCGCGCCCGGCCAGCAGCGCCCCCATGCGCCGGGCGGCCTCGGTATAGGCCGGCCGCACGCCGTGGCTGGAGCCGCA
>CAYJPQ010000106.1:0-6455 GCA_964372085.1 uncultured Bifidobacteriaceae bacterium | reverse complement strand
CCATGCGCCGGGCGGCCTCGGTATAGGCCGGCCGCACGCCGTGGCTGGAGCCGCAGAAGACGCAGATACGTTTCATGGCTTAGGGCTTAGGGCTTAGGGCTTAGGGCTTGGGGCTTGTCCCGCCGGAGCCTTGGCGAAGGCGGACTCCCGACTCCCGACTCCCGTCCGGATCACACCCGCAGGTAGTCGGCGCGCCAGTTCTTGACCATCTTCTTGATGGTGTCGCGCTTCTGGATGTTGTCGCGCAGCACGGTGGCCGCCAGCTCGGGGAGTTCCGCGTCACTGGCGAAGCGGAGGGCAATCAACTGATCGGGTGTGAACTCGTGGATGCGCGCCTTGAGGTCGGCCGGCAACAACTCGTGCATCCGCATCCGCTCCTCGAGCCGGATGACGCGGTCCTGCGCCTTGAGCGCAAACACCCGCGCGAAGAGGGCCGTCACGATGAACGCAAACCCCATCACCACCCTCCAGCCGCGGTACATGTCCGGTTCCTGGTAGAAGTGATACGACATGGCCAGGAAGTTCAGGAACAGGATGGGGAAGAGCACGTAGTGGAACAGCGGAACGAGCCTGCCGTGGTTCTTGTAGTTCTGGGCTGTATCGGCCATGTAAGCCCTCCTCGGGCGCGGATTGATTGTGGATCAATGCAGCCAAATGCAACCACGAAGTTCACGAAGGCCACGAAGTCTTGGGAATGACCGCCTTCGTGCTCTTCGTGTGCTTCGTGGTTAGATCTTGAGTAGCAGCCCACTGGCTGGTGTGCCGGTGGCCTTCGCGACAGCGTCCACGTAGAGCGCCACTTGCCGCCGATAGGTGTCTTCGGCGCCCGACAGCTCGACGTCGGTCTTGAAGTCGACCACCACCCATCCGTCGGCGGCTTCGTACGCCAGGTCGGCCTGCCCGTCCACTAGCACGGGTGCATGAGGTGCGTCGATTACGATCGACACGGGCGCCTCGCGGCGGCACGCGCGCCCGGCCCTGGCGGCGTCCTGCGCAGCCAACAGCACCGGGTGCCGCAACACGCGATCCACCGTCGATGCGGCCGCCGCGCGCTCCTCGTCGGTGGCGCCAAGGATGCGCGCGTGCACCTCGGCGAGATCGCGAACCTCCTTCGCGCCGGCGTCGAGCGGGATGGCGGCCAGCAAGGCGTGGACCAGGACGCCGAAGCGCCGCCCGCTGGGGCGGGGTGATGGGGTGGAGGCGTCCTCGACCTTGATCTGGCCGGGGCTAAAGCCCCGGCCCTCCATGTGCACCACCCGGCCCTCCATGTGCACCGCCCGGCCCTCCACGTGCACCGCCCGGCCCTCCGTACTTCCCTTTGCCCACTCGGTGGCCGTGAGCATCGTCACGCTCGGCCGGGCGCCCGCCTGCCGCACCGCCTCGCGCGAGGCGCGCCACTGATCGTAGCGCGCGCGGTCGGCCGCCACGTCCGCAGGCGCCGCCTCCTTCGAGATCAACTCCTCGCGCCTCAGCCCTCGCCCATCGTCCGCGCGGCCGTCCAGCAGCTTGGGGTCCCACCAGACGACGGTATACGGCTCGCCCGATTCCGGGTCGGTCATCTCGTAGGCGCCCGGACGCACGGTGGAGGCGTCGGGCTGCTGGCCATCTGGCCTGTCGAGCAGCGTGTCCTTGCCGGCGAAGGCCGGGCAGTGGGCCGCCGTCATCGGCGATTGGCGCTGGGCCACCGGCGGGTACAGCGCACGATTGAGCGGGCGCACCCAGCCCTTCTGGTACGGCCCATCGCCCACGGCCGGCACCACCAGCAGGTCGCGCGCGCGCGTGGCGGCCACGTAGGCGAGGCGCACCCCCTCGGCCTCGTCGCGGGCGGCTTCGAGATCGTTGTGCTCCAGCAGGTCGAGCGGCGCCCAGCCGCCGATGCGCAGCGCGCAGAGGTTCCGCGACGAATCAAGGTGCCGCGACGCGTCGTCCATGCTCAGGCGGCAGCCCATGTCGGCCAGGATCACCACGGGGAACTCCAGGCCCTTGGCCTTGTGCACGGTCATCAGCCGCACGCCCTCGCTGCCCTCCTCGAGGATGGGGGCTTCGGGCGCTTCGGCCCGCCCGGCCGCCTCGCGCAACACGTCCACGAACCCGCGAAACGACAGCCCGCCCTCCCCCTCGTAGCGCCGGGCCAGGTCGGAGATGTGCATCACGTTGGCCAGCACCTGCTCGCCGCCGCGCCACAGGATGAAGCCCGCGTGCGCGCGGGTGGCGGCAATGAGTCGTCCGATGGTGTCGGCGACGGGCCGATGGTTGCGGACCGCATGCAGTTCCCGAAGCGTGGCCAGCGCGCTCGCGACGCCGGCCAGCCTCTCGGGCAGATCGCCGGGCACGCGGTAGGGATGGAACACGTGCGCGTGCGCGTGATACTCGAGCAGCTCCTCCTCGCCAAGGGCGAACAGGGGGCCGTGCAACGTCGCATAGACCGACAGCTCGTCCTCGGGCCACTCGATGGCGGTGAGCGCCGAGCGGATCGCGTCCACTTCCTCCCGCTCGTAGAACGTCTTGCCGCCCACCAGCAGGTGCGGCACGCCACGGGCCTCCAGCGCCTCCACGTAATCGCGGGTCACGTCGTCTCCGTAGTGGAGAAACCGGCGGAACAGCAGGCACACGTCGCTGGGCACGATGCGGCGGCCTTCAACGGTCCACGGGCATTTGTCAGACACCAGCCACGCCACGAACTCGCCGATGGCGCCGGGCTGCGAATCGGCAAGGGCCTGCAAGGTCACCTGCGTCTTGCCGTAGGGCCGTGGCACGGGCAGGGCCACCACCGCCGGCTGCGCGGCATGGTCGGCGCGGCTGGGCTTGAGCGCCACGTACGACGCCTGCATCGACCGCTCGTCTCCGGTCATCTCCGCGCTGAAGGCCGCGTTGACGAACCGCTGGATGCCCGGCACGCTGCGGAATGAGGTCTGTAACATCACGGGCGTGGCGTCCTGGCGCGACAGCTCATCGCTCAGGCGTCGGTACGCGCCCACGTCGGCGCGGCGGAAGCGGTAGATCGACTGCTTCGGGTCGCCCACGATGAAGAGCGCGCCCTTGCGCAGGCGCGGGCCGCCGTCCTCGCCGGCGAGCAGCAGGAGCAACTCGGCCTGCAGGGGATCGGTGTCCTGGAACTCGTCAACCAGCAACACGCGGAAGCGGTTGCGGAAGCGCTTGCGCACCGGCGCCGAGTCGCGCACGAGATCGCGCGCCTTGATCAGCAGGTCGAGGAAGTCCAGCGACCCGGCCGCGTGCTTGCGCGCTTCATACAACGCCAGGCAGCCGCGAATCTCCTCCCGCAGCAGCGCCGCCATGTCGGCGTCGGCGTTGCGCTTGAAGCGGGCCAGGTTGGCCAGCAACTGCGCGTGCGCATCGTGCGCCGCCTGGCGCGACACGCCCTGGGCAAAGGCTGCGCCCGACCCCCGGCGCGCCCGGCCGAAGTCGCGGTGGTCGGCCAGCGCCACCAGGGCCGCCTCCCACCCATCCCACACGTCGTCACCATCGCTGCCGATGCGGCGGAGCCGCTCGATGTCGGCGCTGGTGCGGCGGGCCGGCGCGGTGTCCACGCTGAAGAGGTCGCCCTTCTTGAGGGGCGTGGCCGTCATCTCCGCGAAGGCGCGCAGTTCGTCGATGAGGGCGGTGACGGCGTGGCGCCGATCGTACTCGGGGCGCGTCCACGCCGCCTCGTGGTCGCGCCACTCGCGCAGGTCGCGGGCCGCCCGGCGCAGGCGCTCGATGGGCCCGTTCTCGTCCTGCGCATCGGGCCGCCAGGGAGAGGGGCGGCGCAGCGACCGGCGCACGCCCTCGCCGGGATGGGCCAACTGCGCCTGCAGCCAGGCGGCAAAGGCCTCGTCGAACACCGCGTCGGCCTGCGACTGGGTGAGCACGGTGAAGGCCGGGTCGATGCGCGCCTCCACGGGCCGCTCGCGCAGCAGCTCGGCACAGAAGCCGTGGATGGTGCTGACGTGCGCGTCCTCGAAATCGTGAACGGCCCGGGCCAGCAGCGCCGATTCTGGGGCGTCGTGCGCGTGGCGCCCCCGGGCGCGCTCCAGCTCCTCGCGCAACCGCAACTTCAGCTCGCCGGCCGCCTTCTCGCTGAAGGTGACGGCCGCGATCTCGCCGATGCGCGCACGCCGCGTCTCAACCAGCCGGACTATGCGGCCAACGAGCGCGGTGGTCTTGCCCGTGCCGGCCGCCGCCTCGACGATCATCGTCTCGTCGAGCCGCTCGACGATGAGATGCCGGTCGTCGCCCGGTTCCCGTGTCATGGCAGCTTCCTCAGCGCCTCGAGGTCGGCGAAGGTGGCGGGATCCTTGCGGCGCGTGCGGCGCTCTTCGTCGCGGCCGCACACGTCCAGGAAGTCGCAGTACTTGCAGGCCTCGTCCGCGGGCTTGGCGGCCAGCAGCCCATGCTCGATGGAGCGGTCGATGATCTCGAGTGCCTCGAGGCCGTAGCGGCGGGCGTCGCCCAGCAGGGGAATTTCGTGCTCGGCGAAGCCGCCGGCCGACGTGCAGTAGAACAAGCGTCCCGAGTACACCGTCTCGCCGGGCCACAGCGCTTCGAGGGCGAGGCCGTAGACGACCGGCTGCAGGATGCGGCCGCCCTGCACGATGGTGCGGCCGGCCTCGGTGCGCTTGCGTCCGGTCTTGTTGTCGGTGACGCGAAGGAAGCGCGTCTGGCGGTGGCGCTCGATCACGTCGATGGAGCCGCGAAGCTGGAACTTCTTCTCGACGCTGGCCGTGGCGCGCGTGCTGCGCTCGTCGCGCCCGGCGGTGTCGTCGAGGCCGAAGGAGAACTCGAAGCGCTCGGGCGTCCATTCGGCGCCCTCGACGGCCACGTGCTCGAGCCACAGCTTGAGGTCACGCGTCATGGCGGCCATCTCGTCGCGCCACACGCGGTCGATGGCCGGCGCCAGTTGGTCGTAGGCCTCCTGCTCGACGGCGGTGACGGCCCATTCCAGCAGCTTCTGCGCCTTCGGCAGCGCCTCGGTCGAGAGCGGCAGCAGCGCGTGCTCCTGCAGGCTGCGGAAGGTGCGCGCCTGGATGCGGTGGAAGAGATCGCCGCGCGTGAGCGGGTCGAGCTGCTGCAGCGGCGCGGGTTGCTCGAGCGGCGCCAGCCGGTAGACGGCCGCCAGCAGAAACTGATACGGGCACGCCGAGAAGCGCTGCAACGCGGTGAGCGAATAGGGCCGGGCCCCCAGGCGCTGGCCGGCCAGTGCGGGTCCCGTGGTGCCGGGGACGACGCGCACCAGCCCGTCGGCGGGGTCCCAGCCACGACGATGCCAGCGGAGCCAGCGCGAGGTGAGCGAGCGGCGCAACTCGGGGCTGAGCTCGTAGAGATAGCGCGCGCGGCCCTTGGCACTGGCGGCATCTTTCGACGCGAGCAGCCCGGCCATGGTGGCGAGATCGTGCTCGAAGTCGTCGATGGCCCGCCCCGGGTCCGTGGGCGCCGGCCACGCCAGCGTGGACGCGCCGGCCTGGTGCGCACGCTCCACCAGCGCCGAGGCGGCGGGGATGCCGCCTTCGATGGCGCGCATCGTGTCGAGCACGTAGAACGAGGGCACGCGCGGCCGCGATTCCTCCACCTCGATGCGCGGGAACGAGAGATACAGGCGTTCGGAGGCCGCGCCCACGGCCAGGGTGAGGTGCTGCCGCTCGTCGGCGGCGCGGGCCTGCTGCGTGGGCAGCGCCCCGCCCAGCGCGTGGCGCTGCTCGTCGGGCAGCAGGGCGTCCTCGCGAAGCCGCTGCGGGAACAGCCGCTCGGCCAGGCCGGGCACGAACACCACGCGGAACGCGCGGCCGCGGGCGGCGTGGGGCGTGCCCACGAAGAGCCGTCCGTGCCGGCGGCGCGGCGGCTCGTGCGTCAGCGTGGAGAGGCGCGGCGTGAGCACCTCGCGCACCTCGTGCAGGTCCACGGGTCCGATGGCGTCGAGCGGCGACAACTCTTGCAGCACCCGCAGCACGCGCGCGGGCTGGGCCAGCACCCGGGTGGCCAGCCCGGTGATGGCGCCCAGCCACTCGCCCCAGCTCTGCGAGGGGGGCCACGCGGCCATCTCCTCGAGCACCGGGATGGCGAACGCGCGCAGCGCGCCGAGTTGTTCCATATCACGCCGGAAGGCGTGCGACCGTGACGACCCTGGATCGTCCGATTCGGCCTCGTGAAGCTTGCGCTCGTACTCGTGCGCCAATCCGGCGAGCCGGTTCTTCCATCGATCGAGGCGGTCGATGACAAGGGCTTCGATAATCAGGTCTTCCCACCGCCACGGCGCCCGCAGCGTGCCCGCCACCTCGAGCGCCGATTCGCCTCGCCGCTGCGCGTCGCGGCGCTCTTCTTCGGGTTGACGGTCGTCGTCTTGCTGGGCCATCGGCACGATGCCCGACAGGGCCTCGTCACCGAGCCCCGGCCACGCCGCCAGACCAGAACCTGTAGAACCTGTAGAACCCGTAGAACCCGTAGAACCCGTAGAACCCGTA
>CAYJPQ010000105.1:0-9316 GCA_964372085.1 uncultured Bifidobacteriaceae bacterium | reverse complement strand
CGCCTCTCCCTTCTCCTCGCGTTGCTGATCGCCCTCCAGGCGGCCGGCCGCGCCCAATCCCCCGTCGGCGTGCAGGAGCCGGCGTGGGCGCCCGACGGCAAGCGCATTGCCGTGTCGTACCTCGATCGGCTGTGGACGATCACGCCGGCGGGGCGGCAGGGGAGGGCGGTGCTGCCGGCGGAGCCGGCGGCCATCGAGCGCGAGCCCGCGTGGTCGCCCGACGGCACGCGGCTGGCGTTTGCGGCCGACCGCGGCGACGGCTTCGACATCCTCGTGGTGGCCATCAAGAACGGCGTGGCCACCGGGGCGCCCGTGGCCGCGACCACCATGGCGGGCGACGAGCGCTGGCCGTCGTGGACCGCGGATGGGCGGCTGGTGTTCGCGCATCGCGACGCGCGGCCGGCCGGCCGCCACGGCGACCCGAGCCTGCAGTGGGACCTTTACCTGGCGGCGCCGGTGAGCGGGTCCACGGCGTGGGGCGCGCCGGTGGCGCTTACCGAGACTGCGGACAGCGAAACCTATCCGCGCGTCTCGCCAGACGGCCTCAAGGTGGCGTTCGTGTCCGGGCGCGACGCCGAGGACGACCTCGACCTGTGGTGGATGCCCGTGCCCGCCGCGGCCGTGACTCGGCCGACGCCGCTCGGCGCCCGGCCGCCGCGTCCGGCGACCGCGTCCATCCCGGGCGCCGCCAACGACGGCCGCCCCCTGCGGGCCACGCGCATCGCGCGTGTGCGCGGCCACGAGGCGCACCCGTCGTGGGCGCCCGACAACGCGCGCGTGGCCTTCTACGCCGTGCGCGAGGGCATCGGCTCGGTGTGGGTGGCGGCGGTGGAGCCGGCACGGCCCGAGGGCGACGAAGAGCCGCAGCCGCGCCTGAAGCCGGCGGCGCAACCGCAGCTCGTGTCGCGCAAGGGCGGCGCGCCCGCGTGGTCACCCGATGGCAAGACCCTGCTGGTGGCCGGCCTGCCCGATCCGCAGCCGGTGTACAACGGCAATCCCCTGCGCAACGAGGCCGAGGCGCCGCCGTTGTTCGCCCTGAACGCGGCGTTCCAGTTGTGGCGCGTCGACGCGCCGCTGCCGGTGCACGGCGCCGGGGGCGAGGTGGCGGCGGAATTGCAGCCGTCGCCCACGCTCTACGGCGCGATGTTCGATCGCGTGTGGGGCACGCTGCGCACGCTGTACTACGGCGGCGGGCCGCCGGCCGAGCAGTGGGCCGCGGCGCGCGAGCGCTTCCGTCCGCAGGCCGTTGCGGCAAGGACCGAGGCCGACCTGGAAACCGTCATCGACCAGATGGTGGCCGCGCAGCCGCTGATGAAGCCCGTAGTCACCTCGTCGGGCGCCGTCGTGGTGTCGGGCCATCCGCTGGCCTCCGAGGCGGGGCGTCTCGCGTTCGAGAAGGGCGGCAACGTTGTCGACGCGATGATCGCCGTGTCGTTTGCGCTCGGCGTGGTGGAGCCCGAGGCCTCGGGCGTGGGCGGCGACGGGGCGGCGGTGCTCTACCTGAAGGGCATGAAGGCGCCCACCGTGGTCGAGTACAAGGACATGACGCCGAGCGCGGCCACGCCCGACAATCCCCGCATCATGCAGGACGGCCGCATTGTCGGCGACGGCCCGGCGGCCGCGAACATCCCCGGCGTCGTGGCGGGCCTCGATCACCTCTACCGCCACTACGGCAGCGGCAAGGTGAAGTGGGAAGATCTGGTGGCGCCGGCCATCGCGCTGGCCGACGAGGGGTTCGTCCTCGACGAGGGATTGCCGTCGAGCATCGCGGAGGGCCGCCGCTTCCTGGAGAAGTGGCCGGAGGCCGCGAAGATCTACCTGCCGGGGGGCAAGGTGCCGCGTCCGGGCGATCGCTTCTTTAACAAGGACTACGCGGGCACGCTGCGTGCGATCCAGACCGGGGGCGCCGACGCGTTCTACCGCGGCGAGATCGCCAGGAAGATCGCGGCCGACATGGAGGAGAGCGGCGGCATCATCACCTATGCCGACATGGCGCAGTACCGCGCCATGGAGCGCGCGCCGGTGAAGGGGCGGTACCGCGGCCATGCGCTGTATGCCCCGGGTCCGCCCGTGTCGACGGGCATCCAGTTGTTCGAGTCGCTGCAGGTACTGGAACACTACCAGCCCCGCCCAGGGGCGCGGGCCTCGACCGACGCCGACTACCTGCACTACCTGGTGGAATCGTGGAAGGTGCGCGATCCACTTCGACGCGTGGCCGACCCCGGGCGCTGGCCGGTGCAGTTCGAGGAGCACCTCACCGACGAGCACGCGAAGATGCTCTTCGCGAAGATCGATGCGGCCAAGGCCATGCGCTACCAGCGCCAGGCGCCCGACGCGCAGCAGGGCGCGCCCACGGCGCCGCAGCCGCGCATCAGCACCGGCACCACGTCGTTTGCCGTCGCCGACGCCGAGGGCAACATGATTGCCGTCACGCAGACGCTCAGCACGTGGGGCGGCGCCTTCTACGTGTCGAAGGGCCTCGGGTTCCTCTACAACAACCACCTGCGATCGGGCCGCACCACGCCGGGCGCCTATGGCAGCATGCTGCCGCTGATGCGGTCGAGCACGGCGAGCGTGCCCACGCTGGTGTTCGAGCAGCGGGGCGGCGAGGAAGTGCCGCGCCTGGCGGTGGGCTGCGCGGGCAACGCCTGGATACCCGTGTCGGTGTACACCGTCATCACGGGCGTGATCGACGGCAAGCTGGGGGCCCAGGCCGCCATCGAGGCGCCGCGGTTCCTCCCCGGGCGCGACCCGGCCGATCCGATCGAGAATGGTGAGCGCGTGGAGATCGAGGACCGCTTTCCACGGCCGCTGCTGCAGGACCTGCTCGACCGCGGCCATCGCTTCCAGAAGATCGGCCGCAAGGGAGAGGTGCGCTACGGCTACGCCGCGGCCATCACGGTGGACGTCGCGGCGAAGACGGTGGAAGGTGGTGCCGAGCCGCGCCGGTCGCACGCCGCCGTCCCGTTTGACCGCCGCCCGTAGACGCGTTCGTAGCGCCGGGCCTTTAGGCCCGGCAGGCAGAAGCTCTGAAGGATTAGGGCTCAAGACTCAGCAGGCTTAAGGTTGTTCGAACCATCTGTGTTTCATCTGTGGCCCCGTCTGTGGCTGTATTAACCCTGCACGTCGGCGGCATGGACTGCGCCGACGAGGCCGCGCTCATCCGTCGCGCGCTCGATCGCCCCGGCATCGGCGGCCTTGATTTCGACCTGGTGGGCCGCCGCGTCGACGTGTCGTACGATCCCGCCCTGATTTCGCCCGCGTCCATCCTCGAGTCTGTGGCCGGCACGGGCCTGGCCGCGCACACGCACGAGGCCGGCGAGGCGGTGGGCGACGACCACCGCAGCCACGAACATCGGCACGACACCGCGCGCTGGTGGGCGCTGGCCTCGGGCCTGGGCATCCTGGTGGGGTGGGTGGCCGACGCCTCTGCGGCCGACTCGTGGATCGAGACGTTGGCGGGCGGCCACGACCACGCGCACGGGGGGCCGGCGCTGGCCAGTTACGCCCTGGCGGCGGTGGCGGGCCTGTGGCCGATGGTGCCGCGCGCCCTGGTGTCGCTGCGCCACCTGCGCCTCGACATGCACGTCCTGGTGTGCCTGTCGGCGGTGGGGGCGGCGGCGATTGGCCAGTGGGCCGAGGCGGCGGCCGTGGCCTTCCTCTTTGCCGTGGCGCACCTCATGGAGGCGTGGAGCATCGATCGCGCGCGCCAGGCCGTGGCCGCGCTCGTGGGGCACGAGCCCGGGTGGGGCGACGAGGGCCGCCACGAATCGGCCGGCGTGGAACGCTGGATCGAGCGCTTCGCGGCCGTCTACACGCCGATGGTCACCTTCTCGGCCGTGGCCGTCGCGGTGCTGCCGCCGCTGGTGGACGGCGACTGGGGCACGTGGTTCTACCGCGGGCTCATCTTCCTGGTGCTGGCCTGCCCTTGCGCCCTGGTGATTTCCACGCCGGTCACCGTGGTGGCGGCGGTCACCTCGGCGGCCAGGCGGGGCGTGCTCTTCAAGGGCGGCGCGCCGCTCGAGCGGTCGGCGCGCGCGCGCGCGGCCACCACCAGCGCCCTGGCCGAGGCCGGCGTGGTGGCGCGGTGCCGCACCGATGCGGGCGACTCGCTCACCGATGTGGACGTGGTCCTCACCTGCGATCACCCCGAGGACATCGCGTTTCTCGTCCGCCACGCCAGGCGGGCCGTCAACGTCATCCGGCAGAACGTGGCCCTGGCCTTGCTGACGAAGGGGGCCTTCCTCGTGTCGGCGCTCTTCGGCGCGGCGCCCCTGTGGCTGGCGGTGCTGGCCGACACCGGCGCCACCGTGGCGGTCACGCTGAATGGTTTGCGGTTGCTGCGCGCACGGGCGTAGCCTGTGAGCCTGGCTAGCAGACGGGCTGCACGCCCCGCCCGTCGATCTGCGCGAACACCTTGTCAACGGCCACGGCATGGCTGCAGCTGTTGACGCGGTAGCGCAGGTACTCCTGGATCCACACGACGTCGCCCTCGATGTCGACGGCGCTCTGCGAGGGACCGCGCCGGAGGCCGTCGCGGTACTTCGATTCGAGCGCCGTCCGGAAGTCGAGGGCCTCGTTGCGGGGCGGGAACGCGATGGTCCCGCTCGATGCCGATCCGCACACCCCGTAGATCCCCGTGTTGTCGATCTGCGCGAACACACGCGTCTGCGCCTGGCTGTGCGAGCAGCCGTTCACGCGATACCGGTAATACTCGGAGATCCAGACGATGTCGCCCTCGCGATCCACGTAGGTGATGGTGTTGCCCCGGCCGAGTCCGTCCCGGTACTTCGTCTCGAGCTGGTTCCGGAAGTCCATCGGTTCGTTGCGGGGCGGGAACGACACCGATCCCGTGCCGCCGTACGAATAGAGGTACTGCGCGCCCGAGATGTCGTCGGCCGCGACCGTGTCGAGGTTGCCGATCTTGGAGTTCATCAGCGCGTTCACCGATTGTCCGTGATCGTCGGGGTGGTTCAGGCCGATCGCGTGGCCGAACTCGTGCATGATCGTGCGGCGGATCTCCCAGACGCCCGACCGGATGTTGCCGCGGTACGAGTCCCATGTCCCGCTGTTGTTCATCAGCACGTCGGCCTCGATGATGGCGCTGCCGCTGCTGCGCCAGAGGCAGTACCCGATGTACGTGTCCCACGACCGGCCGTAGATCGAGCTCGACCAGAAGACGTTGTTCACGCCGTTCCCGAGGCCGGTGGACGCGGTGGAATCGCGGATCACGCGAAACTGCACGCGGTCCATGTACTGGTTCCAGATGAACATGGCGGCTTCGGCCGGCTGACCCCACGTGGTGGAGCCGTCGATCATCGCATTGCCGCTGGGAGGGGCGCCGAGCTGCAGCGACATGACCGGGTTCGACGACCACTGCGGCCCGTCGTACCAGTAACTGCCGGAGGGCCGCACGCCGGCCGTGAGGGCCAGCAGCAGCGCAAGCGCGCCGACGACGGGGAGTCGCGCGCTCATGGCCGCCGCTCCAGGAAGCGGATCCGGTCCCGGACCAGGTTGACGAAGTCGCTGAGCGTCAGCGCTTCGGAGAGCGACCGGGCGGGTTCGACGCGCGCGGCGCCGATCTCCGCGAGCGACCGCAACGGCTGGAAGCCTGCCGTCACCACGCGGGCCACGCCGCTGGCCGACTCGTTGACCACGCGGAACCGGCCCTGATCCGAGCCCACCAGCGGGCTGGCCGAGTGCGGATGGCCGTTCAGGAACAGCACGTCGCGTTCGCGCACGCGGAATTCGGGCACGTGCGACACCCGCTGGGTCTCGTCCCCGATGGTGCCGCCCATCACCTCGACCTGCAGCGTGCGGGGCGCGCTGCCCTTGAGCGTTTGCTCAACGTCGAGTGTGACGGTGGTGATGATGAGGCGGGAGGCCCCGTAGGACTCCCAGTCGGCGCGGCGCGCCGTGACCGTGGCGACAACGATGGTGGGGGCGCGGCTGACGAGGTCGTCCAGGGTCAGCGCATCCTGTGCAGGCGCCGGGCGGGGGGCGACGAGCGTCAGCCATGCGAACCCCACCAGGCCGGTGACCCTGGCCAGGGTGATGAGGCGGGGCATGGAAGGCTCCTCAAGGCCAGCCTACCACGACCCCGCCTCGGCGTTGTTAGCGGCGCGCTCCGCGCCGTCGGCCCTGCAGTGCCTTCATCTTCTCCAGTTGCTCCGCGGTGAGGATGCCCTTCACCTCGGCGCGCACCTTGGCGTTGAGGATGGCCGCGCCGGCCTCGGCGGCGGCCGCCTCGGTGGCCTTGGCGCGAATGGCCGCCTCGTCCAGCGTGTCGGCGTTCACCAGGGCGTGCATGCCGTCACGCGCGGCGCGCACCTTCTCGCCCACCTGCGTGAACTCGGCCTGGTGCGACTGCATGATGGCCCGCACCTGCTCGCGCTGAGCGTCGGTGAGATCGAGCCCCCTGAAGCCGGGGCCGATCAAGCCCATCGGGCCCCCCTGCCGGCCCGGCCCGCCGTGGCCGCCCGGTCCACCCGGACCCATCCAGCCGCCGCGGGGCGGCGCCTGCGGCGCGTCCTGCGCCATCAATGCGGGAGCGGCGGCGGCCGCCATAACGGCGAGCAATCCCGCCGCGAGAGTGAGTTTTACGGTCTTGGTCATAGCAGCCTCCGGAATCGTGTCCTGCTTGATGAGACGGGATTCCCATGGCACGGACGTGGCGACGGTGTGACAAAAGTGTGATCGCGCCCCCGAAAAGGGGACTGTCCCCTTTTTTGTGGAACACTGATCGCAGGTCATGCCCAAAGTCCTCGTTGTCGAAGACGACGCCCACATCCGGGATTTGATCGTGCTGCACCTCGGCCTCGAGGGCCTCGAGACCGAGGCCATCGGCGACGGCGCCGAGGCGCTCTCGCGCGCGGGCGCCGATCCCTTCGACCTCGTGGTGCTCGACCTGATGCTGCCCGGCGTGGACGGCATCTCGATTTGCCGCACCATCCGCCGCGGCGGACCCAACCAGGACGTGCCCATCCTGATGCTCACCGCCCGCCGCGAGGAGAACGACAAGGTGCTGGGCCTCGAAAGCGGCGCCGACGATTACCTGGCCAAGCCCTTCGGCATCCGCGAACTGGTGGCCCGCGTGCGCGCGCTGCTGCGGCGGCCGCGCCGCTCGCAGCTTGTGGCCGAGGCCGCGGCGGCCGCCACCACCTCGGGTGAGCAGGCCTTCACGGTGCACGACCTGGAGATCGACCCGGCCCGGCGCACGGTGCGCGTGCGCGGCGAGGACGTGGATCTCACCGCGCAGGAGTTCCGCCTGCTGCTGGTGTTCGCCACGCACCCCGGCATCGTCTTCAGCCGCGAGGCGCTGCTCTCGCGCGTGTGGCCCGACCGCACGTACGTGACCGACCGCAGCGTGGATTCGCTCGTGAAGCGCCTGCGGCGCCGCATCGAGGTGAACTCCGCGGAACCCGAACTCATCCTCACGGTGTGGGGCAGTGGCTACAAGCTCGCCGATGTCTGAACGCGGCTGGATGCGCAGCCTTTACTGGCGCATCGGGCTCGGCCTCATCCTGTTCCTGGCCGTCACGCTGGTGCTGCAGGCCGCGCTCCTCGTGTGGCTGGCCGGCGCCACCGAGGGCGGCATGCCCGAGCGCATGGGGCGCGACTTCGCGGAGCTCATCGCCTCGGAATTCGAGGCCGAGCTCGCACGCAACCCCGGCGTCGACCTCGCGGCCTTTGCGAAAGATCGCATCGAGAACCTGCATCGGCCCACGGTCGTGATGCTCGCCGACGGACGCGTGATCGCGCCCCCGGGGTCACCGGTGCCGCCCGTGCCGCCGCGTTTCCCGGGACTGGGAGAGACGTTCATGCGGCCGCGCGGCCAGGGCGGCCGGGGCCTGCGCCAGCCCGGGGCCGACCTCCCGCGCGGCTTCTTCGGTCGGCCGGGGCTTTTCGGGCAACGCCGCGGGCCCGCCGTGGCGCCGGTTCGCGTGAACGATCGCGTCGTCGCCATGATCTGGGTGCCGCCTCTCACCGGCGTCGGCCGCATCGTCAACGAGTTCGGCCCGTGGCTGGCGCTGGGGCCGCTGCTGCTCATCGTGGGTGCGGTGGTCGCGGCCCTGGCCATCTTCCGCCCCACGCACGCGCGCCTCAGCGCGCTCGAAGACGCCGCCCGCCGTTTGGGCGAAGGCGACTTGACCGCGCGGGCGCCCGACCTGGGCGGCGACGAAGTGGCCGCCGTGGCCCGTGCCTTCAACCGCATGGCCGCCGACCTGGCGGCGCGGCAGGCGCAACTTGTGGATGCCGATCGGGCCCGGCGGCAACTGCTGGCCGACGTGTCGCACGAACTGATGACGCCGCTCACCGCCATCCGGGGCTACGCCGAGACGCTGGGGCTGCCGCGGTTCCTGCCGGGCAGCACGGAAGGACAGCGCGCCGTCCGCGTGATCCAGGAGGAAGGCGAACGCATCGAGCACCTCGTGGGCGACCTGCTCGACCTGGCCCGCTACGACGCGGGCGGCGTGTCGCTGGCGCTCGAGTCGGTGCCCGTGGCCGACCTCTTCTCCCGCGTCACCGGGCGCCACGCGCAGGCCGCGCAGGAAAAGCAGGTCACCATCGTCGTGACGCCGTATGAAGACGGGCTGCTGGTGACCGGCGACCCGCATCGCCTGGAGCAGGCGCTGCAGAACCTCGCGTCGAATGCGCTGCGGCACACGCCGCCGGGTGGAACGGTGACGCTGGGCGCCAGGCGCGACGACGGGGTGGTGAAGCTGACGGTGTCGGACACCGGCGTGGGCATCCCGCCGGAACACCTGCCGCACGTGTTCGATCGCTTCTACAAGGCCGACCAGTCGCGATCGAAGATCGGCTCCGGCCTGGGCCTCTCCATCGTCCGCGCCATCGTGGAGCGGCACGGCGGCAAGGTGAGCGTGCGCAGCACGCCCGGCGTGGAGACGGTGTTCGAGATCGCGCTGCCGAACCGGTGAGCGCAACGGGCGGGACTGAAGTCCCGCCCCTCCGTCGGCCTCCCAAGCCCTCCCGCCTTCGCCGAGGCTTCGGCGCGGCAGGCAAGCCCTCAAGACCTCAAAATCCCCGAAAACACCCCCTGCATCAGGTCGATGTGATTGGCGAGCACGTCGAAGAGATCGGCGCGGTCGATCTTGAGCACGGTGGCGTCCTTCGACACGGTGACCGTGGCGGTGAGGGGCACGCTGCCCAGGGTTTCGTGCAGGCCCACCACGTCGCCGGCGCCGGCGGTTTCGGTCTTGCCGCCCAGTTGCGTCACCTGCAGCTCGCCGGTGAGCACCACAAGCAGCGCCGGCTCCGCGTCGCGGGCGAAGGGCTGCGTGCCCGCCGTCCACGA
>CAYJPQ010000104.1:0-9722 GCA_964372085.1 uncultured Bifidobacteriaceae bacterium | reverse complement strand
ACCCCCGTGAGGAACCCCCGTGAGGAACCCCCGTGAGGAACCCCCGTGAGGAACCTTCGTGTGGAACCCCCGTCTACCTCACTTGATCCCACCGCTTGCCTTCGGCCATGGCCTTCGCAAAGCAAGCCTCGGCGCGGGCATAGGCGTCGCGCTGCGCGCCGGCCGACACGGGACGCAGTAACTCGGCGTCCGACGGGCACGACACGCGCGGCGGGCGGGCGGCGGCCGTCCCCGCCGGGTTGGCGAAAAATGCCGCCGCGCCCTCGCGCACCCACATGGGCTTCTTCGCCAGCGCCCCGTCGATCAACGCATGCGTCACCTCGTGCTTGATCGTGCGCTCAAGTTGCCCCTGCTGCCTGAGCATGCTGACCGGCAGCAGGTCGATCGCCAGGCCGTCGGTGGCGCCCGACACCCACCACGGCTGGCCCGTGGCGCGGCCAAAGCTCTCCACGGTGGGATGCACCGTCACCGTGAGCCGCGCGGGCGCGATGGCGCCGGTGGCCTTGGCCACCTCGTCGCGCGCGCGACGCAACAGCGACAGCACCGCGGTGCGTTCGCGTTCCTCGCCGGCCGGGAGCGCCAACGCGATGTCGGACGCGGCACGTGCAGCAAGTGCAGCAGGTGCAGCAGGTGCAGCAGGGTCTCGCCGTAGCTCGCCAGCCGGCTCGCGAGCGGAGGCGGATGCCAGCGCCGCTGCCTCGCCGCCCACGGTCAGGCCCGGGAAGTAGAACCGCAGGATGTCGTCGGCGGTCTGGCCGCGTGACGCGCGCTGGCCGGCGCCCACCACGCACAGGCCGACGCCGTGTCCGTAGCCGCGGCCGCGGAAGCGGTACCCGCCGCTCGTCCGCTCCACCTCGAAGGCCGTGCTCTTTAACACCTGCCAGCCGACAATGCGGCCCACGGCCATGCGAAACTCGTGGCCGCTCATGTCGGGCGGCGAGAACCCGTCCACGCGCACGCGTGACACGCGCTGCGACGCGTTGCGCGACACCACCCTCAGGTCGCGGAGGCGCGAGCCCCTCACGCCGGCTGCCCGCAGCGCCCGCTCAATATCGGCCGCGCGCACCTCGCTCACCCAGCCCTGCTCGTCGCGGCACGCCTCGTCCGCCTGTGCCGGCCCGTACGGGTAATCGATGGCGCCGGGCCATACCTGCGAGGCCAGCTCGGTGCGGCCGCCGCACCACGCGGAGTAGAAGACGAAGGCCGGCTGGCCCCGGTGCAACAGCACGCGGCCCGTCGTGGCCCGCGCCGCCCGCGTCGTGGCGGCCGTGGCCGGACGCACGACCTGGCAGTGCGTGGTGTCGCACAAGTCAAAGCCCTCGCGCCGGTGGCGATGGCGATTCGCCAGGGCAAAGGTGCGCGCCGTGATGGCCAGCGCCTGCTGGGCCGCGTCGCCCGCGCGCGGCTGCCCCTCGCCGGCCAGCACCTGGGCGATGTACTCGTCAACGGGCAGCGTCTCCACCCTCGTGCGGCCGTCTGGCAACGTCCGCCCCAGACGAACCATCTGGGCGGACGCAGGTGCAGCAGGTGCAGCAGGTGCAGGCCGTGCGGCGGATGCAGCAGATGTCAGGATGTCCACCGCGATCGCCGCGGCATCCATCCCGGCGCCGCCGGGGGCGGCGACGACGATGCCGCGCGTGGGGCGGTCGGCGGGGGTGAGGGCCACCACCAGGCCCAGGGCGGCTCCGCCCGGCATGGTGATGGTGCCCGTCTTGGCCAGCGCGGCCACGCCGCCGGCCTTGAACGCGGAGGCCGTGCCGTATTGGGCCGCGCCTCGCAGGCCCTCCATCAACACGGCCCTCGTGTCGGGCCGCATCGCGGCGGGCTTGTCGGGGCCGGCGGCCGCCAGCCGCGCCAGCACGTCGATGAGCGCGCGGGGCGTCGTCTTTGGGCCGTCGAGGCCCACCAACGCACGCGCCAGCGGCGTGGACGCGGCCACCGGCGGCAGCCCGGCCGAGGTGCGCGCGCGGTTCAGCGCCTCGCGCGACAGGCGCGGCGCCAGCGAGGCAAAGAAGTCGTTGCAGGAATAGGCCAGCGCCTCGGCGGGCGTGAGCGGCCGCTTGAGATCGGGGTGCGCGCACTCGAACCGCTGGCCGTCCACGGTGGCGACGCGCCGGCACAGGTGCGAGGAGGTGGCCAGGACGCTGCCGCTCTCGAGGGCCGCCACCAGCGCCACGGCCTTCACCACCGAACCCGGATGCACGGGCGTGTCGAGCACGTCGGGCCGCGCCTCGCGGCGGTCGCGCGGGTTCTGCAGGTCGCGGACGAAGAAGGCCACGCCCTCCGGCACGCTGGGCGCCTGGGCCGACGAGGCCGCCGTCAGCAGCAGCGCCACCACAAGCGCGACGGCCCCCGGGGTCATAGCTTGGTCTTGCAGTCCGGCCGGCACCGGCAGGAAATCACCTTGTCGCCTTCGGTGTTGTAGTCGTAGGTGAGCTCTTCGCCCTTGCGGATGTGGCGCGCCGCGCGCACCCAGATGGTCTTGGTCTTGCCGTCCACCTCGATCCAGCAGTTGCCCTTGCACGAGTGGTTGATGAAGCGCGCGTCGTTGCCGCCGACGTTGGCGTCGCGGCTCCAGTTGCGGTTCACGCGGAAGACCCAGATGCACCCGTTGGAAAGGTACCGGTCCTCACGCGCCTCGCTCTGCGTGTTGGTGATGAGCTCGCCGGCGTAGTCGATGATGCGCTTGTTCTTGTTGATGGGCTCGACCGCAAACACCCCGAAGCCATGCAGCTTCGAGCGCTTGCGGATGATCTTGGGGACGGTCGCGACTCTTGGCATGTGGTCGTAGTTTAGCAGACGGTGGTAGAGTGTCGCGCGAGAGGTGAGAACCGTGCGACACACATTCGCTGCTCTACTAGTGACCATCGTTGCCGTGGGGGCGACCGTGCAAGGCCAACGACAAGTGTTCCCGGGGGCGGCCCAGCTCCCCTTCAGCGCCGCCACCAGGGCCGACGGCCTCATCTACGTGGCCGGCACGCTGGCGCAGCAAGGCGACATCAAGGCGCAGACCAAGACCGTGCTCGACAACATGGGCCAGACCCTGGCCAAGGCCGGATCGAGCCTGGCCAACGTGGCGGCCGTGCACGTGTACGTGAAGAACCCGGCCGACGTGGCCGGCATGACCGACGTGTGGCGCACCTACTGGCCCAAGGACGCGCCCGCGCGCACCACGATCATCGCCGATCTGGTGCAGCCCGGCGCCCTCGTGGAGATGTCGATGGTGGCGGTGCCCACGGGCGGCGAGCGGGTGGTGGTGACGCCGGAGGGTTGGACCACGGCCAATCCCTACAGCTACGCCATCCGCTCGGGTAACACGCTCTTCCTGTCGGGCATGATCTCGCGGGGCACCAAGGACAACACACCCATCGAGGGCGACATGGCGGCGCAGACACGCACGGTGATGGCCAGCGCCGGCGAGCTGCTCAAGGCCGCGGGCTTTGCCATGTCCGACGTGGTGGCCTCGCGGGTGTACATCACCGACGGCGCGAAGTTCCAGGAGATGAACGGCGCCTACCGCGAGTCGTTCCCGAAGGATCCGCCCGCGCGCGCCACGGTGATTGCCGGTCTGCCCGGCGCGCCGTATCAGGTGGAGATCACGCTGACGGCCGTGAAGGGGCCCAGGCAGGCCATCACGACGCCGGCCGCCGACGGCACGCCCGGCAAGCCCAGCCCCAACCTGAGCAGCGCCATCAAGGTGGGCAACCGTCTCTACCTGTCGGGCCTGCTGGGCAACACCGCCGACAACAAGGGCGACGTCGAGGCGCAGACCAGGGAGCTGATGGCGCGCGTCG
Organism: uncultured Bifidobacteriaceae bacterium; assembly: GCA_964372085.1. Taxonomy (GTDB): domain Bacteria; phylum Acidobacteriota; class Vicinamibacteria; order Vicinamibacterales; family UBA2999; genus 12-FULL-67-14b. Next base: position 5,928 of record CAYJPQ010000104.1, on the reverse strand, counting down.
GCCGCACCCTCACCGCCGGCGGCTTCGGCTGGAATGACGTGGTCGACGGCATCGTCTACATCACGGACCTTGGGTTTTTCAACGGGATGAACGCCGGCTACCGCACCATCTTCACCAAGGACTTCCCCGCGCGGGCCACGGTCAAGACGGGCCTCGTGGGCGCCGACGGGCTGGTGGAGATCATGTTCGTCGCGTCGAAATAGGCAACCCTGAAGGGTTGCCTCCACCACGAGGAGGGCCGGGACTAAAGTCCCGGCGCTCCGTCACACCACCGCGAGGCCAGCACCGGGCTCGAGGAGGGCCGGGACTTCAGTCCCGGCCTGTCCCGGCGGCGGCCTGCACCTCGGCGGCGCGGGCCAGCGCGTCGGCCACGCTGTCGCAAATGTTCTCCTCACCCAGGTGGCGATGGAGCTCGGCCTTCTCGATCGCGGCCATCGGCTGCGACGGCGCGCCACACAGCAGCAGGGCGCGGCCCTTGGCGCGCAGCGCGTCGGCCAGGTCTTCGATGGCCGCGAGGCCCGTGGCGTCCACCGCCGTCATGTTCCGCAGCCGCAGCACCACCACCGGGGGCAGCTCGTCAACCTGCGCCGCGAGGTCGAGCAGCTTGTCGGTGGCGCCGAACAGGAACGGCCCGTGGATGCGGAAGATGGCCACGTAGTCGGGAATCTCCTTGTCCTGCAGGATGTGCGGCCGGCCCGCCTCGATGTAGTCGCGGGTGACGCGCGACACGGTGGTGGTGCGCGCCACGCGGCGGATGAACAGCAGCGCCGCCAGCACCATGCCCACCTCCACCGCCACCGTGAGGTCGGCCAGCACCGTGAGCAGGAACGTGGCCAGCCACACCAGGATGTCGGTGTACGAGTGGCGCAGGATCTTGCGGATCTCGTGCCACTCGCCCATGTTCCATGCCACCACGAACAGGATGGCCGACAGCACCGTGAGCGGCACGTAGGCCGCCAGCGAGGCGCCGAAGAGCAGCACGCCGAGCAGCGTCACCGCGTGCGTGATGCCCGACACGGGCGTGACCGCGCCCGACCGGATGTTGGTGGCCGTGCGCGCCAGCGCGCCGGTGGCCGGCAGGCCGCCGAAGAGCGGCGAGACAAGGTTGGCCACGCCCTGCGCGAAGAGCTCGGTGTTGGGATTGTGGCGGCCGCCGCCCATCCGGTCGGCCACGACGGCCGACAGCAGCGACTCGATGGCGCCCAGCATGGCCACCGTCACCGCCGGCGACAGCAGCTCGAGCGCCAGCCGCGGGTTGAACGTGGGAAGGTGAAACTCGGGCAGGCCCGAAGGGATGCCGCCGAAGCGCGACCCGATGGTGGCCACGTCCAGCCCGAGCGCCACCGCCACGCCGGTGCCGCCGAAGAGCGCCACGATGTAGCCGGGCACGCGCTTCACGTACCGGTTCCACGCCACCAGCACGGCCAGGGTGCCCGCGCCGAGCGCCAGCGTCGGCATCGACACCGACGAGAGGTGGGACCCAATCGCCTCGATGCGGTCGATGAACTCCCCCGGCACGTCGATGGTGAGGCCCAGGAAATCCTTGAGCTGTGTGCTCGCAATCACCAGCGCAATGCCGTTGGTGAAGCCGATGATCACGGGGCGCGGGATGTACTTCACGGCGGTGCCCGTGCCGGTGAGGCCCATGACGACCAGCATGAGGCCCGCCATCAGCGTGCACATGAAGAGGCCGTCGACGCCGTACTCGGCGATGATGCCCGACACCACCACCACGAACGCGCCCGTCGGGCCGCCAATCTGGTAACGCGATCCCCCCAGCACCGAGATGATGAACCCCGTAATGACGGCGCAATAGATGCCCGCCTGCGGCGACAGGCCCGACGAGATGGCAAACGCCATGGCCAGCGGCAGGGCCACCAGCCCCACGGTGACCCCCGCCATCAGGTCGGCGATCAGGGCCTTGCGCGTGTATTCGGGACCAAACGCGAGCACCAACCGGGGCAGCCAGTCGGGCGAGGGCGGCTTTATTGTGTTTTCCAAAATACCGTCTCGTAGCTCCACACGGTGAAGGCAATGCGCCGGCCGTCAGGCGACCACGCGGGCTGGGTCTTGTGCGAGGGGTCGGTCGTCACCTGCACGGGCGTCCCGCCGGCCACCGGCACCGTGAAGATCTGGAAGTAGCCGTCGGGGGCCGGCGCGGTGAAGGCCGCCCTGCGCCCGTCGGGCGACACGCCCAGGCCCGAGAAGTCGTGCTCGCTCTCCCACCGGTGCACCACGAAGGGACGCCCGCCGGTGGTGGCGAGGGTGACAATGGCCTGTCGGCCGGGGCCTTCCCTGGCCAGGGCAATCACCGTGATGCCGCTCGGCAGCCACTCGGCATGCGTGAAGTCGGCCTCGAAGCCGTCCACTCGCACCTCGCGCAGGTCGGTGGTCACCTGCCCGGTGTCCTGGTCGACGCCGATCACGTAGATCACCGAGCGGCCGTCGGCCTTGCGGGCGCCGTCGAGCAACACCGACTGGCCGTCGGGCGACCAGCGCGGCCACCCCACCTCGGCCCCCCGGCCCAGGAAGGTGATGCGCCGGTCGGGGCCGCTCCCATCCGCCGGGCGCAGCCACACATCGTCGGACATCTCGCGGTGGGTGTGGAAGGCAATCCAGCGGCCGTTGGGCGACCAGGCCATGGCCTGGTCCTCCGAACCGGACTCGGCAATCACCTCGGTGGGCGCGGCCGCGGGCAGGGCGGCGCCAAGGTCGAGCGTGCCAATCTCCTGCGCGATGTCGGGATACTTCACGTCGTCGAGCACGCGGCGCCAGGTGCCGAACGTGAAGGCCACCATCGGCCGCCGGGGATGCCACGACGGGGTCTCGGCCTGGAAGAGCGTGAGCTGTCGCGTGGGGCCGCCAGTGGCCGCGACGTCGGCCACGAAGGTGCGGTACGACGGCGTCTTGAAGGCCAGGGCGCCGTCGGCTGCCACCGAGGGCGCGTACGTGTCGCGCGCGAACGCCGTGAGGCGGCGCGCCCGGCTGGTGACGCAGTCGCCGGCCCACAGATCCACCATCTCCCCGTTGGGCGACGAGAAGTACACCGTGACGCCGTCGGGTGAAAACGCCAGGGGCCCCACCACGTCGACGTCAGGATCAAAGCGCCGGGTGGCCTCGCCACAGGGCAGCGACAGGCGCGGCCGGCCCGATTCGCTGGAGACGCACGCGATGTCGCCGGCGGGTGTGAACACGGGAGCGCTCGGCCGACCGTCCACGGCGCGCCGCTCGATGGTGGCGCCGTCCGCGGAGATGCGCCACAGCTCGGGCCCCTCCACGCCGGCCACCAGCGCCGCGGCCCACTGGCCGTTGGGGCTCCAGACGAGCTGGCGCAGATCGTTGGCGGCCAGGTCGTTCACGCCGGCCCACAACGGCTGGCGATCCACGCCGGTGGCCGTGAAGCGGTAGCGCCACCACCGGCTGGCAGCGCCGGTGTCTTCGGCTACGAGCTGGTCGTTGCCCACCCAGGCGAGCGTCCGCACCTGGCCCTCGCCCACCGGCAGGGTCTGGGGCGTGCCGCCGCCCGTCGGCACAACCCGGATGTGGCGGCCCTCCGAATAGGCCAGACGAGCGCCATCGGGCGACAGCGCGCCGGCCGGATCGCGATAGCCCACGACGCCCAACTGGCGGGCGGTGGCCACATAGGTGAGGCGCGGCAGGTCTCCCGGGCCGGGGGGCAACGGCCGCCCCCAGAGCATGGCCACGAGGGCGGCCACCACGATGCCAAAGAGCACTAACGCGCGCATCCGCCGTATTTTACGGTACTGCGTAGAGGCGCGGTCGTTATGGTCGCGCTAGGGGTCTGTTCGTGTCCTGATTCGACTGTGCAGTGTCCTATTATTAGATATAAGCATAAATACTTTATGAGCAATGATTTACATGAACCAAAGAACTCATATTCGCGAGTAAGTGTTCTATATTGATAGAGATGTAAATACTGTCATATCAAATACCGATTATGTAATCTCTGTTCCGCTGGAATTTTCCAGCAAATCCGGCAATTTCGCCTGTTTACTGTGTTTTTCGTTGATATGAAGGACTGGCCTGGTTATTGCTGTGGATGGTGGCATGAGACGTCTCCTGCAAGCGGCTTTGGTTGTGGTGGCCGGTGTTCTGGCCGTGGTGGCCACTCCGACGTTGGCGGCGGCCGAAGGCGACCGCGTCGTGGCGGTTTGGATGGCGTCCGACCTCAGCTCAGGCATCGGCGGCGAATCGTGGGGCCGGTTGGTCCTTCGCGACGGCATGGTTTCGTTCCGCTCGGTAGATGGACGGCAGGGCTGGGATCTCTTGCTGGCCGACACCAATCGGGTTCAGCAGAGCAAGACCCATTCCAAGGCCGTTGAAATCGAAAGCGTGACCGGGCAGGTGTACGTGGTGTCGATTCTCGACAGCCAGATGCTGGTTGATTCGCCGCGCCGGGCGATGCGGATGATCAGCGGCGCGCGCCAGGCCGTGCCGGCCGTGACGCGCCTGGCGGCGGCTGAGGCGGGCACGGCACAGCTGGCACTGGCCGACTCAGCGAAAGTCGTGCGATTCGAAGGCGGCCCGATCCGATAGCCCGCCGATGCGGGTGACGCGCTCGGCCTTGATGGACGTCACCCCGTCCTGGTTCTGCAACACGCCCTCCACCAGCAGGAACGACGACTCGACAATCGTGAGACGATCGCTCGCGTAGAGATCGGGCCGGACGATGATGTTGGCAATGCCGGTTTCGTCTTCGAGCGTGAGGAAGACGAAGCCCTTGGCGGTGCCGGGGCGCTGGCGCGTGATGACCATGCCGGCCGCGCGCACGCGCCGACCGGCGCGCACGCGTGGCAGGTCGATGGCCGGCAGCACGCCGCGCATCGCCAGCTCGTGGCGGCGGAACGTCATGGGATGCGGTCCCACGGTGAGGCCGGTGCCGGCATAGTCGGCGACGAGGCGCTCGGGGATCGACATCTCTGGAAGAGGGCTTAGGGCTTGCTTGCCCTGAGCGAGGCCCGCCGGCCGGGCCGAGTCGATGGGGGGTTCGTCTTCTAACTCCTCACTTCCTACTTCTAACTTCTCGTAGAGCTCGCCCGCGGGGCGGACGGCGCGTTCCACCTGCCATAGGGCCGACCGGCGGTCGTGGCCCAGCGAATTGAGCGCGCCGATCTCGGCGAGCACGGCCACCTCGTCTCGGCGCAGGCCCGCGCGCCGCACCAGGTCGTCGATGGAGGCAAAGCGCCTGGCCGGCCCGGCCCCGGCCCATTCGTGGGAGCAGACGTTGCAGAAAAAGGCTTGGGGCTTAGGGCTTGGGGCTTGGGGTACCGCCTCGATCAGTGATGGATCATCACAGCCGCACTTGGGACAGACCTGGCGGAAGTGAGAAGTAAAAAGTGAGAAGTGAGAATCTGGCGGCACTTCTGACTTCTGACTTCTCACTTCTGACTTCGCCGAGGCGATCGCACGCCCGCTTTCCTCGCGCAGGCCACGCACGTAGCACAGGCCCAGGCGGATGGCGCCGTCGGGCGCGACGGTGCAGTCCCAGTCGGAGGCCTGCACGTCGACGGGCCAGAAGCGCACCCCGCGCCGCTGCGCGTCCTTCACCAGCGTGGCCGGGTGATAGAACCCCATCGGCTGGTTGTTGAGCAGCGCCGTGTAGAACGCCGCCGGGTAGTGCGCCTTGAGCCAGGCGCTGGCATACGCGATCAACGCGAAGCTGGCGGCGTGCGATTCGGGAAAGCCATAAAGCGCAAACGACGTGATCGACAGCACGATGCGGTCGGCGGCCTCGCCCGTGATGCCGTTTTTGGCCATGCCCTCGCGCAACAGGCCCTCGAGCTGCTTCATGCGCTTCTCGGACCGCTTGAAACCCATGGCGCGGCGCAGGTCTTCGGCCTGCCCGCCGGTGAACCCGGCCACGGCCATGGCCATGCGCAGGAGCTGCTCCTGGAACAGCGGCACGCC
>CAYJPQ010000103.1:0-10022 GCA_964372085.1 uncultured Bifidobacteriaceae bacterium | reverse complement strand
TTGAACGTCTGGAAGACGAACCCGATCTCCTCGTTGCGGATGCGCGCCAGCTCGTTGTCGTTCATCTGGCTCACCTCCTTGTCGTTGAGGAGATAGGTGCCCTTGCTGGGCGTGTCGAGGCAGCCGATGAGGTTCATCAGCGTCGACTTGCCCGAGCCCGACGGCCCCATGATGGCCACGTACTCGCCACGCTCGATCTGGATCGACACCCCCCGGAGGGCGTGGATCTGCTCATCGCCCATCTGGTAGGTCTTCCACAGGTCCCGGGTCGCGATCAGCGCCATAAATAGAGTCTATCAAGCAAGACGCGGAACGGACTCCACAGGTTCCACGGGTTCTACGGGTTCTACGGGTTCTACGGGTTCTACAGGTTCTACAGGTTCTACAGGTTCTACGGGTTCTACAGGTTCTAGCCGCGGAGGGCGTCTACCAGTTTGCGGAGGGCGGACGAGGCCGACGGGGGCAGGCGCGCGCGCCAGTCGGTCGAGTCGATCACCACGACGGCCACTTCCGCGGGGCCGGCGGCGGCCCTCGGCTGGCGCTGCAGGACCTCAACGGCCCTGGCGAGCTCGCCGGCCGGCCCGATCCTCTTGGCCGCCAGCAGCACGAACACGGGCGATTTGCCGGCATGCACCTTCGCGCGCAGGGCATTCGACCACGCGTCCTGCACCGCCGGCGCGTCGGCCACGTCCACCATCTTCAGCAGCACGCGCGGCAACGGCGTGGCGAACAGCCGCGGGGCCGCCACGGGCACCAACGCCAGGTCGAACCCTTTCACCGGGAGGGTGCGCAGGGCGCCGTAGAGCGCGGCCACCGTGGCATGGACCCGCTCCGAGACGGCGCGCCGGATGATGGCGTCGCGCCCGGCGCGCTCTGGCTCGAACCGGCGGCCGCTCACGTCACCGGGCGGGGCGGGCCCGGGATCCGGCAGGGGCGCGTCTGGCGATGGCGACGGGGGCGGCGCCGCCGCCGCCGGGGACGCCGGGGAGGCGGCGGCCGGACGCTGGGAGGACGGCCACGCCGACGTCAGGCCGGCATCGTACTCGGCGCGCTGCGTCCTGTCGGTGAGCGTCTTGTAGGCGACCGTGAGCTCGGCCGCGCGCGTGGCGGCCATCTCCTGGAACTCGGGCCCGAGATGAACCACCTTGTCGGGATGGTAGCGGGCGATCTCGCGGCGGAAGGCCTTCTTGATCTCGTCGGCGTCGGCCGATGGTTCGACGTCGAGCAACTCGTAGTGGGTCTTCACGGGAAAATGAAAAGCAAGGAGTGAAAAGTGAAAAATGAATTCAACGAGCCACCTGCCCCTATCCTTTCACCTTTCACCTTTCACTTTTCACTTTCTTACGGCATGCCTTTCTTGAACTCGGCGACGTTGGACGGCGGCAGCTCGCGCACGTCGCGCCGCTCGCGGAGCCGTCGCTCGCTCCGCGCCTCGGTGCCGCGCGCGCAGTAGGGGCAGAAGGTCCACCCCGGCTGCAGCCCGCGGCCGCAGCCGGGGCACGCGCCGCTCAGGCGGCGGCCGCAGTTGGGACACGCCACGAAGTCGAGCGCCACCGGGCCGCTGCAGCCCGGGCACACCGACCGCATCTCGCGCACCTCGGTGACCACGCGCAGCAGTTCCTCGGCCGTGGTCACGCCGGCCTTGACCTTGGCCAGGGCGTCGTCGCCGAGCGCCAGCATCCCGGTGGACTGCGCCACCTCCCGCACGGCGTCCTCGGAGGCACGCTGCGCAATCATGCGGCGGATGCGGTCGGTGATGCGCATCACCTCGTAGATGCCGATGCGGCCCTTGTAGCCGGTCTGGTGGCACTGGTCGCAACCCACCGGGCGGTAGAACGGGATGTTGGCCGCGTCGGCCTCGCAGATGTTGAGCGCGCGCAGCACGTCGGGGCCGGGCGTGTACTGGCGGCGGCAGTGCGGGCAGAGCCGCCGCACCAGGCGCTGCGCCACCACGCCGATCGTGGCCGACGCAATCACGTACGGCTCGATGCCGATGTCGGTGAGGCGCGTGACCGCCGACGGCGCATCGTCGGTGTGCAGCGTGGTGAGCACGAGGTGGCCCGTCTGGGCGGCCTGCATGGCGATGCGGGCCGTCTCCATATCGCGCACCTCGCCGACGAGGATCACGTCGGGATCCTGGCGCAGGATGGACCGCAGCGCGCTGGCGAAGGTGAGCTTGATCTTCTCGTTCACCTGCGTCTGGTTGACGCCGGGCAGCTGGTATTCGATGGGATCTTCGACGGTGATGATGTTGGTGCGCTCCGACTGCACCGACATCAGCGCCGAGCAGAGCGTGGTGGTCTTGCCGCTGCCCGTGGGGCCCACCACGAGGATCATGCCGTGCTGGAATCGCAGGAACTGGCGCAGGTCGTTCAGCGCACTGGCCGAGAAGCCCAGCTCCTCGAGCGGGGGGACGCCGCGGTTGTGGTCGAGGACGCGCAGCACCATCTTCTCGCCGTGCAGCGTGCGCAGCGTCGAGGCGCGGAAGTCCACCTCGTGGCCATCGTCCGTCGTGATGCGCACGCGGCCGTCCTGGGGCAGGCGCTTTTCGGCGATGTCCATGCCCGCCATGATCTTGAGGCGGGCGACGAGGCCCTCGTGAACCCACCTGGGCAGGTCCATCACCTCCTTGAGCAGGCCGTCGAGCCGATGGCGGATGAGCACGCCCTTTTCCATGGGCTCGACGTGCACGTCACTGGCGCCCGCCTTGATGGCGCTCTTCACGACGAGGTCCACCAGGTCGATGATGGGCGCGGCCTCACTCCGCTCCTTGAGGCCCGCGATGGGCTCGTAGCCGCCCTCGTCCTCCCCGCGCCGCATCAGGCCGGCGTCGCCGACAGGGCCCTGCCCCTCGCGTACGGCCTGCCTCGTCACGGGCACCTGCGGGCCGGAGCCGGTCGTGCGGATGAGCGCCTTGTCGGGATACCCGGACCCGATGGTCTCGAGGATGTCGGCCCTGGTGGCCACGACCTGCTTGATGCGGTAGCCGGTCTGGAACTCCAGGTCCTGCACGAGGCTGAAGAGCAGCGGGTCGGCCATCGCCACGGTCAGCAGGTTCTTCTCGAGCCGCACGGCCACGCACGATCGCTTGAGCGCCACGTCCTTGGGGATGAGCGTCACCACCGCGGCGTCGGGCAGGTTCTCAGAGAGGTTCAGGTACGGAAAACCCAGTTGGTAGGCCAGGGCCTTGGCGATCTGCCGTTCGGTGGCCAGATTCAGGCGTACGAGCACCGCCCCCAGGCGCTCGCCCGTGCGCTTGTGCTCGGCGAGCGCCGTCCGAAGATCCTCGTCGGTGATGAGGCCCGCCTGAATCAGGCACTCACCCAGCTTCTTGCGCATCAGTCCTCAAACGCCTCACGGATAAGATCGTGCAGGCAGACAACCATCATAGGTACGGTCATTCGCCCGAAGCAATACGCTGAACGTATGACAGATGTCGGCGAAAATGTGCACCGTTGTGCACACTGGCACCCAACTGTTGTGTCCCCATAAGTCTTTCGGCCAACTGTAGTTGCTGCCATAGGGCGATCTGGGGTAGACCTTGACCCACATGATGCATTTGGACGGCGGCGAGCGCGATTCCGGAGGCGGGAGCCAGGACCTGGATCTGCGGCGGCACGTGGCGCACCACCTGCTGGACCGGCGGGACGTGGTGGTGGCCGACACGGTGGCCACCTTCCCGCTCAGCGGGGGCCCGCGCCGGCTTGACGCCGACTACTGCGTGCGGCTGGGCAACCACACGGTCCGGTTGCTGGCCGATGCCGTCCTGGAAGGCCGGCTCGACTCGCGCGCCTCGACCATCAGCGACCTCGCCGCCCTGGTGGCCGAGCGGGACCTCGCGCCCGACCAGCTCTTCGCCTTCGTGCACATCGCCATGACCACGGGCCTCGACGAGCTGTCGCTCGACCCGCGCGTGGGGGCCAATACCGAGCCGTGGCCGCAGGCCTCGCAGATCGTCCGGCGCGCCGCGTTCGACTTGCTGGCGGCGTGGACCACGCGGTCGATGGACATGCCGCAGCGCGCGGCCATCGAAGACCCGCTCACCACCCTGCACACCCGGCCCGTGCTCGACGCCGTACTGGCCAAGGAATGCCACCGCGGCGAGCGCTTCGAGCACTGGGTGTCGATGATGCTGATCGACGTGGACAACCTCTCGGCCATCAACAAGTCGCACGGCTACGGCGTGGGCGATCGCATCCTCGAGCGCATGGGCATCCTGCTGCGCACCTACTTCCGCGAGCACGACTGGGTGGCGCGCTACGCCGAAGACTGCGTGGCGGTGCTGCTGCCCGAGACGACGCCGGCCGACGCGCTGATGCTGGCCGAGCGCACGCGCACCATGGTGGAGGAGCGGCTGACGTTTCGCGACTACCGCACCGACCAGCGCGCCGTCGTCACCGTGAGCGTGGCCGTGACGAGCGCCCGGGCGCTCGAAGGCGAGCCCATCGACCACGCGCGCTTCCAGGCCGAGGCCGAGGCGGCGCTCGAACGCGCCAAGGTGGGCGGCCGGAACCGCGTGGAGCAGGTGGAGCTGCTGCCCCGCCTGATGTCGGTGGAAGAGGCCACGGCGCTGCTCGGCACCAACCTCGAGGGCATCGAGGGCCTGGTAGCCGACGGGCGGCTCGAGCCCGTCAACGCCGGGCGCCACGTCCGCCTCGAGCGGGCCGTCGTCGAAGCGCTGGCGCGTGAGCGGCGCCAGTTGTAGTCGATCACCCGATCGCTATTCCTGCGACTCGTACTGCTCCTTGAGCCTCGCCACCACCGCGGGGTCGGCCAACGTCGTGGTGTCGCCCAGCGCCTTGCCCTCCGCGATGTCGCGCAGCAGGCGCCGCATGATCTTCCCGGAGCGTGTCTTTGGCAGGTCGGCCGAGAAGATGATGTCGTCGGGGCGCGCGATGGCGCCAATCTTGTGCGCCACGTGCTGCTTCAGCTCGTCGGCGAGATCCTCGGAGGGCCGGATGCCGTCCTTCAGGGTGACGAACGCCGCCAGGGCGTGCCCCTTGATCTCGTGGGTGCGGCCCACCACGGCGGCCTCGGCCACCCTGGGGTGATCCACCAGCGCGCTCTCCACCTCCATCGTGCCGATGCGATGCCCGGCCACGTTGAGCACGTCGTCCACGCGGCCCAGCAGCCAGTGATAGCCCTCGTCGTCCTTCTTGGCGCCGTCGCCGGTGAAGTAGATGTCGTGGCCCCAGCGGCTCCAGTACTGCGTCACGTAGCGATCGTGATCGCCGTAGATGGTGCGGAGCATCGCCGGCCACGGCCTGGTCAGCGCCAGCAACCCGCCGCCCACCGGCACCTTGGCGCCCTTGTCGGTGAGGATCTCGGCACTGATGCCCGGAAAGGCCTGCGTCGCAGAGCCGGGCTTGGTGCTGGTGATGCCCGGCAGCGGCGTGATCATGATCGCGCCGGTCTCGGTCTGCCACCAGGTGTCGACGATCGGGCACCGGCTGCCGCCGATGTGGAGGTGGTACCAGATCCACGCCTCGGGGTTGATCGGCTCCCCCACCGATCCCATCAGCCGCAGCGACGACAGGTCGCGCTTCTCCGGCCACGCCGTGCCCCACTTCATGAAGGCGCGAATCGCCGTCGGCGCCGTATAGAAGATGGTGACGCCGTGGCGCTCGACGATCTCCCACAGGCGATCCCGCTGCGGCCAGTCGGGCGCGCCTTCATACATCACCACCGTCGCGCCGTTGGCGAGCGGGCCGTAGACGACGTAGCTGTGGCCGGTGACCCAGCCGATGTCGGCCGTGCACCAGAACACGTCGTCTTCCTTGAGGTCGAACACCCACCTCGTGGTCGCATAGACGCCCACGAGATAGCCGCCCGTGGTGTGGACGATGCCCTTCGGCTTGCCGGTGGTGCCCGAGGTGTAGAGGATGTAGAGCATGTCCTCCGAATCCATGGGCTCGGCCGGACAGTCGTAGGGCGCGTCCTGCATCAGGCGGTGGTACCAGTGGTCGCGGCCCTCCTTGATGTGCACCGGGATGTCGGCGAAGCCCCGCTGCACCACCACCACGTGGCGGATGCTGGGTGTCGTCGCCAGCGCCTCGTCGGCCATCTGCTTGAGCGGGACGATGCTGCCGCGGCGATAGCCGCCGTCCGCGGTGACGAGCACGGAGCAGGCGGCGTCGTTGATGCGATCGCTCAGCGACTCGGCGCTGAAGCCGCCGAACACCACGGAATGCACGGCGCCGATGCGCGCGCACGCCAGCATGGCGATGGCCAGCTCGGGCACCAGCGGCAGGTACAGGGCCACGCGGTCGCCCTTCTTCACCCCCAGCGACTTGAGGACGTTGGCGAACTGGCACACCTGCCGGTAGAGATCGAAATACGTCAGCGTGCGGCGATCGCCCGGTTCGCCTTCCCAGATGAACGCGGCCTTGTTGCGCCGCCAGCCGCGCACGTGGCGGTCGAGGCAATTGGCGCTGACGTTGATCCGGCCGTCGACGAACCACCTGGCGTCGGGCGGGTTCCACTCGAGCACGCGCGACCACGGCCGCATCCATTCCAGCTCCGCGGCGAAGCCGGCCCAGAAGGCCTCGGGGTCCTTCGCGGCCGTCTCGTAGATGGCCGGATCGTTGACGGTGGCCTGCGCGCGAAAGGCGTCGGACGGCGGGAAGCTGCGATGTTCCTTGAGGAGGGCTTCGATCTCGGGAGGAACCGGGTCGGACATTCGGCGAGTATAAGCGGTTCCTCACGAGGGTTCCACACGAGGGTTCCTCACGGGGGTTCCTCACGGGGGTTCTCCCCTCCCGTCAAGCCTCCTTCTCCCGTCAAGCCTCCCGCTCCCGTCAAGTATCATTCCCCTGATGCGCTACGACGCCCTCGTCATCGGCGGCGGCCACAACGGCCTCACCTGCGCGGCTTACCTGGCCAGGGCGGGGAAGAAGGTGGTGGTGCTCGAGCGCCGGCACGTGCTGGGCGGCGCCGCGGTCACCGAGGAGATCTTCCCGGGCTTCAAGTTCTCGGTGTGCTCGTACGTGGTGTCGCTGCTGCGGCCCGAGATCATCCGCGAACTCGACCTGCCGCGCCACGGCATGGAGTTGCTGCCGCTGGACGGCACGCTCACGCCCATGCCCAGCGGCGACTACCTGTGGCGCGTGAACGACCACGAGAAGACCCGCCGCGAGATTGCGCGGCACTCGCGCCTCGACGCCGAGGCCTACGACGAGTACGGCAAGGCCATGGTGGAGATGGGCCGCTTCGCCAAGCCCATCATGGGCATGCTGCCGCCCGACCCCACCTCGCTCGACCCGCGCGGGCTGATGGAGCTGCTGGGCATGGGCCGCCGGTTCCGCAACATGCGGCCCCACGACCGCGTGAACCAGGTGCAGCTGCTCACCATGAGCGCGGCCGACTTCCTGGATCAGTGGTTCGAAACCGACGTGCTCAAGGCGACCATGTCGGCGTCGGGCATCATCGGCACGTTCCTGGGCGTGCGCTCGCCGGGCACGGCCTACGTGCTGCTGCACCACTACATGGGCGAAATCGACGGCGCCTTCCGCTCGTGGGGCCTGTCACGCGGCGGCACCGGTGCGGTGTCGGACGCCATCGCCTCGGCGGCACGCGAGCTGGGCGCCGAGATCCGCACGGAGGCGCCCGTCGCCCGCATCCTCACGAAGAACGGCCGCGCCACCGGCGTGGCCCTGGCCAACGGCGACGAGCTGCTGGCCGACGTGGTGGTGTCGAGCGTCGATCCCAACCTCACGTTCCGGACGTTCATGGACGAGGCCGATCTGCCCCCCGACTTCGTGCAGGGCTTGAAGCGCTACAAGTACCGCGGCTCGTCGGGCAAGGTGAACCTGGCGCTCGACGCGCTGCCCAGCTTCACCTGCCTGCCAGGGCCGGGGCCGCACCTGCGCGGCGCCGTCTCCATCTCCCCCAGCGTCGACTACATGGAGCGCGCGTACGACGATGCGAAGTACGGGCAGTTTTCGAGGCGGCCGTACATCGACATGGTGATTCCATCGCTCACCGACCCGTCGGTGGCGCCGCCAGGCAAGCACGTGATGTCGTGCTTCGTGCAATACGCGCCGTACGATCTCAAGGGCGGCGGAACTGAAGTTCCGCCCTACAGGCGCCCTGAAGTTCCGCCCGACGCGCATCCGTGGGATCAGCAGCGCGAGGCATTCGGTGATGCGGTGATCGACACCATCGCGCAGTACGCACCCAACATTCGCGACATCATCCTGCACCGCCAGGTGCTGACGCCGCTCGACATCGAGCGCGACTTCGGCCTCACCGAGGGCAACATCTTCCAGGGCGAGCTGACGCTCGAGCAGTTGTTCTTCCTGCGACCCGTGCCGGGATGGGCGCAGTACGCCACGCCCATCGACCGGCTCTTCATGTGCGGATCGGCCACCCACCCGGGCGGCGGCATCATGGGCGCTCCGGGGCGGAATGCCGCCATGCGAATCCTTAAGGGATAGGGTGCCAAGGGGTGCGTACGGTGCCTCGGTGCCCTAAGGGCAGAGAACGATGACCAACCGGTTTGATGCCATCGTGATCGGCGGCGGGGTGAACGGGCTCACCTGCGCGGCGCTGCTGGCCAAGGGCGGCGTCCGCACCGCCCTCGTGGAGCGGCACGACACGCTCGGCGGCTGCGCGATCGAGCGCGAGCTGGCGCCCGGCTTTCACGTGCCCACGCTGGCCCACGCCACCGGGCCGGTGCGCCGCGACGTCGTGGAGTCGCTGCAGTTGCTCACGCACGGCCTGCGCTTCGCGCCTGCGCCCATCGAGGTGAGCAGCCTCTCGCCCGACGGCCGCCCGCTCACCATCTGGCACGACACGGCGAAGACGGCCGAGGGCCTTCGCGCCTGGTCACCCGCGGACGCCGACGCCTGGCCGGCCTTCCGTCACTCGCTGTCGACGGTCGCGTCCGTGATCGGTTCGCTCTTCACGCGCACGCCGCCCTCGGTGGACGACCCGGGCGCGCGCGACGCCTGGGCCCTGGTGCGGACGTTCGCGGCGTTTCGCGGCATGGCGCGCGACGACCAGTGGCGCCTGCTCCGCTGGGGGCCGATGGCCGTGGCCGACCTGGTGTCGGAAGCGTGCGAAACCGAGCTCCTGCGCGCGACGCTCGCCGCCGACGGCATCTTCGGCGCCATGCTCGGCCCGTGGTCGGCCGGCAGCGGGATGCAGATGCTGCTGGCTGCGGCCAACCGCGCGCTGGCGCCCGCGGGCGGACACGAAGTGGTGGGCGGTCCCGCCGGCCTCGCCCGCGCGCTGGCCGGCGCGGCCGAGCGCTGGGGCGTGGAGATCCGCGCGGGCCAGGCGGTGTCGTCGATCGACGTGCACGACGACCGCGCCTCGGGCGTGACGCTGGCCAACGGCGACCGCCTGGAGGCCAGCACGGTGATCTCGGCGCTCGATCCCAAACGCACCTTCCTCTCGCTGTGCAACGCCGACCACCTGCCCCCGGAGTTCCTGTGGCGCATCGGCAACTACCGCACCCGCGGCACGCTGGCCAAGGTGAACCTCGCGCTCTCGGCCCTGCCGTCGTTCGGCGCCGCCACCGCGACCATGCTGGCCGCGCGCGTGCGGCTCGCGCCGGGCCTCGACTTCATCGAGCAGGCGTTCGACCACGCCAAGTACGGCCGCTACTCGCCGCACCCGTGGGTGGAGTTCACCATCCCCTCGCTCACCGATCCGTCGATGGCGCCCGAGGGCGCGCACGTGCTTTCCGCCTACGCGCAGTTTGCACCTTACGATCTCAGGCGGGAGCCCTTCGACTCCGCTCAGGGCAGGCCGGGAGACGGGAGACGGGAGTCGAGCAGCTGGGACGACGAGCGAGAGGCGCTGGGCGAGACCGTGATCGCCACGCTCGAGCAGTATTCGCCGGGGTTGCGTTCCCTCATCGTGGGCCGCGAGGTGATCACGCCGCTGGATCTCGAGCGGCAGTGGGGCCTCACGGGCGGGCACATCTTCCACGGCGAGCTCGCGCTCGACCAGTTCTTCGCGATGCGCCCCCTGCTCGGCTCGGGCCGGTACCGCACGCCGCTTCGCGGCCTCTACCT
>CAYJPQ010000102.1:0-10133 GCA_964372085.1 uncultured Bifidobacteriaceae bacterium | reverse complement strand
GTTCACCCCGAACTTGGTGTTGTCGTCACGCTGGAAGCGCTTGTTGCGCCAGTCGTAGTCCCACTCGCACCCGTAATCCTTGTTCGAATAGAGCACGCCCACGCGGCCCTGGTGTTCCACGGCCCTGAGGTAGTCGTGCACCATGTCGTCGCCCCAGCCGTTCAGCTCGTGGGCAGTCTGGGGAGGGCCGTCGGGAAACGGAAAGAACGATCGATACAGGGGATGCGAGTTGGGAAGCTTCTCCAGCGTGCGTGGCCCGGGGAAGAGCTGCCGCACCTCCTGCTCGAACGACACCGCGTAGAGGCCGGCGATGTCGTGGTTGCAGTCGTCCGAGAAGAGCAGGCCCCCGCCCTCCACGAACCGCTTGAGGCCCGCGCGCTCGGCGTCGCTGAAACGCACCAGCTTGTGGCCGGTCATGAACAGGAAGGGGAACGACGGGAGTTCCTCCGAGTCGGCCGTGATGGCCACCTCTTCGGGATAGACGGGGATCGTGGTGAACTCCACCACCGAGTTCAGGATATTGGCCGCCACCTTGGGGTTGTAGTCCCAGTCGCCCGAGTCGTAGCGCAGGCGCGCGAACACGAACTCGTTCGCGCGCGGCTTGCCGGTGGCGGGTGTGGTCTGCATGCGATCGTAGGGCACCCCTTTAGGGGTGCCGATCGTGCGCAGCCGCGCGTGTCGCCTTCACGTACCGCGACGGCAACGGATGATCGAGCAGCCCTTCGATTCCAATGGACGCTTCCATCACCGCCGGCAACGACACGCCTGTCTCGATGCCGAGGCCGTGCAGCATGTAGAGCAGGTCTTCGGTTGCGAGGTTGCCCGTGGCCCCGGGGGCGTAGGGGCAGCCACCCAGGCCTCCCGCGGAGCTGTCGAACGTGGCGACGCCGTAGTCGAGCGCCGCCAGCACGTTGGCCAGGGCGGTGCCGCGCGTGTCGTGCAGGTGCAGCGCCACCTGGTCGAGCGGCACCAGGGCGGTAACCGCGTCGAGCACCAGCGGGATCTGTCCTGGATGCGCGATGCCGATGGTGTCGCTGATGGCCACCTCGTAGGCCCCCAACGCCACGAGGCGCGCGGCCGCCTCCGCCACGCGCGCGGGCGCAACCTCTCCCTCGAACGGACAGCCAAAGCCGGTGGAGAGGTAGGCACGCACCTTGAGGCCATTGTCGAAGGCGCGGTCCACCACCGAGGCGTAGTTGGTGATCGACTGGTCGATCGACTGGTTGATGTTCTTCTGGCTGAAGGTCTCGGACGCCGCCGCGAAAATGGCCACCTCGCTCACGCCGGCGGCCAGCGCGCGGTCGAGGCCGGCCAGGTTGGGCACGAGCGCCGTGTAGCGCACGCCGCGCTTGCGCGTGATGCCGGCGAACACATCGGCCGCGTCGGCCATCCGCGGCACCCACTTCGGCGAGACGAAGGCCGACACCTCGATCATCGTCAGGCCCGATGCCGACAGGCGATCCACGAACGCCACCTTGCCGGCGGCGGGCACCAGGGCGGCCTCGTTCTGCAGGCCATCCCGTGGCCCCACTTCGACGATGGTCACGCGGCGGGGGAGGGGGTTCACTCGTCGAACTCCAACAGGGTGAGGCCCGGCTGCACGAGGTCGCCCTTGGCGCAATTGACAATCTTCACGACGCCGTCACGCGGCGCCCGGATGGGCAGCTCCATCTTCATGGCTTCAAGCACGATCAGCGTGTCGCCATGCGCGACGGCCTGTCCGGGCCGCACGTTGATGGTGAGCACGGTGGCCGGCATGGGCGCCATCACGCCGTGCTCGCCGCGGCGCTTCTTGCGGCGTGGCGGCGCTGACGCGGGCGATGGTCCGGCTAAAGCCGGACCCCACATCTCCTCGTCGAGCTCAACCGCGACACCGTTGGCGAAGGCCCACACGCGATCGCCGGCCGTGGCCACGGCGACGCGCCACTGCGTGGCGCCGTCGCTCACCACGTACCATCCCGGGCCGGCAGGTTGCACGGTGAAGTCAGGCACGCCAACCTCTCAGGGTGACAAAAGGATCGCTGGTGCCAAGGGTGCGTACGGTGCCTGGGGTGCCGGGGTTGGTGCCAGGGGTGCCTAGGGTGCCAAGGTGCTCACGGACGGCCGCCAGTGCCGCTTCTGGGAGTTCCTGCCTCTGGGCGGCGATGGCGGCGCCTTCAGCGTCGAGGAAGCCGGTGTCGATGGAGGCGTCAATGAAGCACGGGTGTTCGAGTACCGACATCAGGAACGCGATGTTGGTGCGGATCCCCAGGATGGCGTACTCGCGGAGGGCCGCCAGCGCGCGCAGGCGGGCCTGCTCGCGCGACTCGCCCCACACAATGAGCTTGGCGATCATGGGGTCGTAGTGCACCGAGATCTCGCCGCCCTCGCGCACGCCGCTATCCACGCGAATGCCGGGGCCGGCGGGCTCACGGTAAAGCAGCAGCGGCCCCGCCTGCGGGAGGAAGCCCTGCGAGGGGTCTTCGGCATAGACGCGGCACTCGATAGCGTGGCCGCGCTGGGCCACCTGCTCCTGGGTGAACGGCAGCGGCTCGCCCGAGGCCACGCGGAGCTGCAGGTGCACGAGGTCGATGCCGGTGACGCACTCGGTGACGGGGTGCTCCACCTGGAGGCGCGTGTTCATCTCGAGGAAGTAGAACTTCGCGGCGTCCCCCGAGCCCTCGAGCAGGAACTCCACGGTGCCCGCGTTGCGGTAGCCGGCGGCCCTGGCCGCGGCGATGGCGGCGGCGCCCATGCGGTCGCGCACGGCCGGCGTGAGCGCCGGGCACGGGCTTTCTTCGATCATCTTCTGGTGGCGCCGCTGCACCGAGCACTCGCGCTCGAAGAGATGCACCACGTGCCCATGGGCGTCGGCACATACCTGGATCTCGACGTGGCGGGGACGCTCCACAAGGCGTTCCACGTACAGGGTGGGATCGCCGAACGCGGCCTTGGCTTCGCGCTGAGCCGCGGCCAGGGCCGGCGGCAACTCCGCGGCCGTCCGCACCACTTTCATACCGATACCGCCGCCGCCGGCGGAGGGCTTGATAAGCGCGGGGAAGCCCACGCGGGCCGCCGCCTCGGTGAGGGCCTCGATCGACTGATCCCGCGGCGTCTCGCCCGGCGCCACCGGCACGCCGGCGTCGAGCATCAGCGCGCGCGCACCGATCTTCGAGCCCATGCGCTCGATGGCCGAGGCGGGCGGGCCCACGAACACGAGGCCCGCGGCCTCGCACGCCTTGGCGAACGCCGGCCGTTCCGACAGGAAGCCGTAGCCGGGGTGCACGGCGTCGGCGCCGGTGGCCCGGGCCGCGCCGATGAGGGCCGCGATGTTCAGGTAGCTCTCGGCCGGGGCGGCCGGCCCAATGCGCACCGTGCGATCGGCCTCCTGGACAAACCGCGCCCGGGCGTCGGCATCCGAGTACACGGCGACGCTCTCGATGCCCAGCTCGCGGCACGCCCGGATGATGCGCAGCGCAATCTCGCCGCGGTTGGCAATCAGCAATCGACGAATCATCAATCTCCCAAGCCCCAAGCCCTAAGCCTTCTCGATCACCCATCCCGGCTTGGCCTTGTTTAGAAACGCCTTCAGCCCTTCCTGTCCCTCGGGCGACACGCGCTGGGCGGCGATGGCTTCGGCCGTGATGGCCATCACGTCGCCGGGCTTCTGGCCCCACACGCGGGGGATGAGCGCCTTGGCCGCGGCCACGCCGGTGGGGGAGGCGCTGAGCGACTCGTTCACGTATCGCTGCACGGCCGCGTCGAGCTCGGCGGCTGGCACCACCGCGTGCACCAGGCCAATCTCCTTGGCGCGGGCGGCGTCGAAGCGCATGCCGGTGAGAAACAACTCGCGGGCCGCCGACGGCGTGATCTTCTGCAGCACGTAGGGCGAAATCATCGCGGGCAGGATGCCCAGCTTCGTCTCGGTGAAGCCGAACACCGCCGACGACTCGGCGACGACGATGTCGCACACCGCGGCCAGGCCCGATCCGCCGCCGAGTGCCGCGCCGTGGATGCGGCCGATCACGATGGCGGGCACCGTGTTGATGGCGTGGAACATCTTGGCTGCGGTCGTCGCGTCGCTCACGTTCTCCGCGTGCGAGTAGCCGGCCATCTTCGCCATCCACGCGGCATCGGCCCCGGCGCTGAACACCTTGCCGGCCCCGCTGAGCACCACCACGCGCAGCCCCGGGTCGCTGTGCGCCGCCGCCGCCCACGCCGTGAGGTCGGCAATCACCTCTTCGTTGAAGGCATTGCGTACGTCGGATCGATTGAGCACGACGTGCTCGACGGGCCCATCGCGGCGAACTGATAGATAGCGGTATGGCATTGGGAGGATGTCTTCTCTGAGTCTCTGTGTCTCTGTGGCCCGTACGTGACGTAGCTACATACGGAAGATCCCGAACTTGGCCGGCGGGATCGGCGCGTTGAACGCCGCCGACAGGCCCAGCGCCAGCGCCCCGCGCGTCTGCGCCGGGTCCAGGATGCCATCGTCCCACAGGCGGGCGGTGGAATAGTAGGGCGAGCCCTCGGTGTCGTACTTCTTCAGGATGGGATCGCGCAAGGCGGCCTCCTCGTCGGGGGGGAAGGGCTTGCCCTCGCGCGTCAATTGCTCGCGCTTGACGGTGGCGAGCACGCCGGCGGCCTGCTCGCCGCCCATCACCGAGATGCGCGCGTTGGGCCACATCCAGAGCAGCCGCGGCTCGTAGGCCCGCCCGCACATGCCGTAGTTGCCGGCGCCGAACGACCCGCCGACGATCACCGTGAACTTGGGCACCACCGAGTTGGCCACCGCGTGCACCATCTTGGCGCCGTCCTTGGCGATGCCGCCGCGCTCGTACTGCTTGCCCACCATGAAGCCGGTGATGTTCTGCAGGAACACGAGCGGAATGCCGCGCAGGTTGCAGATCTCGATGAAGTGCGCGGCCTTCAGCGCCGACTCGGAGAAGAGCACCCCGTTGTTGGCAACGATGCCCACGAGGAAGCCGTGGAGGCGGGCAAAGCCGCACACCAGGGTGATGGCGTAGCGCTCCTTGAACTCGTCGAAGCGCGAGCCATCCACGAGGCGTGCGATGATCTCGCGCACGTCGTAGGCCTTGCGGATGTCGCGGTTGACGATGCCGTAGATCTCCGCCGGATCGTAGGCCGGCTCCTCTGGCGCCGCCATGTCCGGGGGCAGGTGCTTGGCGGTGTTCAGCGTCGAGACCACCGTGCGCGCCTGGTGCAGCGCATGCGCGTCGTCCTCGGCCAGGTAGTCGGCCACGCCCGACAGGCGCGTGTGGACGTCGGCGCCGCCCAGTT
Source organism: uncultured Bifidobacteriaceae bacterium (assembly GCA_964372085.1). Lineage (GTDB taxonomy): Bacteria > Acidobacteriota > Vicinamibacteria > Vicinamibacterales > UBA2999 > 12-FULL-67-14b. Next base: position 4,853 of record CAYJPQ010000102.1, on the reverse strand, counting down.
CCTCGGCCGTCACCTCTTCGCCCGTGGCCGCCTTCACGAGCGGCGGGCCGCCCAGGAAGATGGTGCCCGTCCCCTTGACGATGATGGTCTCGTCCGACATGGCGGGCACATAGGCGCCGCCGGCGGTGCACGAGCCCATCACCACGGCGATCTGGGGAATGCCCTCGGCCGACATGCGGGCCTGGTTGTAGAAGATGCGGCCGAAGTGATCGCGGTCGGGAAAGACATCGGCCTGCAGCGGCAGGAAGGCCCCTCCGGAGTCGACGAGGTAGACGCAGGGCAGGCGGTTCTGCAGCGCCACGTCCTGCGCGCGCAGGTGCTTCTTCACGGTGAGGGGGAGGTAGGTGCCGCCCTTGACGGTGGCGTCGTTGGCCACCACCATCACGTCGCGGCCCGACACGCGGCCGATGCCGGTGATGACGCCGGCGGAGGGCGCCTCGTTGTCGTACAGGTCCCAGGCGGCAAGGGCCGACAACTCGAGAAACGGGGAGCCGGCGTCGAGGAGCTGCTCGATGCGCTCACGCGCGGGCAGCTTGCCCTGCTCGCGGTGCCGCGCCACGTACTTCGGCCCGCCGCCCTGCTGCACCCGGCCGAGGCGCTCGCGATACTCGGCGACGAGCGCCGTCATCCGCCGATGGTTTTCGATGAAGTCGTCCGACTTCGTGTCGATGTGGGATTCGATGGGGTCCATGGGTGGGGATTACACAGATTGGGTTATCCACAGATTACGCTGATTACACAGATTCCAAGACCTCACAAGACCTCACAAGGCCTCGCTCCATTCGTGTCTCCGAAAACAAGTGAATCTGCGAAACCTGTGAAATCTGTGGATAACCCCATCTGCGTAATTATAGCGAAGCGGCAGCCTCATCCTTGGCAGCATGGAATCAGTACGGAGTGTCGGCTTTAGCGACAGGGAGTGGAGTGCTGTATGATTTTGATGCGGCCATGGCAGAGTCAGCCCAACAGGTCCCGGACCGACCCATCCACGCCTCGCCCCGGAGCCGTCGCGTCCTGGTGGTGGACGACGAGCCGGCGGTCACCGATTGGCTGAAGATGGTGATCGAGCAGGCGCCGGCGGGGCCGGCGGCATATGAAGTGCGGTCGGCGTCGGTGGGAGCGAGGGCGGCCGAAGTGTTCCGGTCGTGGAAGCCCGACGTGGTGCTGCTCGACCTGGTGCTGCCCGACGTGGACGGCATCGAGTTGCTGCGCCGCCTCAAGGCGATCGACGCCGGTCCCGAGGTCATCGTCATCAGCGGCGTCGGCACCATCGCCCGCGCCCTCGAGGCGGGGCAGGCGGGCGCGTTCTTCTTCCTGGAGAAGTCGCACCTCGACCCGGCGGGGCTGCTGAGCATCCTCGACCGCGCGACGGGCCTGCAACTGGAGCGTGCGCAGCACCAGCGGCTGCGCGAGCAGATGCGCAGCCAGTATTCCTTCTCGAACATCATCGGCAAGAGCCAGAAGATGCGCGCGCTCTTCGAGCTGGTGGAGGCGGTGGCAGCGAGCGACGCCAATATCCTGGTGCAGGGTGAAAACGGCGTCGGCAAGGAGCTGATTGCCAACGCGCTGCACCACCGGAGCGAACGGGCCAAGGGACCGTTCATTAAGATCAACTGCGCGGCGCTGCCCAAGGATCTGATCGAGTCGGAGTTGTTCGGCTACCGGAAGGGCGCCTTCACCGGCGCCACCACCGACAAGGTGGGGCTCCTGGAACTGGCCAGCGGCGGGTCGCTGATGCTCGACGAGATCGGGGAGATGCCGACCTTGCTGCAGACCAAGCTGCTGCGGGTGCTGCAGGAGCGCGAGTATCGCCCGATTGGCAGCGATCGCCTGGTGAAGGTCGACTTCCGGTTGATCTGCGCCACCAACATCGAGCCCGACGCGGCGCTCAGGGACGGGCGGCTTCGCGAGGACCTCTACTTCCGCATCAACACCATCACGCTGCGGGTGCCGCCGCTTCGGGAACGCTCCGAGGATCTGCCGCTGCTGTGCGGGCATTTTCTCGAGAAGTTCAACCAGCGGTATCACAAGCACGTGAAGAGCATCTCGCCGGCGGCATATCACCTGCTCATTCGGTTCCGGTGGCCGGGCAACGTGCGCGAGCTCGAGAACGCCATCGAGCGCGCGGTGCTGGTGGCCAAGTCGTTGGAAGTGGAGCCGCAGGACCTGCCCGAGACCATTCGTGGCGAGTCGGCGCCCGAGCGCGTGTTCACCGTGCCGCCGCACCACACGCTGGCGGAGATCGAGCGCATGGCCGTGCTGCAGACGCTGGAGCGCACCAACTGGAACAAACAGGAAGCGGCGCAGATCCTGGGGCTGTACCGGCCCACCCTCTACGGCAAGATCAAGAAGCACGACATCAAGGACCCGCGCGTGACCACGCGCGTCGAGGAGGCGCAATGAGCGACCGGAACACCCTGATCCTGGGCGCCATCGTGGGCGCCGCGGTCGGCGTCGGCGTGAGCTACCTGGTGTTCACCGAGCGCGGGCGCCGGCTGCGGGCCGAGATGCAGCCCGAGATCGAGACGCTGGTGCGCGAGGCGGTGAAGCTGGGGTCGTCGGTGGACGACCTGCGGCGGGGCCGGTCCGGCCGGTCCGGCCCGGCGCGGGGCGCGGGCGCTTCGGCCGCCTGGCCACGGCGGGCCACCTAGCGTGATCGGCGCCGTGGCGGCGGGTCCGGCCGTGCACGCCCGGCTTATCGCACGCGCCGCGTGGCGCGGCGTGGGGGAGTTGTACAACAGCGACGGCCTCACCCATTCGGCAGCCATTGCGTACTACGCGCTGCTCTCACTCTTCCCGTTCTTCCTCCTGGTGCTGTCGATTCTCGGGTCGGTGACGGCCGACCCGGCGGAGCGCGACGAGGTGATCCGCTTCGTGTTTCGCTACTTCCCCCGCCAGTTCGAGTTTATCCGCGGGCAACTGGATACGTTCTCGGCCTCGACGTTCCGCGTGGGCGTGGGCGGCCTGCTGGCCCTGACATGGGCCTCGCTGGGCGTGTTCAACGCGGTGAGCTCGGCCGTGAACCACGCCTGGGCGGTGGAGAAGCGGCGCAGCTTCCTGCGGCACCGCTTCGTGTCGTTCCTGATGCTGCTGTCGGCCGGCGCCGTGCTGCTGATCGCGCTGGTGCTGGCCAGCGCCGTGAAGGTGGCCGAGACCTCGTGGTTCGGCGCGCTCGTGGCGGCCTCGCCCTGGCTGGTGTGGGTGAGCGGTCTCACCGCGTCGTACGCGGCCACGGTGCTGCTCATCGTCTGCGTCGCGCTGGTCTTCTACTTCATCCCCAATACGCGCGTGCGCTTTCGCGACGTGTGGCCGGGGGCGGTGGTCGTGGGCCTGTTGTGGCGCGGCGCGCTCACCACCTTCTCGTGGTACGCGCGGGATCTGGCCACGTGGAGCATCTACGGATCGATTGCGGCCGTGGTCGTGTTCCTGTTGTGGATCTACGTCTGCGCCGTGATCCTGCTCTACGGCGTGGAGCTGACGGCCAGCTACGCGCGCCTCCAGGACGCCGCCGAGCGTCATCCGCAGTTGTAGCCCCAAGCCCCCCTTCGACTCGGCCGTGACCGAGGCCTCGCTCAGGGCAGGCAAGCCGTAAGCCCCAAGCCCCAAGCCTGTATGATCCCCTAATGCCCAATCGCCTCGCTCGCGAGCAGAGTCCCTATCTGCTGCAGCACGCCCATAATCCTGTCGACTGGTACGCGTGGGGCGACGAGGCCTTCGCGGCCGCGCGCGCGGCCGGCAAGCCCATCTTTCTCTCCATCGGCTACGCCACGTGCCATTGGTGCCACGTAATGGAGCGCGAGTCGTTCGAGAACCTCGAACTGGCCGCCGTGTTGAACGAGCACTTCATTTCGGTGAAGGTGGATCGCGAGGAGCGTCCCGACGTGGATCGGGTCTACATGACCTTCGTGCAGGTCACCACCGGCTCGGGCGGCTGGCCCATGAGCGTGTGGCTCACGCCCGACCTGCGCCCGTTCTATGGCGGCACCTACTTCCCGCCGGGACCGCAGGGAGGCCGGCCCGGCTTCCGAGACGTGCTGCTGGAGATCGCGCGCGCGTGGCGCGAGGAGCGGCTCACGGTGACGCAGTCGGCGGTGCAGATCGTGGAGCGGCTCGCCGTGCTGGCCAAGGGGCAGGCGGACCCTCGCGCCCCTGGCGCCGAGGCCCTGGCCGCCACGCTGAAGCAGTTCCAGCGGACCTTCGATTCCCGCCGCGGCGGCTTTGGCGACGCGCCGAAGTTCCCGCGGCCGAGCGAGCTGCTGTTCCTGCTGCGCGAGCACGCGCGCACCGGGGAAGCCGGCCCGCGCGACATGGTGGCGCAGACCCTGCGGGCCATGGCCCTGGGCGGCATGCGCGATCACATCGGCGGCGGCTTTCATCGCTACTCGGTGGACGGCGCCTGGCGCGTGCCGCATTTCGAGAAGATGCTCTACGACCAGGCCCAGCTCGTGCTGGCGTTCCTCGAGGCCTCGCAGGCGTCGGCCGATCCGTTCTTTGCCCAGGTTGCCGAGGACACGCTGCAATACGTGCAGCGCGAGATGGCCGATGGCGGCGGTGGTTTTTTCTCGGCCGAGGACGCGGACAGCGTGCCGCCCGAGCACGCCGGCGATCCCAGGGCTCACAAGAGCGAGGGCGCGTTCTATATCTGGAGCGTGGATGAGGTGCGAGCGGCCCTGGGCGACGAGGCGCCGCTCTTCGAGGGGCGCTACGGCGTGCTGCCCAACGGCAATGCGCCATTCGACCCCCAGAACGAGTTCGGCGCCAAGAACATCCTCCACACGGCCCTCTCGATTGCCGACCTGTCGCGGGGGGGGGGGGGGGGGGGGGGGGGGGGGGGGGGGGGGGGGGGGGGGGGG
>CAYJPQ010000101.1:0-10441 GCA_964372085.1 uncultured Bifidobacteriaceae bacterium | reverse complement strand
CCTGTAGAACCTGTAGAACCTGTAGAACCTGTAGAACCTGTAGAACCTGTAGAACATGGGCACCCTATGGTCTGAGCTGGGTCCGGTGGCCGAGGCGGTGACGAGCCGGCCCCGCGTGTATGCCGACGCCAACATGCCGGCCGGCCTGGTGGCCTTCATGCGCGACACGCTGCACTGGGACGTCCTCTTCGTGATGGAGCATCCCGACCTGCGGCGGGCCCGCGACGCCGAGCACTTCCGCCTCGCGCGGCAGTTGCGCCGCACGCTGGTGACGCTCGATCGTGACTACCTCGACGACCGCGGGTTCCCGCCCGCCGAGGGCTCGGGCGTGCTGGTGCTGGCCGCCCCCAACGAGCGCGGCCTCACCGTGCTGCTGGCGCGCATCGACCAGGGGCTGTTCGCGCCGCCGGCCGGGTCGCTGCCGCTCGACGGACGCAAGCTGCACGCCCACCCAGATTGGCAGGCCGACCATGCGTGAGATCACCCTCGGGCTCGATCTGTCCGATGCCGTCGCTCGCGTCGCCGTCGTCGATGCCGCGGGGCAGGTGCTGTCGCGTGGCGAGACGTCGCAGTCGGGCGCCCACCTGCATGCGGGCGTCAGAGACGCGGCCCGCCGCGCGGTGGCCGGCGCCGGCGGCACGGTGGCGGCGATGGCGGTCGCCCTGCACCAGGCCGGCGACATGGTGCCGCCCGAGGTGGCCTCGGCCCTGGCCTCGGCCGTGCCCGGCGCGCCGGCGCCCATGCCCGTGGCGGCCGGCACCGCGGCCGCGCTGGCCGAGCAGTGGTGCGGCGCCGCCCGGGATCAGCAGGACATCATTACTTTCGCGCTCGGCGATCACGTGACCGCGGGCGTCATCCTGGGCGGCAAGCCGTGGATGGGCGCGCACGGGCTGGCCGGCGCCGTGGGCTGGCTGGCGCTCAATCCCGTGGAGCGCGAAGATTACCGGCGGTACGGCGGCCTCGAGGCCGAGGTCGCGGCGGCGGGCATCGTGCGCCGCCTGGTGTGGCGCATCAAGTCGGGTGACCGGTCGGCCGTGGCCGACCAGGTGGGCGGCGACCTCACCCGCCTCACCGCCGAGGACGTGTTCCAGGGCGCGCGCGCCGGCGACGGCGTGTGCGTGTCGGTGATCCGCGACACGGCGAAGTACGTCGGCATGGCCGTGGCCAACCTGGCGACGATGCTCGACCCCGAAACCATCGTGCTGGGCGGGGTGATTGCCACGTCGGGCGACATGATGCTCGAAGCCATCCGCCTCGAGTGCAGCCGGCGGCTGCGGCCCGCGCAGGCCGACCACGTGCGCGTTGTCCTGTCGACGCTCGGCGCCGACGCCGTGGCCATCGGCGCGGCGCGCGCGGCGTCACACCCGCGCCCATGATCGTCCTGGCCGGCGCGGACCTCGTCCTGCCGGACCGCGTGCTGCCCGGGGGCAGCCTCGTCATCGACGACGGCCGCATCGTTGCCATCGAGCCGCGCGCGATCGACGGCCCCGCCGGCGCCACCCGCGTCGACCTCACCGGGCACCTCGTCATGCCGGGCTTCGTGGACGTGCACGTGCACGGCGTGGACGGCATCGACGTGCTCGACGGCCCCGCGGCCGTCGCGGACGTGGCGGCGCGCCTGCCCCGGTTCGGCGTGACGGCGTTCTGCCCCACGTCGGTGGCATGCCCGCCGGGCGTGCTGGCCACGCTGCTCGCCGCGGTGGCGGCGGCGCGGCTGGCGACGCCGCGCGGCTCGGCGCGCGTGCTGCCCGCGCACCTGGAGAGCAACTTCATCAACCCCGAGTGGAACGGCGCGCAGCCCGCGGCGTGCTTGCGGCTTCCGCCGGCCGGGGATCGGAGATCGGGGATCGGGGATCGAGGGGAGTATTCCGGGCGCGACATTCTCGACGTGATCGCGGCGCACCGCGGCGCGGCGGGCCTCGTGACGCTCGCACCCGAGCTGCCGGGCGGCCTCGACCTGGTGCGCGCGCTCGTGGCGGCCGGGCACCGCGTGTCGATGGGGCACACCGGCGCCACCTACGACGAGGCGCGCGCGGCCATCGACGCCGGCGCCAGCCACGCGACGCACCTCTTCAACCGCATGTCGTCGCTCTCGGCCCGCGGGCCGGGCGTGGTGGGGGCCGTGCTCGAGTCCGATGAGGTGGCCGCCGAGATCATCTGTGACGGCTTCCACGTGCACCCGGCCAACGTGGCGCTGGCCGTGCGGCTCAAGTCGCCGCGCCTCGCGATGGCCATCACCGACGGCACGGCGGGCGCGGGCCTGCCCGTGGGCAGCCGCGCACGGCTGGGGAGCCACACCATCATCGTCACGCCGCACTCCGCCGTGCTCGAGGACGGCACGCTGGCGGGCAGCACCCTGACGATGGACCGTGCGTTCGGCGTGCTGATTGACCGCGTGGGGCTGGGGGTGGTTGACGCGGCGCGGCTGTGCGCCACGACCCCCGCCGAGCGGCTGGGCCTCTCCGGCACGGGCGCCGTCGCCGCCGGCAACCTGGCCGATCTCGTGGTGCTGGGCCCGGGTCGGCGCGTGCGCCAGACCTTCGTGGCCGGCATCGCGGCGCTGGAACCCTGACCGGCGGCTGTCCGTCTACTGCCCTGAGGTGCTCATGACGCTCCACGTCCATCGCCCGCTTGCCGCAGCCTGCGCCACCCTGATGGCGGCCGCCGTCCTGTCCGCGTGCGAGGTGAACCTCAACACCGAGGGCCTCTCCGCGCGTGAGACCAAGACCTTCAAGGTCGCCGGCAAGGCCCACGTGGTGCTCGACACGTGGGACGGCGCCATCGAGGTGCACTCGTGGGACCGCAACGAGGTGGAGGTGGAGATTGAGAAACGGGCGATGGAGCAGGCGCTGATCGATCAGATGAAGGTCGAGGCCGCGCAGGAGGGCGACACCATCACTGTCCGCGTCACCGGCCCCGCGGGCGCCGAGTTCCGCGGCGTCACCCTCGGCGTGCACGTGTCGCCCACGGCGCGCCTGCGCGTGTCGGTGCCGCGCTCGGTGTACCTCGAGGCCAGGAGCGGCGACGGGTCGATTCGCGCCGAAGGCCTCGACGGCCAGGTGGTGCTCACCACCGCGGACGGCCGCGTCACGGCGTCGCAAATCACCGGCGACCTGAAGGTCCGCTCGGGCGACGGCGCCATTCGCCTCGAGCGCGTGAGCGGCACGCTCGACCTCGAAACCGAGGATGGCAGCATCGCGTTTGACGCGAAGCCCACCGTGCTCCGGGCCAAGACCGGTGACGGCTCCATCCGCGGCGAAATCGACTTCGACGCGGTGATGGCCGACAACTGGGAGATCGAGACCAGGGACGGCTCGGTCACGCTCAGGTTGCCCACGTCGTTCAACGCCGAGCTCGACGCCGAGACGCGGGACGGCTCCGTGCGCGCGTCGCACCCGCGGATCGAGTCGGGCGCCGAGCGGCGCGAGGGCGAGGGCTCCGACGAGCGGCGCGAGCGCCGCCGGTTGTTGCGCACGAAGATGGGCGAGGGCGGCAAGGTGCTCCGCGTGCGAACCGGAGATGGAACTATCAGAATTGAAAATTGACAATTGACAATTGCAAATTGGTTCACCGTGGCGCCGCGTTGGCGTACGGCGTGGGGTCGGTGATTCCCGCCGTGGCAAAGGCGTCGCGCCGCTCGCGGCACTTGCTGCACCGCCCGCAGTGAACCCCTGAACCCGTGAACCCCTGAACCCCTGAACCCCTGAACCCCTGAACCCGTCTCTCCCTGGACGGGCCTCATGCATGACAGTGTCAGCTCGAAGGGCACTCCGAGCTCGGCGCCCCGTCGGATCACCTGGTCCTTCCCCCACGTCATAAAGGGTGTCACCACCTCGATCGGGTGATCCAGGCCGAGCGAGAGCGCCTGGGCCATGGCCGCGAAGAACGCGGGCCTCGCGTCGGGGAACGGGTTGCCCGCCAGCGGGCCCAGCGCGATGCGGCGGGCCCCGGCCCTGGCGGCGATGACGCCGGCCTTGGTGAGCAGCACCAGGTTGCGGCCGGTGAGGTAGACGTCCTCGTCGGGCGTGTCGTAGGCGGGCGGATCGCCGCGGATGGCCCAGTGGGTGGGCGCATAGACGTCGCGCATCGTGAACTCCACGCGCGCGGCCGGCGCCACGCGGCCGCCGAATGCCGGCGCCGCGAGCAGGCGCTGCACCATCGCCCACTCGGCGTCTTCCCACGCCAGGCCGACGCTCACGTACACCGGCAGCACGCGCGCGGCCTCCGCCTCGTGCGCCGCCAGCACCGCGCTGTCCAAGCCTGCCGACAACAACACCACGGTGTCTGCCTGCATGCCGCTTATCATGTCACCGGATGGTGATTGCGTTCGACCTGGACGGCACCCTGATTGATTCCTCGCGCGACCTGGCCGAGGCGGTGAGCGAACTGGTGCAGGGCCACGGCGCCCCCCCGCTCGACGTGGCCACGGTGGTGGCCATGGTGGGCGATGGCGCCCCCATGCTCGTGCGCCGTGCCCTCGAGCGATCGGGCCTCGACCCCGCGACGCCGGGGGCCCTGCCGCGGTTCCTCGAGATCTACGATCGCCGGCTGATGGATCACACGGTGGCGTACGAGGGGATGCACGAGGTGTTGTCGATGCTGGCCCACGTGGGTCCGCTGGCCGTGCTCACCAACAAGCCGCTGGCGCCGTCGCTTGCCATCCTCGAGGCCCTCGGGCTGCGGGGCTTCTTCTCGGCGGTGCTGGGCGGCGATGGCCCGCACGCACGCAAGCCCCACCCCGACGGCCTGCTCGCGCTGGCACGATGGGGCGGGGACGGGCCTGCGGCCATCCTCATCGGCGATTCCCCGGCCGACGCGCAGACCGCCGCGGCCGCCGGGTGCCCGTTCGTGTTTGCCCGCTATGGATTTGGTGCCGGGAAGTTCGGCGACACGCCACCGGCGACGCCGTACGTCGCGAACCACCCGCGGGAGATTGTTGAACGGGTTCTACAGGTTCTACGGGTTCTACAGGTTCTACGGGTTCTACGGGTTCTACGGGTTCTACGGGTTCTACAGGTTCGTAACTAGCAGCTTTGACGCGGCGCGCGCGCCGATCGTCATGCGCGCGTCGTTGGCGCCCCGCAGGCGCACGCTGTCGGACACCTCGTCGCGCGCCTCTACCTCGATGGTCTGCCCCGGCTTCAGCTCGTGGCTCTCGATGAAGCGGAGAAACGCCGCGTCCTGATCGGTGACGCGCGCCACCGTCACCGGCGTGTGCAAGGGGCAGGTGAGCAGTGTCTCGAGCGCGCGGTGCGTGAGCCGGCCATCAGCGGTGGGGATGGGGTCGCCGTGCGGGTCGGTGTCGGGGCGGCCCAGCATCTCGTCGATCCGCTCCACGAGCCCATCCGACACCACGTGCTCCATCTGCTCGGCGTCGTCGTGCACCTCGTCCCAGCGCATCCCCATCACCTGCACCAGGAAGAGCTCAATCAGGCGATGGCGGCGAATGACGCGCGCGGCCAGCTTCTCGCCGGCCTCGGTGAGCCGCACACCGTTGTAGGGCTCGTACACGGCAAGCCCCGATTCGGCCAGCGTCTTGACCATGGTGGTGGCGGTGCCCGGCGCGATGCCCAGCGCGGCGGCCAACTGGCCCATGGGCACGAGCGTCTGCCCGGCGGGCAGTCCGCTCTCGCCCACGTAGATGGCCTTCAAGTAGTTTTCGACGGTACTCGACGGAAGCATCGATTTGTCAATATGTTACCAGAACTTCTGTCACGGGCGATTTGACTTTTCGAGCGCAGACGTGCTTTAATTTTGACTAATCAAAATATACCAATGTTCATGATCTGGTTCGCAGTCGGGCTCGTGCTGACCCTGGTGCTCGTCGCGCCGACCTACGGCGTGATGGCGCAAGTGCTGGCGCATCGCCGGGCCGTGGCGCGCGAGCGCGTCGAGAACGCGCTGAAGCACCTGCTGCGGCAGGCCACCGACGGCCAGGCCACCACGTTCGTGTCGCTGCAGGGCGCGCTCCGGCTGGGCGACCGCGCGTTGATGGCGCTCACCGAGCGGCTGGTAAACGAGGGCCTGGTGCGCACCGATGGCTCGCAGTTCCGCCTCACGGCCGATGGCGAGCGTGTGGCGCTGCACGTGCTGCGCGCGCACCGGCTGTGGGAGCTGTACCTGGCCGACGAGATCGGCGTGCCCCTCAAGCACGTGCACGAGCAGGCCGAGCGGGCGGAGCACCGCCTGAGCCCCGAGGAACTGGACCGGCTGTCGGCGCTGATGGGGCATCCCGACGTCGATCCGCACGGCGATCCCATCCCGCACCGCGACGGGCAGGTCCCCGAGTCGCCGGGCACGCCGCTGCTCGACTGGCCCCTGTCGACGCCGGGCCGTATCGTCCACCTGGAGGACGAGCCGCCCCTGGCCTTTGCGCAACTGTCGGCCGAGGGGCTCCACCTCGGACAGACCGTCCGGATGATCGATCGCACGGCGACGCGCATCGTGCTGAGCGACGGCGAAACCGAGTACCGCCTGGCGCCCATGCTGGCGGCCAACGTGCACGTGGCGCCGGTGGCCGCCGAACGGCCGCGGCTGCCCGATGGCGTGATCAAGTTGAGCGAGCTGCCGTCTGGAACCGGCGCCGAGGTGGTGGCGCTCGACCCATCGCTCCGCGGCTTCGTGCGCCGCCGCCTGCTCGATCTCGGCTTCACGCCGGGCGCGCGCATCCGCAGCGACCTCACCACGTTCACCGGCGATCCCCGCGCCTACCGGCTTCGCGGCACGACCATCGCGCTCCGGCGCGATCAGTCGGACCGCGTGCTGGTGAAGGCGGTCGCATGAGCGCCTCCAACGCCTGCGATACCTGCCCGGTGCATGCCGAGATGGCCCAACTGGGCCAGGCGGTGGGCGGATTCGATCGCGTCGTCGCCCTGGCGGGCAACCCCAACACGGGCAAGTCCACGCTGTTCAACCAGCTCACGGGCCTGCGCCAGCACACCGGCAACTGGCCGGGCAAGACGGTGACGCGCGCCGAGGGCGGCTTCCAGTTTGGCGGTGTCCGCTACAAGCTCGTGGATCTGCCCGGCACATACTCGCTGCTCTCGGCCTCGGATGACGAGGAGGTGGCGCGGAACTTCCTGCTGTTCGGCCGTCCCGACTGCACGGTGGTGGTGGTGGACGCCAGCGCGCTCGAGCGCAACCTTTACCTGGCGCTGCAGGTGCTGGAGATCACCGATCGCGTGGTGGTGGCCGTCAACCTGATGGACGAGGCCCGGCGGCGTGGCATCGAGGTGGACACGCGCAGCCTGGCGCGCGATCTGGGCGTGCCCGCGGTGCCCATCGTGGCGCGCACGGGCGAGAACGTGATGGCGCTGCTGGCCGAGGTGGCCGGCGTCGCCTCGGGCGCGACCGCCACCCAGCCGCTCCGCTCCCGGGGCACGCCCGAGTTCGAACGCGCGGTGGGCCACTTGGTCCCGCTCATCGAGGCCGCGGCGCCCGGCGTGCCCAACGCGCGGTGGATTGCCATCCGCCTGCTCGACGGCGATACCTCGGTGGAGGTCGCGCTGGCCACCGGCCATCTGGCGGACCTCGTGGCCAGGCAGCAGGTTCCCGATGCACGCTTCAGCCGCAAGATTGCCCTGCAGGGGGCGCAGTGAACGTGACGGCGGACCGGGAGCCCTTCGACTCCGCTCAGGGTGGATCGGGAACCGCCGTCCTGGCCGCCGGGGTCATCCGCGAGGCCGCCGCCCTGCGGCGATCGCTCGAGACGGGCTTTCGCGAAGAGGTGGTGACGTCGCTCTACGGCGAGGTGGAGCGCATTACGCGCCGTGCCGTGCAGGACGCCGCCGCCGCGCCGCTCGAGCTCGACCAGCGCATCGATCGCATCGTGACGTCCCGCCTGCTCGGGCTGCCGCTGATGCTGGTGATCCTGGCCGTGATCTTCTGGCTCACGGTGGTCGGCGCCAACGTGCCGTCGCAGATGATCGCGACGGGGCTCTTCTGGGTGGAGGACCTGTGCGCCTCGTGGTTCACGAGCCTCGGGTCGCCCTGGTGGCTGACGGGCTTTGTCTGGCACGGCGTGTTTCGCGGGCTGGCCTGGGTGGTGAGTGTGATGCTGCCGCCGATGGCGATCTTCTTCCCCCTGTTCACGATTCTCGAGGACCTGGGCTACCTGCCGCGCGTGGCGTTCAACCTCGACTTCCTCTTCAAGCGGGCGGGCGCGCACGGCAAGCAGGCGCTCACCATGGCGATGGGTTTCGGCTGCAACGCGGCCGGCGTGATTGCCACGCGCGTGATCGACTCGCCGCGCGAGCGGCTGGTGGCGATCCTCACCAACAACTTCGTGCCCTGCAACGGCCGGTTCCCCACGCTCATCATGCTGTCGTCGGTGTTCGTGGCCGCGGCGTTCCCGCCGGCCGTGGCGTCGCTCGTGGCCGCGGGCTCGGTGGTGGCCATCGTGCTCGTGGGCGTGGTGTTCACGCTGGCGGTGTCGTGGGCGCTTTCGCGGACCATCCTCAGGGGTGAGGCGTCGGTCTTCTCGCTGGAGCTGCCGCCGTACCGGCGCCCCAGCTTCGGCCGCATCCTCTACACCTCGCTCATCGATCGCACCATCTTCGTGCTGTGGCGCGCCATGCTCACCGCCGCGCCGGCGGGCGCCGTGATCTGGCTGCTGGCCAACATCAACGTCGGCGGTGCGAGCCTGGCCATCCACACCTCCGACGCGCTCGACCCCCTCGGGTGGGCCATCGGCCTCGACGGTGTGATCCTGCTGGCCTACATCATCGCGATTCCCGCCAACGAGATCGTGGTGCCGACGCTGCTGATGGTGTACATGTCGCAGGGCATGATGACCGAGCCCGACTCGTTCGACGCGCTGCGCGGGTTGCTGGTGGGCGAGCACGGGTGGACGCTGCTCACGGCCGTGAACCTGATGCTGTTTTCGCTGCTGCACAACCCGTGCGCCACGACCATCATCACCATCTACAAGGAAACGCTGAGCCCGAAGTGGACGGCCATCGGCGCGTTGATGCCGCTGGCGCTGGCCTTCGGCGTGACCTTCGTGACCGCAACGCTCTGGCGGATGGTGTTCTGACAGGGATCGGCTCCCGCCTGCGAACGGGAGACGGTGGTGGACGAGCTCGCTCGGGTTAACGTCAATCGCCCAACGGCCGAAAAGATCAGTGCCGGGTGCCAGGGTGCCGGGGACGGTGCCTATAGTGCCTAAAGGTGCCTGGGGTGCCAAAGGTGCCATAGATGCACGGATTGGCGCATTGATGCTGGCACGGGCTTTCTGAAACCCTTGCACCATAGGCACGGTAGGCACCGTACGCACCATTAGGCACCTAATCCGATGGCGTTAGTCGACTCCCTCCTCACGGCGATGATCCGCGCCAACGGCGACGCGCTGGTGATGCACGTCGGGGAGCGCCCGTACGTGGTGACCGAGGCGGGCACGATCGATCTCTCCACGCAGTCGCTCAACCTGGACGCGATGGCGGGCATGCTGGCGCAGCTGGTGCCGGCCGAGGCCCAGGGCGCGCTGCAGGAGTTCGGTGCCGTGGAGCATCAGCTGCCGTCGCCCAGCGACGATCGCTTCACCGTCGTGGCCGCGCGCGGGGGCGACGATATCTGGATTGAGATCCGCCGCCGTCGTGGCGCCGTCGGCGTGGGCACGCCGGCCGAGACGCCCAGTGCGGAGCCGGTCGCTGCTGTCGCCCCGGAGCCGGTCGCTGCCGCCACGGCGCCTGCGGTCGCTGCGCCGCCAGTTGCAGAGCCGGTTCGAGTGCCCGAGCCCGAGGCTGAGCCAGTTCCGATGTTGGAGGCTGAACCCGAGCCCGCTGAATCTGCCTCCGCTCGCGAGGGCGGGCCTGTCGAACCTGTTGAACCTGTTGAACCCGTTGAACCCGTTGAACCTGCTGAACCCGTTTCGCCGCTCCCCACGATCCATTTCGTCGGCGAGCCATTGCCCGACCTCGAGATGCTGGTCCCTGCGGTCGACGAGACTGACGAGATCGCCGCGCTCGCTGAGCTTGCGGAACTCGGTGTGATTGACATGGCCGTCCCCGAGCCGGCCGCGGAAGTGCCGGCGTTCGAAGTGCCGGCGATGCCCGAGGCTGTTAAGCAGGCGCCCCCTGTCGCGGATGTTGTGCCGGTCGCGGAGCTTGAGACGGTTGGCGAGGTCGGGCCGGTTGCGGAGTTCGCTCGCGTCGAACACGCCGAGCCCCAGGTTTCGCTCGAAGTGGTGGCCGAACCGGAGATCGAGGAGCCGCTCGAAGTCGAGGCCATCGAGGCGCCAACTCCGATGGCGGAAGTCGAGGCCGTCGCCGCGCGCGTGTCCGAGCAGCCCATGGCCTTGGTGGCCGACGCACCACCGCCCGCCTCCGTCGCATCCGCCTTCGCTCGCGCCGATTCGGGCGAGCTTCGGCGGGACCTTGCCGAAGCGGCCTCCGGCCGCGAAGGCCGGCTGGTGGAACCTGTAGAACCTGTAGAACCTGTAGAA
>CAYJPQ010000100.1:5612-10591 GCA_964372085.1 uncultured Bifidobacteriaceae bacterium | reverse complement strand
GCGCCATGCCCGGGGCTTCGTAGATGCCGCGGCTCTTGGCCTCGATGATGCGGTTCTCGATCTGGTCCGACATCCCCAGCCCGTGGCGGCCGCCCACGGCATTGGCCTCCATGAACATCTCGAGCGCGCTGCCGAACGTGTGGCCGTTGATGGCCACCGGCTGCCCTTCCTCGAAGCGGATGCTCACCGTCTCGGCCTTCACCGCCACGTCGTCGCGCCAGAAGGCCACGCCCATGATGGGCTGGACGATGGTGATGCCCTTGTTGAGGAACTCGAGGTCCTTGGCTTCGTGCGTGGCGCCGAGGATGTTCGAGTCGGTCGAGTAGGCCTTCTCGACGCTCATCTTGTACTGGAAGCCGTGCTGGATCATGTACTCCGACATCTCCTTGCGGCCGCCGAGCTCGTCGATGAACTGCTGGTCGAGCCAGGGCTTGTAGATGCGGAGGCTGGGGTTGGCCAGCAGCCCGTAGCGGTAGAACCGCTCGATGTCGTTGCCCTTGAAGGTGCTGCCGTCGCCCCAGATATGGACGTCGTCTTCGCGCATGGCGGCGACGAGCATGGTGCCCGTCACGGCGCGGCCGAGCGGCGTGGTGTTGAAGTAGGTGGTGCCGGCGGTGGAGATGTGGAACGCGCCGCACTGGAGGGCGGCGATGCCCTCGTGCACGAGCTGCTCGCGGCACTCGATGAGGCGCGCCTTCTCGGCGCCGTAGGCCATGGCCTTGCGGGGAATCTCGTCGTAGTCGGCCTCGTCCGGCTGGCCGAGATTGGCGGTGTAGGCGAACGGGATGGCGCCCTTGGCCCGCATCCAGTGGAGGGCCGCGCTCGTGTCGAGGCCGCCGGAAAACGCGATGCCGACCTTTTCGCCGGCGGGAAGACGCTGAAGGATGTTGGCCACGGGGGTCTCCGGAAAGGACCATGATATACGGCTTGGGGCTAAGCCTGCCGCGCCGTAGCCTTGGCGAAGGCGGGGGCTCGGGGCTCGGGGCTCGGCGGTGCGCAGTACCTTAAGCCTTAAGCCTTAAGCCCAAAGCCGTCTATAATTCGAACCGTGGTTCGAGAATCGAACAGCCGTTCGGTAACAGGGGCGCCGCGGCGGGTCCGGAGGCAGGCCGACCGGCGCGGCGTGATCCTGCGCGCCGCGGCCAACATCTTCCGCGAGCGCGGCTTCGCCGACACGGGGATGCGCGACATTGCCGGCGCGGCCGACCTGTCGCCCGCGAACCTCTACCACTACTTCAAGGGCAAGGACGAGATCCTCTATTACTGCCAGGACCGCGCGCTCGACCGGATGCTGGCGGCGGTGGCCGAGGCGCGGCGCGCCGCGCCGAATGCGGCCGCCCGCCTTGCGCATGTGCTGACCGCCCACCTGCGCATCCTGCTGGACGAGGTGGAGGGCGCCACGGCCCACCTGCAGGTGGATGCGCTCTCCCCGGTGCTGCGCGCCCGCATCGTGAAGAAGCGCGACCGCTACGAGCTGGCGGTGCGGCGGCTCGTCACCGAGGGCATGGCCAGCGGCGAGTTCGTGAAGACGCATGCCGCCGTGGTGGCGCGCGGCATGCTGGGCGCGCTCAACTGGACCGTCACCTGGTTCCGTCCCGACGGGTCCCAGCCCGCCCGGGCGGTGGCCGACACGATGGCCGCCTTCCTGGTCCGCGGCATCGCGGCAAAGCCGAAATAGGAGCACGACATGGCCCCCAAAGCCCAGAGCCCAGAGCCCGGCGCCGGCAAGTTTCGTCTCACCATGACGGTGAACGGCGAGGCGGCTGATGTGCTCGTCGACAGCTACAAGACGCTGCTGGAGGTGCTGCGCGAGGACCTGCAGCTCACGGGCACCAAGCACGGGTGCGAGCTGGGCGAGTGCGGCGCCTGCGCCGTGACGCTGGACGGCGAGCCGGTGCTCTCGTGCCTGGTGCTGGCCGCCGAGTGCCAGGGGCGCGCGGTGGCGACGGTGGAAGGGCTGGCGCGCGACGGCCGGCTGCATCCGCTGCAGGACCTGTTCGCCGACCTCGGCGGCGCCCAGTGCGGCTATTGCACGCCGGGCATTCTGATCACCGCCAAGGCCCTGCTCGACGAGCACCCCTCCCCCACGCGCGAACAGATCCAGGAGGCCCTGTCGGGCAACCTGTGCCGCTGCACGGGCTACCTGCAGATCATCGAAGCGGTGGAAGCCGCCGCCCGGAGCACGAAATGAGCGACACCCTGACGAACGTAGGGCGGACCTTCAGGTCCGCCGGTGCGGTCATCGGCAAGCCCCGCCGCCGCGTCGACGGCCGCGCCAAGGTGACGGGGCAGACGAAGTTCGCCGACGACATCATGCTGCCGCGCATGCTGCACTGCCGGCTGCTCCGCTCCAGCGTGCCGCACGCGCGCATCACCCGGCTCGACACCTCGAAGGCGGCCGCGCATCCCGGCGTGCACCTCGTGCTCACCGGCAAGGCGTTCCCCATCCCGTACGGCGTGCTCCCGGTGAGCCACGACGAGCACGCGCTCTGCCCCGACCGGGTGCGCTTCGTGGGCGACCCCGTGGCTGCGGTGGTCGCGACCGACGAGGCCACGGCCGCCGCCGCCCTCGAGCTCATCGAGGTCGAGTACGAGCCGCTGCGCACGTTTGCCACGCCCGAAGAGAGCCTGGCGCACCCCGAGCCGCGCATCCACGAGTACGGCGACGAGGGCAACATCCACAAGGCCGTGTCGCTGCAGTTCGGCGACGTCGACGCCGCCATCGCCGGCGCCGACCACGTGTTCGAGGACCTGTTCTTCTTCGAGGGCAACACGCACCTGCCGATCGAGCAGCACGCCACCGTCGCCACGAAGGACGCCGACGGCAAGCTGGTGGTGTGGTCGAGCACGCAGACGCCGCACTACCTGCACCGCGCGCTCGCCAAGGCGCTGGCGATGCCTGCCGCCCACATCCGCGTGATCGCCACGCCCAACGGCGGCGGTTTCGGCGGCAAGAGCGACCCGTTCAACCACGAGGTGGTGGTGGCCCGGGCCGCGCTCATGCTCGACCGGCCGGTGAAGATCTGCCTGAATCGCGAAGAGGTGTTCTACTGCCACCGCGGGCGCCACCCGGTGCTCATGAAGTTCCGCGCCGGCGTCACGAGCGACGGCAAGATCGCGGGCCTCGACCTGCAGACGCTGCTCGACGGTGGGGCCTACGGCTCGTACGGCGTGGCCAGCACGTTCTACACCGGCGCCCTGCAGACGGTGACCTACGACATCCCGCGCTACCGCTTCCGCGGCTGCCGCGTGTTCACCAACAAGCCGCCATGCGGGCCCAAGCGCGGCCACGGCACGCCGCAGGCGCGCTTCGGCCAGGAGGTGCAGCTCGACAAGATTGCCGAGCGCCTGAAGATGGACCCGGCCGACCTGCGGCTGAACATGGTGGCGCCGCCCGACAGCCTCACCGCCAACTTCCTGAAGATCGGCACCATCGGCCTGGCCGACTGCCTCCGGAGCGTCGTCTCGCGCTCGGGCTGGAAGACAAAGCACGGCCGGCTCCCCCACGGCCGCGGCGTGGGCCTGGCCTGCTCGTCGTACTTGTCGGGCGCGGGTCTCCCCATCAACTGGAACGACCTGCCGCACTCGGGCGTGCAGCTCAAGCTCGATCGCAGCGGCGGCGTCACCGCCTTCTGCGGCGCCACCGAGATCGGCCAGGGGTCGGACGATGTGCTGGTGGCGTGCGTGGCGGACGTGCTGGGCATCGAGCCCTTCGACGTGAGGGCCGTGACGGGCGACACCGACCTCACGCCCGTCGATCTCGGGTCGTACTCGAGCCGCGTCACGCTGATGATGGGGAACGCCGCCATCCAGGCGGCCGAGCGGGCGCGCGAGTTGCTGGCCGAGGCCGTGGCGCTGAAGCTCACCGTGCCGAAAGACCGGCTGGTGTTCGCCGAGCGGCGCGTGTTCGACGGCCAGGATCCCGCGGTGGGCGTCACCTTCCAGGAGGCCGTGTGCCTGGCTGAGGCGAAGTTCGGCACGCTCGGCACCACCGGCTCGTATACGCCGCCGCGTTCTCCGGCCAAGTTCAAGGGCGGCGGCGTGGGGCCTTCGCCCACCTATTCGTACAGCGCCGCCGTGGTGGAGGTGGAGGTCGACCCCGAGACCGGCTGGCTCACCGTGCCCCGCGTGTGGATTGCGCACGACATCGGCCGCGCGCTCAATCCCACGCTGGTGCGGGGGCAGGTGGAGGGCGGCGTCTACATGGGACTGGGCGAGGCGTTGATGGAAGAGCAGGCGTTCCGGCGCCTGCCGGCTCGCCTGTCGAACGCGCTCGTGCACAAGTTCCCGTCGATCCTCGAATACAAGAGCCCCACGTCGCTCGACATGCCCGAGATCTTCACCGAGCTCATCGAGCACCCCGACCCGCTGGGGCCCTTTGGCGCCAAGGAAGTGGGCCAGGGTCCGCTGCTCCCCATCATGCCGGCCGTGGCCAACGCCGTGTTCGACGCGGTGGGCGTGCGCGTGGACGAGATTCCGGTCACCCCCGAGAAGATCCTCAAGGCCCTGCAGGCCAAGGCCTCGGGCAAGCCGGCGCGCTACGGCCCCACGGAGTTTCCCAGCGTGCCGTGGCCCGAGACGTTGCTCGTGGCGCCGCCCTGGGAGGGCGGCGATGGCCGCGCCTCGAACGAGCCGGCGCGCAAGAAGCGCAAGGCCGACGCCGGCGTGGAAGCGACGGTGCGGTCATGATGCGCCTCCCCTCGTTCCGCTACGTCGCGCCCACGAGCGTGGGCGAGGCGGCCGATCTCCTGGCCGCGGATCCCGCGCACACCATGCTGGTGGCCGGCGGCACCGACCTGCTGCCCAACATGAAGCGGCGCCAGCAGGAGCCGGCCACGGTGGTGGGGCTCCGCGGCATCGCCTCCCTCCAGGAAGTAGGGCGGAACTTCAGTTCCGCCTCGGGAGATCTTCGCATCGGCGCCGCCGTCACGCTGGGCCGCCTCGTCCGAGGCGAGGCGCTCCATCGCGCGGCGCCCGGC
>CAYJPQ010000100.1:3957-5512 GCA_964372085.1 uncultured Bifidobacteriaceae bacterium | reverse complement strand
CGTCACGCTGGGCCGCCTCGTCCGAGGCGAGGCGCTCCATCGCGCGGCGCCCGGCCTGTGGCAAGCGGCGGCGCAAGTGGCCACGCCGCACCTGCGCAACATGGGCACCATCGGCGGCAACCTGTGCCTCGACACCCGGTGCACCTATTACGACCAGACCGCCGAGTGGCGCAAGGCCATCGGCTACTGCCTCAAGAAGGACGGCAGCACGTGCTGGGTGGCCACGTCGAGCCGCAAGTGCCTGGCGGTGTCGTCCACCGATACGGCGCCGATGCTGCAGGCGCTAGGCGCGCGGGTGACGCTCGTCTCGGCAAGCGGCTCGCGCGAGCTGGCCGTCGCCGATTTGTACCGGAACGACGGCCTGCACTACCTCACGCGGCGTCCCGACGAGATCCTGACCGCGGTGGTTGTGCCCGACCAGACCGGATGGCGCAGCACCTACTGGAAGCTGCGCCGCCGCGGGTCGTTCGACTTCCCCGTGGCCGCCGTGGCCGCAGCCGCCCGCTTCGACGGGCCGCGCGTCACCGAGGCGCGTCTCGTGCTGGGCGCCGTGCTGTCGCGCCCGGCCTCCGCACCCAAGGCCGAGGCCCTGCTGGCGGGCCAGCCCCTGACCGACGAGGTGATCGCCGCCGCGGCCGCCGCGGCGTACGAGGTGGCCAAGCCGATGGACAACACCGACTTCGAGCTGGTGTGGCGCAAGAAGATGGTGCGGTCGCTCGTCACCTACGCGCTGCGGGAGCTGCGTGGCGACGACATGCGGGAGATGCGACTGAAGATCGCGAAACAGGGCTTGGGGCTTACGGCTTAGCCTGCCGCGCCGTAGCCTTGGCGAAGGCGGGGGCTTAGGGCTTAGGGACGTAGTAATCGTCCTGCTTCACGCTGTGCACGCGGCGGTAGCCTCGATCGCGCAGGTAGGCCTCGATGTCGCCGCGCTTGGGCTCCTCGTAGTTGTGCTCGATGGCCAGCGCACCGATGGAGTAGCGGTCGAAGGGAAAGCCTTTCAGCGCGTCCAGCTCGGCGCCCTCGATGTCGAGGCTGATGAAGTCGATGTGCGGCGGGGCGTTGGTGCGCGCCAGGATGTCGGCCAGCGTCACCGTGGTGAAGTCCACCAGCGGCGCCTTCGAGGCCTCGGCCTTCCAGGCGCCGAGCGTGTCATCGATCCCGCCCAGGTCGCCCGAGGCGCGAAACGACACCGTCTGCCCGGCCTCGCTGAACACCACCTCTCTCAGCATCTGGCAGGTGCGGCCCTCCATGTGCTTGGGGAACGGGTCGATGCACACGCCCGTCCAGCCGAGCTCTTCGAGCCCCTTCGTGTTGGACCCAATGGTTCCGTGCCCCGATCCCACGTCGAGGAAGAACCCCGACCTCTTGCCGGGAAACACCGTCTCGGTGAGCCACTTGTCCTGGCCCACCTCGGAATAGAACGTCGGCCCGCGGCCGAGCGCCTCTTCGACGCTCAACACCAGGTTGCGCGCGAGCGGCACCTGGCAGCACGCCTGGTTGGCCTCGAACCGCGCGCGCACGTCGGCGCCAAACGGCGAGAACCACACGAGCA
>CAYJPQ010000100.1:0-3857 GCA_964372085.1 uncultured Bifidobacteriaceae bacterium | reverse complement strand
TCTTCGCGGACCGGCGCAAACGCGTCGAGCACGCGGCACGCCGTGATGGCGCGGCCCGAGTGGGGCACGTTGGGCGGGATCACGAACACCAGGCCCCGCACCAGCCGATGCGGCACGCCGTCCACCACCAGCTCGAGCTCGCCTTCGATGACGCTGACCACCTGCTCGTGCGGGTGGTGATGCTCGGGGAACGCCGCGCCGGCATCGATGTCGACCCACGAATGCGACATGCGATCGGTGTGAATGAGGCGCGCGCGCAGGCCGGGAAAGATCTCACGGACGCCGAGTTGGTCCAGGGCAATCAAGGGCATGCGCCATCATACCTGCGGCAGCAGCCGGAGGCCGCCGGCCTTCGCGAAGTGCCGGAAGTCGCGGTCGGACGAGACAAGGCTCACGTCGTGGTCCAGGCAGCTTTGCGCGATCAGCGTATCGGCCAGACGCGCCCGGTGGCCCGACGCCAGCACCTGTGATCGCAACTCGCCGGCGCGACGCCAGTACCCGTCGGACACCTCGAGGACGGGCAGTGCGCCAATGAGGTCGGCGACGCGCTTCGGCAGCTTCGGGTCGCTCAGCACCTCGGTGAGGACCACCGGCGGCAGGCACGCCTGCCGCTCCGCAAGCACCATGCTCGCGGCGGCCGCGGCCGCCGTGTCATCGCCCTGCAGGAAGGCGATGAGCGCGCTCGAATCGAGCGCGATCACGCACGGTCCTCCCGGAGCCTGTCGAGGTCGATCGAGAATTTGACCTTCCCCCGCAACGCCAGCAGGCGTTCCTGGGCGCGGGTGGCCGCCACCAGTTCGAGGCCACGGCGAATGGTGCCGGTGATCCCCTCGCCGGTCGACGCGCGCGCGCGCTTCAGCAGGTCCACGGGCAGCTCCACGGTGACCTTGGTCGTCTCCATGGACCGCAGAATACCATAGTGAGCACCATATAAGACTATGGTGCCCCCCCCCCGGGAGCTGCGCCTACAGGACCTTGCGGAGGTGGATGGTCTCGGGCTGGTAGCCCAGGTGGTCGTACACGGCCCGGGCCCGCGTGTTCTGCCACCACACGTTCAGCGTGATCTGGCTGTGGCCGCGCGAGGCGGCCCACCGCTCGGCCGCGTCGAGCAACGCTCCCCCGATGCCCCGGCCCTCCGCGCCCGGGCTGACCGCCAGCACCTCCACGTGCGCGTGGCTGATGTGGGTGAAGTAGTCGATCTTGGTCGAGACGAACGCGTAGCCGGCCGGCGTGCCCGCCGCCGCCTCGGCCACCAGGATCACCGTATCGCCCTGCGGCCGGTGGAGCGCGTCGAGCAGGATCCGGAGGTCGCCGTCGGCAATCTCCTTCGCGGTGCGCCAGGGCGGCACCTCGAAGTCGGCCAGGCGCCACAGGAGGCCCGTGAGAAACGCCTCGTCGGCGGGAACGGCTGGACGAATGGTCGGCACGTCACGCAGTATAGGCTGCTTCCGCGGCGCGCGGCCTACGGCTTGCCGGTTCGAGGCCGCTCCGACTCGGCCCTGAACGGCGTCGTCAGCGTGCCGATGCCCTCGATTTCGATCGTCACCACGTCGCCCGGCTTGAGGAACTCGTTGCGTTCGGCGCCCGTGCCGGCCGGCGTGCCCGACGCGATCAGATCGCCCGGGTAGAGCGTCATGTTGCGGGAGATGTACGCGATCTGGTGCGCCACGCTCCAGATCATGTCGCTCGTCCGCTGGTCCTGCTTCACCACGCCGTTCACCCGCGTGACGATGCGAAGGTTCGCGGCCTTCAGGAACTCCTTCGGCACGATGTAGGGGCCGAAGGGCCCGCCGCGGTCGATGCTCTTGCCGTCGAACCAGTTGGTGCCCGGGAACATCGACACCACGCGCCGCTGGCGGCCGCCGCGGTCGCTCACGTCATGGACGATGCTGTAGCCGAATACGTGGTCGAGCGCCCGCTCGCGGGGCACGTTGAACGCGGGGGCGCCGATGACAACTCCCAGCTCCCCTTCGAAGTCGATGCGCTGGTTGCCCTCGGGAATGTAGAACGGCTCCCCCGTCGCGATAATGCACGAGCGCGCCGACTTGGCGAACACGATGGGACCGTCACGATCGGGCACGATGTCGGCCGCGGCCGCCGCGTTGAAGCCCCCGCGCCCGCCGGCGGGCGCCGCGGGAGTGGCCGTGCCTGTCGTGCCGGTGGCGCCCATGCCCTCGGCATGCGCCCGGTAGTTGGCCGCGATGTTCAGGAAGTTGGCGGGGTACATGATGGGCGGCTTGAACGCAGCCCCGTCCGCGCGATAGGCAAAGGGCTGCGCGTCCAGGCGCATCGCCTTCAGCGCGTTGGCGATCAGATAGAGCCGCGGCGCCACGCGGCCATACGCCTCGATGAGGCCCGCCATGTCGGCCGGCATCGTCACAGGCGCCAGCGCGTGCGTGCGTGTCACCAGTTCGTTGGCCGCCGCGATGTCCACCAGGTCGTCGCCCGATGTCATCCCGAGGCGCACCCGTCCGCCGGCCTCGAACGTGGCCAGCTTGAACGGCGTGTCCGGCCGAGTGGAGGGCGCGGGGCCCTGGGCGGGCAGTGTGGCCGCCCACACCGCCACAAGTGCGGCAACCGTCAACTGCCAAGCTCGTCTCATGGGGCCAATCCTAGCGTAAGTCCCGGCCCTCCAGAGGGTCCGTGCGGCGGCCGGAACTGAAGTCCCGGCCATCCAGAGGGATCGTGCGGCCCTCCGAGAGGTTCGCATGGTCACGCCTAACGTGCCTCGAGAAAGCGGCGGATTTCGGGGAGCCGCGCCTCGGCGTCGGCCTCGCCCATCTCGAGGAGCCGCTTCATGTAATCGGCCTGGAACATCACCAGGCTCAGCATGTCGTTGCTGCGCGCCTCCCGTGTGCCGAGGCCGCGGGTCATGAACCGGAACGCCCGCGGCAGCTCCGCCTCAAACGCGTTGGCGAGCCGGCCCAGGTCTTCGGAAGGGCGCAGCACCAGCAGGTCGATGTGCCGCAGCCCGTCACGCGACGCCTCGGGCAGCCGAGCCACGAGGTCGTTGATCTGCTTCAGGTGCAGGGCGTCGCCATCGAACTGGTCCAGGAAGATGGCGTTGAAGAGCACGCCCGCCACCTGCGCGGGCGGCGGGTACCCCTGGATCATCGGGCGGTCAGCCTCGGCGCGCGACCGGGCATAGCGTGTCGACACGGCCAGGATGCGCGAGGCGCCCAGGTGCACCGCGGGCGACAGGGGCGCAGTGAGGCGAATGCCGCCGTCGCCGTACCACGCGCCGTCCACGTCGACGGCCGGAAAGAAGAACGGCAGCGCGGCCGAGGCCATCACATGGTCCACGCGCAGCTCGCACCGCACGCTCTTGCGTTGCGGGCGCTCCCACGTCTCGATGGGGCTGTCGTCCCGTCCCTGCACCCAGGTGATCGACTGGCTGGTGGTGTAGCTCGATCCCGTGAGGGCCACGGCGCGCAGCCATCCGGCCTCGAGGCTCCGGGCCACGCCCGCAAGCGGCCCGCCATCGGCCGCGAGCTCGCGTTCGAGCAGCTCGCGCAGGGGCTCGGTGTCGACGAGGCTCCGCGCCGGCGGCAGCAGGTACTTGCCTCCCGAGAGGAGGCGCCCGCCCCATCGCAGCGTGCGAGACCCCATGTCGCGCAGGTCGGCCCTGAACACGTCGTCGACGCGGAGTCCGGCCCACATCTCGGCGAGGCGTTCCACCTTGTCCTGGAACGGCTCCTGGCGCGCGGCCAGGAAGGCGGCGTTGATGCCGCCGGCCGATACGCCGGTGATGATGTCGGGCACCACGCCGGGGAACGCGCGGGCCAGCAGGCGCAGCACGCCCACCTGGTAGGCGGCGCGCGCGCCGCCGCCGCTCCACACCAGGGCGAAGTTCTGGG
>CAYJPQ010000099.1:0-10992 GCA_964372085.1 uncultured Bifidobacteriaceae bacterium | reverse complement strand
GGTGCGAGGGTGCAAGGGTGCAAGGGTGCAGGGGTGCAAGGGTGCAAGGGTGCGGACGGTGAGGCCTAGCTGATGGACCTGGAGCTGAAGGGTAAGGTAGCTGTCGTTACCGGCGGCAGCCGCGGGCTGGGGCTGGCGGCGGCCGAGGCGCTGGTGCGTGAGGGCGCGCACGTCGTGGTGTGCGCGCGCGGCGCCGGCCCGCTCGGCGTGGCCGTGGAGGGGCTGCGCCTGTACGCCGTGTCGCCCGCGCACGTGATCGGCGAGGTCGCCGATGTCTCCACCGAAGAGGGCGTGCGGCGGGTGATCGACACGGCCGTGGCGCGCTTCGGCCAGCTCGACATCCTCGTGAACAACGTGGGGCTCGCGAAGGGTGCCGACCTCGAGTCAACCACCGACGCCGAGTGGCAGGAGGCGTTCGACCAGACGCTGTTCCCGGCCATCCGGGCCTCGCGGTTAGCCGTGCCCCACATGCGCCGCCAGGGTGGCGGCGCCATCGTGATCGTGTCGTCGATTTTCGGCCGCGAGTCGGGCGGCCGCATGACCTACAACGCCGTGAAGGCCGCGGAGATCAGCCTCACCAAGTCGCTGGCGCAGCAGCTGGCGAAAGACCAGGTCCGCGTGGTCTCGGTGGCGCCAGGGTCCATCCTGTTCGAGGGCGGCTCGTGGTGGAAGCGCCAGCAGGCCGACCCGGCGGGCATCGCCGACTTCGTCACGCGCGAGCTGCCATTCGGCCGCTTCGGCCGGCCCGAGGAAGTGGGCGCGACGATCGCCTTCCTCGCCTCCCCGCGCGCGAGCTGGATCAGCGGTACCACCGTGGTCGTGGACGGGTGTCAGTCAAGGATGTTCTAACGACGGTTC
This sequence comes from uncultured Bifidobacteriaceae bacterium, assembly GCA_964372085.1. GTDB lineage: Bacteria > Acidobacteriota > Vicinamibacteria > Vicinamibacterales > UBA2999 > 12-FULL-67-14b. The sequence goes on along the minus strand of CAYJPQ010000099.1, from coordinate 10,134 downwards.
CTCACGGAGGTTCCTCACGGAGGTTCCTCACGGAAGTTCCTCACGGAAGTTCCTCACGAGGGTTCTTCACGAGGGTTCGTGTGGCACTACCGTGTGGAACCTTCGTGAGGCACCTTCGTGCGGAACGACAGGTAGTACACGGGCAGCCCCAGCAGCACCACGCCGAACGTGATCGACGTCCACACGGGATCGGTGATGAGCGCGTTCACCACGAGGTAGATCGCGGCGGCGATGAACACGGCCGGCACGTAGGGATAGCCCACCACCTTATAGGGGCGGCTCAGGTGCGGCTGCGACTTGCGCAGGCGGTAGATGGCCGCCACGCTCAACGCATAGAAGGGCCACATCGCCAGCACGAACGTGTCGGTGAGCTGCTCGAAGGTCTGCGTCATCACCATTGCCACGCCCAGTGCCGAGGCCACGGTGATGGCCACCCATGGTGTGTGCCACGTCGGGTGCACCGAGGCAATCGACTTGAACAGCAGCTTGTCGTCGGCCATCGCGAAGAAGATGCGGGGCGAGGCCAGCATGCTGCCCATCAGCGAGCCGAAGGTGGAGATCATCACGACCACCGACACGAACGACACCCCCCACTGGCCGAAGATGGCGCCCATCGTGTCGGCCGCGATCAGCGGCGACGTCTTCATGGTCTCGATCGGGATGACGTATAGATACGCCATGTTCGCGAGCAGGTAGATGGCGATGATGAGGATGGTGCCGATGATGATGGCGCGCGGCAGGTTGCGCTGCGGGTCCTTCACCTCGCCGCTGGCAAAGGTGAGGTCGGCGAAGCCGTCGTAGGCCCACATCACCGAGATGAGCGCGAGCCCGAACACTCCCGCGTCCACCGCCGCGCCGGTGGGGGCCAGGTTGCCCCAACTGGCGCCGACGCCTCCCCCCAGGAACACCGACGCCAGCACCAGCAGCGACAACGCGCCGAACTTCGTGATGGTCGAGATGCCCGCAAACAGCGCGCCGAACTGCACGCCCACGATGTTGGTGACGCCCGCAAAGACGATGGCGCCTGCGGCCAGGTAGTCGGCCCACGCCGGATGGGCCACCGGGTCGAGGCCGAACACCCGCATGAAGTACTCGCCGAACACCGACGAGATGCCGCCCAGGGCCGCCGCGCGAATCAGCACCAGCTGCGCCCAGCCATACAGAAAGCCGTAGGGCCGCCCCCAGCCCTCGCGCAGGTACACATACATGCCGCCCGTCTCGGGCATCGAGGCCGACAGCTCCGCAAACGCCAGGGCGCCGCAGAGGACGATGATGCCGCCCAGAATCCAGACGGCCAGCATCATCGTGGGCTCGGGCACGCGCGAGGCGATGCCCGCGGGTGTGCGGAAGATGCCACCGCCGATCGTGATGCCGATGACGATGCCGATCGAGCTCAGCAGACCGAGACTGCGGACGAGTTTGGCCATTGGGGGAGGATCCTACCCGATTTGCCGGGGGCTTTGAGGTTTGTTCGCCCTTTCGCCGGTTGATCGTGTAGCATTGCACACGGTTGCCTATGGCGTCAGAACCCACGACGCTCCCGGCCCTCCGCGGCCAGGAACAAAAACAGATCGCCCTCCAGAATGCGCTGCAGGTGCTGGCCAAGGGGCCGGGCCTCGACCGCGCTGACACGCCCGACGAGGTGGTCACAGCCGTGCGCCGGCTACCGGCGGTTGAGGCCGTGTACGCGCCGTTCCCGCCGGGCATCGACCCCCGCCTCCTGCAGGCGCTTGAGTCGCGGGGCGCGCGGCAGCTCTACTCACACCAGGCCGAGGCCTTCGCGGACGTGGCGGCCGGCCGCAACGTGGTGGTGACGACGCCCACCTCGTCGGGCAAGACGCTGTGCTACAACCTGCCGGTCCTCGACCGCATCCTGAAGAGCCCCGAGACGCGCGCGCTCTACCTGTTTCCCACCAAGGCGCTGGCGCAAGACCAGATGGCCGAGTTGCACGAGCTGGTGGGGGCGCTTGGCGAGGTGGAAGGCGCCCCCATCGGCGTGCACACCTACGACGGCGACACGCCGCAGGACGCGCGCCGTACCATCCGTACGCGCGCGCACATCGTGCTGAGCAACCCCGACATGGTGCACTCGGGCATCCTGCCGCACCATCCGCGCTGGGCGAAGCTGTTCGAGAACCTGCGCTACGTGATCATCGACGAGCTGCACGCCTACCGCGGCGTCTTTGGCAGCCACCTGGCCAACGTGCTGCGCCGGCTGCAGCGCGTGTGCCGCCACTACGGATCGGATCCGCAGTTCATCTGCTCGTCGGCCACCATCGCCAACCCGGCCGAGCTGGCCGGACGGCTGGCCGGGCGTCCGTTCTCGCTCGTGGACAAGAGCGGGGCCCCGCGTGGCGAGAAGTATTTCGTGTTCGTCAACCCGCCGGTGGTCAACCGCGAGCTGGGCATCCGCCGCTCGTACGTGGCCGAGGCGCGGCGCGTGGCGGGGGAGTTTCTGCGGCGCAACCTGCAGGTGATCGTCTTTGCGCAGAGCCGCCTCACGACCGAGATCCTCACCACGTACCTGAAGGAGGATTTCGAGGACCTTCCCGGCATGCCCGAGCGCATCCGCGGGTATCGGGGCGGCTACCTGCCGCTCAGGCGACGCGAGATCGAGAAAGGCCTGCGTGCCGGACAGGTGCGTGGCGTGGTGTCCACCAATGCCCTGGAGCTCGGCATCGACATCGGCGCGCTCGACGTGAGCGTGCTGGCCGGCTATCCGGGCACGATTGCCGCCACGTGGCAGCGCGCGGGCCGCGCGGGCCGCCGCCAGGGCCAGTCGGCCGCGGTGATGGTGGCGTCGAGCGCGCCGGTGGATCAGTTCGTGGTGCGGCACCCGTCCTATTTCTTCGACGCCTCGCCCGAGCATGCGCTGGTGAATCCCGACAACCTCCACATCCTGGTGGATCACGTGAAGTGCGCGGCCTTCGAGCTGCCATTCACCGGCGGCGAGGCGTACGGCGGCGTCGACGTGCAGGAGGTGCTGGGCGTGCTGCAGGAGTCGGGCCTCGTGCACCGCTCGGGCGGCGATGCCGAGACGGGTGAGGGCGGCCAGTGGAACTGGACGAGCGAGTCGTACCCGGCCAACGCCGTGAGCCTGCGGTCGGTGTCGTCCGACAACTTCGTGGTGGTGGACCACACCGACGGCTCGAAGGTGATCGGCGAAACCGACTTCACGAGCGCCCTCTCCACCCTTCACCCCAAGGCCATTTACATCGTCGAGGGCAGGCTCTTCCAGGTGGAGTCGCTGGATTTCGAGGGCCGCAAGGCGCACGTGCGCGCGGTGGACTGCGACTACTACACCGATGCCATCGACTACACCAAGGTGACCATCCTGGATCGCTTCGCGCAGGACGCCGCGGCCGTCGCGGTGCACGGCGAGGTGCACGTGGCGTCGCGCGTGGTGGGCTTCAAGAAGATCAAGTTCTACACCAACGAAAACGTGGGGTCGGGCGAGCTCGACCTGCCCGAGCAGCAGATGCACACCACGTCGTACTGGATCGAGGTGCCCGACCGCGTGATGCAGGCGCTGCCGTACGCGGCCGACGACCGGCGCGACGGGGTGAGCGGCCTCGCCTTTGCGATGAAGCACGTGGCGCAGCTGCTGCTGATGTGCGACGAGCGCGACCTGGGGCTGTCGGTGAACACGGGGGAGGAAAAGGGGTCAGACCCCTTTTCGGAGTTGCCCGGCGAAAAGGGATCTGACCCCTTTTCTTCCCCCCCCATTTCCACGCCGCGCATCTTCATCTACGACGCCTATCCGGGCGGCATCGGCTTCTCGGCGCCGCTCTTCGAGATGCACGCCGACCTGCTGGCGCGCACCCGGGCGCTCATTTCGGGCTGCGCGTGCGACAACGGGTGCCCCACCTGCGTGGGCCCGGTCGGGCAGACCGGGCCGCTGGCCAAGACCGTGGCGTTGCGGTTGATTGACCACCTCGTGGCCGGCCGTGCCCAGCAACCGGTGGAGGGGCGGGACTTCAGTCCCGCCCGCGTGGACGACGAGGTGCCCTTCTAGCCATGGCATCGCCCCTGGCCGATCGGCTGCGCGGCATCGTCCACGGCGGCCGCCCGGCGGCGGTGCCGGTCGTGGCCCCTTCAGGCGCCTCGGAGGGCCGGGACGCATGGACCTCGGAGGGCCGGGACTTCAGTCCCGGCCACCGCGCGCAGCACACCGCCGACCCGCGCGCCGCCGCCGCGCTGCTGGGCGGCACCCTCGCCGAGCGCACCGACGGCGCCGTCATTCTCGTCGACCGCGAGTACCCCGGCCGCAGCCTCCACGGACGCCTGCCCATCCGCGACATCGTCGACACCATTCGCGGCGGCGCCGGCGCGTGCGCCACGATGAGCCGCGTGTGGCCCTCGGCCGCCGGTGTCGGTAGTGCCAGACCTTCCCTCGGCTCCGCTCGGGACACGTCAGGCCCGGCCCTGCTCTTCCTCGACCTGGAAACCACCGGCCTGGCGGGCGGCGCGGGCACGCAGGCCTTCCTGGTGGGCTGCGCGATGATCGAGGGCTCATCCATCCGCGTGCGCCAGTTCCTGATGCCCGGCTTTGCCGACGAGCCGGCGCTGCTGGCCGAGGTGGCCGCTTTCGCGGCGCAGCACGGGGCGCTCGTTACCTTCAACGGCCGCACGTTCGACGTGCCGCTCATCGAGACCCGGTACCTGTTTCACCGCGTGCCGTTCCCGCTCGAAGACCTGCCGCACCTCGACATGCTGCACGCCGCGCGGCGGCTGTGGCGCGCGCGGCCGTCGGCGGCCGGCCCCGATCCGGATGGCGGCGGCTGCTCGTTGTCGGCGCTCGAGAAGCACCTGTCGGGCCTGCACCGCGTGGGCGACGTGCCAGGCTTCGAGATTCCGGCGCGCTATTTCCAGTTTGTGCGCGACGGCGACGCACGGCCGCTCGAAGCCGTGCTCGAGCACAACCGGCTCGACCTGCTGTCAACGGCTGCCGTGATGGCGCGCGCCATCACCCTGATCGATCGCGGACCCTCTGCCGCCTCCACGGCGCAGGAGTGCCTGGGGCTGGCACGGCTGTACGACCGCGCGGGCGCCGCGACGGATGCCGAGATAGCCCTGCTGCACACCATCCGGCTTGCGGCGAGGGTGGGCACCGAGCCCGAGGTGCAGGGCGAGGCGCTCAGGCGCCTGGCGTGGCTCCGCCGGCGCGCCGGCCGGGTGCACGAGGCGGCCGAGGCGTGGCAGCAACTGGCGCACTTGCCGCGCTGCCCGGGCATGCTCAGGCGCGAGGCGCGCGAGGCGCTGGCCATCTACCACGAGCACCGATCGCGCGACTTTGGCACGGCGCGCGACCTGGTGCTGGATGTCTTGCGTGAGGGGGCCGAGGGCCACCACCGCGCCGCGGTAGAGCATCGACTCCGGCGGCTGGAGCGGAAGATCGCGGGTCGATCGCCCGGCGGGCTGATGGCGGCCCTCGACGACCCCGCCTAGGCGGGCGCGTGGCATGCGATCCTGACATTCTCCGGGAAACCTTGGGTATCCGTGATGGACTTTTGGAGGGCTGCCGATTATCTTCCTGACAATGAGGACGCGGATCGCACGGCACCTGGCGGTCGCCACCGCCGCAATCGCCCTGATAGGCGCCGTCGCGTGCGGCGGCGGCAGCGGCAGCCCGTCTGCGCCGACCTCGCCCACCGCCACCGCCGGCACGCCCACGGTGTCGCCCACTCCGGCGCCGAGCCCGTCGCCAAGCGAGGTGACCTGGGGATTCAACGGCCAGGTCTGGCAGGCCAGCGGCACCCCGCCCGCGTGCCCCAGTCCGCTGACGCTGCTGGCGCCGGTGGATCTGAGCCGCGTCACCTCCGTGCTCTATCCGGGCCAGACGCGCGGGGGAAACTACAAGGCGCACGGGGGGTTCCGGTTCGACGGCTCCGGCGAGACCAACAGCGTGACGGTGAGCGCGCCGATGGCGGCCGCCATCGTGCGCGGCGCACGCTACATCGAGGGCGGCGAAACGCAGTACCTCTTCGACTTCATCAACAGCTGCGGCGTCATGTATCGCTTCGATCACCTGCTGGTGCTGGCTTCCCGGTTCCAGGCGCTTGCCGAGACGTTGCCGCCCGCCTCGGCCAGCACGGTCACCACCAACTTTGCCGCGGGCCAGACGGTGTCGGCCGCAGAGACCATCGCCACGGCGGTGGGGTTCCGCGCGTCGCAGAATGTGTCGGTGGACTGGGGGGTGTACGACTTGAGGCAGATGAATGCCGCGGCGCAGAACGCCGCGTGGCTGGCGAGCCATCCGGGTGATCAGGCCCCGTATGGCGTCTGCTGGTTCGACAACCTGTCGGCCGGCGATGCGGCCCGCGTGCGCAGCCTGCCGCCCGCCGACGGACAGGCTGGGCGCACGAGTGATTACTGCCGCTAGGCCTTCTTTTTGGCGGCCTTGGCCTTGGTCGCCTTGGCGGCCACCTTGCGCTGTTCGACCGTCTGTGCGCCGAACTTCTTGGTGAAGCGCGTGATACGGCCCTCGGTATCCAGCAGCTTCTGGCGGCCCGTGAAGAACGGGTGGCAGTTCGAGCAGATGTCGAGGTGCAGTTCCTTGGCGGTCGACCTGGTCTTCCACGTGGCGCCGCAGGCGCAGTGGGCCACCACTTCCCTGTAATCGGGGTGAATCTCGGGCTTCATCGGGTCGCGTCCTTTCGCCGGATCCGGGGCCCTCAGGCCCACTTACCGGCACGCACGGGAAACACTAATCATATCCCAAGGTGCTCTGGGTGCTCAAGGTGCACGGGGTGCACGGGGTGCTCAAGGTGCACGCGGTGGCACCTCGAGCACTTTGCGCACGTTGGGCACCCCGTGCACCCTAGAAGAGCGGCTGCTGCTGGGTGAGGCAGTGGATGGCCCCTAGACCCCAGATTAGCGCCCGGCAATCCACTCCCACCACCCGGCGGCGGGGTAGGCGGGCTTGGAGCACGGCCAGGGCCCGGCTGTCCCGGGCGGGCTGGCCGAATGTGGGTACCAGCAGGGCCCCGTTCACGAAATAGAAGTTCATATAGGTGGCGGGCGCCCGCTGGCCCTCGATCACCACGGGCCGCGGCATGGGCAGCTCCACCACGTCGAACGGGCGGCCGTCCTGGTCAAGTGCGCGGTCGAGCGCGCGGCGCGCGCGCTGCAGCACCGCGAAGTTCGGATCGCGGCGGTTGCGCTCGATGCCCATCGCAATGGTGCGGGCGTCGATGAAGCGCGCCAGATCGTCGACGTGCCCGTCGGTGTCGTCGCCCTCGATGCCGTCGCCCAGCCACACCACGTGGCGCTGGCCGTAGTAGTCCCTGAGGTACCGCTCGACCTGCGCCCTCGACAGGTGCGGGTTGCGGTTCTTGTTGAGCAGGCACGAGGTGGTGGTGAGCACCGTGCCCGCGCCGTTGAAGTCCACGGCGCCGCCCTCCATCACGATGCCGGGATGGAACACGCTCAGGCCCAGCGCCTTCCCAACCCTCGTCGGCACCGCATCGTCGGCGTCCCAGGGCGGGTACTTGCCGCCCCACGCGTTGTAGCCCCAGTCAACGATCGCCGCCTCATGGCGGCCTGCCCCAAGCGAGCGTGGGCGAGTCGAAGGACGCAGCACGAAGGCGGGTCCATGATCGCGCGTCCAGCACTCGTTGGTGGGGATGTGGTGGAAGGTCACGCGCCGGAGCGGCACTTCGCGGGCGGCCAGGAACTGCCGCACCAGCCGCTCGTAGTTGGCGTTGGGCACGTTGAGGTTCACCCGTTCGTGCGCCGTGATCGCGCGGATGATCCGCGCGATGTCCTCGATGGCCAGGTGGTAGCGCCCGGGGAACGAGATGCCCTCGGGACGCGGCCAGCTGATCCAGGTCGCTCGATGGCGTGCCCACTCGGCCGGGAACGAATAGCCCCGCTCCGCGGGCGTACCCTTCAACGGTGCCAGGGGTGCGTACGGTGCCTGGGGTGCCAAGGGGCTAATCGCTGAAGCGCTTCGTGAGGTCGCCGTACGCGTCGACGCGGCGGTCGCGCAGGAAGGGCCAGTGCGTGCGGCTGAACTCCACGCGCGCCAGATCGCACTCGGCCACGACGATCGACTCGCGGTTCACGGGCGCGCGCTCCACCACCTGCCCGTCGGGCGAGACCACGAACGACTGGCCCCAGAACTCGAGGCCGTCCTTGTCCACGGGCGCGGCGCCGCTGGCGCTCCGGATGCGCTCGTGGCCGATGCGGTTGGGCACGCACACGTAGCAGCCATTGGCCACCGCGTGGCTCCGCTGGATCACTTCCCACGCGTCGTGCTGCGCCTTGCCGTACTGCTTCTTTTCGGACGGGTGCCAGCCGATGGCCGTGGGGTAGAAGAGGATGTCGGCCCCCTGCAGGGCGGTGAGCCGGGCCGCCTCGGGGAACCACTGGTCCCAGCACACGAGCACGCCGATGGTGGCGTGCTTCGTCTTCCACGCGCGGAAGCCCGTGTCGCCCGGCGTGAAGTAGAACTTCTCGTAGAACAGCGGGTCGTCCGGGATGTGCATCTTGCGGTAAACGCCCAGCAGCGATCCGTCGGCGTCGATCACCGCCGCGGTGTTGTGGTACAGCCCCGCCGCCCGCTTCTCGAACAGCGACGCCACGATGACCGAGCGGTACCGCTTAGCCAGGCGCGCCAAGGCATCGGTGGACGGTCCCGGGATCGTCTCCGCCAGCGCGAAGAACCGGTGCTCCTCGCTCTGGCAGAAATACTGCGACCGGAACAGCTCCTGGGTGCAGACGATGCGGGCGCCCTTCTTGAGGGCGCGCTCGACGAGGGCCAGTTGCCTGGTGAGATTCGCCTTGGGATCCTCGCCGCAGGCCATCTGCGTGAGGCCCACCGTCACGATAGTGGATGAGGGCATGGACGCTCAGTCTCACTTATAGCACGGGTAATTCCTTGAATTGCCCTCCACCCGTCACCTCGGCTACATTCAGGGGGCTGTTTTGTCCCCGTTTCTCGAAGGAGCTCCACGATGACACGCACGTTCACATTGGTCACGGCCTTTGCGCTGCTGGCGGGTCCCGCCCTCGCGCAGGGTGGCGGCATGGCCCCACAGAAGATCACCCTGGCCACCGGCCTCACGCGCGCCTATGAAGGGGTGAAGCGCAACATCACCGAGATGTCCGAGAAGATGCCCGAGGCCGATTACGGCTACAAGCCGCACGCCGACTCGCGCGCCTTCGGCCAACTGTTCGCGCACGCGGCCAACAGCATGTACGGTGCTTGCGCCGCCCTGAAGGGCGTGGCCAACCCGAACCAGGGCAAGAACCTGGAGGAGATTGCGAAGACCAAGGCGGAGTTCGTGAAGGCGCTGGCCGACGCGTACGCCTTCTGTGACGACGCGATCAAGGGGATCACCGACGCCAACGTGGCCGAGATGGTGAAGCAGGGCAACAACGAGGTGGCCCGCGGCTCAATCGTGGCCGGCATCACCTCGCACAACAACGAGATGTACGGCACGGGCGCGGCCTACATGCGGGCCAAGGGCCTGGTGCCGCCGTCGACCGAGCGCCAGGCGCAGATGCGGCGGCCGGGGCTGTAGAAGGTGAAAAGTGAAAGGTGAAAAGTGGAAGGGTGATGGTGAAGGGCGGGTACCCTTTCACTTTTCACTTTTCACTTTTCACTTTCTACTTTTCACTTTCCGTTCTGCATCGCCGCCAGGAACTCCGCGTTCGTCTTTGTCTTGGTCAGCTTCGATAGCAGCAGCTCCATGGCCTCCACCGCGGAGAGTGGCGTGAGCACCCGGCGCAGCACGTAGACGCGCTGGAGGTCTTCCTTCGGAAGGAGCATCTCCTCCTTGCGGGTGCCGCTTTTCTGGATGTCGATGCTGGGGAAGACGCGGCGGTCGGCCAGCTTCCGGTCGAGGTGCACCTCCATGTTGCCGGTGCCCTTGAACTCCTCGAAGATCACCTCGTCCATGCGCGAGCCGGTGTCCACGAGGGCCGTGGCCACGATGGTGAGCGACCCGCCCTGCTCGATGTTGCGCGCCGCGCCGAAGAAGCGCTTGGGGCGCTGCAGCGCATTGCTGTCGACGCCGCCCGAGAGTACCTTGCCAGAGGTGGGGACGATGGTGTTGTAGGCGCGGGCCAGGCGGGTGATCGAGTCGAGCAGGATCACCACGTCCTTCTTGTGCTCGACCAGGCGCTTGG
>CAYJPQ010000098.1:0-11263 GCA_964372085.1 uncultured Bifidobacteriaceae bacterium | reverse complement strand
CGAGGGTTCCACACGAGGGTTCCACACGAAGGTTCCACACGAGGGTTCCACACGAGGGTTCCACACGAGGTTCTACACGACTGTGCCGAAGAGGGCGCCCACAGCGTAGGTGATGGCCATGGCGAGTGCGCCCCAGAATGTGACCCGGAAGGCGCCGAGGCCGGGGCGGGCGCCGCCGACGCGGGCGGCCACCCAGCCGAGCAGCGCCAGAAAGGCGAGGCAGAAGCCCGACACCAGGATGCTGATCCGGGCCTCTGGCGCCAGGGCCGCCACGGCCAGCGGCATCACCGCGCCCACCGCAAACGCCGCGGCCGACGCGAAGGCCGCCTGCACGGGCCTCGCGCGCTGCGCCTCGCTGATCCCGAGCTCGTCGCGCGCGTGGGCGCCCAGCGCGTCGTGCGCCATCAACTGGTCGGCCACCTGCGTGGCGAGATCGGGATCGAGGCCGCGCGCCACGTAGATGCCCGCCAGCTCCGCGCGCTCCGAGGCATCCTGCGTGGCGAGTTCATGGCGCTCGCGCACCAGGTCGGCCTTCTCGGTGTCGGACTGCGAGCTCACCGACACGTACTCGCCCGCGGCCATCGACATGGCGCCGGCCACCAATCCCGCCACTCCCGCCACCAGCACGTCGGCCCGATCCGTGCCCGTGGCCGCCACGCCCACCACCAGGCTGGCCGTGGAGACGATGCCGTCGTTGGCGCCGAGGACGGCGGCGCGCAGCCACCCGATGCTGTCGGCGCGATGGGACTCGGTGTGGGGCATCCTGTGCGGGATGCTAGCACGCGGGTACGATGCATGACGGGAGCGCCTCAACTCCCGTCCCGGCTCATCTCCCGGCGTCGGGATCGGCCTTTGACCAGTACCAGTAAAACGGCAGCCCCAGCGCCACCAGACCGAGGCCGGCAATCGACTCGGTGGGGCGCTCGACGAGCGTGTTCCACACGAGCGCGAACGAGCCGAGCACGTAGAGGGCCGGAATCACGGGGTAGCCGAGCGCGCGATAGGGCCGAGGCGCGCCGGGCCGCCGCGCCCGGAGCACGAAGATGGCCGCGCCGCCGAGGGTGCCGAACAGCACCGACGCAAACGTCACATAGGTGAAGAGCGCCTCGTAGCCGCCGGTGAGCGTGAGGAACGCCGACCAGGCGCTCGTGATGAGGAGCGCCACGTGCGGCGTGCGGTACGCCGGGTGCACGCGCGCCGCCGCCGGAAAGAACCGCCGGTCGGCCGCCATGGCAAAGCACGTGCGTGACGCGGCGATAATGCCCGCCACGTTGCAGCCGAACGTGGACACCACGACGGTCCCCGCCACGAGCGCGGCGCCCACCGGCCCGACGAGCGAGGTCACCGCCTTCTCGGCGACGCGGACGACGCCCGACATCTCCTCCAGGGTGAGGGCGTAGAAGTACGCGAGGTTGACGACCGCGTAGATGACGGTGAGCGCCAGGGTGCCGTAGATGAGGGCCCGGGGCACGTTGCGCGCCGCGTCCTTAATCTCGCCCGCGGCGAAGGCGACGTAGTACCACCCTTCGTAGGTCCACATCACCGCGATCATGATCACGCCGAACGAGGCCAGTGGGCGCGCGGCGTCCGTCGGCACCACGGGCGTGAACACGGGCTCCACGCGCATGAACGCGAGGGCCAGGAGGGGGATGACGATGAGGGCGGCCACCTTGGCGACGGTGAGCACGGCGTTGGCCACGTCGCCGCTGCGCACGCCGACGTAGTTGATGGCCGTGATCACGCCAATCGACCCGGCAGCCACCAGCTGCCCGGCGCTGATGCTCCACGGTCCCCACGGCATGGCCATGGTCACGAGCACGCGGCTGGTGGAGAGCGCGGGGAAGAAATAGCTGAAGTACTCCGCAAACCCCACGGCCACCGTTGCGACGGAGCCGGTGAGGATGACGAGGAGGCAGGCCCAGCCGAACAGGAAGCCCCACACCGAGCCGTAGGCCTCGCTCAGGAACACGTAGAGCCCACCCGAGCGGGGATACATCGACCCCATCTCGGCGTAGGTGAGGCCGCCGGCCATGGCCAGCAGGCCCCCCGCCACCCAGGCGGCGAGCACCAGCGTGGTGGAGGGCAGCTCCTGCGCCATCACGCCGGTGGTGAGGAAGATGCCCGAGCCGATCACGCTGCCGATGACGAGCAGCGTGGCTCCCCGGAGGCCGATGGCACGATCGAGTTGGGCGTCGGCGGCGGGTGTGGGCACGGTGGGCGGAGTCTACTATAACGGCGCCTGGCGCTCGTCGGGATGGCCTATTTCCTCTCGAGCGTCGCCGGACGGGGAGGGGGCATCGGCGCCGGCGCAACGGTTGCCCTGGTCGGAATGCTACGATGTCGCAATGCCGCCGCGCCGCGAACTCTCGGGCATGATCGTGCCCGTCGTCACGCCCTTCGGCCGGGACGAGGCGGTCGATCATGGCCGGCTCGACGCGATCGTCGACCACCTGATCGCCGAGGGCGCGGACTTCGTGATGGGCGCGGCGCTCACCGGCGAGGGGCTGCTGCTGTCGCCCCAGGAGACCCGCGAGGTGTGGGCCACCATCGCGGCGCGGGCGCACGGCCGCGCGGGCTTCGTGCCCGCGGTGATCACCTATCGCACGTCCATAGCCATCGAGCTGGTGAGGGAAGCGGCCGATCTCGGCGCGGATGCCGTGATGGTGGCGCCGATCGTGCCGGAGCTGTACGCCGGGCGATCCGAGGCTGACGTGTCCGGGTTCTACGAAGAGGTGGCCGAGGCGGTGCCGGTGCCGCTGGTGCTGTTCAACTACCCGTCGCTGACAGGGGTGGACTTCACGCCGGCCTTCGTCGCGCGGTTGGTCGCGATCGCCGGCATCCGCGCGATCAAGGAAAGCACCGGCGACTCGAGACGCGTGCACGCCATCCAGCGACTGTGCGGCGACCGGATCAAGGTGATTTGCGGCAACCCCAGCGCCGCCTTCGAGTCGGTCGCGCTTGGATGCGACACCTGGATCACCGGAATCATGAATGCGGCCCCGCGCTCGGCCAAGCGGATGATGCGGCTCATCCTGGACGGGCGAGACCTGCCGGCGGCGCGCGACATCTACTATCGACACCTGCTGCCGCTGGTGGACCTGATGGCGCGCAACAGCAACCCGACGGGCACGATCAAGGCTGCGATGCGGGCGCGCGGGCTCGAGGCCGGCGTGCCGCGGAGACCCGGTCGGGACGTTCGGCCCGAGGACCAGGCCGCCCTGGGAGACTGGGCCCGGGCCGTCGAGGCGGACGAGCGCGCCGGGTTTGTCTAACCGGCACCCCGGCCTCACGCGCCTGCGCTGCTTCTGGCTCAATCTTCATCGCCCCTACGCGTGCCGCCACAGCGGCGCGTGCTGCTCGGCGGGTTGGCCCATTCCCATCGAGCACGGCCGGGCGGCGAGGGTGGCATCGGCCATCGCCCGAGGGCCTCGACGCCCGCGAGTCGCTGCCGCCGCTGGCGGCGCCGAACCGGCTCATGTCGTGGGAGGCGTTCGCTCGCTGGGAGGCCGGGCAGGTACAGGGGTTCACGGGTTCAGAGGTTCAGAGGTTCAGGGGTTCAGGGGTTCACAGGTTCAGGGGTTCACGGGTTCAGAGGTTCAGGGGTTCGATGCGGCGCGCGCAGCCGTGCCGGCACCGCTCTCGTGGCCCGGGGCGCCCGCGGACGTCGAGGCCGTGTGGCGCCAGCGTGTGGCACCTTCGTGGAACCTCTTGGGACCCGTCGTGAATCGCTACCTGGCGGCGAAAGCCTTCGCGTCGTGGGCCGCGTTTCTCGGCGACGGGACGGCCGCCGTCGTGCGGGGCGTGGAGCAGGCCCGGGCGGTGCTGGTCGTCGAGGCCGCGCGGCAGTGCGCGCGCGAGGAGCGGGTGCTCGATGCGGCGCTCCTGAAACAGGCCATCCGGCAGAGCGACCTGCTGCTGGTGCACTACGCGGATTGCCGGGGCCTGATATCCTTGACCGGCCGGGACTGAAGTCCCGGCCCTCCGTGTCCCGGCCCTCCGTGTTCGTCCCAGCATCCGAGGCAGATGGCCCTCACCGCCACGCTCTACACGTTCGAGACCACCCTCGCCGACGTCGACCGCGGCGTGTACGAGTCCCTGCAGATTCGCGTGGCGCGGCAGCCCTCGGAAACCGCGGAGTACATGCTCACGCGGTTCCTGGCGTATTGCCTCGAGTACACCGAAGGCATTGCCTTCACCGAGGGCGTGGCGTCGGGCGGCGAACCGGCCGTGCTCGTGCGCGACCTCACGGGGCGGCTCACCACCTGGATCGAGGTGGGCATGCCCGGCGCCGACCGCGTGCACCGGGCCAGCAAGCAGGCCTCGCGCGTGGCCGTGTACACCCACCGCAACACCGACCAGGTGCTGGCGCAACTGGTGGGGCAGAAGGTGCATCGCGCGGCCGACATCCCGGTGTACGACTTCGGCCCCGGCTTCATCGAGCAGGCCGCCGCACTCGTCGAGCGGCGCTCCGTGATCTCGGTGTCGGTGACCGAGCGGCATCTCTACCTCGACATCGACGGGCGGCCGCTGGAGACGACGGTCACCGAGCACCGGTTGTCCTAGCCGAGCACCTCGAAGACCTCGGTCTGCGATTCGCGCCCCCTCAGGGTGACCGTGCCAAGCGGCTTGAGCGGGAAGCGATCGCCGATCAGCGCGCGGGTGCTCTGCGCAATCACGATCTGGTCCGGCTGGGCCACCGAGCCCTCGATGCGAGACGCCGCATTCACGACGTCGCCCAGCACGGTAAAGTCGCGCCGCTTGGGCGATCCGATGTCGCCGGTGAGCGCGGTGCCCGAGTTGATGGCGAGGCGCATCCGGATCGGCTCCTCGCGGCCGGCGTTGAGCTCCGCGAGCTCGCGCCGCATGGCCAGCGCGGCCGCGACGGCCCGCACCGCGTGGTCGGGCTGGTCGAACGGCGCGCCGAACACGGCCAGGATGGCGTCGCCGATGAACTTGTCCAGCGTGCCTTCGTGCTCGAAGATCACGTCGGCCATCCGGCCGAAGTAGGCATTGAGCAGGTCCGCCACGCCGGCCGGCGGCATGTTTTCGCACAGGCGCGTGAAGCCGACGATGTCGCAGAACATCACCGAGACCTCCCGCTCCTGGGCGAGGAAGCCGCCCTCGGATCCGGCGGCATGAAGGATCCGCCTCACCACGCCCGGCGAGTGGTAGCGCTGCAGGCGCTCGCGCCTCGTGGTCTCGTCCATGAGCTGCTGCGCCACGCGCGCCTGCTCGATCGACACGGCGGCGTAGTTGGAAAACGCCGTGAACACCTCGAGGTCGTCGTCGGTGAACCGCTTGCTGAGCGGGTTGTCGCAGTAGAGGACGCCGATGACGTCGTTCCGGTTCCAGAGGGGCGCGCACATGAACGAACGGACGTTCATCGAGACGATGCTGTTCGAGGAGTCGAGCCGCGAATCGGCCATGGCATCGGTCGAGAGCATGGCGACGCGGTCGCGCATCACGGTGGAGAGCACGGTGCGGCTCAGCGACACCTTGTCGGGGACCGACCCATCGCGGTTGCGCATCACGCGGCCCTGGAGGGGCTCGTCGAACGAGTCGCGCAGCATCAGGAACACGCGCTCCGCCGGGACGGCGTCGAAGACGAGGTCGGCGACCTTGCCCAGCACCTGCGGCAGGGGCTGCACGGTGACCAGCGTGCGGCTGATCTCGCTGAGCAGCCGCAGGGCCCGGCCGCCGCGGCGGTCGCGGCCCGACCGGCGCTCGCCGGCGGGACGCCCGAGGTTGACCCTGCGGCGATCGGCGCCGCGCCGCACGCCCGCCGGGGGTGCGGGGGCGGCGGCCGTGGCGGGCGTGGCGGGCGGGGCCGGTGGGGCCGGTGGCGGGCCCGTCGCCCTCCACGCCGAGTCGACCCGCCGGACGATCGTGCCGGGAGGGATCCCGGAAGTGCTGTCGGAGATGAACTGCGGTTCGGCCACCTCCTGCCCGACCGTGATCGTCAGCTCGCCGATCTGCAGCGCGTCGCCGGCGCGGACCTCCTGTTCGCCGGCCACCGTGACGCCGTTCAGCGTCGTGCCGTTCCGGCTTCCGAGGTCGAGCACATAGGCCCGGCCCGACGCCACCCGGATGCGGGCGTGCTGCCGCGAGATGCCGGGGGTGTTCACCGCCACGCCACAGGTGACCGCGCGGCCGATGATCGTCTCGCCTTCCACCAAGCGGACCGTGCGCGGCCCGTCACTTCCCGTGAATTGCAGCGTCACCATCTGGGAGTGGCCTGATTGTACTTAACTCGCGCCCCGTGGGCGGACGCCCCGGCGGTTCGTGTCGAGCGTGAGGGTGGTCACGGGGTGCGTGGGCTGGTAGTCCTCGTCCATGATGGCCACGTTGTGGATCGGGATGCCCTTGTGGGCGTAGGCGCCGAACGACCGGTGGATGTGGCCGCAAATCACCGCCTGCGGCTGCACACGCTCGATGGCCTCCAGCAGCTCGCGCGAGCCCACGGGCTCGAGGCCGGCCGGCCCGGTGAGCTCCAGGTCGCCGTGGCCGAAGGGCGGCTGGTGCGCAACGATCAGGTCCACGTCGTCCGGAATGGAGCGGTACACGTGGGCGAGCTGCTCCGGCTCCAGCACGAACGCCCAATTCCCGGGCAGGGGATTGCACCACGGGCTGATCCAGACCTTCAGGCCCAGGGCCTCGAGCGTCTCATCCCAGCCGACGGTGACGGGCAGGTCGCGCGCGATGGTGGCGCGGTGGATTCCGTGCTGGGCGACGAAGTCGTGGTTGCCCCACGTGGCGAGCTTGCAGGCGCGCGGCAGCGGAATGCCGTTCGCCCACGCGCTGAACGTGCCGCGGAGCCAGGCGTCCTGCACCTCGGGATCGTCGCGGGCCTGGGCCGACGCCCCGACGTGGTCGGGGCACAGGTCGCCGGCGACGATCAACAGGTCACAGGGCGGGACCGGTGGCAGGTAGCCATGCAGGTCGGAGATGGCGACGATCTTCACCGGCGGCGTCGCTCCGGCCGGCGCGAGCGGGTACAGGCCGCTGTCGCTGCGTGAGGGCATGGGCCGCCTCGATGCATGGCTGAAGGGGCGCCCTACTTCTTCGTCTCGAGCCAGCGGGTAAACGCCGGCGACTGACGGGTGTCCACCGCCGCGCACGACGTGATCCGCTCAATCGATTGCTGCAGGATGCGGGCGGCGGCCGGCACGGGATTGGCCTTGAAGAAGGCCGTGACCTCCGCGGCGCGATCGGCGGCGCAGAACGCGCCCATGGCGCCCATCACGCCGGGCACGCCCTGAAAGGTGCCGAGCTTGCCGGTGATGACGGGCCACTGATCCTTTACGAACCTCCAGGCGGCGTCCTGCGAGGCGGGCGAGCCGAGCAGTTGTCCGAGCAGCAACGGCGTATCCTGCGACCGCACGTCGGGCGACACGGCGTACATCAGCGTGCGCGACACGAGCGCCGGATCGCGGAACGCCGCCAGCGTGTTGAAGAAGCGGTAGTACTCCTCGGGCGTCGTCCCCGGCGCGGCCACGCGGGCGAGGAACTTGTCGTAGAGCGCGGCATCGCCGCCCGCCGCCGCCACTTGCAACACGGGTCCCACCAGCGTGGGCGCCAGCGACGAGGGGTCGGCCAGGTAACCCTCGGCCAGCTCGCGCGCGCGCACCTGGACGTCGGGGTCGCTGCCAAGCAATTGCAGCAGCGTGCCGCGGCGGCTGTTGGTGTCGTCGCTGTCGCCGATGCCGGCGGCGAGACCGATGGCGTCAAGCGCGGGACGGAAGGTGGCCCGCACCCAGGCGCCAAATGCCGGCCGCTGGCCGGCGTCGGCCACGAAGGTCATCACGTAGCCCACGCTTCCGGCCAGGTTGGTGGTCACGGCGGGGGTCTGGTCGCCCGCGAAGGCGGCAGCCAGGTCCAGGTAGGTGCCGATGTCGTGCCGGCCCGCCCGCATCAGGCGCCACTCGTCGCCGAGCAGGCTGATGCGCTCGGCCGTCGACAACGGCGGCGTGCGGGTGGCGAGGGCCGTGAGGGCGGCCGGTTCGTACTCGGTGAAGTAGTACCCGCGCGCGTCGGCGTTCACCATGGCGGCGCCGCAGCCGGGCGCGCGCAGCGTCTGTTCGGCCTCGGTGACGATGGCGCAGGTGGGCTGGCCGGCGCCGGTCGTCACGCACACCGGCAGCGTCCAGGTTTGCGGGGCCGCGGCCGGCGCGTCGGGCGCGCCCACGAACCGCTGCTGCCGCACCGTGATTTCGGTGGCATCGCCGACGCACTTGGTGCGCACCGACAGCACGGGCGCGCCGGGCTGGTCCACGAAGCTCTTCATGATGCGATTCACGGGCTTCTCGGTGACGCGCGTCATCTCGAGCCAGAAGTCTTCGCCGGCGGCGTTGCCCGTCGAGTATTTCTTGAGATACGACGACACGCCCCGGCGGAAGGCCTCGGGCCCCACGTAGGCCTCCACCATGCCGAGCACACCGGCCGTCTTCTGGTAGGCGATGGGATCGAACACCTCGTTAATCTCGGCGGGAGTGCTCACGTTGGTGTGAATGGCGCGCGTGGAGCGCAGCGAATCGAGGGCGAGCGCGCCCTGCGTCTCGTTGGCGGCGTTCACGTCGAGCCGCCACTCCGGCTTCCACGCCGCCAGCGGCTTGTTGGCGGCCCACGTGGCGAAGCCCTCGTTCAGCCAGATGTCGTCCCACCACTTCATGGTGACGAGGTTGCCGAACCACTGGTGGGCGATCTCGTGCGCCACGACCGAGGCCACCGCGCGGCGGACGCCGACCGACGAGGTGGCCTCGTCGGCCAGGAGCAGGCGCTCGCGGAAGGTGATGGCGCCGGCATTCTCCATGGCGCCGGCGGCGAAGTCGGGGATGCCGACGATGTCGAGCTTGCCGTAGGGATAGGGGATGCCGAAGTACTCGTTGAAGAAGGCCACCTGCTGCTCGGCGGCCGACAGCGCGAAGGCGGTGAGGCCCAGCTTGTCGGGCGTGGCGCAGACGCGGATGGGCGTGCCGGGGATCCCGCCGGCGCGGCACACGAAGTCGCCCACGAGCAGCGCCACGAGGTAGGTGGACATCTTCGGCGTGGTGGCGAAGGCCAGCGTGTGCTTGCCCGGCTCGGGCCCCGGCGTGTCGGAGAGCTGGCGGCCGTTCGAGATGGCGGTGTCGGCCGCGTCGATCATGAGGGAGATCTCGAAGGTGGCCTTGAAGGCCGGCTCGTCGAACGAGGGGAACGCGCGCCGGGCGTCGGTGGCTTCCATCTGGCTCACGGCGTACTTGCGGCCGTTGGCCCTGCTCAGGTAGAAGCCGCGCAGCTTGTCGTTGAGCATGCCCGTGAAGGCCACGTGGATCGCGGCCGGGCCTTTCCGGACGGCGCGGGGCACGGTGAAGGTGGCGGTCTCGGCCGTGTCGTCGAGCGTCACGCGCGCCTGTTGGGCGCCGCCCTCGTCGGTGACGGTCACCTCGCCGAAAGAGATCTCGGCGGCGTGCAGGGTGATCGACGTGGCCGGCGCGGCCAGCGTGACGGCGATAGTCTCGCGCCCGCGGAAGGTCTCCTTCTCGAGGTCTGGCGCAAACCACAGGGTGTAATGCGTGGGGGTGACGCCGGCCGGCAGCCGCTGGGCGGTGGCGGGGAGGGCGGCAAGACAGAGGGCAGCGGCCAGGGGCAGCGTGCGCATCCTGACACGATACCACCCGCGGGGCACCCTACGGCAGCGGCCGGAGCCACTCGGCGATGACGGAGGTCGTGTCGACCGCCGTCGCCTCGCGAATGATCCCCGCGAGTTCATTGACGGCGAACCCGCGTCGCTCGCGTTTTGTCCACGCCACCAGGTATGTCATCGCGTCCCGAAGGCTCTTCGTTCCATTCGATGCCGATCGGATCCGGTCGTCGATCGCCGCCGCCATGAGCCCGCCGCGCGAGAACACGAGCCGGCCCGTTCGGAAGTCTTCAGCGTAGCGCGTGGAGGCGATTCGGCTGAGGTCCACGAGGGGCAACCGCCTGAGGAACGCCGGCGCGTCGTCGACATTCGCCTGGAAACGGCGCGCGAGCATCCCCTGCCGGAACGCGCCCGGATCGGGTGCGCCGGCGGCGACGGCCATGATGGCCGCGTATTGGCCGAAGCCTTCGGCAAACCAGATCGAGTCGATCACCGGCGCCAGTTCCCACTGAAACGGGAAGTAGCCGTGGCCGTAGGCGCGCTTCGGCACCCACGCGTGCGCCATGTGGTGCGCCAAGTTGTACAGCACCCTCGCATCGTCCTGGGAGGTGGAGGTGGCGGTGAGGCCCGTGGAGGCCGCCAGGTAAAAGGTGCTCGAGCTGAGGTGCTCCATGCTCATGCCGTACTCGTGCTGCGGCGAGAGCGGCGCGAGCAGTTCCTGGTGCACGGTGTAGTGAGCGAAGGGCACGGTGCCGAAGTAGTCCGCCACCCGCTGGTAGGCCGTGACGGCGAGCCGGCCGACGCGGTCGAGGTCCACGGCGCCCTCGCTGTAGGCGGCGAAGTACAGCGGTGCGGGTGCCTCGGTGAGGCGGCGTACGACGGCGCGCGGGCCCATCACGATTTGTCCGTCCGCCAGGGCGTAGTAGTCGGGCGCCCGCGCCTCGACGGGGGCCGTGGACGCGGGCCAGGACGGCGCAAGCGTGGAGAACACCGGCCATCCGGGCGGGCCCTCCACGCGCAGCCGCGTGGGGCGCGCCTCGTGGCCGTCCACGAAGGCGAACACCGAGTAGCCAAGCGCGCCCAGGTAGCCGTCGCGCACGCGCGAGGCATCCGAGGCGGCGCGCACCTCCTGTTCCATGCGCCGCAGGTCCACGGTGTATGTGACGCGGGTGGTGCCCGCGCCCAGCCGCCATCGCGGCCCCTCTTCGCGATCGGGCGTGGCGGCGCGTCCATCGGCGGCGAAGGCGCGCACGTCGCCCACGAACGCGTCGTAGCGCTGTTCGCCGTATCCCATGGGGATGGCGCGTGGCATCACGAGCGACCGGGCGTCGGCCAGCGGCGGCGCCCACGCGATCTCGACGGCGACTGTCGCGTCGCCGGCCCTGCCATGCGTGAATCGGTACGACACGTCCGAGGCGGGCGTTTGCGCGCCTGCGGAGAGAGGCAGCAGCGCGGCGATCAGGGCCGCGAGGGTCACACAGGCGCGAGTCAGCATCGCGAGAGTGTAGGGCACGCCGGCGGTCCCATGCGAATCCGTGTGCAGACCCTCCCGGTGCTCGCCCGGCCGTTTGACATCCCCAAGTAAATGAACGACCATTTTTGCGCGGCAACACGTCGACCAGTTCCTGACCGGCGCCGCCGCGC
>CAYJPQ010000097.1:0-11292 GCA_964372085.1 uncultured Bifidobacteriaceae bacterium | reverse complement strand
ACCTTCGTGAGGAACCTTCGTGAGGAACCCTCGTGAGGAACCTTCGTGAGGAACCTTCGTGAGGAACCTTCGTGAGGAACCTTCGTGAGGAACCCTCGTGAGGAACCCTCGTGAGGAACCCCGCTATTCCGTCATCAACGGTTCGAACGTCCAGAGCGCCAGCGTAATGAAGACCACGTCCCAGAACGCCAGCAGCGCAATCCACAACTGGGCCATCGCCAGGTCGGGTTCGGCCTGGAACAGCGCCGCGGTGCCGCGCACCCCCGCGATCATGACCGGAACCGTGATGGGATACAACAGCACCGCCAGCAGCGTGTCGCGGCTGCGTACCCGCACCAGCATGGCCGCAAACAGGGTGCCCACGGCCGAAAACCCCAGCGTGCCGAGCACCAGCAGCACGCCCAGCAGCAGCGGGCGATCGAAGATGGGCGCCGCGAACAGGAAGGCCACGAGCGGCACCAGCAGCACTTCCACCAGCCCGAGGAGCGCGACCATGCCCAGGCACTTGCCGGCATAGATGGCGGGCCGGTCGGCCGGGGCCAGCATCAGCGCCCGCAGCGTGTCGTTGTAGCGCTCGCGCTCGAAGGTGCGGCCCAGCGCCAGCGTGCCCGAGAACGAAATCGCGATCCAGAGGATGCCCGCCGCCACGTCGTCTGGCGCGCGGCCTTCCTTCACCAGCGCAAACGAGAACACCAGCACCACCGACACCGCGAAGAACAGCGTCGTGTACAGGACCTCGCGGCTTCTGAACTCCACCAGCGTGTCCTTGCGGAACACCAGCCACGCGACGCGAAGGAAGCTGGCCATCAGTGCCGGGCCGCGGAGGCCGCGGGCGGGTCGGCCGCGGCGCTGATGATGCGCCAGTAGCGTTCGGTGAGGTTGCTCGTGTCGGTGTCGGCGCCCGCCAGGCGGCCGTTGCGCAGGTAGACGGCGCGCGTCAGCACGCCGTCCACCACGTCGAGGTCGTGCGTGGCGGCAATGATGATGCAGCCGGCACGCTGCCGCTCCTGCAGGCGCGCCACCAGGGCGGCCGTGGACGCCTGGTCGAGGCCGGTGAAGGGCTCGTCGAGCAGGATCAGCCTGGGGTTGTGCAGCAGGGCCCGCTCGAGGGCCACGCGCTGCCGCATGCCGCGCGAGAACCCCGAGATGGCATCGTCCGCGCGGGACACGAGGTCGGCGTGCTCCAGCGATTGGTGGACGACCCCCGGCACGCCGGCCAGGCCGTAGAGCTCGGCAAAGAAAGTGAGGTTCTCGCGGGCGGTGAGCTCGGGATACAGGAACAGGTCGTGCCCCAGCATGCCGATGCGCCCGCGGACGGCGGCGCCGGCCTCCTCCGCCGTGCGCCCGCCATACTCCACGCGGCCCACCGACGGCGCGGCCAGCGTGGCCAGGATCGACAGCAGCGTCGACTTCCCCGCCCCGTTGGGGCCGAGCAGGCCGACGATGTCGCCGGCGTCGCAGTGGAAGGTGATCTGGGAGAGCGCCTTGCGCCGCCCGAAGTGCCGTGCCACGTCGATCACGGCGACGCGCTCGAAATCAAACGTCACGCCGCGACGCCCTCGTCTCCCGTGGACGGCGCCTGGTCGAGTTCGGCCACCACGCGCTCCAGGTCGGCCAGCAGGCGCTGGCGCTTCGTCTCGTCGGCGGCTGACAGCTCGTGATGCCGCCGCTTGCGCTCCAGGCCCACGAGGTCGCCCATCAGGCGCGTGCGCTGCTTCTGGAGCCGCGCGACCGCGGCGGCGTGCGCCTCGCCCGGCGTGAAGGCCAGCCACAGGCCCATGCCGAGAATCAGGATGGCGAGAGCCAGCGCCACGTTGCGGGGCGTCGTGCTGTGCGACGGCAGGCCGGTGAGGTTGATCGCCAGCGTGTCGCCGGCGTTGAGGCGGCCGCCCGTGCCCATGAGGAAGATCTGGCCCTCGGCGTTCATCTCGCGCGAGCCGGTGAACTGCGGCGACGACATCTGCATCGGCCCGATCTTCTCGACGGCCACGAACACCTGCTCCAGCGCGGCGGGCATCTTCTGCCGAATCTGCAGCGTCGATCCGGCATCGGGCAGCGTGAAGCCGACCTGCACCATCGTCTTGCCGGGAGGGAACGGCCCGGTGACCGTGACGATTTCGCCTTGCGCCGAGGCCTGCGTCGTGGAGCCCTGGAGCATCGCCGACCCCGACGCCCCCTGGGGCAGCTCGATCAGCAGCGGGCCGCCGATGTCGATGGGCGCGCCCGCGTTGTTGATGACCTCGAGCAGGTAGAACACCTGCAGGCGGTCGTCCTGGTACTCGAGCACGAAGCGGCTTTCGCCGCCGAACTCCACCACGCCCTTGCGCGGGGGTTGCTTGGCGGCCGCGGCGGCCGCGGCCTGTTCCGCCGCGGCTGCGCCGGCAAGGCCCGCCACCAGCGCCACGCGGATGCCGCCCGCGGCCGGCACCTCGAAGGCCTGCGACACGAGCGGTTCACCGTCCACGTTGGCCGACGCCGTGACCGCGGTACCCGCCGGGATGCCGTCGAACTGCGCGCGGCCTTGCTGGTCGGTGACCGCCGTGCGTGCCTCGCCGGCCACCATGAGCGTGACCGCCTGCCCGGACACGTTGTTGCCCATCTGCACGCGCACCACTCGCACCGAGACGGCCCGATCGGGAAGATCGCCCGCCGGCAGCGGCACGCCCGCCATCTGGCCGGCGTCGGGCATGGCCTGCTGCGCCAACGCAGGCATGGCCAGGAGCAGGAGTACGAGGAGGGCCGAGACTCTTACAGCTTCGATCCGCATGATTTGCAGAAGCGCGCGTCGGGGTCGTTCAGCGTGCCGCAGGTGCAGCGATGCTCCACCTTGGCGGCCGCAGCGGCCGGCTCGCCCAGGCGCTGCTCCAGCTCCTTCTCAATCTGTTCGCGATAGCCGCTGCCCGCATCGAGTTGGCGCATCAGGCCCACCGCCCGGCGGCGCAGGCGCCCCCCCATGTCGTCGAAGTCGGCCTTCGACATCTTGCCCATGGCGAAGTCGAACTCGAGCTCCTTGATCGACCGCAGCACCAGCGCCTTCTCCCGCTCGAGCGCGGCGCGCGTGCGCCCGCCGATCAGGGTGGGCGCGTCCATGGGATCGGCCGACACGAGCGGCAGCAGCGACCGGTAGACGCCCAGGCCCACGAAGCTCACCGCCACGACCGTAATGCTGAGCATGATGATGTTCGCCGCCGTCTGGCCCGTCGCGACGATCACCGTCGCCGTGGCCGCCAGCATGCCGCCCAGCAGGAAGAACTGCCACGGCTGGAGGAACGGTTCAGCCGGCTCCGAGGTCTGCGTCATCTGCGTCATCTGCGGCGTTAGTCGAGGTCTCTGAGCTCATCATCCAACCGGGACGCCATCTGGGCGTCCTCTTCCAATCCGGTGCCGGTGGCGCCGGCCATCACGGGCTTCCGCGACCACCGCACGGCCACCATGAAGGCCGCCAGCAGGCCGCCCAGGCCGGCCAAGTACGGCACCAGCCACACCATGCGGCCGATGCCCTGATTGAGCGGCTCGCTCAGGATGTGCTGGCCGCCGAACGCCGCCACGTAATGGTCCAGGATGTCCTGCTCGGTCTGCCCTTCCTTGAGCATGCCGGCGATCTTCGTCTTCTCGATCGCGCAGTGGCCGCAGGTGCACTCGCCCACCGGCAGCTTCGAGCAGCCGCCGCACCAGCAGGCCAGCTTCTTGGCCACCTCGCGGGTCTCCTTCGAGAAGACCTGCATCTGCGAGTTCTGCGGCTCCTCCACGTGCTGCGCGCGCGCCACCGCCGGCGTGAGCAGCAGCGACAGCAGTAGCAGCGACGCGGTGGCCGCCTCGGCCGGCAGCTTCGCGACGGCGAAGCCGATGGCGCCCTCGGGCAGCAACGCGATGCCGGTGCCCAGGGCCATGATGCCGAAGCCCAGCCACACCCAGTTCACGAGCGGGTTGATGTGCACCTCGACGCTGGCCGTCTGCTCTTCAACCTCGAAGGCCGGCATCACGATGTAGAGGTCTTCCCAGAAGCCGCGCCGGATGGCCACCTCGGTGGTGGGCTCCTCCTCGTGCTTGCGGTAGAACCACTTGGCGGGGTGCATCTGGCCCAGCGCCTCGCCATCGGCGCCCGTCACCGTGACATGCGCCGTCACCATCTGCTTCTGCCCATCGTCGGTGACGCGAATCGCGTCGAGGTGCAGCGTGAAGTCGCCCACCGTGGCTTCCTCGCCCGGCTTGAGCAGCAGTTGCTCGTCCTTGCTGAAGCCCTCGCCGGCAAACCCGAGGAACATGAGGACGATGCCGGCATGGACGATGTAGCCGCCGTAGCGGCGCTTGTTGCGGCCCACCAGGCCGATCATGGCCGTGAGCACGTCGGTGCCCGTCATGCCGCGGCGCACGTTGGCGCCGCGCCAGAATTCCTGCGTCAGCGTGCCGGTGACGAACGCCGACAGGAAGAAGCAGAGGCCCGAGCTCCAGATGCGCACGCCCGAGGCCACCACCGCCACGCCCACGAGCAGGGCGAACGACGTGGGCCAGAGGAACTGGTCCTTGAGGCTCATGATGGTGGACTTGCGCCACGCCAGCAGCGGACCGACGCCGGTGAGGAACAGCAGGATGAGGCCGATCGGCAGCATCCAGCGGTTGAAGAACGGCGGCCCCACGGTGAGGCGCTCCCCCGACACGAGCTCGGTGAGCGTGGGGAACATCGTGGCAAACAGCACGAAGAGCGCCGAGAACAGCAGCACCCAGTTGTTGGCCAGGAAGGCCGCTTCCTTCGACACCCACGAGTCGAGATCGTGGCGTCCCCGGAGCAGCGGCAGGCGGTAGATCACCCAGCCGAAGCTGAAGATGATGGTCGCAATCATGAAGGCGATGAACAGCATCCCGAGCTGCCGGTCTTCACCGAACGCGTGCACCGACTGCACCACGCCCGAGCGCGTCATGTAGGTGCCGAAGATGGTGAGCAGGAACGTGGTGATCACGAGCGTCACGTTCCAGACGCGCATCATGCCTCGCCGCTCCTGCACCATCACCGAGTGCAGGAAGGCGGTGGCGGTGAACCAGGGCAGCAGCCCCGCGTTCTCCACCGGATCCCAGCCCCAGTAGCCGCCCCAGCCCAGCTCTTCGTAGGCCCAGATCATCCCCAGCGTGAGGCCCAGCGAGAGGAAGAACCACGAGAACATGGTCCAGCGCCGCACGGCGCGCAGCCACGAGTCGTCCAGGTGGCCCGTGATGAGCGCGGCCATGCCGAAGGCAAACGGGATGGTCAGCCCCACGAAGCCCAGGTACATCGTGGGCGGGTGGATGGCCATGTAGAAGTTCTGCAGCAGCGGGTTCAGGCCGCGGCCATCGGTGGGCGTCTCGGTGAGGTAGGTGGTGAAGGGGTTGTTGTGCAGGATCATCAGGAAGAGGAAGAACATCTCCACCACGCCGATGATGGCCACCACGTAGGGAATCAGCTCGCGGTGCCGCTCGCGGTTCACCTTGACGGCCAGCGAGCCGAACAGTGACAGCAGGAACACCCAGAACATCACCGAGCCGTCGAGCCCGCCCCAGTACGAGGTGATCTTGTAGAAGAGCGGCTGCACGCTGTCGGAGTAGCGCTGCACGTAGCGGATGGAATAATCACCCGCCACGAACGCGTAGATGATCACGCCCGACGCCACCGTCATGAGCGCCGCCACGGTGTAGAAGGCGCCGATGCCGCTTTCGATGTAGCGCGAGTTGCGCTGCCGGGCGCCGGCGACGGAGGCGGCGACCGAGTAGGCCGCCACCACGAAGGTCAGGAGCAGGAGGAACGCGCCGAGTGCGGCCATCGAGGCCCCTCAGTACGTGCTGGTGGGCGTCGCGCCCCCAGGCTTGGCTTCATACTTGGACGGGCACTTCGCCATCACGCCGTTGGGCGACACCTGGAAGCCCTCCGGAGACAGCATGCCCTTCAACACCACTTCGGCTTCGTCCTTGAACGTGTCGGGCACGACGCCCGTGTAGCTGGCATTGACCACCTGGCCGTTGCTCTGCACCTGGAACCGGTACTCGAGGCTGCTCTTCTTCTTCAGGATCGAATTGGGCACGACATAGCCGTGCAACTGCAGCTTCTTGCCGTACCATCCGTCTGGCTGGCCCATCACTTCATCCACGTGCTTGTAGTACTCGGTGCCCTCGCTGAGGGTGGAGTACAACAGGCCGCCAAACGACAGGATGAGGACGAGGCTTGTCAGACCGATCTTGACCGCTTTGTGCTTCATACGTCAGGACTTAGCCGGAATGGCGTGCTCCTGACCCAAGGATACTGCAAACGATGGGCCCGGTGTTAGTGCCGGACTTCCGGCAACCAGCTAATCCGTAGGGCGGACCTTCAGGTCCGCCATCAGCCCCGCCACCAACTGGACCGGCAGCCCCACGACGTTGGTATAAGAGCCTTCGATGCGGGGAATGAAACGAGAGGCCAGCCCCTGGATGCCGTAGGCGCCCGCCTTGTCCAAGGGCTCGCCGCTGGCCACGTACTGCGCGATCTCCTCGTCCGACAGGGGATCGAACCACACCAGGGTGGACTCCACGCCGGTTCGGGTGCGGCCAGACGCCACCACCGCCACCCCCGTGAGCACCTCGTGCGCGCGGCCCGACAAGGCGCGCAGCATCGCGGCCGCGTCGGCGGCGTCCCTCGGCTTCTCCAGAATTCGCCCGTCCACGACGACGGTCGTGTCGGCGCCCAGGACAACTTCGCCTGGCCGCAGTGCCGACACGGCCCGGGCCTTCTCGACGGCGAGGCGCTCCACGTAATCGCGCGGCGACTCGCCTGCCCGCGGCGATTCGTCCACGTCGACGGCGAGGACCTCGAAGGTGAAGCCCGCCGCGGCGAGCAACTCGGCCCGGCGCGGCGAACGGCTGGCGAGGATCACCCTTCGACTCGACCGCGGCGACGAGCCTCGCTCAGGGCAGGCATGACCATCGTAGTTCCGCCGATGGTAAGCTGGCAGGGTGATCAAGGCAAGCGCCGTGCTGCCTGGCGTGGTGGCGGAGGTCATCCGGAACGCGCCCCTCTCTCCCGAGAAAGTCACCTTGGCGTGGCGCCTGTCGGTGGGCCCGGCGGTGGCCAAGGCCACCACGGTGCGGCTCGATGACGAGGCCGTGCTGCACGTGGACGCCGGGAGCCCCGCGTGGGCGTCGGCGGTGCGGAAGTCACGATCGCTCATCCTGAATCGCCTGCAGCAACTGCTGGGCGAAGACACGGTCCGGCAGATTCATTTCGAGTGAGCCTCGCACCTCGGAAGCCGCCGGGCCTGCCGACCCTCAGTTGCCGGCGTCTGTTGCCGCTAGAACTTCCTTGACGATCTTCGGATGGAGCACTTCACCTGGGTGAAACGGAATCACCACCCGTTCGGAAGCCCGCATGTAGATTCGATGGCTCCCCTTTGACCGCGCCAGGACGAAGCCCGCCTTCAGTAACAGGGCTCCTGCTTCGGCCGCCGTCAGACGTGGCTTCTTAGGCGACACGCACTTCGATGGTCGTGGTCACGACGTCCTTGGTGGACAAGGAGGCGCGCTCGTCGGGTGACAGCGTCTCCACGTAAAGGTCCACCGCTTCGCGCAGCCTCGCCAGAACCTCGTCGAGCGTGCTGCCCTGCGTGTGGCAGCCCTTCAGCTCTGGGCAATAGGCGAAATAGCCGTGCTCGTCCCGCTCGATCACCGCGCTGACCTTCATGATGGCTCCCGGAGCAAGGATACTCCCGATGGCACTGTGAAAACAGTAGGTGCCTCACCCTCTCCCCCCGCTCCGACGCTACAATGGAGGGCATGCGTGAAGCCCTTATCGTCAGCGCCGTTCGTATCCCGACCGGCAAGTTCCTCGGTACCCTCAAGGACCTCCCCGCCCCCGAACTCGGCGCCATCGTCGTGCGCGAGGCGGTGAAGCGCGCCGGCATCGACGCGGCCGCCGTGGACGAGTGCATCATGGGCAATGTCGTCCAGGGCGGCGTGGGCCAGGCGCCCGCCCGCCAGGCCGCGCTCAAGGGCGGCCTGGCCGACCACGTGGCCGCGCTCACCATCAACAAGGTGTGCGGATCGGGCCTCAAGGCCGTGATGCTGGCCCACCAGGGCATCCAGACCGGCGACATCGACATCGCGGTGGCCGGCGGCATGGAATCGATGAGCGGCGCGCCCTACCTGCTGCCGCGCGTGCGCGAAGGCCTGCGCATGGGCCACGGCCAGGTCATCGACTCGATGATTCACGACGGCCTGTGGTGCCCCTTCGAGAACTACCACATGGGCAACGCCGGCGAGATCGTGGCCGACACCTACAAGGTGAGCCGCGACGCGCAGGACCAGTACTCGGTGGACAGCCACCGCAAGGCCGCGGCGGCCCAGGCCGCCGGCAAGTTCGCGGCGGAGATCGTCCCCGTGAGCCTGCCCCAGCGCAAGGGCGACCCCATCGTGTTCGGCAAGGACGAATCGGTGCGCGCCGAGACCACCATCGAGGCGCTGCGCGCCCTCAAGCCCGCCTTTAAGAAGGACGGATCGGTGACGGCCGGCAACGCGCCGCCGGTGAACGACGGCGCCGCCGCGCTGGTGGTGATGGCGGACGACCGCGCGAAGGCCCTGGGCGCCACGCCCATGGCCCGCATCGTGGCGCAGGCCACGAGCGGCCTCGCGCCCAAGATGCTGCTGATGACGCCCGTCGAGGCCACCCGTAAGGTGCTGAAGAAGGCCGGCTGGTCGCTGAACGACGTGGACCTGTTCGAGTTGAACGAGGCCTTCGCCGTGCAGGCCGTGGCGGTGATGCAGGAACTGGGCATCGATCCGGCCAGGGTGAACGTGAACGGCGGCGCGGTGGCGCTGGGCCACCCCATCGGCGCCTCGGGCGCGCGCATCCTCACGACGCTGCTCTACGCGCTGAAGGATCGCGGGCTGAAACGCGGTGTGGCCACGCTCTGCCTGGGCGGCGGCAACGGCGTCGCGTTGGCGGTGGAAATGCTCTAGGAAGTGAGAAGTCGGAAGTGAGAAGTGAGAAGTGAGAAGTCGGATGAAGGCCTCGCTGCGTCTTTGTGCTGGCGTCGTAGTTCTCACTTCTAACCTCTCACTTCTGACTTCGCTCGGCTCGGCCCAGGATCTGGCCTCGCTCTCCCGCGCCGAACGCGTGAAGATCCTCCGCGCGAGGACCTGGGAAGTGAAGGCGGCCCGGGTGTCGGCGCCGCCGCAAGTGGACGGCAAGCTCGACGAGGCCGACTGGGCGCGCGCCGAGCCCATCACCGACTTCTACCAGGGCCAGCGGAACGAGGGCCTTCCCGCCAGCGAGCGCACGGCCGTGCGCGTGTTGTTCGACGACGCCGGCATCTACGTGGGCTTCCGCGCGTGGGACAGCGAACCCGAGAAGATGAAGATCCGCGCCATCTTCCGCGACGAGACCGGCGGCGCCGACGACCTCGTGTCGCTCATGCTCGACGCCTATCACGGGCAGCGCAGCGCCATCCAGTTCGTGACAAACGCCAACGGGCTGATGGAAGACCTGCTGCAGACCGGCGAGTCCACGGCCACGCGCAACCACGACTGGGACGCCGTGTGGTTCTCGCAGGGCCGGCGGCTGCCCGACGGCTTCGAGGTGGAGGTGGCCATCCCCTTCAAGTCGCTGCGCTTCGAACCGCCCGCGGGCGCGGACGAAATCCTCATGGGCATCGGCTTCAAGCGCAACATCCCGCGCAAGAACGAAGAGGTGGTCTGGCCCTTCGTGCCCAACGACTCCACCTGGTACCGGCCGTCGGAGCTGGGCACGCTGCGGGAGGTGACCAACGTGAAGCCCGGGCACAACTTCGAGGTCCGCCCCTACGTGCTGGGCGGCCGCATCGAGAACTACATGGCCGACGCGCTGGACGATACGAAGCGCGAGGCGGGCATCGACGCCAAGTGGAGCGTCACCACCGGTATCACCGCCGACTTCACGGTAAACACCGACTTTGCGCAGGAAGAAGCCGACGTCCAACAGGTGAACCTCACCCGCTTCTCGCTGTTCTTCCCCGAGAAGCGCCAGTTCTTCCTCGAAGGCCAGCAGGCCTTCCGCTTCGGCCTGCCCCGGGAAGCCGACCTGATCTTCACCCGCCGCATCGGCCTGTCGGAGGCCGGCGAGCCCATTCGCCTCTACGGCGGCGCCAGGCTCTCGGGCCGTCAGGGCCGCACCACCATCGGCGCCATGAACCTCCAGGCGGCCGGCGATGGCCGCGTGCCCTCGGAGAACTTCACGGTGCTCCGCGTGAAGCAGGACGTGCTGGCGCGCTCCAGCGTGGGCGCGATGTTCTCCAACGTGCAGGGCGGCGGCGGGTTCAACCGCGTGGCGGGCGCCGATGCCAGCTTCTACGTGAAGCGCGTGTGGTTCTTCGACGGGTGGGCCGCGCACGTGTCGCAATCGGGCGGCGGCCCCGGCGCCAAGGGCGGCTACGGCCGCGCGGTCTACGAGGCCGACCGGTATGCCTCGGGCTACACCTTCCTCGGGCTCGGCGAGCATTTCAACCCGGGCGTGGGATTCGTGCGCCGGCCCAACAGCCTGCAGCACACGGCCTACGCCCGCTTCAGCCCGCGGCCCACCAACAGCCTCGTGCGCCAGTACCACTTCACCGGGCGCGGCGTCTACATCACCGACACCGAGGCCGTCGTCGACACGCGCGAGCGCGAGGTCGAGGCACGGGCCGACTTCGAGACCGGCGACGGCGCGAGCCTGGCCGTGACCAACCAGTTGGAACACCTCAAGGAGCCGTTCCGCCTGCGCCCGGGCGTCGTCATCGCGCCCGGGACGTACACCTGGAACGAGGCCGTGGTGAAGTGGGACTCGTTCCGCCGCCGCCACCTGCAACTGGATGCCAGCTACACCAGGGGCGGCTTCTACGACGGCACGCGCGACGCGCTGAGCGTGGCCTTCAACTGGCGCATGACGACGCCGTTCGGGTTCTCCACCAACTACTCGGTGAACTGGGTGGACCTGCCGCAGGGATCGTTCACGACGCACCTGGTGTCGAGCCGCATCCAGCTGGCGCTGCGCAACAACCTCGCCCTCCTCGCGCTGCTGCAATACAACAGCGACGCGAAGCAGGTGGCCACCAACCTCCGCTTCAACTGGATCCCCACGCCCGGCAGCGACTTCTTCATCGTCTACAACGAGACCGACAGCACGCTGGGCGCCTGGACGCCGAGGAACCGCTCGCTCACCGTCAAGCTGAACTACCTGATTGCGCTCTAAGAAGGCTTGGGGCTTGGGGCTTGAGGGCTTGGGGCTTGGGGCTCTAGGGCTTAGGGCTTAGGGCTTAGGGCTTAGTGCTTAGGGCTTGAAGG
>CAYJPQ010000096.1:0-11358 GCA_964372085.1 uncultured Bifidobacteriaceae bacterium | reverse complement strand
TCGAAGGGGCGGGCGTGCACCTGCGCCGCGCCTTCGGCTTTGGCGACACGACCGAGTTCGATCCGTTCCTGTTGTTCGACGATTTCCGCGGCGATCGTCCCGCCGATTACCTGGCGGGCTTCCCGTGGCACCCGCACCGCGGCATCGAGACCATCACCTACGTGCTGGCCGGCAACGTCGAGCATGGCGACAGCCTCGGCAATCGCGGCTCGCTCGGCGCGGGCGACGTGCAGTGGATGACCGCCGGCAGCGGCATCATGCACCAGGAGATGCCGCACGGCGACGCGCAGGGTCGCATGCACGGCTTCCAGCTCTGGGCCAACCTGCCCGCGGCGCTCAAGATGACCACGCCGCGCTACCAGGACATCAAGGCCGCCGACATCCCGGAAGTCGTCGAGGACGATGGTACGCGGGTGCGCGTCGTGGTGGGCGACTTCTGGGGCAAGCGCGGGCCGGTGGAGGGCGTAGCGGCCGACCCGCGATACCTCGACATCTCGGTGCCGCCCGGCACGCGTCGCCGCATCCCGGTGGAGTTGTCGCGGCATGCCTTCGCCTATGTGTTCGCGGGCGCGGGCACGTTCCGCGACGCGTCGGCACCGCTGCCGGTGAAGACCGAGTCGGTGGGCGCCGACGGCACCGAGGGCCCGACGTTCTACGACGCGCGCAACCGCTCGCTCGTGCTCTTCGACAGCGGCGACGAGATCGCGGTGCAGGCCGGCGACGAAGGCATCCGCTTCCTGCTGGTGTCGGGCCGCCCGCTCGAAGAGCCCGTGGCCTGGTACGGCCCGATCGTCATGAACACCAAGGCCGAGCTGCAGCAGGCCATCAGCGAGCTGCGCGCGGGGACGTTTATCAAGCATCCGTAAGCCAAAGGCAACCACGAAGAACGCGAAGGACACGAAGCATTTCGATCAAATGCCTTCGTGTTCTTCGTGAACTTCGTGGTTGACGTACTTGGTACGCAAGTTGAAGAGACTCTCCCGGACGTCCGGTAACTGCCGGATTCCCGAGAGGGCTGTATGTCAACCGACCGCATCGTCGTTGCCTATGCCACCTGGCATGGGCAGGCCCGGCGCATTGCCGAGCACGTCGCACGCGAGTTGGAAACCTGGGGTTGGCCCTGCGACCTCATCAACGTCGCCGAAGAGCCGCTCGACGAGTGGCCGGCCTACGCCGCGGCCATCCTCGTGGCGCCGGTGCATGGCGGCCATCACGAGAAGGCGATGGTCCGGTTCGTCAAGGTCGCGTTGCCGGCCCTGGGCCATATCCCCAACGCGTTCCTGTCGGTGACCCTTACCGAGGCCAGCGTCGAAGACCCCCAGGCGACGCCCGAGCGTCACGCCAAGGCCTCGGCCGACGTCACCGCGATGGTGGAGTCGTTTGTGAAGGAGACGGGCTGGCGCCCGCAGCAGGTGGTGCCCGTCGCCGGCGCGCTGCACTTCACGGAGTACAACCCCATCCTGCGTTGGGTGATGAAGCAGATCGCCAGGCGCAACGGCGGCCCTACCGACACCACCCGCGACTACGAGTTCACCGACTGGGGCGCCCTCGGTCGCTTCGCACAACAGTTCGCCCACGACCTGCGTGCCAATCATGTGGCCTGAAGAGACCAAAGGCAACCACGAAGAACACGAAGAGCACGAAGGCATTTGATCAAATGCTTCGTGTCCCTTCGTGGCCTTCGTGTCTTCGTGGTTAACGTACTTCCCCCGCCGCTGCCGCGGCCAGCAACTCACCCACCGCCTGAAGCAGGTCGCGCGTGATCGTGGCGCGGTAGCGATGCGCCAGCGTGTCGGCCACCTCGCGGTAGTACCACAGGGTGCCGTCGCGCCGTCCCTCGAAGCGCTCCCACGCCTCGTCGCCGTGCGCCTGGAGGTCGCGCAGGGTGGCGCGCACGTTGTGCAGCTTGTCGGCCGCCGACACGAGACACACCGCATCGCTGGCCATCTCGATATGCGACAGGTAGTTCCGCTTGCGCTCGAGCCAGGGCGCCTTGTCCTCGGGGTCCTCCACCAGGCTGTCGCTGCAGCCGAGCACGATGTCGCCCACCTCGTCGCCAAACCGCGCGCGAATCTCGGCCAGGCGCGCCTCGCCGCCGCCGTCCTCGGCCGCATCGTGCAGCAGCGCGCCAATGGCCACCGTCTCGCTGGCGCCGTATTCCAGCGCAATCGCCGCCACGCCCAGGATGTGCGCCACGTAGGGGATGCCGGTGCCCTTGCGCAACTGGCCGCGGTGCACGCGACAGGCGTAGACGAGGGCGTCTTCGAAGGAGGGGCTCATGGCTTCGGGCCGCGGCGACGCCAAGCGAACGGCGACGCGCGCGGCCCTGTAGTTACTTCTTACTTCCTACTTCCTACTTCCTACTTCCTACTTTTCACTTTTCACTTCTTTCACTTACTACTTCGCCTGCAGCGCCTGCAGGTAGGCCACCAGCGAGTTGATGCGGCTCTTCACCGCCTCGGGGCTGCCGCCGTCCTGCGACTTGAGCAACGCCTCGCCCCACACCGGCATGTCGCCGCCGCCGTGGCCCTTTACCGGGGTGTTGCCGTCGATCACCTTGTAAACCTGGTCGGCGGGGAAGGTCCCGTTGTTGGCCTTGGCCAGCTGCGTGAGGTCGGTCGGCTTGGTCTTGAGCGAGCTCGCCAGCGCCCCGGTGCCCTTGGCATCGGCGCCGTGGCAGGCCACGCAGTAAGTACTGAACAAGCCCGACCCGGCAGGTGCCGCGGACCCGGCCTGTGCAGCCGGAAGTGGCTTGGTGGAGACGGGAACGGGCCAAAGCATTCCAGCTGCCGCAACCGTCAGGATGGTCATCGTGGCGCCAAACCAGCGTCGCATTTGTAATACCCCCTGAATGCAGAGAGTATAGGCAAAACCGCTGCCAGACGCGAATATCCAGACAATGCCGCGTCAGCGCCCGTGTAATGCCGGGTTTCCGTCGCCCACATCGCTCTCGAACGGCTCACCTCTTGGGCGCGCGACGATGTCGCCGAGCGCGCCCGCGAGCCGACACTCCAACTGGCTGTCGCACGCGTCATGGAGCCGATCGAGCGCCACCGACAAGGACAGCGCCGCGCGATACGGCCGATCGCTGGTCATCGCGTCGAAGGCGTCGACCACCGCCACGATGCGTCCCGGCAACGGGATGGCCTCCCCCCGGAGCCCGCGAGGATATCCCGATCCGTCCCACCGCTCGTGATGCGAAAGAGCGATGGTCTCGGCGAGTTGCAGCAGCGGCAGGTGGCTGCCGCCGAGAATGCGGGCGCCGATGGTGGTGTGGGTGCGCATCACACGCATCTCGTCGGCCGTGAGGGCCGATGGCTTGCGCAGCAGCGCGTCGGGGATGCCGATCTTGCCGATGTCGTGCAGGGCCGCCGCGCGGCGAATCAGTCCCGCCTCTTCCGGCGTCAGGCCGATGGCCAACGCCACGCCTGCGGCCAGGTGGCCCACCCGCTGGTTGTGCCGGTTCGTGCTGTCGTCCCGGTATTCGGCCGCGCGCGCCAGCCGCTCGACCATCTCGACACGCGTGGACTCGAGTTCACGCGACCGGTGGGATGACGACTGGCGCAGTGCGTGGTTGCTCGTGCGCAAGTCCTGGAAGAGCAGCCGCATCTCGATGAGGTTTCGCACGCGCAGGCTCACCTCGATGACATCGAAGGGCTTGGTCACGAAGTCCTTGGCGCCCAGTTGCAAGGCCTCCTGCCTGGCCTCGGCCGACCCATCGCCGGTGATGACCAGCACCGGCAGGTATTCCCGCTCCGCCAGGGGCTGCAGGGCGCGCAGCACCGCGTACCCGTCGCGGCCGGGCATGTGCAGGTCGAGCACCACGAGGTCGGGGCGGGACGCGCCCACGGTGTCTTCCAGCAGGGTCGCATCGGTCAGGCCAATCACGGAGTGGTAGCCGGTGCGCCCGAGCAACGAGGCCATCAAGTCAACGTTGGCCTGCTCGTCGTCCAGCACCACGATCGTGGCGGCCTGGCGCAACAGGTGAAGGCGCTCCGGTTCGGCGAACAGGTCGGGCGCCACGGCGTCGGGGACGGCGAAGGATGGCAGCGTCATATGACCAGCGGCACAGCCGCCTGACTACCGGCTGAGCGTCGTCGAGTTGCTCGCCCTGTCGGCAGCCTCGTGCCAACTGACGGCGGCCGCCACGGCACGCCGCAGTTGGTCGGGACCAAACGGCTTGAGCAGGTACGACACCACGCCCTCCCGCATCGTCGCCTCGGCCGGCAGGTAGTCCTGGCCCGTCGCGAGCACGACGGCGGTCGCGGGATGGTCCCGGCGCAACCGATCCATCAGCCACAAGCCATCGTGCTCACCCGGCAGGCCCACGTCGACGATGGCGGCGCCGGCCGGGGCCGCGTTCATGGCCTCAACCGCCGCCTGGGCGTTGGTCGCATACGTGAGGGGGTACCCGAGGGCGCTCAGCCAGCGGCCGATGGTCTGGGCCATCACGGCTTCGTCTTCGACAATCAGCACAGGCGTCATGATCCCTCTCCCTGGCGCGGCAACTCGGCCTGCGCGGCCAGCTCGTGCGGCGTGCGGCGGCCGGGCGTATCGAAGTCGGTGGTCGCGGAGCGGGCCATGCCCTCCCCCCCCAGCAAATCACGTGCCGATGGATTTCGGGCGGATAACCGGCTGGGGATTGACGGGCGCAGTGTGCGGGCCGTGCGGATCCGCACGGTCGCCCGCTGGCGCGGGATCCGCCAGGACACCGATCGAGACAGGTCGCAACATGCGGGAATCCTGATGCATCACCGGGCCACAGATGGCCACAGATGGCCACAGATGAAACACAGATGAAAACACAGATGGCGGAGACGTCGAGACCGGCGGCGGACGCAAGCCGTTCCATCATGGGTTCACCGACCACCGCGGGAATGTGCAGGCGCAAACGGCGGGTCACTTGGCGCGGTGCGACGACTCCACCAGCACGAGGCCGGTGCCGAGCGCCCTCGGCAGCCGGTCGCCGAGCGTGCCCAGGTTGAAGCCCTCGCGGATCTTCCCCTTCACCTCCACCCGCGCGCCGGTGCGCGGGACGCCCTCGTTGGAGACCACCCAGAGTTCCCCGGAGCTGTCCTTTAGCCGATAGGCGCCGCGAGTGGTCACCGAGTAGCTCTCGACGACCTCGCCCGACAGCGTCACGTCGCGGTCGCGATAGCGGCTCGGGTCGGCCAGTACCTTGTTGATCGTGACCGAGGCGCACGCCGAGGCCGCCAGTGCCGCCACGAGGGCCAGGGCGCCAATCGCCAGTGTTCGTCTCATGTGCATCCCTCTCGAGAACATCTAGTCCAGGATGTCCCTGATGATGGAGACCAGCAGGTTGCTCGTCGTGTCGACGACGATCAGGTCGCGGCCCAGGAAATAGCGGGAGTAGTACGGCGGAAGCGGGGGCAACCGCGTGCCGAGCGCCGGCGGGACCGCCACCAGGTGCTTCTGCAGCCCCGGCGGCAGCGTCCCCTTCTCCTTCAATTGCTTCTGCAGCCCGGGTGGGAGCGAGTCCTTCTTGGCCAGTCCGGGCGGGAGCGACTCGCGGGAGTAGTACTCACGCACCACCCGTCGATGGTCATCCGGATTGATCACGATGACCCTGTCTTTCTTGTCGCTCTGCCCCTGGCCGGGCGCAGCGCCCGCCACGGCCGGCGCCGGCAGCGCGAGCATCCCGATGGCCAGCATCGAGGCCAGGGCCACGACGCCCAACGATGGTTGTGTCTTCATGGTACCGATCCTAGGCATCTGGCCAGGGGACGATCTGTCCCGCATTGGACACCGGGCGCGCTACCACGGCGGCCGGGTCTTGTAGAGGTAATCCCGCACGTAGGAATCCGTCGACGTGAGCAGCTCGCTGGCGTGGCCCTCGAAGCGGATGCGCCCGTCGTGCAGCAGCATGAAGGTGACCGCTTCGGCCTTGCGCGGGTCGGCGGGCACGATCGCCACGTGACCGTTCGTGCGGACCGCCTGGTGCGTGGCGATGTAGAAGGCGTCGCGAATCTGGTGCGTCACCAGGAGCGCCGTGACCTGCTCGAAGTCCCGCAGCTTGATGATCTCGTCGTCCACCGTCGTGGCGATGAGCGGGTCGAGCCCGGTGATGGGATCGTCGCAGAGCAGCAGGCCCGGCTTCGGGGCCATGGCTCGGGCGATGGCCACGCGGCGGCGCTGGCCGCCAGACAGCTCGGCGGGCAGCCGGTCGGCGAACTCGGCGAGCCCGATGAAGCCGAGCACCTCGTCCACGCGGGCGCGCACCTGCGCGCGCGACAGCTTCCCGGCCTCGTGCAGGCGGTAGCCCACGTTGTCGGCCACCGTCAGCGAGTCGAACAGCGCGTTTTCCTGGAACACCATGCCGATATCCTCGCGGACCCGCAGCAGGGCGTGTTCGGACAGGGTGTCCACGCGCGTGCCGTTGACGGTGATGGCGCCGCTATCGGGCTTCAGCAAGCCGAGGATCAGCTTGAGCACCGCCGACTTGCCCGCCCCGCTCGGGCCCAGCAGGATGCGCATGGCGCCGGCCGGCAGGCTGAAGGTGATGTCGTTCAGCACCACGTGCTCGTCGAACGCCAGCGAGACGTGGCTGAACTCCACCGCCGGGAACGGCGCCGGCTCGTCCCACGTGTGTGGGCCACGCCACACTTCCACGGGGGTGACCAGGTGCCCAATCATGCTGGGTGTGACTGCAAGTCGGCTGCCATGGGCCACGGCCTGAATCACGCCGGATCTTGAGGACGAGCGACGGCCGAAAGGGGATAATCCGGGAATCGCACCCTTCCGGGTGCCGGGAGGGTGCCATGTCCTACCTTGTCAGCGTCTCCGTTCAGCCGATGCTGGGCAACGCGCTGGTGGCGTTCTCGATAGGCGCGCTCCGGTGGCGCATGCGGGTGGAGGCGTACCTGCTGCTGATGGTGGATGCGCACCCGCCGTTCTCGCTGGAGTGAGGCTGACGCTGGCGTTCGACCCCGCCCAGTCCTTGGTCGCTGGCTGCCGACGACGGGTGAGTGCCCGGAAGCGAGCCTCGATTTCCGGGGGCTCGTCGACCAGTCCCACGCGGGGATCCTGCCGCCATCGGTCGTAGGCCGCCCACGCCTGCGGCTGGGTCATGACCTCGTCGCCCATCACCGCCTTCGCCGTCAACAACCGCAGCAGGCCGAGTTGCGTGAGGCGGCAGAAGGTCAAGGTCGCCTCCGACGACAGCGTCCCCGAAACAGGTGAGCGAGCACATCTGGCTCGTCACCTTTATGGACTATGACCTCGGTTACTTCGACGACGAGACCTGCAGACTCGAACCGATCGATAATCCCTTCGGCCCGAAACTGTTACCCATGTCTCCGGAATGAACTGTCACCCATGTGCCCGGAATAGACCGCGGGCGGATGACTCGCCGCACTGGACGATTTCCGCAACTGGCTCATCCGAACCGCGTGATTTCATCCTTCGATCAGGCTGAACCTCGTCGAGGCCATCACCCGCTCCGTCCATCAGATGTGATTTCAGCTAGAGGGTGCGCGCCATTGCCAAGTCCCGATGCTCGAAAGCTGATGCCATGCGCTCGATTTCAGATTTCGTCAGCCCTACCAGTCCGGCCTCCTGCCGCCATTTCGAAACGACCTTTCCGACCTCTGTGACGATGGCACGGGCTCGACCGGCGTTCAGCTCGAAGTAGCTGGCGACGTCGAGCGCGAGCGCAAGCGAGGCCGTGTGGTCGTCCTCGTTGATCGTGGTCGTCAGGATGCGAGGTTTGATATCAACCGGCACCGGGTTGAGATCGTACGCGGGCGAGAGTCGCCAGCCATCCCGGCCCCCGTAGAGGAAGCCATGGTTTCGCAGGTGATCGTCGGTATTGGAAATCAGGATATTGAAGACCAGCCGGCGCCACAGGGCCTTCATGTCTTCCCTCGGTGCGGCGCCATGCCGGCGCAGCGCATCGACGATTTCCAAGTAGCTGCGGGTTTCGTTGTCCCTTGCCCCGAGCATGCTCATGGCTGAAAGGAACGGGACGCGCCGCGCGCCATCTCTGTCGAAGCGGCGCACGAGCAGCACGGACTTCTTTGCCACCGTCTCGACGCGGGCCGCGGGCACGGCGATCCCGGCCTTCTTGGCCAGCGTGATGGCTGTCGCCTCCCACAGCACCGCGTTGAACTCGTCATCCCGACGCGGGAACTTCGCGATGGCGAGATCACCGCTCTTCTCCCTCACTGACGCTTTCGGCCGGGCGCCGCCCAGCGACGAGCCCGGTGCCATGAGCAGGCGCAGATCCTCGTCGCTGTCCTTGTCGTCGAGGAATCGCTGCGCCGCCGAAAGCAGCTTGGGCAGCTCG
This sequence comes from uncultured Bifidobacteriaceae bacterium, assembly GCA_964372085.1. GTDB lineage: Bacteria > Acidobacteriota > Vicinamibacteria > Vicinamibacterales > UBA2999 > 12-FULL-67-14b. Next base: position 3,053 of record CAYJPQ010000096.1, on the reverse strand, counting down.
ACCAGAGGCGGGATGCGCGTGACACTCTCTTCCCTGAGGAACGGGCCGCCTTCGCGGTCGGCAAAACGAAGCGCGCCTTGGCGCGCCTCGTCATCGACCAGCAGCAAGAAGTCGATTTCATGCAAGGTCCGCGGCGCTTGCTTCTCCCGTTCCGCGCGCCTGCGCTCCATGCGGCGCATGAGCAGGCGTCCCCAGCGGTCTGGCGCTGAGTCGCCGATGGCACCGAACATCGGCAGGTCCGCCGCGGTATGAAAAGGGCCCGGGCCGACGGCGAGGGCAGGTTCCAGGGAGAATCGTGCGGCGTGTTCAAGCCAGCTGGGAGCGTATTCGAAGGTTGCGCTTTCCTTGTCTTTGCGTAGGCGCGCCCACAGCCGCCCCATCAGATGAGGGGCGCCGTCCAGACCCACGTATACGAACACTTCCCGGTCCATTACTTCCTCGTCGTGCTCTGCGATGTTCGCGCCCCGCGTATCCGTTGCGGCAAATGCTCCTCTTCGAGCTGGAGCCCAACGGGATCATTCTTGGGGTCCGCGATGTCCGCGAGGCGCTCGGACATGCCCATCACGAACAGGACTGTGGCGTAGGCGCCCATTGCGACGCCGGGATCGCCCTTTTCAATCTTGACAAGCGTCGTTCGGCTGATGGACGCGCGCTGTGCCACGATGGCCGCAGGAATTCGCCGCCGTCGCCGGGCATCTCGAATGTCCCGGCCCAGCTTGCGCAGACCCCGTTTGACGGGAATCGGTAGGGCCATAGATGCTCGGCTGGTTCTCATACTTAGTGTCCATTTACGTGCACGTTAACAGACTTAATGTATATTATTATGAACGTTAACTCAAATGGCCTTGAGGTCGCCTCGGCGGACGTCTCACGTTGCATGACAAGACAGTCAGGGAAGTTGAGTTCCTTGACCGAGATCAATTCGCAACGGTCACTGACGTGCTCAGGAATGCTGCGCGCATTCCCCAGGACCGCATCGTGACCGCCGAACGCATGCAGGCCACAAGTGCCTTCGGACTCAAAGCGGTGTCACCCTTGTCCGTGGGCGTCGTGGGGACATGCTTTGTCGCCATGTCGTTCGACAAGTCGATGGACGCCGCATTCGAGACCGCTATGATGCCGTCAATCGAGAGCGACTGTGGCTTCGCCGTAGTCCGAATCGACCGCGTGCATCACAACGACGTGATCACCGACAGGATCATTGCTGGAATCCGCAGCGCGCAGTTCGTGGTTGCCGGTTTTTGCGTTACAGCGCGCTGGCGTGTATTACGAGGCTGGCTTCGCGCTGGGGCTGGGCCGTCCAGTCGTGTGGACGTGTAGAGACGACGACAAGGAAAAGCTGCACTTCGACACGCGACAGTTCAACCACGTGCTCTGGACCACCCCTGAGGATCTGCGACCGACACTTACTGACCGAATTCGCGCAACCATTCCAGGCGCGAAATTGAAAACATGACCTTAGGTCCCCACAAAAGTCCCCACACAATCTACTGCGGGAGGATCACCATCACGCTAAGTTGTTGATGCGATTGGCTCCTCGGGCTGGACTCGAACCAGCAACCCTCCGGTTAACAGCCGGATGCTCTGCCATTGAGCTACCGAGGAACACTTGGCAGGACTTTCGCCCAGAGGCGAGACTCCAATCGTAGGATATCTCCCGCCCCGTCCGCAAGCCTTTGCCCGGGGGACGCGATTGCGCCACCTTCCACGCCGACACCCACACGCTCTTCCTCACAGCTGTTGACCGCCACCTCCGGGACCTCCGGACCGCCCGGCGCGTCATAATGGGCGCTGGGATCGGGAATCCTCAAGCCTCCAAGCCCTCAAGCCTTCAAGCCCCCCAAGCCCCCTCATGCCCCTCCTGACCACCTCCCACCTCCAGAAAACCTACGTCTCGGGCGACGCCCGCGTCGCGGCCCTCGCCGGCGTGTCGTTTGCCCTCGAGCCGGGCGACTTCGTGGCGCTGATGGGGCCGTCGGGCTGCGGCAAGTCCACGCTGCTGCACCTGTGCGGCGCGATGGACCGCCCCTCGGGCGGCACGCTGACGCTGGATGGCCGGGACCTGGCCGCGATGGGCGACGACGAGCTGACGCGCGTCAGGCGCGAGCGCGTGGGCTTCGTGTTCCAGTTCTTCAACCTGCTGCCCACGCTCACGCTGGGCGACAACATCGCCCTGCCCTCGCTGCTGGGCGGCATGAAGGCCGGCGAGGCCGACCGGCGCGCGCGCGCGATGGCCGAGCGCGTGGGCATCGAGCACCGCCTGGGCCACTACCCGCAGCAGGTGTCGGGCGGCGAGATGCAGCGCGCCGCCATTGCCCGCGCGCTGGCACACGAGCCCGCGCTGCTGGTGGCCGACGAGCCCACGGGCAACCTCGATTCCGACAACGGCGCCCGCGTGCTGGCGCTGCTGGGCGAACTGAACCGCGAGATGAAGGTCACCATCCTGCTGGCCACGCATGCCGCCGACGTCGCGGCCGCCGCCGGGCGCGTGATCCGGATGAAGGATGGGAGGTTCGAGGGTGCATAGGTGCACGGGTGCAGCGGTGCAGGGGCGCGGATGAGGCTCTTCCGCCAGTTCATCCTGCGGCCGCTGGTGCAGGACCGCGTGCGCACGGCCACCACCATTGTCGGCGTGGCCCTGGGCATCGCCGTGGTCATCGCCATCCAGTTGACCAACGCCAGCTCGGTGCGCGGCTTCGAGGCCGCGCTCGAGGCGGTGGCCGGCAAGACGTCGGTGGAGATCGTGGCCACCGGCGGCGCCATCGACGAGACGATGCTGCCCGGGTTGGGCTGGCTGCGGGAGTTCGGGGTCGTCAGTCCCGTGATTCAGGGGGATGGGGCGATCCTCGCGGGTGCAACAGGTGCAGCGGGTGCAACAGGTGCAGCGGGTGCAACAAGCGCGAGGCCGCGGACCGAGGCCGTCCGCGTGCTCGGAGTCGACATCCTGCGCGATCAGCCATTCCGCGACTATCACCTGCTGCACGCACCCGATGCACCCGATGCACCCGATGCACCCGATGCACCCGCTGCACCCGCTGCACCCGCTGCACCCG
>CAYJPQ010000095.1:8197-11421 GCA_964372085.1 uncultured Bifidobacteriaceae bacterium | reverse complement strand
TGGGGTCCAGCATGTAGTCGACCATCAGCTTGGGCTCGCCGCGGCGGGAGGGATAGTTGTCTTCCCATTCCTGCTCGGCCAGGAACTGGAGGAACGAGTTGATGCCCTCGTCCATCCAGGTCCACTGGCGCTCGTCGGTGTTGACGATCATCGGGAAGAAGTTGTGGCCCACCTCGTGGATGACCACCGAGATGAGACCGTACTTCGTGCGCGCCTGGTAGGTGCCGTCGGCTTCGGGCCTGGGACCGTTGAAGCAAATCATCGGGTATTCCATGCCGCCCACCGGACCGTTCACCGAGATGGCCACCGGGTAGGGATAGGCAAAGGAGTAGCGCGAGTAGACATTCAGCGTGTGGATGATGGCGGAGGTCGAGTACTGCTCCCAGAGCGGGTTGCCCTCGTTCGGATAGTAGGACATGGCCATCACCGGGTTGTTCTCCACGTTGTGGCCCTGCGCATCCCAGATGAACTTGCGCGACGAGGCGAACGCGAAGTCGCGCACGTTGTCGGCGTGGAACACCCAAGTCTTCTTGCCCGCGGGCTTGCCCGCCTCGGCGGCCTTCGCCTCGGCCGGCGTGACGATCAGCACGGGCTTGGTGGCGGCCTTCGACTGCTCCAGCCGCTGCAGCTGCGCCGCGGTCAGCACCTCCTTCGGGTTCTGCAGCACCCCGCCGGCGCCCACGACGTGGTCGCTCGGCGCGGTGATGCGCACCTTGTAGTTGCCGAACTCCAGCGTGAACTCGCCAGACCCCAGGAACTGCTTGTGCTGCCAGCCGCTCACGTCGTTGTAGGCGGCCAGGCGCGGGAACCACTGGGCAATCTCGTAGATGTAGTTGCCGTCCCTCGGGAAGAACTCGTATCCCGACCGGCCGCCCAGGCGGCGCGCGTCGTTGATGTTGTAGCTCCAGTCGACGCCGAAGACCACGCGCCCGCCGGCCGGCAACGGCGTCGGCAGGTCGATGCGCATCATCGTCTTCACGATGGTGTGGGCCAGGGGCCGGCCGGCCTGATCGCGCACCGCCGCGATCTGGAACCCGCCGTCGAAGTCGTTGTTCACCAGCGTGTCGAGCACGCCGAAGCTGGGACGCTCGAGCGACGGCGCGGTCTGCGTGAGCCGGGTGTCCGAGTCCTGGCGGAACAGGTTCTGATCGAGCTGCAGCCACAGGTAGGTCAGCGTGTCGGGCGACTGGTTGTAGTAGGTCACCATCTCCTTGCCCGTGATGCGCTGCCTGGCGTCGTCGAGCTCGACGTCGATCTCGTAGTCGGCCCGCTGCTGCCAGTAGGCGCGCCCCGGTGCACCCGAGGCGGTGCGCTGGTCGTTCGGCGTCGGGAGCATCTCTTCGAGCTGCCGGAACTTGTCGGTGGGGTCGGTCGTGGTCTGGGCGGCGAGCGGCGGCGCCAGGGCCAAGAGTCCGGTGATGAGGCAGGCGGTTCGCACGGTCATGGCCCATAGCGTACTCCAAGAATTCGCTCTCGCCCAGGTGTCGATCTTGACCTGCGGTAGGCTTGACCCTGACAGTCACCCGATCAGATTGAGTCAATGATGCCCTTGGAACTGCCAAAGCAAGCCCCGATTCCGGCGCTCGAAGAACGCCGGCCGGCGGGCAGCGCCTATGCGCCGCGCGTGCCGTTCGAGCAGGCACAACCGCCCCAGGCGCCGATACCACAGGCGGACTTCGTGGTGGAGGTTGTCGGGGACCTCCCCATCGAGGCCAAGGTGCAGGACGTGACCCTGCTGCTTGGCCGGCGCCAGATAACGGCGAGCCGGTACCGAACGTATCCTCCGACCATTCTCGAGTTGATTACGCTCGTGAAGCGCAATCCCCAGAAGCCTCGCGGCCGGGACTGGACCAGCATCCGCGCGCTGACGATGCGGTACGATCGGGTCACCCGGCTGGTGTCGGTGGAGTACTGCGTCGAGTACTGCGAGCACGACCGCAGCACGGGGGCCTTTCACCCGAAGCGAAAGGTGGTGACCTACAGCGCCCCCGAAGGCGCCGTCGCCGCGAAGGTGGACAAGAAATTGGCCAGCCTGGCGAAGTACGCCGACCGGTGACGCCGGCCCGGGTGAGAAGTGAGAGGTGGGAAGGGCACCCGTCCTATAATCGGGGGATGCGCGTCTTCACCCTGGTCCTCCTGGCGGCCGTCGGCCTCTCGGCACAGGCCCCCGCCTCGGCTCCCACCGACAACCTCGAACGTAACTACTTGAGCCGGGTGCGGCGCCTCACGGTGGAGGGCAAGCGCGCGGGCGAGGGCTACTGGTCGCCCGACGGCAAGCGCCTGGTCTTCCAGAGCGAGCGCGAGCCGGGCAACCCCTTCTACCAGATCTACGTGCTCGACTTCGCCACCGGAGAGACCAAGCGCATCTCCCCCGGCATCGGCAAGACCACGTGCGCGTTCTTCCGCCCCGGGTCGGACGAAATCGAGTTCGCGTCGACGCACCTCGACCCCAAATCGAAGCAGTACCAGGACGATGAGCTGGCGTTCCGCGCGTCGGGCAAGGAGCGCCGCTACGCGTGGGACTACGACGCCGAGGTGGACATCTTCGCCTACAGCGAGAAGACCGGCGCGCTGAAGCGCCTCACCGACGCCAAGGGCTACGACGCCGAGGCCGGCTACTCGCCAGACGGCCAGTGGATCGTGTTCTCATCGATGCGCGACGCGTACAACCGCGAGCTCACGCCCGAAGAGAAGAAGCAGCTCGAGCTCGACCCGTCGTACTTCGCCGAGATCTACGTCATGAAGGCCGACGGCACGGGCCAGCGCCGCCTCACCACCGAGAAGGGCTACGACGGCGGCCCCTTCTTCATGAAGAACGGCGACATCGTGTGGCGTCACTTCGAGGAGAACGGCCTCGTGGCCAACGTGTGGACCATGAAGGCCGACGGCACGGGCAAGAAGCAGATCACCGACTTCGGCGCCATGAGCTGGGCGCCCTACGAGCACGCATCGGGCGAGTACATCATGTTCTCCTCGAACAAGCTCGGGTTCGAGAACTTCGAGGTGTTCATCGTCGACAAGGACGGCGCCAAGGAGCCGGTGCGGATCACCTACACGCCGGGCTTCGACGGCCTGCCGGTGCCCTCGCCAGACGGCACGCAGCTGGCCTTCACGTCGAGCCGCGGCGGCGGGCCGGGGAACCCCGGCCAGATCTACCTCGCGCAGTGGAACCACGAGGCGGCGATGGCGGCGCTGAAGGCCGCGCCGGCGAGGGTGAAGAATTC
>CAYJPQ010000095.1:5808-8097 GCA_964372085.1 uncultured Bifidobacteriaceae bacterium | reverse complement strand
AGAGGTTGACGTGAGACGCCAGACATATCGCCTGATCACCGCCCTCGTCTTGATGGCGACCGCTTCGGTCCCCCTCTACGCGCAGAGCGGCGCGGCCGCGCTCGCGCGCGCGAAGGCCCACGTGGAAACGCTGGCCTCCGAGAAGTTCGAGGGGCGGCTCACCGGGTCGAACGGCGAGAAGCTGGCGGCGGAGTACCTGATTGGCGAGCTGACGCGGATGGGCGCCAAGCCGCTGCCGGGCGCCACCGACTTCCGGTCGCCGTTCACGTTCACCGCCGGGTCGAAGGACGGCGGATCCACGGTGACGCTCACGCGCGAGGGTGCGGCGGCGCAGGCGTTTGCCGCGCCGGCCCACGTGCTGGCCCTCTCGTTCTCCGACACGGGCGAGGTGTCGGGCCCGGTGGTGTTCGCCGGCTACGGCCTGGTGGTGCCCGAGCAGCAGAACTTCGGGTACGACAGCTACGCCGGCCTCGACGTGAAGGACAAGATCGTCGCGGTGCTGCGCTACTTCCCCGAGGACGCCGACCAGCCGACGCGCGCCATCCTCGCCCGCTACGCCGACCTCCGCTACAAGGCGCAGGCGGCACGCCAGCGCGGCGCCAAGGGCATGCTGGTGGTCACCGGCCCGCGGTCGCCCAACGCGGGCGCCACGGTGCCCATGAGCTTCGACACGGCCATCGCCGGGTCGGGTATCGTCGCGGCCAGCATCACGGGCGAGGCGGCCGCGGGGCTGCTTGCCGCGGCGGGCAAGTCGCTCGAGGCCGTGCAGAAGGATCTGGACAGCGGCAACCCGCACGTGGCGGGCTTCGCCATTCCCGGCGTCACCGTGACGGTGAAGGCCAATGTCGTCCGCGAGCAGCAGACGGGCCACAACGTGCTGGCGTACCTCCCCGCCACCTCGCCGGTGGAGGGCGTGAGCAAGCCGTGGGTGGCCATCGGCGCCCACTACGACCACCTGGGGCGCGGCACCACCGGCGGATCGCTGGCGAGCGCCGAGGACAAGAGCAAGGTGCACCACGGCGCCGACGACAACGCGTCGGGCACCTCCGCCGTGCTGGCCATCGCCGAGGCGCTCAGCGCGCAGCCGCGCAAGCGCCACGTGCTGATTGGCCTGTGGTCGGGCGAAGAGCTGGGCCTGCTGGGCTCGGCCGCGTTTGTCAGCCAGCCGCCGTTCGCGCTGGACCAGATGGCGGCCTACATCAACTTCGACATGGTGGGCCGCGTGGCCGACAACAAGCTCACGGTGCAGGCCACCGGCACGAGCCCGATGTGGCCGAAGCTGCTGGAGCAGGCCAACGTGTCGGCGGGCTTCGACCTGGTATTGCAGGAAGACCCGTACCAGCCCACGGACGTCGGCAGCTTCAACACCGCCGGCGTGGCGTGCCTGACGTTCTTCACGGGCGCGCACGCGGAGTATCACAAGCCTGCCGACACGCCGGACAAGATCAACTTCGAGGACATCGTGCGGTTGAGCGAGCTGTCCACGGGCATCGTGAAGCGGCTGATGGACGCCGACCAGCCGCCGCAGTTCACCAAGGTTGAGCGGAAGGCCGAGACCGGCGGCCGCGCCGGGCTGCGGCTGTTCACCGGCACCATTCCCGACTATGCGAGCGACGTGAAGGGCCTGCTGCTGGGCGGCGTGATCGGCGGCGGCCCGGCCGAGCTGGCGGGGCTGGCGAAGGGCGACGTGATCGTGGAAATTTTGGGCCAGTCGATCGCCAACATCTACGACTACACCTATGCACTGGAGTTGCTGAAAATTGGCCAACCGGCCAAGGTGGTCTACATGCGCGGCACCGAGCGAAGGGAGACCACGCTCACGCCGGCCGCTCGCAAGTAGACGTACGGGCCACCCCTCGACTTCGCTCGGGGCAGCATCAGGCTTCCCCGGTGGTGCGGGCCGGTTAGGCACCCCCGCACCCGTGTTAGTCTGTCTGGCTTGGAGGTACCCTTTATGGCACGATTCGTTCTCGCGGCGCTTGTTGGGTTGTTCGTTTCCGCCGCGACTCCCTTTGCGCAGAGCACCGTCGCTGGCAACTGGGATCTCGACATCAACAGCCCGCAGGGCGCGATCACGGCCGGCTGCACCTTCAAGGTGGACGGCGACAAGGTGACGGGCACCCTGTCGAGCCCGCAGGGCGAGGTCGAAGTGGCCGGCACCGTGGCCGGCAACACGCTGTCGCTCAGCTTCAACGTCGACACTCCGCAGGGCGCCCTCGAAATCAAGATGAACGCCGAAGTGGACGGCGACACCATGAAGGGCGTGATGGACATCAGCGGGATGGGCAC
>CAYJPQ010000095.1:1488-5708 GCA_964372085.1 uncultured Bifidobacteriaceae bacterium | reverse complement strand
CTCACGAGAAAGACCTCCTCGAGCGGCGGCGAGTACGGCACGGGTGCGTCCAGCGCGCCCAGGATGCGGACGGGTGCGTCGAGCGCCTCAAAGGCCTCTTCCTGGATGACGGCCGCCAGGCTCTCACCGATGCCGCCGGTGCGCGAGTCTTCGTGCACGATCAGCACCCGGTTGCAGTGACGCGCGACGGCCAGGACCGCCGCCTTGTCGAGCGGGGCGAGGCTGCGAAGGTCGAGCACCGCGGCCTCGATGCCCTCGGCGGCCAGCCGGTCGGCGGCGCGCAGGCAGTGATGCACGTAGGCCCCGTACGAGATCATCGCCAGGTCGCCCCCAGCGCGCCGTAGCGCGGCCTTCCCGATGGGCACGAGGCCGGGCGAAGGCGGATCCTTCGGCAACACCTGCTTGATGCGCGGGTCCCGGTACAGGGCGATGTGCTCGTAGTACAACACCGGGTCTGGGTCGGCCACGGCCGATGCCATCAGCGCGCGCGCGTCCTCGGGCGTGGAGGGCACCACGATCTTCAGCCCCGGCGTGCGATAGAACCAGCCTTCGGTGTTCTGCGAGTGATACGGGCCGGCATGGCGCAACCCGCCCCACGGCATGCGCACCACCATGGGCACCTCGCCGCCCCACCGGTAGCGGATCTTCGCGGCGTTGTTCACCAGCTGGTTGAAGCCGGTGGCCACGAAGTCGTTGAATTGCATCTCGCCGATGGGCCGCTGCCCGGCCAGGGCGGCGCCCACGCACACGCCCAGCACCGCGCCCTCGGCCAACGGCGAGTTGTGGATGCGATCGCCATACTGCTTGAGCAGCGGGCGCAACAGCAGGAACGCGTTGCCGTACTGGCCGCCCACGTCCTCGCCGTACACGAACACGCGCGGGTCGGCGCCCAGCGCGTCGCCCACGCCCATCATCACGGCTTCCAGGAACGTGTTGCCCTTCTTGTCGAAGGGCAGCCCGGGATCGAGCGGCGGCAGATCCGCGGTGATCGGCCGGGCCAGCCGCGCCTGCGGCTCGAGGAGCTCCACGCGCACGCGCGGGGCCTCGCCCTTGAACACGCCCATGCCCGCCTGCTCCGGCGGCGGCCACGGCGCGGCGATCACCGCCCGGGCCTGGCGCTCCACGATCGCGTCGGCCCAGGCCTTGATGGTGTCGAGCTCCCCGGCCTTGATCAGCCCCTCGGCCTCGAGGCGCCGCGCGTACATAGGGATGGGATCACGCTTGGCCCAGTACTCGTACAGCTCGCGGTTGGCATAGCCCGTCTCGAAGAGCTGGTGGTATTCCCAGGAGGGCGCCTGGTCCTTGCCGAGGTAGAGCATGTCGTCGTGGTGGGCGTGGCCGCACATGCGCATGGCCACCACCTCGATCAACGTCGGCCCTTCGCCTGCGCGGGCGCGCTCGGCCGCCCACGTGAAGGCGGCGGCCACCTCGTCGGGGTCCGTGCCGTTCACAGTGATGCCGGGAATGCCGTAGCCGGCCGCCTTGTCGGCAAAGACGCGCGCGGCGGAGTTGTCGGCCACCGGCGTCGAGAGCGCCGTCTGGTTGTTCTGCAGGCAGAAGATGGCCGGCAGCTTCCCGGCCGCGCAGGTGTTGATGGCCTCGTGCCACTCGCCGAGCGACGACCCGCCCTCGCCGATGAAGGACAGCGCCACGCGCATAGGCAACCCGGGCGTGTCGCCGCCGCGGGCGGCCTCGATCTTGAACGCCATGGCCATGCCGGTCATCGAGAGCGATCCCACCGCGAGGGGCGCGGCCGCCGGCAGCACACCCCACTCGAAGTCGCCGGTGTGCAGGTCCTTGCCGCCCATCGGCGGGCCGGCCTTGCCCATCTGCGCGCGCAGCACCATGGCCACGGCCTCCTCGTCGTGGCGCATCGCCAGCGTCATGCCGAGGTCGCGAATCACCGGCGCCAGCACGTCGCCGCCCCAGGTGCCGTCGGGGTTCCTGAACTTCGGGCCGCGCCGCAGGCGAACGGCCCCGGCGTAGATCGCCTCCTGGCCCAGCGAGCGGAAGCCCTTGCCCTGGAAGGCCATGTCGCCCCAACGCACCTCGCCGCCCATGAAGAACTGCTTCAAGCGGTTGTCCACGCTGCGCGTGAGGCACATGCCCTTCAAGATCTCCACGCGCTCGGTCTTGGTGAGCGACGCCGCGATGGCCTCGCGGTGCAGGAAGGCGTCGCAGGCGTCGACAAGCTCAGCCCGCGCCTGCTCGAGCCGCTTCACCGCCGTGGTGCGGGGCGTGGTGTCGGGCAGCCCCTCGGGCGCCGTCAGCGCGATGTACAGCCGCCGTGCCAGTTCCCGCTTGAACGGCGTGCGCAGCGCTTCGAGGCCCTTGGCATCGCGGGGCTTCAGCTTCGCGCCGCCCGTGGCCTCGAACACCTCCAGGGCCAGCTCCAGGGCCAGGGGATGGCGCTCGGTGACGAACGCGGCGAAGCGAGCCGCCAAGCCTGACATCTTGGTGAGATCGGCGGTGCGGGGCATCACTGCAATTATAGGTGCAAGGTGCAAGGTGCAAGGTGCAAGGGTGCAAGGGTGCACGGGTGCAGGGGTGCAGGGGTGCAAGGGTGCGAAGGTGCGAGGGTGCGAGGGTGCGAAGGTGCGAAGGTGCGAAGGTGCGAAGGTGCGTGGTATGGTGCGGCCATGCGCGTCATCTCCGGTGCCCTGGCCCTGATCACGCTCACGGCGTGCTCGCCCTCCCTGCCCGAAGGCCCCGCCGCCACCCTGGCCATCGTCAACGCCACCGTCTGGACGGCCGACCCGGCGAAGGCCACCGCCCAGGCCATCGCCATCGCCGGCGACCGCATCGTTGCTGTCGGGACCGATGAGGAGATCCGCGCGCGGGCGGGCTCGGCGGAGGTCATCGACGCGCAGGGGCAGTTCGTGGTGCCCGGCTTCATCGATTCGCACGTGCACTTCGTGGAGGGCGGGCAGCGCCTGGCGTCGGTGCAGTTGCGCGACGCGACGTCACGCGACGAGTTCGTGGGACGCATCGCGGCCTTTGCCGGCACGGTGCCGGCGGGCACCTGGATCACCGGCGGCGACTGGGACCACACGCTCTGGGGCGGCGAGCTGCCGCAGCGCGCCTGGATTGATGCCGTCACGCCAAATCACCCCGTGTGGGTGAACCGCCTCGACGGCCACATGGCGCTCGCCAACTCCGCGGCGCTCAGGGCCGTCGGCCTCGATCGCGAGGTGAAAGCGGTGTACGGCGGGGAGTTGATCCGCGACGCCTCGGACGATCTCACCGGCCTGCTCAAGGACAACGCCATGGCGCTGGTCGACAGCAAGATGCCGCCGCCGACACCCGAGATGACCGATCGGCACCTCGCGGCCGCCATGAAATACGTGAACGAGCAGGGCGTGACGTCGGTGCACCACATGGGATCGTGGGCCGACATCGACGTGCTGGCACGGGCCTGGAAGGCCGGCACGCTCACCACCCGCATCCACGCGGCGGTGCCGCTCGACACCTGGCAGAAGCTGGCCGACACCATCACGGCGAAGACCTATGGGCCCGGCGGCCGCGGCGACGAGTGGCTGCGGCTCGGCAACCTCAAGGGCTTCGTCGACGGGTCGCTCGGGTCGCACACCGCCGCCTTCGACGAGCCCTTCACCGACGCGCCGAAGGACCGCGGCCTTCTGGTGAACACGCCCGACGATCTCTACGCGTGGACCAAGGGCGCCGACGCCGCGGGCCTGCAGGTGTCGGTGCACGCCATCGGCGATCGCGCCATCAAGACCCAGCTCGATATCTTCGAGCGCGTGGCGAAGGAACACGGCGCGCGCGACCGCCGCTTCCGCATCGAGCACGCCCAGCACATCGCGCCCGCCGACGTCCCCCGCTTCGGCGCCCTCAACGTCGTTGCCAGCATGCAGCCGTACCACGCCATCGACGATGGGCGGTGGGCCGAGAAGCTGATCGGCCCGGAGCGCATCCGGACCACGTATGCGTTCAAGTCGCTGCTCGACACGAAGGCGGTACTGGCATTCGGCAGCGACTGGTTCGTGGCGCCGCCCACCCCGCTCGACGGCATCTACGCCGCCGTGACCCGCCGCACGCTCGACGACCAGCACCCCGACGGCTGGGTGCCGGCGCAGAAGATCTCGGTGGAGGAGGCGCTGTGGGCCTACACGCGCGCGGCCGCCTACGCGTCGTTCGACGAGCAGAACCGGGGCATGATCCAGCCGGGGATGCTCGCGGACATCACGATCATCGACAGG
>CAYJPQ010000095.1:0-1388 GCA_964372085.1 uncultured Bifidobacteriaceae bacterium | reverse complement strand
GTGCCTAACGCCGCGGAGGTCCTGAACCTCGTCGGGTTCGCCACGGGCACGGCGCTCTACGCCATGCTGCTCGCGCTGGTGCTGCGCCGGCGCACGGGCGACCGGCTGCCGCTGGCCACCGCGCTGCTGGGCCTGGTGTGGAACCTGGGCGAGCTTGCCGCATACGGCCTGCCGCGCGTCGGCTATTTCGACGAGTCGATCGGCCTGTGGGCGCTGTCGTTCCCGGCTCTCGGCGTGCTGGCCGCGGTGGTGGTGCACTCGGTGGCGCGCGGCCTGCCTCGCGGGGGCGTCATCACCGGCGTGGCGTATGGGCTCAGCGCAGCGGCCTCGGTGCTGCACCTCTACACGGTGGCCACCGACGACCCGGCCGCCTCGTCGCTGGCCTTCCTGCTGCTCACGGTGTGTTACGGGCTGATCATCCTGGCCCTCGGCGTGCTCACGCGCAGCCAGCCGAACCTCGGCCGCGCGCTGTGGGTGCTGGCGCTGGCCCTGTTCGCCGTGTCGGCCTCGCACCTGGGCCGCTTCCATGGCGGTGAAGACAGCTGGGCCGTGGAACTGGTGGGTCACCACGCGGCCATCCCGCTGGCGTTTGCCATCCTCTACCAGGACTACCGCTTCGCACTGGCCGACCTCTTCCTGAAGCGCGCGCTCACCCTGATTGCGCTCGTCGCGATTGCGTTTGCCGGCTACAGCCTGGCCACCGCGCTGCCGCCGGGACCGGTCGCGGTGGGCGTGGTGCTCGCGCTCTGGGTGGGAACCTCGCTCATCTCCCCCTGGCTGCACCGCCTCATCGTCCGCTTCGTCGACGCCGTGCTGCTCGGGCGCGTGGACTACGCGGTGCTGCGCGGCGACATCGCCCTGGAAGTGCAGGGCCAGGACACCGTGGACGCGGTGCTCGACGCGGTGTGCGAGCGCCTGGCGACCGCGCTGAACGCGCAGCGCGTGTGGTGGACCGAATCGACCGGCGCCCATGCCCACGCCGGCCACCCGTCGCAGTGCGCCACCGTGCCCACCACCGACCTGCCCCGCTTCGACCTGCACATCGGCGAGCTCCTGGGGGGCCGCCGGCTGCTGTCGGACGACGAGGCGCTGCGGGCCGCCGTCGCCGACATCGCGGCCAGGCGGATTGACGCTGTCAGGCTCACCAACGAGCGCTACGAGAACCGGGTGCGCGAAGAGGAGATGCTCAAGCTCACCGCCGAGGCCGAGCTGAAGGCGCTGCGGGCGCAAATCAACCCGCACTTCCTCTTCAACGCCCTCACCACCATCGGCTACCTGGTCGAGAGCGCCCCGACCCGCGCGGTCGACACGCTGTTGCGGCTCACGGCGCTGCTGCGCGGCGTGCTCCGGTCGGACGGCGGGTTCACCACGCTCGGGCGCGAGCTGGA
>CAYJPQ010000094.1:4295-11430 GCA_964372085.1 uncultured Bifidobacteriaceae bacterium | reverse complement strand
AGCGGGTGCAGGGGGTGTAGGGGGTGCGGCGGGGCGGCTAGCCGCGCCAGCCGCGGGTGGGGCGGGTGAACCGCGCGGGCAGCTTGGCCTTGGCTGCCGCATCGAGCGGCTTCTGCGCCGTGGGCTCCCCGCTTGCCCCGAGCGAAGTCGAGGGGGTTCCCGGCTCTTCATCCTCGACATCTTTCGGCAACCCCTCGAGCTGATCCACGAACAGCAGCGAGTGCAGCGAGGGAATCTCAAACTTCTTGCTGCAGGTCTTGCACGTCACCTCGTCGTCCAGGCGCAGCAGGTGGTCGCGGAGTTTGGCGTACTTGGCGCGATCGCGCTCGTCGGCGCCCTGGGGCGGCCGGTCCTTCTTCGTGCGCCGCATCCACCGGATGGTGTACTCGTTCGTCCGCTTGCAGCGCGGGCACGGGTACTTCGCCGGCCGGCTCTCGGGTCGCTCGGTGAAGAACGCTTTTTCGTCGAAGGCCACGCGGTGATCGTATCAGAAAGCCCAGGAGCCTAGAGCCCGAAGCCCGGAGCCGCTAAGATCGAGGTTCGTGCCTTCTACCGTCGTCTTCTACATTTCCGGCCACGGCTTCGGCCATGCCTCCCGGACCATCGAGGTGATCAACACGCTCGTCGACCGCCGGCCCGGTCTCGGCGTGGTGGTGCGGTCGCAGGTGGCGCCGTGGCTGGTGCAGCACACGGCGCGGCCAGGGGTGCGGCTCGATCCGGTGGCATGCGACACGGGCGTCGTGCAGATCGACAGCCTGCACCTGGACGAGACGGCCACCCTGCAGCGGGCGCGCGCGTTCCAGGCGGGGTTGCCCCAGCGCGCGGCCGCCGAGGCCGGCGAGCTTGCCCGCCTGGGCGCGTCGCTGGTGGTGGCCGACATCCCACCGCTGGCCGTCGCGGCCGCCCGGCGCGCGGGCCTGCCCTCGGTGGCGCTGGGCAACTTCACGTGGGACTGGATCTACGCCGGCTACGAGGGCGGAGGCGACCTCGCGGCGGAAGTGGGCGCCATCTACGCCGGCACCACGCTGGCCCTGCGCCTGCCCATGTCGGGCGGGTTTGCCACCATGCCGGCGGTGCGCGACCTGCCGTTCGTGGCGCGCCGGTCGACGCGCGAGCCCGGCGAGGTGCGCCACGCCCTCGGCCTGCCGCTCGACCGGCGCGTGGCCCTGGTGTCGTTCGGCGGCTACGGCCTGGCGCCGCTGGCCCCGCTCGATCACGTGGAGGGCTACCGCGTGATCGGACCGCACAACTTCGACGAGGCCCTGATGTACGCGCGCGGCCTCCGGTACGTGGACCTGGTGCGGGCCGTCGACGTGGTGGTCACCAAGCCGGGCTACGGCATCATCGCCGACTGCCTCGCCAACGGCACGGCCATCGTCTACACCTCGCGCGGCCGCTTCCCGGAGTACGAGGTGCTCGTGGCCGCCATGCCGCGGTTCCTACGGTGCGCCTTCATCAGCCACGCCGACCTGTTCGCGGGCCGATGGGCGCCGGCTGTGGACGCGGCGCTGGCCGCACCCGACCCACCCGAGCGGCCGGCCGTGAATGGCGCCGACCTCGCCGCCGACATCCTGCTGGAGATGCTCTCATCCAGCTGAGCCGGATGCTACAGTCGCCATGATGATTCCCTATTGGCCGTTTCCGCCCGGCTCCGAGGGCCGCTCGTTCGTCTCGGGCGATCGGGATCCCAGCCGCATCCGCGTGTCGTACTTCCGCAAGGAGGGCGACCCTTGCCTGCACGCCCGGGTGTGGCTCGGTCCGCACGCCGAGGGCCCGCCGCACCACGCGCATGGCGGCGCCACCACGGCGGTACTCGACGAGGCCATGGGCGGCGCCTGCTGGATGAACGGTCACGCCGTGGTCGGGGCGCGGATCTCCGTGAACTTCGTGCGGCCGGTGCCCCTGCCGTTTGAGGGCACGGTCGAGGCCTGGATCGATCGCGTGGAGGGACGCAAGGTGACGGTCGGCGCGCGCCTGGCCGCCGCCGACGGCGCCGTGCTGGTGGAAGCCGACGGCCTCTTCGTGATGATTACCGCGACGTGGATTTCACCGCGCGGTACACAAACGCCGGCGGCAGGTTGAGCCACACCGTGGGCGTGGTCGTCACCTTGGGGAACTCCGCCAGCAGGCGGCGGCGGAAGCGGCGTCCCCCTGGCAGCAGCCGGCCGCCCAGGTAGGCAAAGGTCACCAGGCGCCCGCCCGGCGCCAGCACGCCGTTCACCGCGGCCAGCAGGTCGTCCTGCATCCGTCCCGAAAAGGCCGTGAACGGCAGGCCCGACACCACGCAGTCGCACTGCGCGTGGCCACTGGCCTCGAGGCAGCGGCGGATGTGCTGCGCGCAGTCGTGGTACACCGGCAGGTCGGGATGCCGCTGGCGCAGCACCCCGACAAACGACTCGTTGGCTTCGATGGCCAGGAACGTGGCGCCCGGCCGCAGCTTGCGCTGAATCGCCGACGTGACGGCGCCGGTGCCGGGACCCAGCTCCACCACGACGCTGGCCTGGGCCACGCCGGCGGCCTCGGTGATCAGCTCCGCCAGCTGTGACGAACTCGGCGCCACGGCTCCCACCGAGCCCGGCATGCGCAGGAACTCACCAAACAGACGAAGGGCGTCCATGAACTTCACAGGATACGTCGAATCCGCCCCGGGCGTTCCGGGCGGGTCCGGGCTAGGCCTTGATGACCGTTACGAGCGACCAGATGCGTGGAAAGTTCACCTTCTCGATGGAGGCGGGCGTGAGGTCGGCCTGGGCCAGGAAGGCCGACAGGTCGAGGTCGGCCTTGAACCCGAGGTGCACCGTCATGGGCGAGATGGCCCGCTCGAGGCGCGATCCCAGGGCGCTCATGCTCAGGAAGTGGTTGAGAATCACCACGCGGCCCCCCGGACGGCACACGCGATACATCTCGCGCGCCACCTTCACCGGCTCGGGCACCACGCTGATCACGTAGGGCGCATACACCACGTCGAACGAGTCGTCCGGGAACTCCATCTTTGTGGCGTCCATCTGGACGACGTCGCAATTGGCGAGCCCCTGGTCGCGGATGCGGCTGCGCGCCCGATCGAGCATGTGGCTCGACACGTCGATGCCGGTCACGCCGCAGGTGCGGGGATACAAGGGGAGGTTGATGCCCGTGCCCACGCCCACCTCGAGCACCTGGTCGCCCAGGCGAATCACCATCTTCTTGATGGCATCGAGCCGGCCGGGATGCAGCGTGGGGCCGTAGGTGTAGTCGTAGACCTCGGCCAGGTTCTTGTACACCTTGGCCACGAAATCGGTTTCGACCGCGGTCACCGACAGCGCGCGGGTGGCGGCATCTCCACTTCCTGACGTGTGCTCGAACAGGGCCATGTTCTGCTCGCCTCCCAAAACCGACCGGACTATACCACGTCGAGCACGGCCAGGGCCGCGTCGAGCCGCCCGGACGGCGTGGACAGTTGCAGGCCGGCTGCCATGCCCTTGAGGCCCGCCACCAGCTCGCGCGCCACCGCCACGCCTTCGGCCGCGGCCGCCTCGGGGCTGGTGGTGCGCCGCATGCGCTCCACCAGCGCGTCGGGCACCGTGACGCCGGGCACCTCGTTGGCCATGAACTCGGCGTTCAGCGCGCTTTCAAACGGCCAGATGCCGGCGATGATGGGGATGCCGAGCGGCCCCACGCGCGCGAGGAACCGCTCGAAGGTGGCCAGGTCGAACACGGGCCGCGTCACCGCGAACTCGGCGCCGGCCTCGATCTTGAACTCGAGCCGCCGCAGTTCCTGGTCGAGATCGCGCGACGGGTTCACCATCACGCCGGTGTGAAAGGCCGTGGGCTCGCCGATGGGCTGGCCGCCGATGTCGAGCCCGTGATTGAGCCGCGTGATGACGTTCGTGAGCCCGATGGAATCCACGTCGAACACCGCCGTGGCATCGGGAATGTCGCCGAGCTTGCGAACGTCGCCCGTGATCCCCAGCAGGTTGCGCACCCCCATCGCGTGGGCGCCCAGCAGGTCCGACTGGATGCCGAGCAGGTTGCGATCGCGGCACGAGTACTGGAGCAGCACCTCGACGCCGGCGTGCTGTTGCGCGAGCACGGCCAGGGCCAGGGCGCTCATGCGAGCGCCCGACCGGGGGCCGTCGGGAATCATCACCACGTCCACGCCGCGCGTGGCCAGGCGCGCCGCGTCGGCCAGCGCCGCCTCGGGCCCGTGGCCGCGGGGCGGCACCAGTTCCACCGCCGTGACGAAGGCGCCTGAGGCGAGCTTGCGGGCCATGGCCGACTTGGCCTCGCGCGGTACCGCCGGCTGGGCATGGGGCTGGCTGGCCACCGGGGTGTGCACGTGCGCGCCGGCATGGTGTCGGGCCAGGCCCGGGCCCATCGACTTGACCGCGAGGCTGATCTGCCGGATGTGCTCGGGCGTGGTGCCGCAGCAGCCGCCCACCAGCCGCACGCCAGACTCGATGAAGCGGCGCGCGTAGGTGGCCATGTACTCGGGCGAGCACAAGTAGAGGTTGCGGCCCTCGATGTCGCGCGGCTTGCCGGCGTTGGGCTGCGCCGACAGCCACACATCGGTGACCTCGCTCAGCCGCTCCACCGTCTCGAGCATCGGGGCCGGGCCCACGCTGCAGTTGACGCCCACCACGTTGGCCCCGCGCGCCACCAGCGCCGGCGCAAACTGCTCGGGCGGCGCGCCATCGAGGCTGGCGCCGTCCTCCTCGGTGGTCATCTGCGCCACGATGGGCAGCCCGCACACGCCGCGCACGGCGGCGATGGCGGCGCCAATCTCGTTGAGGTCGCGGAAGGTCTCGAGCACGAACAGGTCCACGCCGCCGTCCAGCAGCGCCTGGGCCTGCTCGCGGAAGAACGCCTCGGCCTCGTCCACGCCCGTCTTGCCCCACGGCTCGATGCGCACGCCGAGCGGGCCGATGGCCCCCGCCACGTACGCCGTGGCGCGGTCGCCGCCCACGGCCCGCCGCGCCAGGGCCGCGCCCGCGAGGTTGATCTCGCGCACCTGGTCGCCCAGGCCGAAGGCGCGCAGCTTCATGCGGTTGGCGCCGAAGGTGTTGGTCTCGACGACGTCGGCGCCGGCCCGCAGGTACTGCTGGTGCACGTCCACCACCAGGTCGGGCTGCGTCAGGTTGAGCGACTCGAAGCACCGGTTGATGAAGATGCCCTTGCCGTACAGCATCGTCCCCATCGCGCCGTCGCACACGAGGACGCGCTCGTCGAGCGCTTCAAGAAATGGTTTCAGAGCGGCGCCTTTTCGTGAGCGGCGGCGGGGACGAGCAGTTCGGTCTTGTCCCAGATGAAGTCGTCCTTGCTGTAGACGGCCAGCTCGTAGTCCTTGCCCATGAAGATGGCCGACACCGGGCAGGCTTCCTCGCAGTAGCCGCAGAAGATGCACCGGGTCTTGTGAATCTGGTAGGTGGACGCGTAGCGGGGGCCCGCCATCACCGTGCCGTCGTTCTCGGCGGCCTCCAGGTAGATGGCGTCGGCCGGGCAGGCCACGGCGCACAGGCCGCAGGCCACGCACTTCTCCAGGCCGTTCTCGTCGCGCATCAGCACCTGCTTGCCGCGGTACCGCGGGAACATCGGAACCTTCTGGTCGGGATAGTTCACCGTGATGGGGTTCCGGAACAGGTGCTTGAAGGTGAGGGCAAAGCCTTCGTACAGCGGACGGAGCATAGACGGAAATGATACCATTTCAGGGTTCGCCTTTCGCAAGGCGCGGCGGAAACGGCGGGGAATGCTCCAAGAACCAAAGTTTCTCTCGGCCGGACAATTTCTGCTCACGACCCTGGTCGTGAAGCTGGCCGTGATGGCCGCCCTGGCCACCATGCTGGCGCGCTACCGGCGCTTCCGGCACATCCTCATCTTCGAGCGGCGCAACTGGCCCGATCGGCTGACGTTCGCCCTGGGCCTGGCCCTGCCCCTCACCGCGGGGGTCGCCTCGCGCCTGCTGCTCAACTACGGCGCCGCCGACCTCACGCTGGAGGGCGCCTTCCTGGCCGGACTCATTGCCGGCCCGTACACCGGGGCGATCGTGGGGGGCATGATGGCCCTGCCGGCCCTGGCCGCGGGCGAGTACGGCGCGCTGCCGTTTGCCGTGGGCTGCGGGTTTGCCGGCGGCGGCCTGCGCGAGGCGTGCCCCAAGGAAGCCATCTGGAGTTTCTCGCCCTTCGTGTTCACCAGCCTGCCCCGCCACCTGTGGCGCATGGTGCGAGTACCCGAGGTGAACTGGCAGGTGGTGCTGCTGCTCGTGCCCATCGGCCTCGAGGTGATTCGGCAGGCGGTGGGCGTCCGGTTCGGCGAGGCGCGGCTGTTCCACCTGGCCGGCCCGTCGGTGGGGCTGACCCTCCTGGTGTACGTGGCCACCGTGCTCACCGTGTCGACGCCCATCAAGATCTGGAACAACGCGCGCATCGAGCACCGCCTCCAGGAGCAGGAAAAGCTGCTGCTCGCGGCCAGGGTCGAGGCGCTCAAGAGCCAGATCAACCCGCACTTCCTGTTCAACACGCTCACGTCGGTGTCGTCGCTGATCCGCTCGCAGCCCGACCAGGCGCGCGCCGTCATCCACAAGCTCTCGGGGCTGCTCCGCAAGCTGATGCAGACCCAGGAGCAGTTCGTCACCCTGCGCGAAGAGCTCGCCGCCGTCGACGAGTACCTCGACATCGAGGTGATTCGCTTCGGCCCTCGCCTCACCGTGAAGAAGGCCGTCGACGCCGACACCCTGGACGTGATCGTGCCCAGCCTGTTGCTGCAGCCGCTGGTGGAGAACTGCATCAAGCACGGCTTCGCGCGCAAGGTGGGCCCGGGCACCATCACCCTGCGCAGCCGGCGCGAGCGCGGCCTGGCCATCATCGAGGTGCAGGACAACGGCCTGGGCATCTCCGAGGAACGGCTGCAGATCGCGCTCACGAGCGGCATTGGCCTCAGCAACGTCCACGAGCGGCTGCGCGTGCTGTACGGCGCCGCCGGCCGCCTGGTGCTCACCGGCTCGCCCGGCAAGGGCGCCTGCGCGCGCGTGGAAATTCCGCTCGACGTGGCGGTGCAACGGATCACGGCATGAGCCCTTCAAGCCCCTTCCCCCCGGGCCCCCCCCCCCGGCCCCCCCCCGGGGGGGGGGGCCAACCGGCCCCAAACCCCCCCCCCCCCCCCC
>CAYJPQ010000094.1:0-4285 GCA_964372085.1 uncultured Bifidobacteriaceae bacterium | reverse complement strand
TCAAGCCCCTTCCCCCCGGGCCCCCAGCGCGGCAACCGCGCTGGGGTGGAAGACCTCAGGACCTCAAGCCCTCGCCTCACGGCCATCGTCGCCGACGACGAGCAGCTGGCCCGGGAGGAGCTGTGCTTCCTGCTGGGGCAGGTGCCCGGCGTGGAAGTGGTGGGCCAGGCCGCCAACGGCCCTGACGCCGTGGAGCAGATCGCACGGCTCACCCCCGATCTGGCCTTCCTCGACGTGCAGATGCCCGGGCTGACCGGCTTCGAGGTGGCCAGAACGTTGCTGGACCAGGGAACCGCGCCGGGCGTGATCTTCGTCACAGCTTATGACCAGCGCGCCATCGAGGCCTTCGAGGTGAACGCCGTAGACTACCTGTTGAAGCCGGTGGACGCGGGCCGGCTGGAAACGGCCGTCGAGCGGGCCCGCAGGCGCCGGGTCGACCACCAGCCCCTGGCGGGCCAGCTCGACCAGCTGGTTCGCCTGATGGCGGGCCAAAAAGGCCGCCGCGACCAGGTGGCCGTCAAGGTCGACGACCGGTTCGTGCTCGTGCAGGCCGACGACATCATCCATGCCTCGGTCGCGGAGGATTCGATTACAATCGTGACTGGGCAGGTGTCCGGCACGGCGAACGACCGGACCCTCGACGAGTTGCAGGCGCGGCTCGACCCGGACGTGTTCTGGCGGGTCCACCGCTCGCACCTCGTCAACATCAACAAGGTGAAGGAGATCGTGCCTTGGTTCAGCAGGAACTACATCCTTCGGATGACAGACGCGAAGGCGACGGAAATCCCGGTGAGCCGGTCGCAGACCCGGCGGCTGCGGGACTACCTGAAGCTGTAGTGTTTGCCGACCCGGGCGACGAAACCGCGCCCGTCGACCCGTTTGCGCCCGCCCGGTTCGCGGCGGGCGTCCCCGAGTCGGTGGCCCCCGTCGTCGCCATGTCTCTGGACGACGCCTCGGCGGCGCGCCGCCGCCGCCTCGAGGCCTGGCGCGACGAGACCTTCGCCTGGGTCCGCACCCTCGCCTCGGCCGCCGTGTACGCCACCCTCATCGTCACGTTCGGCTTCCAGGTGGCCCGCGTCGAGGGCCAGAGCATGGCGCCCACGCTGGCCGACCAGGACCGCTTGATCGTCAACAAGCTGCGCTACCGGCTCGCCGACCCGATGCGCGGCGACATCGTGATGCTCTACTACCCGCTCAACCCCGACAAGTCGTTCGTCAAGCGGGTGATCGCGGAAGAAGGCGACACCGTGCGCGTCGTCGACGGCCGCGTGTACGTGAACGACGTGCCGATGCGCGACGAGTTCGTGCCGGCTGAATACCGCAGCCACGACGACTGGGGCCCGCAGGTGATTCCCGAGGGCTACTACTTCGTGATGGGCGACCACCGCAACAACAGCCATGACAGCCGCCACTGGGGGTTCGTGCCGAAGAAGTACATCGTCGGCAAGGTCCAGGTGCGGTGGTGGCCGGTCCCGCACGCCACGATCTTCTAGCGGCGCGTGACCGACCGCTTCGCCCGGGTCTCGCAGGTCCTCGTCCGGGTCTTCTTCCTTAACCTGGTGGTGGCGGTGTCCAAGATCGCCTTGGGCTACGCCACCGGCGCGGTCAGCATCCTCTCCGACGGCTTCCACTCGCTCACGGACACGGCCTCCAACGTGGTGGCGCTCGTCGGCGTGCGCCTGGCCAACGAGCCGCCCGACGAGGACCACCCCTACGGCCATCGCAAGTTCGAGACGATGGCCTCGATGGGCATCCTGATCTTCCTGGTGCTGGTGCTGATGCAGGTGCTGAACGCCGCCATCGACCGCTTGCGTGACGGCGGCTCCCCCACCGTGGAAGCGCTCAGTTTCGTGGTGATGGGCAGCACGTTCCTGGTGAACCTCGGCGTGGTCTTTTACGAGCGG
Source organism: uncultured Bifidobacteriaceae bacterium (assembly GCA_964372085.1). Classification (GTDB taxonomy): domain Bacteria; phylum Acidobacteriota; class Vicinamibacteria; order Vicinamibacterales; family UBA2999; genus 12-FULL-67-14b. Next base: position 2,381 of record CAYJPQ010000094.1, on the reverse strand, counting down.
CGCGAGGGCCGGCGGCTGTCGAGCGAGATCCTGCTGGCCGACGCGCACCACACCAACAGCGACCTGCTGACGTCGGCGGCCGTCATCCTCGCGCTGGTGGGCGTGAAGATGGGCTATCCCCTGCTCGACCCGCTCGCGGCGCTGGGCGTGGCGGCGTTCATCGGCAAGGCCTGCTGGGAGATCTTCCGCGACACGGCCCAGATCCTGGGCGACCGCATCGTGATTCCCGAGGAGGACATCCGCGCCGTGGTGCGCAGCGTGCCCGAGGTGATGGGGTGCCACCAGATCCGCACGCGCGGCGCCAACGACTTCGTGTTCCTCGACCTGCACGTGTGGCTCGACGGCGACATGCGCCTCGAGGAGGCGCACGCTCACTCACATGTCGTGAAGGACCGCCTGATGGCGCGCTTCCCGCAGATCAAGGACGCCGTCATCCATATCGAGCCGCCACCGGGCTGAGAGGCTTCGAAAGTTGACAGTTCCACAGGTCACAGTTCAGAGTTGAAGTTGAGAGTGCCAGTTCCAGTTCACGGTTGAAGTTCGCGGTTGAAGTTCGCGGTTGAAGTTCGCGGTTGAAGTTCGCGGTTGAAGTTCGCCGTTGAAGTTCGCGGTTGAAGTTCACGGTTGAAGTTCACGGTTGAAGTTCGCCGTTGAAGTTCGCGGTTGAAGTTCACCGTTGAAGTTCACCGTTGAAGTTCACCGTTGAAGTTCACGGTTGAACTTTCAAGCTCGCGTCAGCATCGCCAACTTCAACTGTCCACTGCAACTGTCCACTGCAACCGTGAACTGGAACTGGCACTCTCAACTTCAACTCTGAACTGTGACCTGTGGAACTGTGAACTTCCGCAGTAGCCCAACCTCAGTAGCCGAGCTCGGGCTTCACCTCAAAGCGAAGGCCCTCATTCCGCTCCCACCGCCGGATGTTCTCGGCAAAGAGATCGACCACCTCGTCCCAGTGCCCCTGGCGATAGCCCGACGTGTGCGGGGTGAGGATGACGTTGGGGCAGGTCCACAGCGGGTGTGTGGGCGGCAGCGGCTCTTGCGGGAACACGTCGAGCGAGGCGCCGCCCAGGTGGCCCGACTGGAGCGACGCCACGAGCGCGTCGGTGTGGACGATACGCGCGCGGCCGACGTTGACGAAGACGGCCCCGGCCGGCAGCTGGGCGAACTCGCGGGCGCCGATCAGCCCCTCGGTCTCGGGTGTGAGCGGCGCGGCCACCACCAGCACCTGGCTTTGCGCGAGCAGGTCGGGCAGCTGGCCAGGCCCGTACACCGCGTCGATGTCGAGGCCGGCCGGGGCGCCGGGCTGCCGGCGCATCGCCACCACACGCATGCCGAAGGCCCGGGCGCGCGCCGCGATCGCGGAGCCGATGGTGCCCACGCCGACGAGGCCCAGCGTGCGGCCGCGCAACAGCCACGGCAGCCGGTCGCCGGTGAACGCGTTCTGGGCCCAGTGCGCCTGCCGCTGGTTCTCGAGCACGAACGGCAGCTGCTTGGCGAAGGCCAGCACCACGGCCAGCACGTGCTCCGCGATGGGCACGGCCTGCACGCCGCGCGTGTTGGTGACGCGCACGCCGCGAGCGAACAGCTCGGGCAGGCACAACGTCTCCACGGCCACGGCGGAGGTGTGCAGCCACCGGAGCGCCGGCGCATCGGACAGCTCCTCGGGGCGCAGGATCCAGGTGTATGCCGCGTCGCACACGGCGAGGCCGCGCGCCCGCTCGTCGGGCGTCGTGGCGTAGGTGAACTCGATATGGGGGAATCGGGCCCGCAGCGACGCCACCGCCTCCGGCGGTATCTGCCACTGGTGCACGGGCTGCTGGATCGAGACCAGGATTGTCACGTGCGCCGGTAGTGGCCCGATCGTCCGCCGCGCTTCTCGACGAGGCAGATGTCGCCGATGACCATCGCCTTGTCCACGGCCTTCACCATGTCATACAGCGTGAGTGCCGCCACGGCCGCTGCCGTGAGCGCCTCCATCTCCACGCCGGTCTGCCCAGAAGTGCGCACGCGTGCCTCGATGGTGTAGCCCGTGCGGGTGGCGGTGAGATCCACCGACGCATGGGTGAGCGCCAGCGGGTGGCACAGCGGGATGAGATCACTGGTCCGCTTCGCCGCCATGATGCCGGCCAGGCGCGCGGCCTGCAACGGATCGCCCTTCTTCACCGCACCCGCGCGAATAAGCCGGCGCGCCGCGGCCGACATGCGGATGGTCCCCCGCGCCACCGCCTCGCGCGCAGTGACCGGCTTGTCGCCCACGTCGACCATGCGAATGCGCCCGCGCGGATCAACATGAGTCAACGCACCCGCTGCACCCGCTGCACCCGATGCACCCGATGCACCCGCTGCACCCGCTGCACCCGCTGCACCCGCTGCACCCG
>CAYJPQ010000093.1:0-11479 GCA_964372085.1 uncultured Bifidobacteriaceae bacterium | reverse complement strand
ATGCACCTGATGCACCTGATGCACCTGATGCACCTGATGCACCTGATGCACCCGCTGCACCCGCTGCACCCGAGAGCGTTTGAAGAGTGATGGAGAGATTTATGCGTATTGTCCCTGTGCTATTCCTTGTGGCGGCACTGGCTGCCGCGTCGCCCGCAAATGCGGGCACCGTTTCCGGCGTCGTCACCGACGCCACCGGCGCCGCCCTCACCCAGGCCCGCGTCGTCGTGCGTGACATCGCCACCGGGCGCGAGATCGTCGGCGAGACCGACGACCAGGGCCGCTACAAGATCGAGACCCGGGTGGCCGGCACCTACCTGGTGATCGTGTCGCGCGCCGGTTTCTCGGAGGCCGCGCGCACCGTGGTGGTGGACAGCCCCGAGCAGGTGGTGGACCTGCCGGTGCAGTTGGACCTGGGCATGCTCACCGCGGAGGTGAGCGTCACGGCGGTCCGCGCCGAGCGCGAGCTCAAGCAGATTCCGCTGCACGTGGAGACCATGTCGCAGGCGGCCATCCAGGCGCGGAACCCCATCTCCACCGGGGACATGCTGATGACGGCGCCCAACGTCACGCCGGTCGGCAACGGCCCGTTCGCGGTGCGGCCGCGGCTGCGCGGCCTCGACTCGACGCGCCTGCTGGTGCTGGTGGACGGTGAGCGGCTGAACACCGCGCGCCAGGCCACCGAGCGCACGGGCGCCGAGGTGGGCCTGGTGTCGCCCGACGCCATCAGCCGCGTGGAAGTGGTGAACGGCGCCGGCACGCTGATGTATGGATCCGACGCGCTGGCCGGCACGGTGAACATCATCACCAACGAACCCGGGTTCAGCGACAAAGTGGAGCTGCTCTACGGCTTCAACGGCTTCTACAGCACCAACGAGGACGGCATGCGCGGCACCGTGTCGCTGGGCGCGACGGCCCCGCGCTACACCTTCCGCGTGCAGGCGGGCGCGGAGAGCTACGGCAACTACAAGGCCGGCAACTTCGACGAGGAGGACACGAGCCCCTATTTCGCCTCGGGGCAGCTCGACCGCGCCGACACCATCGACGACAGCTTCGGGTTCCACTTCAACGCGTTCCCCGATCCGTTCAACGCGCCCTACGTGCGCACCGACCCCGAGATCCAGAACTCGCAGGCCGAGGGCAACTTCATCAACGCCTCGGGCCTCATCAAGGTGGGCGAGCGCCGTTCGGTCCGCCTCCGCTACCAGCGCCGGCGCATGACCGACGTCGGGTTCGCCGACTTCGCGCAGCCCACGTTCTTCAACGCGACCTCGCTCCCCCAGAGCAGCCTGGATCGCATGTCGGCCCGCTATGAGGCCCAGGCCGTGACGCCGTGGCTGGCCAACCTGTCGATGACGGCCTATTGGCAGAAGACCGACCGCACGCTGAGGAACCTGCTTCCCGTGCAGTTCCCCGCGCCCGCCGCCTCGTTTTTCCCGATCAGCGTGATGCGGCTCGACATCCTGTCGGAGACCCAGCAGCGCGTGTGGACGCCCGGCGTGGACCTGAACGCGGTGATCACGCCCGCGGCGAACCACGTGCTGACCACCGGTTTCACCTTCTATCGCGATCGCAGCAGCGACCAGCGGACCACCCTCACGCAGACCTCGATGGTGGGCCTGGTGGCGCTCGGCGCCCGCGGCCCGGCGCCGGTGGTGTTCCCCGCACCCGTGGCGCTGGGCGGCCCCGTCGCGGCGCAGCCGGTGCGGGTGCCCGACTCCAGCCTGCGCGACATCGCGATCTACGCCCAGGACGAGTGGCGCGTGCGCGCCAACCTGTCGCTGATTGCCGGCCTGCGCACCGACTTCTACACCGTGTCGAACGAGGCCACGTCCGGCTACGACGTGACGTCGCTCATCGCGGGCGCCACGCCGCGCATCGATCCGTCGACGCTGCCCGATCCCGACGGCGCCAGCTACAACCGCAACGCCCTCACGGGTGACATCGGCCTCGTGGCCAATCCCGACGGCCGCGTCAACCCGTTCGTGCGATTCGGCCGCAGCTACCGCCACCCGAACCTGGAGGAGATCTTCTTCGCCGGCCCCGCCACCGTGGGCGCCATCATCCCCAACGTGAAGGTGGATCCCGAGACGGGCAACAACTTCGATCTGGGCGCCAAGTTCCGCGCGGGACGCGTGGCGGGCGGGGCGTACTTCTTCGTGAACCAGTACCAGAACTTCATCGCGCAGGACCTGGTCACGGCCACGACGCCGTCGGGCAGCCCGCTGTCGCAGGCCACCAACTACGCCGACGTGCGCATCAGCGGCATCGAGTTCTCGGCCGACGCGCCGCTAGTGTTCCGCCGCGGCGTGCTCACGCTGATGGGCGCGGGCGCGTTCACGCGCGGCACCATCACCGAGGGCGTCAACCCGCTCGACGGCAGCTCGCTGGCGGGCACGCCGTTCGACAACATCACGCCCGTTCGCATCCTGGCGTCGGCGCGGTTCACCGATTCGAGTTCGCGCTTCTGGGTGGAGTACGCCGTCCGGTCGCAGGCCGAGGTCACGCGCGTGGCCGAGACGCTGCTCGACTCGCCGTTCCTCATCGCGCAGGATCTGCTCTCGCTGCAGGGCTTCACGGTGCACCGCCTCGGCTGGGGCGTCAACCTGGGCCGCGGCCGCGACCGGCTAGGCCTCACCTTCGCCGTCGAGAACCTCACCGACGAGTTCTACCGCGAGCAGTTCCAGTTCGCCCCCGCCCGCGGCCGCAGCTTCACGGTGGGTCTGACCGTCGGCGCGTTCTAGAGCCCAAAGCCCAGAGCCCAGAGCCCAGAGCCCAGAGCGCAAAGGAATCACCATGGCCCCGACCTTCGTGCACTACATTCCGGTCGTCACGACCCTCCTCTGCGTGATCTTCGCACGGGAGATCTTCCGTCGCTACCGCGAGCACCCGGAGCGGCTGCACCTGCTCTGGTGGTCCATCGGCGTGGTCACCTACGGCATGGGCACCACCACCGAGGCGCTCACCACGCTCCTCGGCTGGAACGAGCCCGTGTTCCGCACGTGGTACATCACGGGGGCGCTCCTCGGAGGGGCGCCCCTCGCCCAGGGCACCGTGTACCTGATGCTGAAGAAGCGGACGGCGCACATTTTGACGGCGATGCTTGTCGCCTACGTGGTCATCGCGTCGGTATTCGTGGTGCTGTCGCCGATTAACTACGAGATGGTGGAGGGGCACCGGCTCACCGGGCGCGTCCTCACGTGGAGCTGGGTGCGGCTCTTCAGCCCCGCGGTGAACCTCTACGCGGTGGTGTTCCTGATCGGGGGCGCCATCCTGTCGGCGGTGCGCTACAGCCGCGACCCGGAGACGCGCCACCGCAAGTATGCCAACGTGCTGATCGCGGTGGGCGCCATCCTCCCGGGCATCGGCGGCACCGCCACGCGCATGGGCTACGTGGAGGTGCTGTACATCACCGAGTTCGTGGGCCTGCTGCTCATCTGGCAGGGCTATCGCATGAGCGTGTCGACACCGGCGCCGGCGCCCGTCCCGCTGCAAGCGGCCTGATCACGTACGGGCCACAGAGACACGGAGACACGGAGAACAGCAGGTCTTCTCGGTGTCTCTCTGCCTCTGTGGCTCGTACGTGACACGGCGGCTAGGCCTGGCGGCGGTGGGTCGGCCGGAACAGAATGTCTCGATGGCCTCTGATCGAGAGACCCTGGCACACGTGGCGGGCGCCGAAGTGCATCGGCTGCCGTTCAACCGCGGGAAGGGCACCGCGGTCGCCGCGGCGTTCGGGATCCTCTTCGCGCGAGGATTCTCGGGACGCCCTAGCGTGGGTCCTTCACGGAGGTTCCTCACGAGAGTTCTTCACGGAGTGCCTCAAGACGGTTTACGTGCGCGGGAGCGGGTGCGGTAGGGCTGCAGCACCGCGTCGACGTCGTGACGGAGCCAGCGGGCCGCGGGCCCCTGCTGGTAGCAGGCCCAAGTCATCAGCGACCCGCTGATCGCGGTTTCCAGCATGCGCGCCAGGGCGCTCGGCGGCGTGCCGGCCTTCAACTCCCCTTTCGCCACCGCCTCGCGCACTAGTTTCTCGATTTCCCGGCGGGTGGCGCGGGCCTGCTTGACGAGCGGCGCGCGGAAGGCGGCGTCGGTAAGGTCGATCTGCAGGTAGGCAAGGCTGCGCGACAGGGCCTCGGGCGTGGCCGCCAGGCCAGCCATGCAGGCGCCGTACGCGCGCAGCGCCGCCAGGGGTGACCGGTGGGCCCGGCGCAGGCCGACGAAGAGCTCGTCGGTGCCCTCCGAGAAGCGCGTCGCGAGCGCCAGCAGCAACTGGCGCTTGCCGCCAAACCGCTGCACCAGCAGGCCCGACGTGACCCCGGCCTCGGCCGCGATGTCGGCCAGCGTCAGCTCCAGCGGCCCACTGCGCGACATCGCCCGCTGCGCCGCCCTGAACACGTCGTCGTCGGTGACCTTCCTGGGGCGTGGGCTCATTCCGTTGACGTATTCCTAAATTCGCGTTTAGTATATCGTTTCTAAATGTCAATTTAGATAGGAGGGCCCCCATGCGCACGGTCATCTACGGCGGCGCGTGCAGCCTCGACGGGTTCGTGGCCGGGCCGGGCGGTGCGATGGACTGGCTGCACTTCAGCAAGGATGTGCAGGCCGTGATGGCCCGGTCGTGGGCCGGCGCGGACGCCGTCCTCTTCGGGCGCAAGACGTGGCAGGGCGCGGCCGCGCGGGGTGGGGGTGGCGCCATGCCCGGGGTGTCGGCCTACGTGTGCTCGCGCACACTGTCGGCGGTCCCGGGTGGAGGCGCGGAGCTGGTCCAGGAAGATGCCGGCGCCTTCGTGCGCGCGCTCAAGGCACGGCCCGGCAAGGACATCCTGGTGATGAGCGGCGGCAACCTGGCGCGGTCGTTGTTCGAGGCGGGGGTGATTGACGAGGTGGGCCTCAACATCCACCCCGTGCTGCTCGGGTCTGGCATCCCGGCGTTTCTCGACGCCGGGATGCGCATCAATCTCGAGCTAAAGGAGTGCCGCCAGATGGACGGAGGGTGCGTGCTCGTCACCTACCGCGTGCGACGAACCTCCGTGAGGAACCTCCGTGAGGAACCCCCGTGAGGAACCCCCGTGAGGAACCTCCGTGTCAGAACCCCCAGGTGGAACCCTCGTGAAGAACCCCCATCTTTGAGCTGGGCGCGTTGTCCACGAGGGCGCGCCACGTGTGCGCGCCGCGCGGCGAGCTGCGGATTACCGTGCCGCCGCACCACAGCATGCGGTGGGCCGGCTGCGCCACCCACACGCGCTTCACCGTGGTCACCACGCCAAACGCCGGGACGCGCATCGTGAACAGCGGGGGGAGCGTCGCCGCCTGCAGCCCCCCGATCTCCAGCCGCACGCCCTCGGCGCTGACGTCCACCACCTTCGCCGACACGCCGTCAACCGACGAGCCCAGCGACGACACGAGCCTGCGTGGCGAGCGCCGGGCCGGCCGCCCCTCGGCCAGCGCCAGGGCCACCGACATCAACAGGGCGTCCTCGGTCACCGGGCGATCCAGCCAACTGGCCTCGCGCGCCACCGCGGGCGCCGCGCCGCCCGCCTCGCCCACCAGCACCAGCGGCCGGTTGATGCCGAGCGTGCGCACCAGGTAGGGCAACTCCACCTCCGCCAGCAGCGCCGCGTCGGCCACCAGCGCCTCCATAGGCCGCGCCTCGAGCGCGCCCAGGACGGTGCCGAGGTCGATCATCGGGACGGGCTCGTACCCCGCGGCGTCGAGCCATTCCATCAGCGTGGCGCGTTCAGCGGGAATCGGGCAGGCAACGCCTATACGGATGCGGGAGGACATGCTGATCGCGCTGCAAAGAGAGTGCCGTTCACACACAAGGGTTCCACACGGGGGTTCCTCACGAGGGTTCTTCACGATGGTTCCTCACGGGGATTGAACGATTACGTTCCTGTCTACCATCGTGCAGAACCGTCGTGTGGAACCTCCGTGTGGAACCCCGTGTGGAACCTCCGTGAGGAACCCTCGTGAGGAACCCCTACTTCATCCTTTGCAGGTCTGCTTCCGCCGCGATGTAGCCGAACGCGTTCCAGCCGCCGCCCGATGTGACCTTCTGGAACACCTCGCGCGCCTTGGCCGTGTCGCCCGTCACGAAGTAGTAGTTGCCCACGCCGTAGCCCTGCGTGGCGATGGTCGTGTCGTCGGCCTTCGCCGTGTCGAGCAGCGCCTCGGGCTTCTCCACGCCCTTGTACATGAGCAGCCGGCGGTGATACGAGCCGTTCTCGAGGATGTCCATCGTCGGCTGGATGCGCTCCAGTACCTTGGCCGCGTCGGCCTTGCGATTGAGGCGCATCAGCGTCATCCACATCCAGTCGCTCGTCGCCGTCACCGAGTCGTCGTTGTCCGACACCTTCATGCATTCCACGTAGGCGTCGTAGGCCTTTGCGTAGTTGCCCTGCAGGTAGTACGCGAGCCCCAGGTGATACCAGATGTTGAACTGCAGGGTGCTGCGCGGCTTGCCGGCCGGGTTGGGCGCGCCGTCTGGCTCAATCTCGTCGGGCTTGCCCTTGATGAGCGCGGCCGCCTTCTCGAAGTCGGCCTGCGCCCTGGCGAAGTCGCGCACCGTGATGTAGCGGTGGCCACGGTGCCGATAGAACTTCGGGTCGTCGGGATACATCGCGATGCCGTTGGTGAACGTGGCAATCGCGGCCTGGTACTGCCACAGGTAGCCCTGGCGGCGGCCCACCCAGATGAGCGCCTCGGGGTCCTTCGGGTTGGCCGCCAGCGTCTTCTCGGCCTGCGCGAGGTCGGCGTCGAGCTTGGCCTTGTTGGGAATGGCGGCGGGCGCCATCAACGGCTTGCCCGCGAGGGACGTGGCTTCGGGCTTGCCGCCCGCCTGCTCGGCACGGGGCGACACGGTGGCCAGCGCGAGGGCGGCCATCACCAGGACAATGCGCTTCATTGACGGTCTCCTGAAAGGGTTTCGGCGTCCACCGGCGGCTCGATCAAGTCTGGCTGGGTGGGGCTTTCGAGTTTACGGGGGACGGTTTCGATCGGTTCGACGATGGGAATGTCCTTGACGCTGCCGGCGCCCAGTTCCTTGAAGCGCCGTGCCTTGATGAGCACGTTGCTCTCGAACGAGCCCACCACCTTATTGAATTGCGCGAAGCTGCCGTCCATGCGCTTGCGCAGGTCGTCGAGGTGCTCGGCCATGGTGGCCACGCTCTCGTGCAGCGCCTTGCCGAGGCGGCTGATCTCCTCGGCGTTGATGGTGAGCCGCTCCTGCCGCCAACCCGACGCGGCCGCCCGGAGCAGCGCAATCAGCGTGAGCGGGCTCGCGATCAGCACCTTCTGCTTCACGCCGTGGTCGATGAGCTGCGCGTCCTGCTCGAGGGCGGCCATGAAGATGGCCTCGGCCGGCAGGAACAGCACCACGAAGTCGGGCGACGAGGGGAACTGGTCCCAGTAGGCCTTGGCGCCCAGCTTGGTCACGTGGTCGCGGACCTGCCGCACGTGGTCGGCCAGCTTGCCCGACCGCACGCCCTCGTCTGTGGCGGCCTGCGCGTCCAGAAAGGCCTCGAGCGGCACCTTGGCGTCGATCACGATCGTGTGGTGGCCGGGAAGGTTGATCACGAGGTCTGGCCGGAGGCGGCCGGCCTCGGTGAAGGCGGTGGGCTGCTCGTCGAAGTCGCAGTGCTCCATCATGCCGGCGAGCTCGACGACCTTGCGGAGCTGCACTTCGCCCCAGCGCCCGCGCACGCCCGGCGAGCGGAGCGCCCGCACCAGGTTCTGCGTCTGCAACTGCAGCTCCTGCTGCGTCTGGCCCACTACGGCCAGCAGGCTGCGCAGCCCCGACGAGTCGCTCACGCGCTGCTTCTCGACGTCGGCCAGCTTCGCATCCACCTGCGACAGCGTGTCGCGGATGGGTGTCACCAGGTCGGTGAGCGCCTGCTGCCGCTGGCCGAGATCGGCGGCCGCCTGCTTGTGCACGTTGCCGATCTTCTGGTCGGCCAGCTTCAGGAACTCGTCGGTGCTCTGCTTCAGCGCCGTCGCCGCCAGCGCCTGGAACGAATCACGAAGGCGCTCGGACTCGACCATCCGCGATCGCGAGGCGAGCATCCACCCGGCGGCAAAGCCGGCGACGAGCGCCCCGACGATCGCGAGGGTGAGTGCCATCTATCGAGTGGCGGTCGCCTTCGGCAGCGCGCGCCGCGGCAGCATCTGCTCGCGGTTGGCGGCGTGGTAGACGAAGGCGGCGGTCATCACCGCGTTCTTCATCATGTCACTGGGGATCAACTGGTCGTACACGTCCAGGTTTGAATGGTGCGTGCGGCTCGAGTACTGCACCGGGTCCTGGATGAACTGGAAGCCGGGGAGGCCCACCGCGTGGTACGCCAGGTGGTCGGTGCCGCTCGTGTTGCGGATGGTGAGATCGGTCATGCCGATGTTGCGGAACGGCTCCATCCACGCGCGGAAGATGGGCGCCACGGCCTCGTTCCCCTGCAGGTACACACCGCGGTAGGCGCCGGTGCCGTTGTCCATGTTGAAGTAGCCCGCCAGCTTGGCGTGCTCCGGCTTGAGCTGCATGGCGGCCGGATCGGCGAAGTGCGCCTTCACGTACTCGCGCGATCCGATGAGCCCCTGCTCCTCGCCGGTCCACAGGCCGAGGCGCACCGTGCGGCGCAGTTTCAGGCCCGACTGCTTGAGGATGCGCATGGCCTCCATCATCACCGCCGACCCCGACGCGTTGTCGACCGCGCCCGTGCCCGCGTGCCACGAGTCGAAGTGCGCGCCGAGCATCACGATCTCGTCGGCCTTGTCCGTCCCGGGAATCTCGGCGACGATGTTGAACATGCCGAGGTTGGCGTCGTGGAAGGTGCTGCGCACGTCCACTTCGAGGGTGACCGACGTGCCCTTGTCGAGCATGCGGGCCAGGCGGTTGTAGTGCTCGGTGGCCACGGCCAGCTGTGGCGGCACGGGCGGATCCTTGAGGCCGCGTCCGCCGCCGCCGCCGGTGAGCACGCTGCCGCTGTCACCGCGGCCGCTGCCGGGCTCGAGCACGGCCACCACGCCTTCGGCCAGCAGGAACGCGTTGCGTCGGGTGGGGGGGATCTGTCCCTGTGCCGGGCCGAAGTTGGGCCGCTGCTGCGGGCCCACCTCCTGCACCTGCATGTCGGTGAGATCCTTCTCGGTGAAGCGCCTCGCGGGCGCCTCCCACAGGGGCGGCACGGGGCGCACGGCCTGCAGCAGCACGACCTTGCCCTTCAGCTTGCCCTTGAACTTCTCGAGGTCGGCCTCGGTGGCGAGGGGCGCGAGCACGGCCTCGGCGGTCACCGCGCCGCCCGTGCCGGGCGTCCACGCGCGGGCGTAGGCAATCACGGGCCACGGCGTGGGCGTGACGACGTGCACCACGGTGCGCTCGTTGCTCCAGCCGCGGCCGAACTCGGCGCCCCACGGCTCCTGCTTCACGTTGACGAGGCCCCACTCGGTGAGCTTCTGCACCGCCCAGCCGGCGGCGGCGCGCAGCTGCGGCGAGTTGGTGAGGCGGGGGCCGTGAATCTCGGTGAGCCACCAGGCGGTGTCCATCACCTGCGACCGATCGAAGCCCTCTTCCTTGATGCGCTGGATCGCGCCGAGGTCAACGGATTCACCCGATTGCGCCGCGAGGCCCAGTGCCCCGCTCATCACCAGCGCCAGGCACGCCACCGGCAGCCACAACACGCGTCGCCTCGTCACCATCACAACCTCCAAGCTTTCCCAAGGGAACAACCCCCCGGAGTGTAACTCGGATGCCAATTCCGGCACCGCGCGGAGCGGGGCGCCAGGCTACGGTTTGGCGTAACTCCCACGGCTCCTTCGGGTTAGCATAGCGGTCGGCCCCAGCCGAGACTGGAAGGCCCGTTGCACCATGAGCCAAGTGCCCCCGTCCGCGAGCGACCAAACGGGCCCTTCGACCGACGAAGGGTTTGGTCGGCTGTCGCATGGCCCCGATCCCGAGACCGGCGACCCCTCCGAGTTCCTGGAGTTGGCGCCCGTGCTAGTGGAGCACGCCGGCTTCGTGACGGCGCTTGCCGACCGCGTCGCGCGGTTTGCGACCGTGCGCCACACCTCGTACGTGCACCTGCGCCGGCTCGATCGCCCTGCTTCCGACCGGCTGGTGCTGGTCTCCGACCTCACGCCCGGGTGGCGGCTGTCAGACCTGCTGCGGGCCGGCGGCGAGCCGCTCGAGAGCACTGTTGTCATCGGGATGATGCGGCAGGTGCTGCCGGCGGTGGCGCTGTTCAGCCGCCACAACCGCGAATCGGCCATCGGCGTGCTGGCGCCCGAGCGGCTCATCATCACGCCGCAGGCGCGCGTGGTGATTGCCGAGCATGTGTTCGGCCCCCCGCTCGAGAAGTTGAACTTCGGCCGCGACCGGTTGTGGCGCGAGTTCCGCGTGGCGATGCCGCCGTCGGCGGGCCTGCCGCGCGCCAACCCGCGCGCCGACGCGCATGCGCTGGGCCTCGTGGCGCTGTCGATGCTGATCGGCCGGCCGCTCGATCCCGACGAGTTCCCAGGCGAGGTGGCGGCGCTCGTGGAGTCGGCCACCGAGCGGCGCGACGGCCAGAGCGTGCCCCTATCACCGTCGCTGGCGCAGTGGCTCACCAAGGCGCTGCAGATCGACGTGCGGACGGCGTTCCAGTCGCCGCACGAGGCGCAGGTGGCCTTCGAGGCGGTGCTGGCGAGCGAGCGCAGCTACGTCACCACGCCGGCCGCGCTCGAGCGCTGGGTGAAGCAACTGGCCGCGACGCTCGCGCCCCCACCGCCGCCGGTTGATGAGGAGAAGGCAGAACCCGTCGCGCCTGTTGAACCTGTTGAGCCTGCTGAACCCGTTGAACCTGTCGAACCTGTCGAACCCGTCGAACCCGTCGAACCCGTCGAACCTGTTGAACCTGCCCCACCGCCCCCCCCGTCCTCCCGGCGGCTGGTCCCCATCCTTGTGGGCCTCGTGGTGCTGCTCCTGGCCATTGTCGGCTACCAGTTCACACGAGGACCGGCCGCGCCGCTCGAGGGCGAGGGCGAGTTGGTGGTGACCTCGCGTCCGGCGTCGGCTCGCGTGGTGGTTGACGGGGAAGAGCGCGGCGTGACGCCGATCACCGTGCCGCTGCCGTCGGGCGCGCACGTGCTCGAGGTGCAGATTGGCACGTCGGAGCCGCGCGTGATTCCGCTCACCATTCGCGCGGGCGTGCAGACGTCGCAGTACATCGAGCTGCAGGGCGTGCCGGTGGCCGGCGGCCTCGACGTGCGGAGCGAGCCATCGGGCGCGCGCGTGAGCGTTGACGGCCGGCCGCGCGGATCGGCGCCGGTGAGCCTGCGCGACCTGCCGCCGGGCGACCACGAGGTGGTGCTCGAGGCGGGCGGCCGCAAGGTGCGGCAGGTGGTGCGCATCGAGGCAGGCGTCACCGCGCAGCTCGTCGTTCCAATGCCGCGCCGTTAGCAGCCGCGCGCGAACCTGTGAACTTCTGAACCCCTGAACCCCTGAACCCCTGAACCC
>CAYJPQ010000092.1:8015-12348 GCA_964372085.1 uncultured Bifidobacteriaceae bacterium | reverse complement strand
TGGCACCCCCGTGAGGAACCCTCGTGTGGCACCCCCGTGTGGAACCCTCGTGTGGAATCCTGTATACTCGTCCTTCTGTCGTGTGTCGGGCTGGCCTCGCCAACGTAATGCGGCTTGGGGCCTGCCCCGCCGAAGCCCGAGAGGGCGAAGGCGGGCGGTTAGCTCAGTTGGTAGAGCACCGGCTTTACACGCCGGCCGTCACAGGTTCGAATCCTGTACCGCCCACCAGCGTTACGGTGGAGATTGCGAGTTTGCGAGTGCGTGGTGACAACGCGCTCAATAGGCAATCCGCAATCTGCAGTCTTCAGTTCCCCTTTGGGGGGTGGTAGTTCAGTTGGTTAGAACGCTGCCCTGTCACGGCAGAGGCCGCGGGTTCGAGTCCCGTCCACCCCGCCAGCCTTCGCTCCGATTCAGGCGAAGGCTGCCCCGCCGATGCCGCACAGCGGCGAAGGCGGGCTGTCCCTATCCACCGAGAGCTTCGGCTGGGCAGGCCCTACCCGTTCTTAACTCTTAACTCTGCACTTTCAAGGCGAGCGCGAGCAATCCCAGCGCGAGCCCAATCATCGTGTGGTGCTCCCGGTTGTGCACCGCTCGCGCCCAACTGAAGGGCCGGTCCATCGGCGCCGCGCGCTTTTCGGCGTAGGCGTCGTAGGCATCGCCGAACTTCTCCCGCAGGTGCGCCTCCTCGCTGCGCTTTGCCGCGGTGAGCGTGGCCGCCAGGTACAGAGCCACCAACACCATCACCTCGACGCGGTTCGACGCCACGGCCAGGCCGACGCCCATCAGAGTGGACCCCAGGTACAGCGGGTGACGCGTGTAGCGGTAGGGCCCCGACCGCGTCACCTCCTTGCTCTTCTCCAGGTGCCCAGCCGCCCACAGGCGCAGGGCCTCGCCCGAAAGGGCCACCGAGGCGCCGATGGCCATCGAGGTCCACGTGGGCGCGGCCAGCCACAGCCCCACGGCGGCCATCACGAAGCCGAGCGCCACGCGCCACCGGGCCAGCAGCCGCGTGATCATCGGCCGGCCGCCCGCGAGAGCCGTCGCTCCGCCGCCGCCACCACGTCGTCGAGCCCGATGTCGTCGATGCACGGCCGGTTCCGCAGGCACCGGCGCTTGTGGTGGCATCCGCAGGTGCTGGCGCGGCTGATCACCTCGTCGTCGTGCGCCCAGGGCCCGTTGCGTTGGGGCCAGGTGGGGCCGTAGAGGCCCACCAGCGGAGCGGCCACGGCGGCGGCGATGTGCAGCGGGCCCGTGTCGCCCGACACCACGAGGGCGGCGTCACGCATCAGCACGGCCAGGTCGGCAATCGCGGTGGCCGGCGCCGGCTCGGCGGCGCCGTTCGATGCGCGGCACACCGCGTCGGCCAACTCGCGCTCGGCCGGGCCCCAGGTGACCACCGACCGAAGCCCCGTCTTGTCACGAAGCGCCGACGCCAGCGCGCCGAAGCGGTCGGGCGGCCAGCGCTTGTTGGGCCAGGCCGCGCCGGGGTTGAGCACCACGTACTGGCGAGGGCCGCCGTAGCGGCTGATGGCGTCGGTGATGGCCGGGGCCGCCAGCGGGTTCAGGGGCACCTCGGGCTCGGCGGCCGGCAAGAGACCCAGCGCGTAGAGCGCGGAGAGGTTCTTCTGGATGACGTGGCGCGACTTCTGCGGCAGCACCGTCTCGGTGTAGAAGACGGAGGCCGACGACTCGCGCAGGTTCGAGCGATCGAAGCCGATCACCCGGCGCGCGCCCGACAGCCGCGCCCACACCGCCGATTTGATCAGCCCCTGCAAATCCAGCACGGCGTCGTAGCGCTGGCGGCGCAGGTAGCCCACCGCCCGGAGAAACCCGAAGGCGCCGCCGAAGGTGACCGTCGATTCGTCCGACGCGCTGGCGTGGGCGCGCACCACCACGCGGCGGTTCAGACCTTCGGCCATGCCGAGGATGGGCGCGTAGGCCTCTTCCACCAGCCAGTCCACGCGCAGGTCGGGCCACTTCTGGCGCAGCGCGGCCAGCACCGGCAGCGCGTGCACGATATCGCCCAGGGCGCTGAGGCGGACGATCAGGAGGCGGGCCGGGGGGGTGGTCACGGCGTATTCGACAGCCGGGCCAGCAGGTTGCGGGTGGAGTGGTCCTTGGGGTCGCCGACGATAGCGATGCGCCCGCCGTACGCGCGCACGGTGTCGCGCTCGGGCACGGTCTCCACCGTGTAGTCGGTGCCCTTGCAGTGCACCTCGGGCTTCAGCAGCTCGAGGAGCGGCGTGACGGTAGGCTCGGGAAAGATCACCACGTAGTCGACGGCGCGGAGCGCCGCCACCAGCTCGGCGCGGTCGGCCTCGGGCAGGATGGGACGGTTGGGCCCTTTCAGGCCGCGCATCGAGCGGTCGTCGTTCACCGCCACGATGAGCCGGTCGGCCTCGCGCCGGGCGGCCTCGAGGTAGCGCACGTGCCCCACGTGCAGCAGGTCGAAGCAGCCGTTGGCGAAGGCGTGCGTGAGCCCCCGCGCGCGGTTGTCGCGCACGCGCCCGGCCAACTGCTCACGACTCAGTATCTCCCCCATGCCCCTCTCAGAACCCTTCAGAACCTTTCAGAACCCCCCGGCGAAGCTCGGCGGCCGAAATCGTTGCCGTGCCGCGCTTCATCACCACGAGCCCCCCGGCGAAGTTGGCGAGGCGCGCGGCCTCCTCGAACGAGGCGCCCGCGGCGAGCGCCAGCGTCATGGTGGCCATCACGGTGTCGCCGGCGCCGGTGACGTCGGCGATCTGGTCGGAGCCGACGATGGGGATGTGCACGGTGGGCCGGCCCGGCTCGAAGAGCGCCATGCCGCGGCTGCCGCGCGTGACGAGCACCGCGCCCATGCGGGTGCGCTTCAGCAGCGTGCGGCCGGCGCGCTCGAGCACCGCGGCCCGGTCGTCGATGCGCACGCCCAGCACCTGCTCCACTTCCGATTCGTTCGGGGTGCACGCCGTGAGGCCGCGATAGCGTGTGAGCGCGTAGCGCGAGTCCACGAGGATCGGGATGCCGTGCCCGGCTTTAGCCGGACGCCTTCGCTTGAGCACGGCGGCGATCCGGGCCACGAAGGCCGGCGTGACCAGTCCCGACCCGTAGTCGGACACCAGCACGGCGTCGGCGTCGGCCACCGCGCGGCGCGCGGCCTGCTCGGCGGCGGCGCGCTGGCTGTCGGTGACGGGCACGGCGGTGTGGCGATCGATCCGCACCACCTGCTGCTTGGCCGAGTGGATGCCGCCGGCCAGGATGCGCGTCTTGACGGGCGTGCGATAGCCGGCGGGGCGCGCGATGCCGGTGCGCGCCACCCGGCGTGGTAGCGCCGCGAACAGCCGGCGTCCGGGCTCGTCGCGCCCCACGAGCGACACCAGCCGCACGAGCCCACCCAGGCTGGCCACGTTGGCGGCGGCATTGCCGGCGCCGCCGGGCACGATCTCCGTGGCGTCGTACTCGAGGATCAGCACCGGCGCCTCGCGCGACACTCGCGCCACGCGGCCGTACACGTACTCGTCGGCAATGAGGTCGCCGACGACCACGACGCGCTTGTCGCGGCAGGCGGCAATGAGTTCGGTGAGGCGCGCGGCGCTGGGTCCGGGCTGGGGAGGCATCAGCGCACCAGCTTATCAAACGGGCCACGGATGAAACACAGAGCCACAGATAAAACACAGATGGCCGTGGAGTTCCTCCAAGGCACCAGGCCTTCAAGCCCTCAAGATGTGTGCCGTCGCGGCGATGAGGTTGTCGTAGATCCCTTCCACCGCCTGTCCGGCGGGCCGGCGCTCTTCCTGTTCCTTGCCCCAGCCGGTGCGCACCAGGATCGACCGCGCGCCGGCGGCGTGGCCCAACTGCACGTCGAGCCACTTGTCGCCGACCACCCACGATCGCGACACGTCGATCTGCAGGTCGCGGACGGCGTCTTCCACCATGCCCGGAGCGGGCTTTCGGCACCGGCATTCGACGGCCAGTTCCTTGACCGATCCGTCCGGGTGGTGGGGGCAGAAATACAGCGCGTCGAGGTCGGCGCCGCCTTGCTGCAACCGGCGCCGCATCTCGGCATGCGCCTCGGCGATGAAGCCCGGCGCGATCATGCCGCGGGCGATGCCGGCCTGGTTGGTCACCACCACCAGCAGGTAGCCGGCGCGCTTGAGCAGCCGGAGGGCGTCGGCCGTCCATGGATAGAGCTCCAGTTGATCCATGCGGTGCATGTAGCCCACGTCTACGTTGAGGGTGCCGTCGCGGTCGAGGAAGATGGCTGGTTGCATAGAGAGGCTTAGGGCTTAGGGCTTAGGGCTTGCCTGTCCCGCCGAAGCCTTGGCGGAGGCGGAGGGCTTGGGGCTTGAGGGCG
>CAYJPQ010000092.1:2700-7915 GCA_964372085.1 uncultured Bifidobacteriaceae bacterium | reverse complement strand
GGCCGGGGCTAAAGCCCCGGCCCTCCGTACGATCTCCCCACACACCGACGCGTCCGCGCGCGACCCCACCAGCACCACGTGCCAACCGAGATCCCGCACCACGCGCGCGCCCAACTCCGCGAAGCGCTCGGGCAGCCACTGCTTGGCGCTGCCATAGGCCGCGCCCGGCGCAAACACCACGAAGGGGGCGCCTGGATCCAGTCCCGCAGTGGCGAGGGCGGTCCCGACGGCTTCATCGCTCACCGTCACGCACGCATGTTGCGGGCCGCTCGAGATGCCCAGCCCCGTCATCAGCGCCTGGTAGTAGGCCGCCTGGTGCAGCGCGCCGCTGGCCCTCGGCACCGCGCGCGTGAGCAGGCGGCCGCGCCAGTCGGAGGCAAACCCCCAGCGCTCCGCGATGGACGCGCGGGACGCCGACCACGCGGACCCGAATGAATTGGGCAGCAGCACCGCCGTGTCGAACGTGCCCGCGCCGAGCGCCGCCGCATCACCGCGCCACGAGCGCAGGCTGCGCCAGCCACCCTTGCCCTGCAGCGTGACCACCTCGTCGACGCCGGCCACCATGGTGAAAAGCGGCGCCACCCCGCCGCGCGCGGCCACGGCCAGGTGCGCCTCGGGCCGGTGCCGGCGCAGATCGGCAATGGCCGGCAGGGCCATCACGGCATCGCCCAGCCAGTTGGGCGCCACGACCACGATGCGGCCGTTACCGGGCATCCTTGACCTTGGGGAACATGCCCGACGTCTCGGGAGCCGGCGTGTCGCGCCAGCGGCGGTGCATCCAGAGCCACAGCTCGGGGCGCCGGCGCACGTGCATCTCGAGCACGTCGGTGCACCGCTGCGTGAACTCGTGGACGGCGTCGGGGCCGTCGCCCGAGGGGGGCTCCACCGGCGACTCGTACACGAAGCGGAACCGGCCGCCCGGCAGGGGCAGCGCGAAGACGGGCACCACCACCGCGCCGGTGCGCAGCGCAATCGCCGCCAGCGTGGACGTGGTGGCGGCGGGCCGCTCGAAGAAGTTCACCCAGATGGCATCGGGGCTGTGCATGTGCTGGTCGATCAGCATCGCCACACCCTCGCCCGCGGCCAGATGCTTCAGCACGCGGCGCACCGCGCCCTGCCGGTAGATCATCGTGTTGCCGGTGCGGGTGCGCATCTGCTCGAGCAGCTCGTTGAGCCGCGGGTTGTCGAGCGCCCTGGCCAGCATGCCGATGGGCCGCAGTTGCAGGCCATGCGCCAGCGCCTGTTGTTCCCAAAAGCCGAAGTGGCCGGTGAAGAACAGCACGCCCTTGCCCTTGGCATAGGCGAGGCGCACGCGGTCTTCGCCCTCGAACTCGGCGCGCGCGAGCATCTCCTCGCCGCACAAGGCGCTGAAGGTGAGCAGGGCCATGAGCACGCGCCCGAAGTGCATGAACATGGCCCGCGCGATGGCGCGCCGCTCGGCCGCGCTGCGGGCGGGAAAGCACTGCTCGAGGTTCGCCAGCGCCACCCGCCGGTGCGGGCCGTCGAGCGCGTAGAACGTGAGCCCCAGTGCGCTGCCCATCAGGCGCACCGCGCCGTCGGGCAGGCGGCATGCCACCTCACGCACCGCCACCACGGCCCAGTATTCGAGGCGCGCCCTCATGCCCCCTCCTCGCCTGCCGCGCGCCGGCGCAACATCTCGCGGATGGAACCAAACAGCACGTCCCCGGGCTCGAAGCGCACCGCCAGGGGCACGCGGAACAGCGCAAACGGCAGCGGCCCCAGCCGGTCGAAGCGCACCGCGTCCTTGTCGGTGGTCAACACCGCCTCGACAGCGGCCTGCGTGGCCGCGGAGGCTATGCGCGCCACGTCCGCGGGCGTGTAGCGATGATGATCCGGAAAGCTCTCGAGCCCCGCCACCTGCCACCCCGCCGCACGCAACGAGTCGGCGAAGCGCTGGGGATGCGCAATGCCGGCGACGGCGAGCACCCTGATCCCGTCAAGAATCCCGCTCCCGTCAAGAGCCTCGCTCCCGTCAAGCCTCGCACTCCCGACAAGAATCGGCCCGCGAAGCTCCCTCACCGCCCCGCACGCCTGCGAGATGCCGAGCGTCCAGGCCTCCGACGCGGCGGCCGAGGCGTTGGCGTCGGAGACCACCAGCACGTGCGCCCGAGCGGCGGCGTCGATCGGCTCGCGCAGCCGCCCCATCGGCAGCACCCGTCCCCCCGGAATCTCGCCCAGCATCGTCACCAGCACATCCAGGTCGCGCGCCAGTTCCAGGTGCTGGAACCCGTCGTCCAGTACGTGCACCGTGCAGCCCAGGGTGGTTTCGGCCAGCGTGCCGGCCAGGTAGCGGTCGGGCGACACGCACACCGCGGCGCCGGGCACCTGTCGTGCCAGCATCAGCGGCTCGTCGCCGGACTCGTCCAGGCCGGCGCGCACGGAGGCGCCGTCGGACACCACGACGACCCCGTCGACGGCGTTGGCCCGCGCGTAGCCGCGGCTGAGAATGGCCGGGCGCTCGCCCTGGGTCACCAGCCACTCGGCGATGGCGGCCACCACCGGCGACTTGCCGGTGCCGCCCACCGAGAGGTTGCCCACGCTCACCACCGGCCGGGCCAGCCGGCGGCGGCGCTGGGGATGTCGCTCCGCCCACCGGCGGCGGACGCGCGTTACTTCGGCGTAGAGGGAATCAAGCAAGGGGTCTGAAGGGCCTGACGTTCGCGGGATAAGCCACGGGCGACGCCGCCGGCAGCAGGTCGGCCAGCACGGCCATGCTCTTCTCCTTGGCGCCGCGATTGGCTTCCACCAGCGCGCGTGCGGCCGCGCCCAGGCGCGCGCGCCGCACGGGGTCGCTCATCAGCGAGAGGAAGGCCTCATCGAGATCGCGGTCGCCGGCCACTTGCACGCCGGCGCCGTTGGCCACGAAGGCCTGCGCGATCTCGGCGAAGTTCTCCATGTGCGGCCCAAACAGGATGGGCTTGCCGAACACCGCCGGCTCGAGCACGTTGTGCCCGCCCGTGGCCACGAGGCTACCGCCCACGAACACGACGGTGGCCACCTGGTAGATGGTGGCCAGCTCGCCGATCGTGTCGAGCACCACGATGTCCACGCGGGGATCGGCGTCGATGGCCAGGTCGGACCGGCGGGCCACCTTCCAGCCCTCGGCGCGGCACAGCGCGTCCACCTCGGCAAAGCGCTCGGGGTTGCGCGGGGCCAGCAGCAGCAGCGTGTTGGGCTGCGCCGTCCGCACGCGGCGAAACGCCCGCAGCACCGCGGACTCCTCGCCCTTCATGGTGCTGCCCGCCACGATCACCGGGCGCGACGCCGGCACGCGGAAGTAGCGCAGCACCCGGTCGCGCGCCCGCGCCTGCGGCGCGGCGGCCGACACGTCGAGCGAGTCGAACTTGAGGCTGCCCGTCACCACCACGCGCGCGGGGTCGGCGCCCAGGTCGATGAAGCGGCGCGCCGATTCCTCGCTCTGCACGCAGAAGCGGTCGATGTCGGCGAGCACCCGCCGCATCAACGGCCGAATCAGCTTGTAGCGCGGGAACGATCGCGGCGACAGCCGCCCGTTGACGACCGCCGTCTTCACGCCGCGGCGCCGGCACTCGGCCAGCAGGTTGGGCCAGATCTCGGTTTCCATCATCACGAACAGCCGCGGCCGCACCAGGTCGAGGGTGCGGCGCACGACCAGGCCGAGGTCGAACGGGAAGTAGAACACCGCGTCCACGTCCTGCACGCTCCGTCGCGCCAGTTGCTGCCCCGCCAGCGTCGTGGTGGAGAGGAACAGCCGCAGTTGGGGGTACCGGCGGCGCAGGTCGGTGATCAGCGGACGCGCGGTGAGCACCTCGCCCACGGACACGGCGTGAATCCAGATCGACGGGTCGCCGTCCATGTTGAACGACACGGGCAGGTAGCCCATGCGTTGCCCCAGGCTGCCGACATATTTTTTGTAGCGAAGGGCCTGGTAGATGAACCAGGGGGACGCCACAACGGCAACCGCGAGCACGAGGGTGCTGTAAAGGCTATACATCCAATGACTTACGAACCCACGAAGTATATTATACAATCGGATGTTTTGGTCGGCGCCCTGACGGTCCCACCGAAGGCGCCCGCGGAGGATGGCTGCTCATGGCAATCAAGGTCGGTATCAACGGGTTCGGTCGCATCGGTCGGAACATCATGCGCGCGGCGCTGGCGCACGCCGACATCGACGTCGTGGCGGTCAACGACATCACCGACGCGAAGACGCTCGCGCATCTCCTGAAGTACGACTCGGTGCTCGGAAACCTCTCGGTGCCCGTGGAGGCCGGCGACGGCTTCATCAAGGTGGGCGGCGACCAGTTCAAGGTGCTGGCCGAGAAGGACCCGGCGCAGCTGCCCTGGAAGGCGCTGGGCGTCGACATTGTCTTCGAATCCACGGGCCGGTTCACCAAGCGCGACGATGCGGCCAAGCACCTGGCGGCGGGGGCCAAGAAGGTCGTCGTCACGGCGCCGGCGACCAACCCCGACGTCACCGTCGTGCTTGGCGTGAACGACGAGATCTACGACGCCTCGAAGCACCACATCATCTCCAACGCCTCGTGCACCACCAACTGCCTGGCGCCCGTGGCCAAGGTGCTGCACCAGAGTTTCGGCATCCAGCGGGGCTGGATGACGACCGTGCACGCCTACACGAACGACCAGAACCTGCTCGACCTGCCGCACAAGGACCTGCGGCGCGCCCGCGCGGCGGCCGTGTCGATCATCCCCACGACCACGGGCGCCGCCAAGGCCGTGGGTGAGGTGCTGCCGGCGCTGAAGGGCAAGCTTGACGGCATCGCCATGCGCGTGCCGACGCCCAACGTGTCGGTGATCGACCTGGTGGTGATCCTCGACAAGAAGGTGACAAGCGACGAGGTGAACGCGGCGCTCAAGGCCGCGGCCGACGGCCCCATGAAGGGCATCCTGCAGTACTGCACTGACCCGCTTGTGTCGATCGACTTCCGCGGCAACCCGCACTCGTCGATCGTGGACGCGGCCTACACGAAGGTGATGGACGGCGACTTCCTGAAGGTGATGGCCTGGTACGACAACGAGTGGGGCTATTCCAACCGCTGCGTCGATTTGCTGAAGAAGCTCTGAGATGGAGGGCCGGGGCTTGAGCCCCGGCCAAGCTTGTGACACGGAGGGCCCGGGCTTGAGCCCCCGCCCTGCCCGCCCGGGCTGAAGTGCCCGCCCGCCGGGGCCCAATGACCCAAAAAAAGAATAGCGC
>CAYJPQ010000092.1:0-2690 GCA_964372085.1 uncultured Bifidobacteriaceae bacterium | reverse complement strand
CCAATGGTGGGCACCCGGCGGGCGGGGGGTTCCCCCCGGGCCATGCCGGCCGGGACTGAAGTCCCGGCCCTCCTGGACCTCATGACCAAATACTCGATTCGCGACCTCGCGCTGGCCGGCAAGCGAGTCTTCATCCGCGTCGACT
The DNA here is from genome assembly GCA_964372085.1 of uncultured Bifidobacteriaceae bacterium. GTDB lineage: Bacteria > Acidobacteriota > Vicinamibacteria > Vicinamibacterales > UBA2999 > 12-FULL-67-14b. The sequence continues at coordinate 2,545 of CAYJPQ010000092.1, read as the reverse complement.
TCAACGTGCCGATCAAGAACGGCACGATCTCGGACGATACGCGGATCACCGCGTCGCTCCCCACCGTGCGCCTGGCGCTCGACCAGGGCGCCACGGTGATCCTGGCCTCGCACCTGGGGCGTCCCAAGGGCAAGCCCGCGCCCGAGTACAGCCTGCAGCCGGTGGCGGCGAGGCTGGGCGACCTGCTGAAGCGCCCGGTGACGTTTGCGTCCGATTGCATCGGTGAACCGGCCAAGGCGGCCGTGGCCGCCGCGCACGCGCCGGGTGGATCGAAGCTGGTGCTGCTCGAGAACCTCCGCTACCACGCCGAGGAAGAGAAGAACGACCCGGCGTTTGCCGCGGCGCTGGCGGAGCTGGCCGACGTGTACGTAGACGACGCGTTCGGCGCGGCGCATCGCGCGCACGCGTCGGTGGCGGGGATGGTGAGGTGTTTCACGGGTTCGGCGGCGGCTGGGCTCCTGATGGAGAAGGAGCTCACCTATCTCGGCCTGGCGCTGGGCGACCCGGCGCGGCCGTTTGTGGCCGTCATCGGCGGCGCGAAGGTGTCGGACAAGATCGACGTCATCGAGAGCATGCTGGGGCGCGTGGACCGGCTGCTGATTGGCGGCGCCATGGCCTACACGTTCTTCAAGGCCCTCGGGATGCCGGTGGGCAGGTCGCTGGTGGAAGACGACAAGCTGGACGAGGCGAGGCGCATCATGTCGCACGCCAAGACCCGCGGCGTGGAGCTGCAGTTGCCCGTGGACCACGTGGTGGCCGACAAGATTGACGCGGCGGCCGCGGCATCAACGCTCAAGGTGAGCGATCCGGCCATCGGCGAGCGCATGGGTCTCGATATCGGCCCCGAGACCGCGCGGCTCTACGCGCACCTGTTGGCCGATGCGAAGACGGTCGTGTGGAACGGCCCCATGGGCGTGTTCGAGGTGGCGCCGTTCGCCGCGGGCACCCTGGCCGTGGCCCGGGCCATGGCCGGTGTGCAGGGCACCACCATCATCGGCGGCGGCGACTCGGTGGCGGCCATCCACGCGGCGGGCGTGGCATCGAAGATGACGCATATCTCCACCGGCGGCGGCGCCTCGCTCGAGTTCCTGGGCGGAGCGGAGTTACCTGGGGTCGCTGCGCTCCCCGACAAAAGTGAAAAGTGAGAAGTAAGAAGTGAAAGGCTGCTTCTCGCTCAGTTCGTTCACCTTTCACTTTTCACTTTTCACCTTTCACTTTTCCCTTTAGCCATGCGTCAGCCACTAATCGCCGGCAACTGGAAGATGTTCAAGACGGTGCAGGAATCCGTCTTCCACGTGAAGGAGCTGCGCGCGCTGGTGAAGGACGTGGTGGGCGTCGAGATCGTGGTGGCGCCGCCCTTCACCGCGCTGCACGCCGCAGCCGAGGCCGCGCGCAACAGCAACGTCGCCGTGGCCGCGCAGGACGTGCACTGGGAGCGCGAGGGGGCCTTCACGGGCGAGGTGAGCGCGGCGATGGTGCGCGAGGCCGGCGCGGAGTTCGTGATCATCGGGCATTCGGAGCGGCGCGCGCTGTTTGGCGAGACCGACGCCGCCGTGAACAAGAAAATGCACGCCGCGCTGGCGGCCGGGCTCACGCCCATCGTGTGCATCGGCGAGACGCTGGACCAGCGCGACCGCAACGAGACGCTGGCTGTGCTCGACCGGCAGATCAAGGACGGCCTGGACGGCGTCACCGGCGCCCAGTTGGCCGACATGGTGGTGGCCTACGAGCCGGTGTGGGCCATCGGGACGGGCCGCACCGCCACCCCGCAGCAGGCCGGCGAGGCGCATGCGCACATCCGCCAGCGCCTGAAGCAGTGGTTTGGCCTCGACGCCGCGGAGCACTGCCGCCTGCTCTACGGCGGCAGCGTGAAGCCCGACAACATCGCCAAGCTGATGGGGGCCTCCGACGTGGACGGCGCGCTCGTGGGGGGCGCCAGCCTCGATCTGGCCAGTTTCACGGCCATAATTCGCGGCGCCGCCCCAAAGAACCTGTAGAACCCGCAGAACCTGTAGAACCCGTAGAACCCGTAGAACCCGTAGAACCTGTAGAACTTGTAGAACCTGTAGAACCCGTTATATAGTTTGAAGTTCCGGTCATGCTTTATTACCTGATAGTCGCGTTGTACGTCGTGATTTGCGGCCTGCTGATCATCACCATCCTGCTGCAGCAGGGGAAGGGTGGCGACATCGCCAGTGCGTTTGGCGGGGGCAGCACCCAGGCCGCCTTTGGCGCGCGCTCGGGCGCGACGCTCCTCACCCGCGCCACCTCGGTGCTGGCGGCCCTCTTCGTGATTGTGGCCATGGTGCTTACCGTCATGGGCCAGCGCGGCCCTGGGTCGGTGGTGGGTGGCATCGAAGGCCCGGCGCCCGTGGCGGCCCCAATTACAGCACCCGCGGCCCCGGCCGCAACGCCTGCAACCCCGGCGCCCGGCAACACGACGCCGTAAGAGAGTTGCGAGTAAGAGTTAAGAGTTAAGAGTTGCGATAGCCCTCTAACGCGGAAGTGGCGGAATTGGCAGACGCACCAGCTTGAGGGGCTGGCG
>CAYJPQ010000091.1:8389-12747 GCA_964372085.1 uncultured Bifidobacteriaceae bacterium | reverse complement strand
AGGATGTCCGCGACGGACGGCCCGCTCGCGCCGCTTGACACGCTGTCCCACTACCGCCTCGAGCGGGTGCTCGGCTCCGGGGGCATGGGGACGGTGTACCTGGCCCGCGACCTCGCGCTGTCGCGGCCGGCGGCCGTCAAGATTGTCGGCGACCGGCTGGATCCGTCGATGCGCCAGCGCCTGCTCCGCGAGGCCGACGCCTCGGCCCGGCTGCAACACCCCTCGATTGCCACCTTCTACGAATCGGGCGAGGCCGACGGCGTGGCCTTCATCGCCATGGAGTACGTCCGAGGCGAGACGCTCCGCGCGCGCCTGGGCCGCGGCGCGCTGCCGGTTGGCGACGCGCTGTCGATTGCCGCGTCGCTGCTCGAGGCGCTCAACCACGCGCACGCGGCCGGCATCCTGCATCGCGACCTCAAGCCCGAGAACGTCATGCTCACGCCCGTGGGCGCGGTGAAGGTGATCGACTTCGGGCTGGCGAAGGCCCTGGCGCCGGACGAGGCAGAGGACGTGGCGACCGTGAGCGGCCTCACGGGCGGCCGGCTCCTCGGCACGGTGGGATACGGCGCACCAGAGCAATTGCAGGGCGCCGGCGTCGATGCGCGCGCCGACATCTTCGCGGTGGGGGCGATCCTCTACGAGATGGTGTGCGGGCGTCCCGCCTTTCCTGGGGCCACCGCTACCGAGCGTCTGGCTTCCATCCTCACGCGCGATCCCGCGCCGCTGTCGGGGCCGGGCCTGCCGCCGGGCCTGAATGCCATCCTGCGCCGTGCGCTGGCGCGCGATCGCGAGCGCCGCCATCGGTCGGCGTCGATGCTGCTCGCCGACGTGCGCGGGCTCGGTCCGGAGGAACGCCCAAGCGCGGAGGTGCAGTCACTGGCCGTGCTCGACCTGCGCAACGTCTCGGGGCGTGCGGAAGACGACTGGCTGGGCAGCGGCATCGCCGAGAGCCTCACCACCGACCTGGCCCGCGTGCCGGGCCTGGCCGTGGTGTCGCGCGCCCGCGTACTCGGCGCCCTGCGTGCCGCGCCGGGCGAGCCGTCCGGCGACGCGCTCGACCTGGCCAGCCGCCTTGGCTGCCGGTGGGTGCTCTCAGGCGGATTCCAGCGGATGGGAGGCGCCGTGCGCCTGACGACGCAACTTGCCGAGGTGGCCACCGGGCAGATCGTGTCCGCCGAGAAGGTCGACGGCAACATCGAGACGATCTTCGAGATGCAGGACGGCCTGTCGCGGTCCGTCGTGAACGCCCTCCGCCTGTGCCTGCCCGAACGGGGGACTGGCACCGGGCGCCAGGTAGAGGCCTTCGAGCTCTACGCCCGAGGCCGGCGGCTGTTCCTGCGGCTGGAGAAGGGCGGCCTCGACCGTGCCCGCGAGCTGTACGAGCAGGCCATCGCCGCCGAACCCACGCACGCGCTCGGGCTGGCCGGTCTTGCGGGCCTGCACGCGATGCGCTACACGTTCACGACCGACTTGTGGGAACTCGACTGCGCGGCCGACTATGCCGAGCGGGCGATCGCCGCCGATGCGCACCTGGCCGAGCCGCACGTCTGGCTGGGCTACGCGCTGATGCGGCGCGGCCGCTGCGACGAGGCCCACGACATCGAGCGTCGCGCCGAAGCGCTCGATCCCCACAACAGCTACCCGCCCTACTTCGCCGGATGCGCCCGCCTGTTCGCCCATCGGCACGACGAGGCGCAGCCGCTCTTCCAGCGGGCTGTCGTGCTGGATCCCCCGATTGGCTTCGCCTGGATCGGCCTGGCAGCCGTGCACCTGGCGAAGGGCCGCCTGGCGGAGGCGCACTGGTGCCTCCGTGAGGCCGTCGCGCTCGAATCGGCCCCGGCCGGATCCAACACGGTGGGCACACGGGCCTTCGTCGGCGAGTGCCTGCGCCTCGAGGGGCGGCTCGACGAGGCGCGCGCCGAGTGCCTGGCCGGCCTCGACGCCGTGGAGCAATCCGATCACATGTTCCGCGACTCGTTCCGCTGCTCGGCGCTCTGCAGCGTCGCGCGCGTCGCCGTCGACCAGGGGGATTGGCCCGCGGCGCGGGCGGCCGCCCACCAGGTGATCGCGCACCTGCACGGCCGGCCGCGGACGCTCGGCGGCGGCTTCCACCACGCGCAGGCGCTGGCGCTGCTCGCGCGCGCCGATCGCGACCCGGCGCGGCTGGACGAGGCGCTCTCCGTGTTCCGCGAGCGGCCGCGGTTGAACTTCGATCAGCTCTGGTTCGACGGCGAGGACATGGCACTGGCGCAGGCGGCGCTGGCGGCCGAGGTGCTGGGCCGCGAGGACGCACCGGCGCTGCTGCGGGAGGCCGCGGCGTTGGGATCGGGCGAGGCCGTACGCCGGCTTTAGTAGAAGTCGTCGTACTGCCGCTGCTCGTCGGACCGCGTGTCGATCTGGATACCGAGCGTCTCGAGCTTCATGCGCGCGACCTGCTCGTCCAGCTCCGCCGGCACGGGGTAGAACCGCGCCTCCAGCGCCTGCCGGTGGTCGAGGAGGTACTTCGGCGCCAGCGACTGCAGCGCGAAGGTCATGTCCATGATCTCGGCGGGGTGCCCCTGCCCCACGGCGATGTTCACGAGCTCGCCGTTGGCCAGCAGGTACACACGACGGCCGCCCTCGAAGGTGAACTCCTCCACGTCGGGCCGCACCACCCGCGCTGCCGTGGCGGCCGCGCGCAGCGCCGGGATGTTGATCTCGCGATTGAAGTGCCCGACGTTCGACAGGATGCACTGGTCCTTCATCACCGCGAAGTGCGGCGCATCCACCACGTTGAGGCCGCCCGTGGTGGTGACGACGAAGTCGGCCTCCCGCACCGCGTCGATCATGCGCATCACGCGGAAACCCTCCATCCGCGCGTCGAGCGCCTTGGTTGCGTCCACTTCGGTGACGATCACCTCGGCGCCCAGGCCGCGCAGGCGCATGGCCACGCCCTTGCCCACCCAGCCGTAGCCGGCGATGGCCACCACCTTGCCGCACACCGTCAGGTTGGTGGCCACCAGCAGGCCCTCGATGGTGCTCTGGCCCGTCCCGTACCGGTTATCGAACAGGTGCTTCATCAGCGCGGTGTTCACGCCGATGCAGGGGAAGCGCAGACCCTCACGGCGCTCGATGGCCTTGATGATGCTGACGCCGCCCGTGGTTTCCTCCGAAAGCCCGATGATGCCCTTCAGCAGGTCGGGGCGCTCCTTGTGCAGCGTCGACAGCAGCTGCGCCCCATCGTCGATGATGAGGTCGGGCTTGTGATCGAGCGTGTCGTGGAAGTGCCGGTGATAGGCCGCCGGGTCTTCGCCCCGGCGCCCGAAGCACGTGAGGTGCCGCTGCAGGTAGGCGACGCACGAGTCTTGCGTGGACAACGGATTGCTGGGGCACATCACCACCGTGGCGCCGCCGGCCTTGATGGTGAGCCCGAGGTTGGCCGTCTTGGGTTCCAGGTGCAGGCAGATGGCGACGGTCAGTCCCTTGAACGGCTGCTGCCGCGCGTATTCGGCGCGGATCCGCTGCATGACCGGCATGTGCGCATACGCCCAGTCGACGCGCTGTTCACCGAGTGTGTAGGTATCCATGATGAGCGCGCCCAGTGTAGCGCCCGCGGCGGGACCGTGTCACGGGCGGCGGGTGTGGGATGTGAGCCCGCACGGCCCGAGGCCGAGAGGAGAGGGCTTAGGCAGGCACAACCACGTACTCGGCGAACGACGTGGACGGAGGAACCGGCAGCTTGTCTTCCACCAGGCCCTGCACGTGCAACTGGATGGCCTCGTACATCCGCCGTTCGGTCTCGTCCCGGGTTGCACCGGTGGCCACACACCCTGGCAGGTCTGGAGAGTAGGCCGAAAAGTTCTCGCCGGCGCTTTCGATCACGATCAGGAAGCGATGCATGCCTACTCCTTGAGCCTCGCCTGCTTCAGGATGCTGTTGTATGTGCCCGGCGCCAGGTCGTCCGACGGATGCCCCGCAATCGTGACCCGCCCGGGCCTGGTCGGATGCTTGAACTGCCGATGGCTGCCCCTGGTTGCGACCTCGCGCCAGCCGTCCGCCTCGATGAGCTTGATGGCGTCCCGGACCTTGGGCACACCCCGATTCTATCGTGAAGCCGGATGGTGTGCCGCTGCCGCCAGCACCATGATGAACCGCTCGTCGGTGGCGACGTAACGGGCCACGGGCGCAAGCCCGGCATCCGCCAGCACTGCCATGAAGGCGTCGCGCGCGTACTTGCCCGACCAGTTCATCTCGACGCGCTCGCCTTCGCGCCAGCGTACGGGTTCTCCGGCGACCCTGAGCACGAGGTCCCGTGCCGGCAGGAAGTGCTTGCGCAGCCGGTAGAGCCCGGGACGGCCCTGGTCCTCGTCGGTCTCGAA
>CAYJPQ010000091.1:0-8289 GCA_964372085.1 uncultured Bifidobacteriaceae bacterium | reverse complement strand
GAGGATGAGGGTGCCGCCCATACTACGGGTGGTGTGCCACACTGGCAAGGGTCGGCCGCCACGGGCCTATAATCACCGCCTGATGTCCACACCGCGCACGGTTCTGCTGGCAGTCGCGCTGCTCTTCGCCGCCCTGGCGCCGGCCCTGCCGGCGCAGTCGCGCACCTACGGCCAGTTGCTCGGCCTCTTCCAGGAATGGCGGATCTTCGAGGAGCCGCCGCGGGTCGAGGGCGGCGTCCCCGACTACTCCGCGGGCACCAACGCCCGCCGGCTCGCCGGGCTTCAGCGGTTGCAGGAGCGGCTGCGCGCCATCGACACGGCCGGCTGGTCGATCCCCGAGCAGGTGGACCATCACCTCGTGCGTGCCGAGATGAACGGGATGGAGTACCACCTCCGCACCAACCTGGCCGGGGCGAACGCGAAAGACCTGTGGGTGGGCGGCGTGCGGGCCTTCGAGGAACAGAGCGACGCCTTGGGTGTGCTGGGCGGCCGGGCCGGGCCGCAGGATGCGGCGCTGGCGCGCGCGATTGCCGCCGCGCGCACGGCCACCGATGAGTTCGCCGCCTGGCTGCGCGCCGAGGCGTCGAAGAAGACCGGGCCGTCAGGCATCGGCAAGGACAACTACACCTGGTTCCTCCGCAACGTCCTGCTCGTGCCGCTGTCGTGGGAAGACGAGGTCACCATCACGCGCCGCGAACTCGCCCGTGCGCACGCCTCGCTCCGACTCGAGGAGAACCGCAACCGCCTTCTGCCGCCCCTCGAGGTGGCCGACACACCCGAGGCGTACGACGCCCTGCAGGAACGCGCCATCGCGCGCTACCTGACGTGGGTGGCCGACCAGAAGATCCACGTGAGCTGGACGCCTCGGGGCTGGATGCGCCGCGACCCGCTGCTCGGCTTCGAGCAGCACCTCTACCTCCGGCAGCCCGGCTACGGCGCCAGCTGCATCACGGGCGGACGCCTGATGGAAGAGACGATCGCCGAGCGGGCACGGCAACTGGGCGACGCCTTCTCCATCCAGCGCGTGATGGACGAGATCAACGCGGCGGGCATGATCCCCGCGTCGCTGATCTACTGGGAAGTGACCGGCGACGACCGCATGGTGCGGGAACTACAACAGGGGCGGGCGCTGCCCGTCAAGTGAGGTGCGTCGAGCCACCATGACGGGAGCCCTGACCGGACCGATGCGCTTCTTCGGCGCGGCGGCCGGCGCCGTGTCGATACTGGCGGCCGCGCAGGCTGCGCCGCCCTTCACGCCCGTGCAGCCGGAACTGCTGGGTGTGCCCCACTCCTACTCCAACGCCTGGGGCGACTACGACAACGACGGGGACGTGGACCTGGCCGTGTCGCTCGGTACGGGGGAGGTGCGGCTGTACCGCAACGACGCCGGCGTGCTCGTCAGCGTCGGCGCGCAGGTGGGCATGCCGCAGGCCGGCAGCCACGAGCTGCGCGGGCTGTCGTGGGGCGACTTCGACGGCGACGGAGACATCGACCTGCTTGGCGGCGCCACGGCCAAGGACAAGCTGACGAAGGTGCTGAGGAATGACGGCGGCCGGCGGTTCACCGACGTGGCCGCGAAGATCGGCCTCACCATCCCCAACCGGTCGGCGCGTCAAACCAACTGGGTGGACTACGACAACGACGGGGACCTCGACGTCTACGCGGTCGACCGCGCCGGCCCCAACAGGCTGTTTCGCAACGATGCCGGCACGTTCGCGCAGGTCTTCGAGGGCTCGGGCCCCACCGACTCCCGGCCCACCGTCGGCGCCTGCTGGTTCGACATCGACCAGGATGGGGACCTGGACGTGTATCTCGCCAACCAGGCCGGCGCCACCGACGCGGTGTGGCGCAACGACGGCCTCGCGTTCACCGACGTCGCCCCCGCCCTCGGCATGGCCGGCCCTCCTCGCACGAAGGCGGAAGGCGGCGTGGGCTGTGCCATCGGCGACTACGACAACGACGGGGACCTCGACGTCTTCGCAGCCAACTACGGACCTAATCTCCTGTATCGCAACAACAGCGATGGCACGTTCACCGAGGTGGGGGCGGCCATGGGCGTGGGCGTGGAGAACCATGCGGTCAGCGCCGGTTGGGGCGACTACGACAACGATGGCGACCTTGACTTGTCGGTCATCTCCTACGAGGGCCCGGTCGGCGCCCAGACGCCGCGGAATGCGCTCTTCCGGAACGACGGCCCGAAGGGCTTCGTCAACGTGCTGTCGCGGGACAGCCCCCTCAATGTGGCCGACCACGGCGTGCAGCTCGTGGACTACGACCACGACGGCGGCGTCGACCTGGCGGTGACCGATGGCTACGGCCCCGAGGGCGGCCACTTCGTCTTCCGCAACACGCTGCCCGAGGACGCGAAGCGGCGCAGCCTCAGCGTGCTGGTGCTCGACGCGCATGGGCGCCACACGCGCTTCGGCGCCGAGGTGCGCCTGTTCGACCAATCGGGCCGCATCCTGGGCACGCGGCTGGTGGCGGCCGGCGGCGGCTACAACGCGCAGTCGGCCGGGCCCGTCCACTTCGGCCTGGGTGCCCTGACGCCCGTGCGGGTGGAGGTGACCTTCATGACCGCGGCCGGCCGCAGGACGCAGACCCTGAACGGCGTGAATCCCGCAGGCTATCGAGGCAAGAGCCTGGTGGTGCGACAGGCGCGATGAGCTACGGCGCCGGGGGTGTGGACGTGTTCCCCCACCGCGCGCACATCGCCGCGAGCCGCCTCGCATCGGGGTTGATGAACTCCAGGCCGGCACGGTATTGAATCATGCCGCCGCTGGGCACGGCGATGGACCACGCCACCGTCCCCTGGCTCCGCGCGTCGCCGGATTCATCCGGCAGCGCGAAGCGCACCACCTCCGACGGGCGCAGCCGCATCGGCACCTGCACCTGGGCGCCGCTCACCGAGAGATCGATCAACTGGCACGGCTCGCCGTTCACGATCGCGGCGCGCCGGTTCATGGGGTACCGGGCAGCCTGGCGCGTGCCGGCCCGATCGAGCGGCCGCGAGGTCTCGATCAGCGCCAGGTCGGGCGCGAGGGTCGTCTGAAACAGGATCAACGGCGCCTTGTCTTCGTCTTCAATGAACACGCGAACGGCGGTGCCGCCGGGATGGGGGTGGTCCTTGAGGCCGGCGACCAGCGTGGCGCCGCGCGAGGTGGCGGCGAATGCCGCGTGCATCACGACGATGGCCGGCGGATGGGCCAGGATGTCCGCGTGCGCATGGAGCTCGAGCTCCGAGCAGACAGCCACGTCGTCCGCGCCCGCGACGCGCTTGCGGAGGCCGGGCAGGTGCTCGGGTCTCACGATGACGACGGAGGTGGCGGGAGTCATGGCGGGGAGCTCTGCTACAGCATAGATCGGCCCGTTCGGGGCATACACTGAACGTATGCCCCCGTCGGCGCCGCAACCGGGCAGACCGTTCTTCACCCGCGAAGTCGCCATCGCCCTGGTGGCGCTGGCCGCGATTGCCGCACACCTGGTGCTTCGTTTCGGCCTGGCGCGTACCGACGGCGTCTTCGGCGTCGCGTGGCCCAACGTGCCGCTCTATGCGGCGCTCGGCATCGGCGGCGTGCCCCTGGTCTGGACCCTCGTCCTCAACCTGGTTCGCCTCGATTTCAGTTCCGACCTCCTCGCGGGCGTCTCCATCGTCACCTCGGTGATTCTCGGCGAGCCCCTGGCGGGCACGCTGGTGGTGCTGATGCTCTCGGGCGGACAGGCCCTCGAAGCGTACGCCGTGCGGAGCGCGTCGTTCGCCCTCGACGCGCTGGCCCGCCGCATGCCGTCGCAGGCGCACCGGAAGATGGATGGCACGCTTGCCGAAGTGCCGCTGGACGAGGTGGCGGTCGGCGACGTGCTGGTGGTGTTCCCCCACGAGATCTGCCCGGTCGACGGTGTGGTCGTGGAGGGGCAGGGCACCATGAACGAGGCCTACCTCACGGGCGAGCCGTACCTGCTGCCCAAGGCGGCCGGCGCGTCGGTGCTGTCGGGCGCCATCAACGGCGAGGGCGCCTTGACGATCCGCGCGGAGGAGAAGGCCGAGGACTCGCGCTACGCCAAGATCATGCAGGTGATGCGCGAATCGGAGCAGCGCCGCCCGCAGTTGCGCCGGTTGGGGGACCAACTGGGGGCGGTGTACACGCCCGTGGCGGTGGCGATTGCCGTGGCCGCGTGGGCGGTGAGCGGCGATCCCGTCCGCTTCCTGGCCGTGCTGGTGGTGGCCACGCCGTGCCCGCTGCTCATCGGCATCCCGGTGGCCATCATCGGGTCGGTGTCGCTGGCGGCCCGGCGCGGCATCATCATCAAGGACCCGGCCGTGCTCGAGCGCATCGACACGTGCCGCACGGCCATCTTCGACAAAACCGGCACGCTCACCTACGGGATGCCGAAGCTCACCGAGGTGCTGCTGGCCGGGGGCATGTCCCGCGATGAATTGCTGCGCAGCGTGGCCAGCCTGGAACGGTACTCACGCCACCCGCTTGCCGCGGCCATCGTCGAAGCCGCCGGCGACGCCGGGCTCGCGCTGCACGACGCGGTTGAGGTGAGCGAGCGCCCGGGCGAGGGCCTGCGGGGGGTCATCGACGACCTCACCATCCTCGTGACCAGCCGCAAGCACGTGGATGCGCGGCAGCTCGACGGGAACGGCGAGATGCCGGCGCTGGCCGGCGGCCTCGAGTGCGCCGTGGTCATCAACGGTGGTTTTGCCGGCATGCTGCGCTTCCGCGACGAGCCGCGGGTGGAGGGCCGGTCGTTCGTGCACCACCTGGGCCCCCGGCACGGGTTCGACCGGGTGATGCTGGTGTCGGGCGATCGCGAGAGCGAGGTGCGCTACCTGGCCGACAAGGTGGGCATCACCGAGGTGCATGCCGGGCAAAGCCCCGAGCAGAAGCTGGCGCTCGTGCGCGCCGAGACCGCGCGGGCCGACACGGTGTTCATGGGGGACGGCATCAACGACGCCCCGGCGCTCACCGCCGCCACCGTGGGCATTGCCTTCGGGCAGGGGAGCGACGTCACCGCCGAGGCCGCAGGGGCGGTGATCTTCGACAGCTCGCTCGAGCGGGTGGACCACCTGCTGCACATCGGCCGCCGCATGCGCACCATCGCGCTCCAGAGCGCCGTGGGCGGCATGGCGCTCAGCGTGGTGGGGATGCTGGTGGCCGCCGCCGGCTACCTGCCGCCGGTGGCGGGCGCCGTCACGCAGGAGGCGATCGACGTGCTGGCCGTGCTGAACGCCCTGCGCGCGTCGGCGTCGCCGAGCGTGTTGTCGGATTACGACGAGTGAATGCAAAAGGCAACCACGAAGATCACGAAGGACACGAAGGGACACGAAGCATCTTGATCAAATGCCCTTGGGACTCTTCGTGTTCTCCGTGTCTTCGTGGTTGCATTTGATTCTTATCGCCAGATTGCGTCAAACAGCCGCAGGTAGTTCTCCCCCAGGATGCCGTGCACCTGGGCGTCGGTGTAGCCGCGCTGCAGGAGCTTGCCGGCCACATTCACGATCTCCGGATAGTCACTGAAGCCGTCGAGCGCGCGCTTGTGCGAGCGGATGTCGGGCGTCACGTGCCTGCCGTACTCCTCGGAAATCGAGACGTAGGCGGGCTCGCCCCAGGGGTCGGTGTCGTGCGGGGGGTAGCTGCCGAGCGACATGTCGGTGCCGATGCCGATGTGGTCGGCGTTGCCGGCGAGCTGCGCCACGTGGTCGATGCACGCGATGAACTCGTCCACGGTGGGCCAGTGCGTGGTCCCCTTGCGCATCACCAGCGGGCCCCACGCCACGCACCCGATGATGCCGCCGCGGCGGATGCAGGCGGTGATCTGCTCGTCGCTGATGTTGCGGGGGTTGTCGGCCAGCACCCGGGGATTGGAGTGGCTGAAGATGACCGGCGCCTTGCTGCGGTCGATGATCTCCAGGCTCGAGCGGTGGCCCAGGTGCGTGCAGTCGAGCACGAGACCCACGCGGTTGCACTCGTCCACCACGGCGCCGCCGAACCGGCTCAGCCCGCCCTCGGTGCGGTCGAGGATGCCGTCGCACAGGTGGTTGGTGCGGTTGTAGGCGGGAATCATCACCCGGAGGCCCAGCCGGTAGAGCGCCTCGATGCGGTGCAGCTTCCAGCCAATCCAGTCGCCGCCCTGGGCGAACATCAGGAGCGCGGCGCGCTGGTCCTGCTTGCCGCGGCGGATGTCCTTCACCGTGTGCGCCACGAAGAGGTTGGCGTGGCGGCGCGCCACCAGGTGCCAGAACATGAGGCGCTCCACGGCCTGCTCGAAGGTATCGTGGGGCTCGAAGGCCGTCACGCCGTAGGCGGTGACACCGTGATGGTGGGCCGACCCGAAATCGGCGTCGGGCCACATCTGCATGCAGGAATCGAGGAAGATATAGGGGTGGTCGCGGTCAAGGACGGAATGGAAACCGCCGTGGGGGCGGGGGGCCTGGGCGCTCATATCGCCGTGGATTCTAGCCCATGGCCCACGGCCGGGCTATACTAATAGGTCGTGCGTCCTACAGAGCTCACGCTCGCCCTGGCTCCCCAACGCCGGTTCGAGACCATCGACGTCACCACCCGAATCCCCGGTGACGCGGCTCGTCTGCTGAGCCGCTACCGGCGGGCGCTGTACACGTCGTTCCACACCACCGCGGGCTACCTCGATCAGAGCCTGCTGGTGCGGCTGCACCACAACAACGACCTGCTGTCGCAGTTCTTCCGCGGCTTCCACGCCCTGTTTCCGCAGGGCGCCGAGTACCGCCACGACAAGATGGAGCTGCGCACCGAGCTCTCGGAGGCGCAGAAGAAGGTGGAGCCGCGCAACGCCGACTCGCACCTCACCTTCATCGGCGCGGGCCTCCGCAACTGCGTCACGTACCGCACGCGCCCCGACGCGCCGGTCTATTTCATCGAGCTCGATGGCATGACGGAGGTGGCCACGCGCCAGCGCAAGACCACCATCGTCGCCTACGACCACGAGCGCATCGTGTCGCGCCTGTCGGTGCCGGTGCACATGTCGAAGCACGCCATCGACTCGGTGAACCTGGCCGACCCGCGCGTGGGCCTCATCGACCAGGTCAACGAGCTGGTGGCCCGCGCCGGCGTGGAGCGCGCGCGCGTGGATTTGGTGGTCCCGCCGGGCGAGCGCAATGTGGGCATCACGGTGAACGAGTACGAGACGCTGCTGATGCAGCACGACCTGGTGGAAGTGCTGAAGAACCCCTTCCGCTTTGCCGCCATCAAGGGCCGCAACATGCTGGCCGACCCCCGCGCCATCCCGGGCAAGACGCTGAGCTACGCGGTCTACGACGTGGTGCAGGTGCTGAACTCGCTAATGGAGGCGCTCCGGCTCGACCAGTCGTCGTTCGAGCGGCTCATTGGCAAGGTGATGTCGGTGCCCGCGGGCCGCTTCCTGCGCTCGCGCCGGGTGAGCTTCCTGGCCGGATCGGGCGCCGAGGCGCTGGCGCCACAGCTGCTGCGTGGCACCTACCAGAGCCCCATCCTCGTGCAGTGGCAGGCCGCCGCCCAGCAAGAGCGCACGATCGACATCGTGCTCGTCGAGCTCACGTAAACGGCTTAGGGCTCAGGGCTTGCGGGCGGCGATCACGGCGAAACTGTCGCGGCGCCATGCGACGTCCACCGAGAAGCCGGCGGCCTCCAGCATGGCCACCTCCTCCCGCAGCGTGAAGTAGACGTCTTCCTTCTTCCAGGCGCGCAGGAACCCTTCGGACTTGCCGGCGCTGTAGCGCGTGCGCAGGTGCCGAATCCAGTTGGCGCGGTGCGCGGCCCGCAGCGCGGGGCTCGAGGCCAGGCAGTTGTCGCCGCTCACCAGCACGCCGCCACGCACGAGCGCGCCATGGGCGCGCGCATACATCGCGGCCTTGCGGCGCTTCGTCCGGATGTGGTGCAGGGCGTACGAGGCCGTGATCACCTGGCAGCGCGGCAGCGTGGCCTTCTCGAAACTGGCGAGCATCGGCGTGAGCCGGCCCTTCAACCGCTTCTGCGCCAGGCCCAGCATCCCGGCGTCTTCGTCCACGCCGATGACGCGCGCACGCGGCCGCGCCCTCAGCACGCGCGCGGCCAACGCGCCCGATCCGGTGCCGAGATCGACGACGACCGGCGCACGCGGGGCCAGGGCGTCAACGGCGGCCTCGACAGCGTCGAGCAGGGCCTCGTAGTGAGGGATGAACGTGCGAATGCTCGCATCGTAGTCGCTCAGCTTGATGCCGAGATGGGCGGCGTGGCTCATTCTACGGGTTCTACGGGTTCTACGGGTTCTACGGGTTCTACGGGTTCTACGGGT
>CAYJPQ010000090.1:0-12871 GCA_964372085.1 uncultured Bifidobacteriaceae bacterium | reverse complement strand
CTAAAGTCCCGGCCCTCCATGTCCTCCGTGTCCCGGCCCTCCTGTTGAAAGAGGGGACTGTCCCCATTTTTCGCGGAACGCGAGGCATGGATGGTGCCGTGGCCCCGTCCTACCGTAAGCTTGTTCTGCTCGAACCTCTCGGAACCTTTCTGAACCTTTCTGAACCCTTCTGAACCTTTCTGAACCCTTCTCCCATGTCCCTTCGCGCCGAACTCGTTCCCACCCTTCGCCTGGCGGTGCCGGTCGTCCTGGCCGAGCTCGGCTGGATGAGCATGGGCGTGGTCGACACCATCATGGTGGGCCCGCTTGGCCCCTCGGCCATCGGCGCGGCGGGCGTGGGCACGTCGATGCAGATGGCCTTTGCCATCTTCGGCATGGGAGTGCTCCTGGGCCTCGACACGCTGGTGTCGCAGGCCTACGGCGCGCGGGACATCGACGACTGCCACCGCTGGCTGCTGCACGGGTCGGTGCTCGCGCTGCTCATGGCCGTGCCGGTGATGGCCGTGTGCCTGGTCCTGCTCACCGCCATCCCCTTCCTGGGCTTTCACCCCGAGGTGATGCCGCTGCTGCAGGCGTACTTCTCGGTGGTGCTCTGGAGCACGCCGTTCCTGCTGCTCTACGCCGCCTTCCGCCGCTACCTCCAGGGCATGCACATCGTCACGCCCATCATGTTTGCGCTGCTGTCGGCCAACCTGATCAACGCCGGCGCCAACTGGGCGCTCATCTACGGCCACGTGGGCCTGCCGCGCATGGGCATCGCGGGTGCGGCGTGGGCGACGCTTCTCTCGCGCATCTACATGCTCGGGGTGCTCGCGATTGCGATCTGGTGGAATGAGAGGGGTTCTGGAGGGTTCAGGAAGGTGCTGGGAGGTTCAGGAGGGTTCTGGCCGCGTGCCGTCCGGATCATCGAGCGCGCTCGGTTGTGGCGGCTGCTGGAGCTCGGCTTCCCGGCGGCGGCGCAGGTGACGGCCGAGGTGGGCGTGTTCGCGCTGGCCACGGTGCTGGCGGGCATGCTCGATCCCATTTCGAGCGCCTCGCATCAGATCGCGCTCAACATCGCCGGCGTCGCGTTCATGGTGCCGCTCGGCATCGCGTCGGCGGGCGCCGTGCGCGTGGGGCATGCCGTGGGCGCGGGCGAACCGCGCCGGGCCGCCGCGTCGGGGTGGACGGCCATCGCGCTGGGCACGGCGTTCATGGTGATGTCGGGCGCGCTGTTCTTCATCGTGCCGCGCTGGCTGATTGGCCTCTTCACCACCGACGCCGCCGTGCTCGCGCTCGGCACGTCGCTGCTCTACATCGCCGCCGTCTTCCAGTTGTTCGACGGCATCCAGGGCGTGGCCACGGGCACGCTGCGCGGCCTGGGCGACACGCGCACGCCCATGGTGGTGAACCTGGCCGCGCACTGGCTGCTGGGCCTGCCGGTGGGCTACACGCTATGCTTCGTCCTGGGCTGGGGCGTGTATGGCCTGTGGTGGGGCCTCTCGCTCGGCCTCATCGTGACGGGCGTGATCTTGATCCGGGTATGGACCGTGAAAATCCGGCAGTATCTTGGACGGGAGTCGGAAGCCCTTCGACTGCGCTCAGGGCAGGCCGTGAGTCGGGAGACTTAAGCTCAAGACCTCAAGACCTCATGATCATCCACGACTCGCACATTCACTTCCTTTCCCCCGGCTTCTTCGCGACGCTTGCGCAGCAGCGAGGGCCGGCGGCAGCCGAACCGGCATCAGCCGAACACGGAGGGCCGGGACTTCAGTCCCGGCCAACCAGCATCGCCGCCTCCATCGGCTGGGACGATCCCGTGTCGCCCGCCGCGCTGGCGGATCGCTGGGTGGATGAACTCGACCGCCACGGCGTGACGCGCGCGGCGCTGATGGCCACCCTGCCCGGCGATGCCCTCTCGGTGGCCCAGGCACTGGACCGCCACCCCGATCGCTTCGTCGGGTACTTCATGCTCGATCCCACGCAGCAGGCCGCGGCGGCCTACGCCACCAGCGCGCTCGGCGCCGGCCTGCGCACGGTGTGCCTGTTCCCGGCGATGCACCGCTATTCGCTGACGGATCCTCGCGTGGATGCGATTTTCGACCTCGTGGCCTCGCACGAGGGCCCTGGGACCGAGCCCACGAGCAACGCGAGTCCACGCTCCGCAGGAGCGCCCTGTGTCTTTGTCCACTGCGGCGTGCTCTCGGTGGGCGTGCGCAAGAAGCTGGGCCTGCCCAGTCCCTTCGAGATGCGCTTCGGCAACCCGCTGGACCTCCACGCGCTCGCGTTGAAGTTTCCCGCGGTGTCCATCATCATTCCGCACTTCGGCGCCGGGATGCTGCGCGAGGCGCTGATGCTGGCCGACCTGTGCCCCAACGTGCACTTCGACACATCCAGTTCCAACGGCTGGATCAAGTACACCCCGGGCCTCACGCTCGAGGCCGTCTTCAAGACCGCGTTGGACGTGGTGGGAGCTGATCGGCTGCTTTTCGGCACCGATTCGTCGTTCTTCCCGAGGGGGTGGAATCGCGAGGTCTACGAGCGGCAGAAGGCCGCGCTCGACGCCATCGGCGCGAGTGCCGACGCGCAGGGGAAGATCTTCGGCGGCAACTTCAGCCGCTTGTTTCCATAGCCGCCGCCCCGACCGTCACGCGCGGTCGAGCGCGGCGATGCACCAGCTGATCTTCGGCGGCATGATCCACCGGCTCGCGTGCCGCACCGCCGCGATGACGCTTGACGCCGCCCCGCCCGCGAAGGTATAGGTAAATAGGAACTGTAATACCTATTTAGGCCCGCCGCGTCCCCCGCGCGGACCCGGAAGAGGCTGTCGTCATGCAGGTCTCGTCGTGGATCGTCCAGCAGGCCGCCAGCCCGATGACGCGCGAGGTGCGCGAGGAATCACCCGGCGCCGGTGAGGTGATCGTCCAGGTTGCGGGGTGCGGCGTCTGCCACACCGACCTCGGCTTCTTCTACGACGGGGTCCCCACCCGTCATCCCTTTCCCCTGACGCTCGGGCACGAGATCAGCGGCACGGTGGTGGAAGCCGGCGCCGGCGCCGAGGCCTGGCTGGGCCGCGACGTGGTCGTCCCGGCCGTGCTGCCTTGCGGCGAGTGTGCCGCCTGCCGCGCGGGCCGCGGCCAGATCTGCCCGAAGCAGATCTTCCCCGGCAGCGACGTGCACGGCGGCTTCGCCAGCCACGTGCGCCTGCCCGCCCGCGGGCTCTGCCCGGTCCCCAACCTGCACGACGCCGCCGTCAACCCCGGCGGCGTCCGCCTGGCCGACCTCTCCGTCGTGGCCGACGCCATCTCCACGCCGTACCAGGCCATCGTCCGCAGCGGCCTGGCCGAAGGCGACCTGGCCGTGTTCGTCGGCGCGGGCGGCGTCGGCGGTTTCGGCATCCAGGTGGCCGCGGCGCTTGGCGCACACGTGGTGGCGATCGACGTCAACGCCGATCGGCTCGCGCAGATGGCACAGCACGGCGCCGCGCTCACGCTGAACCCGGCCACGATGGAGCTGAAGGAGCTGCGCAAGCAGGTGCGGGCCTTCGCCGAGTCGAAGGGGGTGCCCACCTGGCGGGTGAAGATCTTCGAGACGTCGGGCAGCCCCAAGGGGCAATCCACGGCCTTTGCGCTGCTCGGCCACGGCGGCTACCTGTCGGTGGTGGGCTACACGCCGCAGGCGGTGGAACTGCGCTTCTCCAACCTGATGGCCTTCGACGCCACGGCGCAGGGCAACTGGGGCTGCCTCCCCGAGCACTACCCCGCCATCGTCGATCTCGTGCTGCAGGGACGCATTGCCCTGGCGCCGTTCATCGAGCGGAGGCCGCTCTCCACCATCAACGACGTCTTTGCCGAGTTGCACGCCGGGGGCGTGCTGCGGCGCCTCGTCCTCGTACCCGAGAGCTGATCATGACCTTCAAGGACCACGACCTCACCGCCGCGCAGCCGGTCCCGGGCACGCGCTACGACGAGCTGCCCCTCCGCGATCCGGAGGGCGCCGAGGTGCCCGGGCTCCACGTCGTGCGCATCATGCTCGACAACCCCGGGCAGCTGAACTCGTACACCACCGAGATGGTGAAGGGCGTCATCCTCGGCATGCGCCGGGCGTCGAACGACCGCGGGGCCGTGGCCGTGGTCTTCACCGGGAGCGGCACGCGCGCGTTCTGCACGGGCGGCAACACGGCCGAGTACGCCGAGTACTACGCGGGCCGGCCCGAGGAATACCGGCAGTACATGCGCCTGTTCAACGACATGGTCAGCGCCATCCTGATGTGCGACAAGCCCGTCATCTGCCGCGTCAACGGCATGCGCATCGGCGGCGGGCAGGAGATTGGCATGGCCTGCGACTTCTCGGTGTCGCAGGACATGGCCATGTTCGGCCAGGCGGGCCCGCGCCATGGGTCCGCGCCCGACGGCGGCAGCACCGACTTCCTGCCGCTCTTCGTCGGCGTCGAGGCCGCCATGGAGAGCTGCACGCTCTGCGAGCACTGGAGCGCCTACCGGGCGCAGCGGCTTGGCCTGCTCACGTCGGTCGTGCCCGCCCTCACGGTGGATGGCCGGTTCGTCGTGAACCCGTTCGTGATCACCGACCGGTGGCTGGACGAGGGACGCATCGTGTACGGCGACATGAAGACCGGGGCCGGGCGCGACGAGGCCAAGGCGATGGTCGCCAAGGGCCAGGTTGACCTGTCGCGCCTCGACGCGGAGGTGGATGCGCTGGTGTTCAAGCTGGCCAACACGTTCCCGGGGTGCCTGACCAAGACCATCGAGAGCGTGCGCAAGCACAAGCTGGAGCACTGGGACCGCAACAAGGAGAGCAACCGCGCGTGGCTCGGCCTCAACATGATGACCGAGGCGCGGGCCGGCTTCCGCGCGTTCAACGAGGGCAGCAAGGCCTGCCGCGAGGCCGACATGCTGCTGCTCCGCCGCCGGTTGGCCGAGGGCGCCACCTGGGGGCCCGAGCTCACCGAAGAGATCCTGGCGAAGGCTCACGGCAAGGCCTAAGCCACAGATGAAACACAGATGACCATCAGTTCGCTCAGGCCCGCTGACCTCGCGGCGGTGATCGGGCTCGATGCCAGGCTCACCGGCCGGCGGAAGTCCGCGTACTGGACGAAGGTGTTCGGCGACTTCGTCCGTCCGGCGCGCCGGTTTGCGCGCGTGGGACTGGCGGCGCGCGACGGCAAGGCGCTCGCCGGCTACCTGCTCGGCGAGGTGCGCGCGTTCGAGTTCGGCTCGACGCCGTGCGGGTGGATCTTCGCCGTGGGTGTCGATCCGGCGCAGGCACACCACGGCATCGGCTCGGCGCTGGTCGCCGAGGCCGGGCGCCGCTTTACCCGTGCGGGCGTGACCACGGTGCGCACCATGGTGCGGCGCAACGACGTGTCGATGCTCGCGTTCTTTCGATCGAATGGCTTCGTCGGCGGCGCCTTCACGCAGCTCGAGCTTGGGCTTGCGCCGGCGGCGAAGAGGAGATGACCATGGCAACGAGCCCCCTCTCGGTGGAGCGGCTGGACGAGGGCGCCATCTGGCGCGTGGCCATCGGCGGCTCGAAGGGCAACATCCTCGACGGCGCGGTGATGCAGGCCCTGGCCGAGCTCTTTCGCGACGCGCGCGTGTCCCCGCAGCTCAAGGCGATCTGCCTCGAAGGGCAGGGCGCGCACTTCTCGTTCGGCGCCAGCGTGCCGGAACACCTCCCGCCGCTTGCCGGCGCCATGCTCGGGGCGTTTCATGGCGCGCTGCTCGCGATGATCGACAGCCACGTCCCGGTGCTGGCCGCCGTTCGCGGCCAATGCCTCGGCGGCGGCCTCGAGATCGTCATGCTGTGCCACCGCGTGGTGGCCGCGCCGGATGCGCGGCTGGGCCAGCCGGAGATCATGCTGGGTGTCTTCGCCCCGATGGCGTCGATCGTCCTGGCCGACCGCGTGGGCCGGTCGGCCGCCGACGACCTCTGCCTGTCGGGGCGCTCGGTGACGGCCCAGGAGGCCCTGGCCATGCGGCTGGTCGACCAGATCGCCGACGGCGACCCTGCCGAGGAGGCCATCGGGTGGGCGCGCACGCACCTGCTGCCGAAGTCGGCCTCGAGCCTCCGTTACGCGGTGCGCGCCGCGCGATTGGGGCTTCGCGCCAGGCTTGCCGCCGAGTTGCCCGCCATCGAGCGCCTGTACCTGGATGACCTGATGTCCACCGCCGATGCGCTCGAGGGCCTCCAGGCCTTCATGGAGCGCCGCCCGGTCAAGTGGAGGAACGCATGAGCGATGATGCCCGGCTCACCGACCTCGTCGCGCGCGCCGACGGGCTGTTCCGCGATCAGTCGCTCGATGCGGTGAAGGCGTGGAAGGCCCGCACGGGCGGGCTGGCCGTGGGCTTTCTCCCCATCTACGTGCCGCGCGAGCTGCTGCACGCCGTGGGCGTGCTGCCGGTGGGCCTGATGGGCGGGCGGCCCGACCTTGAGATCATCAAGGGCGACGCCTACTACCAGTCGTACATCTGCCACCTGCCGCGCAGCACCATCGAGCTCGGCCTCA
Organism: uncultured Bifidobacteriaceae bacterium; assembly: GCA_964372085.1. Classification (GTDB taxonomy): domain Bacteria; phylum Acidobacteriota; class Vicinamibacteria; order Vicinamibacterales; family UBA2999; genus 12-FULL-67-14b. The sequence continues at coordinate 6,366 of CAYJPQ010000090.1, read as the reverse complement.
ACGGCAGCTACGCCGCGCTCGATGGCCTGGTCTTTCCGGCCATCTGCGACGTCATCCGCAACCTCTCGGGCATGTGGCAGATGCTCTTCCCGCAGGTGCTGGTGCACTACTTCGACGTGCCGCAGAACTTCGACCCGGCCATCGGCGGCGCGTTCTACCGCCGCGATCTCGAGTCGCTCGCGGGGGCCCTCGAGGCCCGTGGCGCGCGGCCGCTCACCGCCGACGCCCTGCGCCAGTCGATTGCGCTCTACAACGAGGACCGGCGCCTGGTGCGCGAGCTCTACGCCCTCAGGCGGCGCGAGCCGTGGAAGGTGCCCACCCACGAGCTGTACGTCGTCCTTCGCGCGGCCCTGGTGATGCCCGTCGAGGAGTCGACGCCGATGTTCGCCGAGTACCTCGCGCTGACGTCGGCCAACGAGTCGCGCCGGCCGCAGGACCAGGCGCGCGTGCTCGTGGCGGGCTCCTTCTGCGAGCAGCCGCCGCTGGCGTTGATCAAGACGCTCGAGCGGTCGGGTTGCTACATCGTGGACGACGACTTCGTGCAGGTGCACCGCTTCATCCGGTCGGACATCCCCGTGGACGGCGACCCGCTGCAGCGGCTGGTGGACGCCCTGCTCACCGATGCCGCGGCCAGCCCCACGCGCTACATCGGCGACGAGGTGAAGGGCGCCGAGCTCGAGCAGCGCGTCGCCGAGAGCGGCGCCGAGGGCGTGCTCTTCTGCGCGCCCAGCTTCTGCGACCCCGCCCTGCTCGACCAGCCCATGGCGGTGCGCGCGGCCGAGCGCGCGGGCGTGCCGTGGACGGCGTTCAAGTACGCCGAGAACAGCGGCCAGTTCCAGGTGATTCGCGAGCAGGCGGGCACCTTTGCCGATTCGATCAAGCTCTGGAGCGCCACATGAAGTCAACAGCCACCACCGCCACGGCGGCGCCCGCGCAGAAGGACAGCAGCCAGGTGCGGCAGAAGGAGATGATCGCCCGGCATTTCGACCGCCTGGCCGAGGCGCCCGACACCGGCGCGCGCACGGCCTACACCTTCGTCCCTGGCAACCTCACCGAGCTGCTCCTCAGCTTCGACGTGCTGCCGGTGCTGCCCGAGATCAACGCCCTGCAGTCGGCCATGCGCGGCAAGACCGCGGAGTACATCGCCACCGCCGAGAAGCTCGGGCACTCCGAGGACGTCTGCACCTACGTCAAGAGCGACATCGGCATGCTCAAGTCGGGCAACGTGGGCCCCACCGGCCAGCGGCTGCCGAGCCCCGACCTGCTGCTGCTCTCCTACACGGGCTGCTTCACCTTCATGAAGTGGTTCGAGCTGCTCCGCGAGGAGTACCACTGCCCGGTGGCGATGCTTCACGTCCCCTACCAGGCCGACGGCCGCATCACCGACGCGATGCGCACGTACGTGGTCGATCAGCTCAAGAACGTCGTGATTCCGAAGCTCGAAGAGGTGACGGGCCGCAAGTACGACGAAGATCGGCTGCGGGCCCACCTGGCCCAGTCGGCGAAGGCCGAGGAAGACCTCGTGTGGGTGCTGCAGTCGGCGAAGCACGTGCCGTCGCCCATCGACGCCTACTTCGGCGCGGTCTACTACGTGGGCCCCATCTTCAGCGCGTTTCGCGGCACGGCCGACGCGGTGGAGTACTACCGCGAGCTGCGCGCGGAGATTGCCGAGCGCATCAGGCAGGGCAAAGGGCCCGTGACACCCGACGGCGAGGTGGAGCGCGAGCGCTTCCGCGTGGTCGTTGAAGGCCCGCCCAACTGGACCAGCTTCCGACAGTTCTGGAAGATGTTCGCGGACGAAGGCGCGGTGGCCGTGGCCTCCACCTATTCGAAGGTGGGCGGCGTCTACGACCTGGGCTTCCGCCACGATCCCGATCATCCGCTCGAGACGCTGGCCGACTACTGCCTGGGCTGCTACACCAACCTGAGCCTGCCCACGCGCATCGACCTGCTTACGCGCTACATCGCCGAGTACAAGGCCGACGGCTTCCTCATCAACTCGGTGAAGAGCTGCAACTCCTTCAGCGCCGGGCAACTGCACATCCTCCGCGAGGTGGAGGCGCGCTCGGGGCGGCCGGGCGGCTTCGTCGAGAGCGACCTGGTCGACCCCCGCTACTTCTCGGCGGCCAACATCAAGAACCGGCTCGAATCGTACTTCCAGATGATCGAGCAGAAGCGGCCCGGGGCGGCGTCATGAACTACACCGTCGGCATCGACCTCGGCTCGACCACCACGAAGGCGGTGGTGCTCGCCGAGGACGGCGTGGTGCTGGGCCGCGGCATCACCAACTCGCGCAGCAACTACGACGTGGCCTGCCAGGTAGCGCTCAGCGAGGCCCTGATCAACACGCGCTTCTCGCTGATTGCGGGCGAGTTCAAGGGCATCGCGCGCGATCCCGGGCAGGCGCCCACGCTCATCGGCGCGCTCGAGCGGAAGTTCCGCGCCGAGCAGTACCGCTCGCAGTTGCGCGTGCTCGACACCGAGCTGCGGCGCTTCCTCTCGCGCCTGCTCACCAAGCCGCCCGCCGCCGCCGGCATCGTCGATCGCATCGTGGAGCGGATGCACGGCGAGATCGACGCGCTGTACGCCGAGGGGGCGCGGCGCAAGAGCGACTTCTTCCGCGACCTGGCCGGCAGCCGCTACCTGGCGCTGGCCGAGGACGAGGGGCGCGCCACGGGCGTCGGCTTCGACCTGCTGGCGGGCCTCTTCGACAAGGCCATCCTCGACGTGGAAAACTCCGCCGAGGCGGCGGGGCATTTCGACCAGCACGCGGAGGTGGCGCTCAAGGGCCTGCCCGACGCCGACCCCGCGCTCACCACGGCCGTGGCCCGCGTCTCGGCCCTCGCGCTGGAGCAAATCGGCAGCGTCGGCACGGGGTACGGCCGCCAGCGCCTGCCCTTTCCCGAAGGCCGCATCCGATCCGAGATCCTGTGCCACGGGCTGGGCGCCCACGCCATGTTCCCGCACACCCGCACGGTGCTCGACATCGGCGGGCAGGACACCAAGGCCATCCAGGTGGACGAGGAAGGCATCGTCACGTCGTTCCAGATGAACGACCGCTGCGCGGCCGGGTGTGGCCGCTACCTGGGCTACATCGCCGACGAGATGAGCCTGGGCCTGCACGAGCTGGGGCCCATCGCGATCCAGTCGTCGGCGCCGGTCCGCATCAACTCCACGTGCACGGTGTTTGCGGGCGCCGAGCTGCGCGAGCGGCTCTCCCTCGGCGAGAAGCGGGAAGACATCCTGGCGGGCCTGCATCGCGCCATCGTGCTGCGGGCCATGTCGCTGCTGGCCCGGTCGGGCGGCGTGAAGGACGAGTTCACGTTCACGGGCGGCGTCGCCCGCAACCAGGCGGCGGTGGCCGCGCTCGTCAGCCTGGTGGACGAGAACTACGGCGCGCGGACGGTGAACATCTCGGATGATTCGATCTATACGGGCGCGCTCGGCGCGGCGCTGTTCGCGCTGCGCAGCGCCGCGGCCGCGTGACTCGTAGTGACCCGTAGGGCGGAACCTTTCGCGTGACCCGTAGGGCGGAACTTCAGTTCCGCCGGAGAGGAACGATGATCACCACCGGAATCGACGTGGGCTCGGCCGCCATCAAGGTGGCCGTCATGGACACCGACGGCCAGGGCGCCGAGCGCCTGCTGGCCACCGCCACCGAGCGCGTGCGCAAGCGCGATGCCATGGCGGTGGTCGAGTCCGCGTATGCGTCGGCAATCGCCGAAGCCGGGGTGCCCCGGGACGATGTGCAGTATGTGGCCACCACCGGCGAGGGCGAATCGGTGCCCTTCCGCACCGGCCATTTCTACGGCATGACCACCCACGCGCGGGGGGGCCTCTTCCTGGAGCCCGCCGCGCGGGGCATCGTCGACATCGGCGCCCTGCACGCCAGGGCCGTGCGGATGGACGAGCGCGCCAAGGTGCTCGGGTACCGCATGACGAGCCAGTGCGCCTCGGGGTCGGGACAGTTCCTCGAGAACATCGCGCGCTACCTCGGCGTGACCCTCGAGGAGATTGGGCGTCTCTCGAAGACCGGCGACGCGCCCGAGGCGTGCTCGTCGATCTGCGCCGTGCTGGCCGAGACCGACGTCATCAACATGGTGTCGCGCGGCATCACCATCCCCAACATCCTGCGCGGCATTCACCAGTCGATGGCGGGCCGGTACCTGAAGCTCGTGACGTCGGCCGGCATCGCCGACCGCGTGCTCATCACCGGCGGCCTCGCGGCCGACGAGGGGCTGATGGCCGCGCTCGCCGAGGCCGCCGTCGCGCAGAAGGCGGCCGTCGACATCCGCAGCCACCCGCAATCGATGCTGGCCGGCGCCATCGGCGCCGCGTTGTGGGGCGCCTTCCGCGCGCGCCGCCTGGCCGAGCGCGGCGGCCTGCTGGGCAGGAGCGCCGCGTGAGCAGCCCGCCGAACGGGATGGTCCTCTGCTTCCAGGGACAGGTGGCCATCGTCACCGGGGGCGGCGGCGGGATCGGCACCGCCGTCGCCGCGCAGATGCTCGACGCGGGCGCGCGCGTGGCTTCGTTCGATCGCGCCAACCGGCCGGGGCCGCCAGGCGCCGTGTCGGTGCCCTGCGACCTGGCCGACGGGGCCGAGGTGGCCGCGGCCATCACCCGGGTGGTGCGCGACGAGGGACGGCTCGACTTCGTGGTGCACTGCGCGGGCATCACGCGCGATCGGTCGCTCGCCCGCATGACCGATGCCGAGTGGTCGGAGGTGATCGACACCAACCTCGGCTCGGCCTTCCATCTCGTGCGCGGCGCCATTGCGCCGCTTCGCGAGGCCGGGGGCGGGGCCATCGTGCTGGTGTCGTCGATCAACGCGGAGCGCGGCAAGGCCGGGCAGGCCAACTACGCGGCCAGCAAGGCGGGGCTCATCGGGTTTGCCAGGACCGCCGCGCGCGAGCTGGGCCGCCACGGCATCCGGGTGAACGTGGTGGCGCCGGGGTGGGTCGACACGGCGATGACCGCCGCCCTCACGCCCGAGTTCCGCCAGCGGGCGCTCGACGAGACCGTGCTCGGCCGCGTTGGCACGCCGGGTGACGTGGCGGGCCCGATTATGTTCCTGTGCTCGCCTCTCAGCCGGCACATCACGGGCCAGGTGCTGCGCGTCGACGGCGGGCAGCTCATGGGCTAACGCCTGCAGGAGACCCTCATGGATACGCTCGACCCCCTCGCCAGCCACGTCGTCGTCCGCAACCTGCGGCCGGCAGATCTCGAGGCCGTCATCCTGGTCGACGCCAAGAACGTGGGGCGCCGCCGTGATGAGTTCTTCAAGCTGAAGCTTAAGCAGGCGCTCTCCGACGCCGGCATCACGGTGTCGCTCGCGGCGGAGATCGACGGCGCGTTCGTGGGCTTCCTGCTGGCGCGGGTCTTCTACGGCGAGTTCGGCGTCACCGAGCGCGTGGCGGTGATGGACGCGATCGGCGTGCATCCAGACTTCCTCAGGCGCCACGTGGCGACTTCGCTCCTGGCCCAGCTGCAGACGAACCTGCTGGGGCTGGGCATCCATGTGCTCAGGACCGAGGTGGGGTGGGACAACACCGACCTGATGGGTTTCTTCCGCCGAGAGGGCTTCGTGATCGCGCAGCGCGTGTGCCTCGATCTCGACCTGGAGGCCGCCAGGGTTCGCGCGGATCAATGACGCTCAGCAAGTTTTCGCGGTACGCGTTGTTAGCCGCCGTCGACATGGCGCTGGCGGGCGACGAGCCCGTGACGGTTGGACAGGTGGCTGGGCCGCATGGCATCCCACCCACGGCCCTGGCGAAGGTGTTTCAGCAACTGGTGCGAGCGGGACTCGCGGTCGGCACGCGCGGAATCGGCGGCGGCTATCGCCTGGCCCGCCCGCGAGGCGAGATCAGCGTGCTCGACATCGTGTCGATCTTCGAGCCCATTCGAGCTCCGCGCATGGCCCCGTGGCCAGGCCACGTCAATGAAGGGGCGGCGGGGTCACGAACGGACACGCTGAGCCGCCTGTTCGACGAGGTGGACGAAAGCATCACGGCCACGCTGGCGTCGGTGACGCTCGAGACGCTGGTGCGATAGCAGCGCGCTACTCGCGGTGGAGGGCCTCCATGGGATCGATTGCGAGGGCCCGCGCCAACGGCCCCGCCAGGGCTACCGCCACGACCGATGCCAGTATCCCCGCGGCCAAGCCGAAGGATGCCGGCCCCATCGCGATGACCGTCGGCTCGATGGCCACGAGGCTCAACGCGACCGGCCAGGCCAGCAACACGCCCGTGCCCACGCCGATCGCCAGCGGCACCAGGACCTGCGCGAGGACCGCGCGGCCCACCGCGGCCGCGCTCGCCCCGATGGCGCGGCGAACGCCGATCTCGCGTGTGCGTTCGGTGACGCGCA